>NZ_JBIPCS010000009.1:0-200656 GCF_044005985.1 Flavobacterium sp. FlaQc-49 | reverse complement strand
ACCCGTGCGCCGGTCTCAAGCTCCGAAGAACTCTACCCCTCGACTTGCATGTGTTAAGCCTGCCGCTAGCGTTCATCCTGAGCCAGGATCAAACTCTTCATCGTATATTTTTTATATTATATTGCGACGCTTTCTCTAGTGTTTCTTTTCGAATCTCTCGATTCCATTACTCTTATTCTTTTGTTTTAACATCTCTGTTAAAACGGCTGTCAATTCAATATGTCTACGAACGTGTGTTTCTTTTTATTTTCGCTTGTGTTGCAAAGCGGGTGCAAAACTACATCTTTAATTCACATTTACAATACTTTCAACCCTCTTTTTTTACTCTTTTTCTCAAAGTTTTCCATAACAATCTGATAACATAAAGTTTACACTAAAAAAACCTTCAGGTAATTTTAAGATTATTCTTTCTTTTATGCTATTTCAGCAAAAACATTGATTCTACGAACTCTATTTTTACATAATTTACAACATCTATCAAGCTTTAATGAAAATTTTCAAAACCTCATACAATATATAGATACTAATGCGCGCTCTGCAAAGTAATGAAGTTGCTTTACTCATACCTCAAATCATGCTGGCATTTTTTCAACCAGAAACGATACCTTTTTTAGCTAGAGAAGAAACAACAGAAGATGGAACAGTAATTATTTATAATTATGCATTTTAATTACAAGAAATCAAATAACTTCGCTTTAAATAAATTTAACATGAAGATTATCTGTGTCCTATTATTGCTTCTCATTTTTTTAGGTTGCAAAAAAAATCTGGTAGAAAAAGAAATGAATTTAATGACCAAAATGAATTTTGTTCCAACCAAAAGCATCAAAATAAAAAATTTATTACCTTTTAAAAAAGACCATGTTCGTATTGGTACCTATACATTAAAGAATGACTCAATTATTTCACAATATGAAATTGAATCAAAGTATTCATTAATGGTAATAAAACTTAAAAATGTTTCTAAGAATTTTACTTTTAATAATCAGCAATCAACTAATTATCCTACACCTGGTTATTTTTCAACTATAAACGAAGGATTATACGAAGTTAATTTGAGTCCAGAAGTATTTAAAGATAACTATCAAATTAATAGAATTGATTTTTCTTCAGATAAAGAGATCAATTACCAGATAAATAATGACACTATAAAAAGCTTTGACTTGAATTTCAATAAATTTGTTATCAAAATTAACAATCAGGACGCAAAGGTAATATATAGTCAAATAGAATATTATGGATTAAAGTATATGAATGCCAATATATTACTTTATCAAATTGAAAATGAAGCATATATTTTCATTATGACGCCTCTCAAAAAAAATGTTCTCATAGATAAAAACAAATTGCACGAACATCTTTTTGGTAATAATCCTACATAAACAAAAGATTTTATATCCAATTAATCTAAAAATAGATTCTTGAACATCTTAGTTCGAATCCTGCTCTCTCCATAAAAAAAGTCCTAATTTTCATTAGGACTTTTTTTTGTTCTTTTCAAAATAATAAAGACAGAATTACGAATCAGATACAAAAGTTACTCTTGTAAAATATCAATATCCCTTGGTATTCACTTGCTATTTTTTTAAGTTATAAAGACAACAAGTTACACACAGATACAACAAAGTCTCTGATTTTTAACTTAACATAAATTCCAGTCTTTATCTAAAAATTCATCCTCACCCGGCTCTTCTGTTTTGTAAGCAATCGCTTCCGGAATGGATGTCTTTGGAATGTTCACATGTATAATTGTATTTTCCTTAATCGTATCAAGTTGTTGCAAAACTTCTTCGAGTTCGTCGAGACTGCTAACTTCAAAACCTTTGCCCCCAAATACATCAACAAGCTTGGCATATTTCCAACGGTGCATTTCATTGTAATCATAAACGCTGTTTAAATCGGGGATACTATATTCTACTTTGTCAGCGCCACGGAAAGGATTTGGGTTCACAAGCATTTGTTCAATACCATAAATACCATTATCTAACACAAAAACAATAGTATCATGTTTCAATTTATTCTGTGTTGATATTGCCTGGCAGGTTTCTTGAAAAGCACCATCTCCAACAAATACTACCGGTCTTTTATCAGGTCTTGCACATTTTATTCCGGTTGCAGCAGGTACCGAATAGCCGATAGAAAGCCATGATGCCTGCGCCACAAATCCATTAGGTTCTGCAATACGAATGCCTTGGGCGCCCAATAAAGGAAAACCGGCATCGGCAACTACTATATGACTACCATTTATAAAGCTATTGATACGTTGGAAAAAAGTATCGTAGGTAAGGGCTGGTTTCTCTTTTTCCGTTATCTCATCATCAGCTACAAAAAATGATTCAGGCAGGTAATTTGTTTCATACATTTCGTAGGCACTAAAGGTAACTTTGGTAAGTTCTTCTTTCAGGAATATCATAAAATCCCTTAGCGATACATTCGCTACATAAGAAGGACCTATCCTGACACCGCTGTGATTGGCAAGTACAGTATCGTCTTTCCAAACATCAAAACCACCCAGATTTTTACCGGTGGTCCATACACCAAGGCCTATTTTTAACTGGGCTTTTTCGAATTGTTCCTTAACATCTTTTGGAGATGCTTTGCCATTAAAAACACCTTTGAACTTAGGATGGTTTTCGGATACGATTGATTTCCCGAGTATGGAAGTTACAAATTCCGTATTGGTAGTTTCAATCAGATCCAGGAATTCTTTTTGAATACCGTAGCGCTGGATTTCAATTCCGCCCCAGAAAATGATTTCTTTTCCACGAGCCATCGCAGCGACTCTTTGAGCTGCCTTGCGTGCGCTTGTTTGACATTTTGATGTCTCTCTTTCTACCAATGGAGCTACAGGCGGATTGCATTCCATTCGCCATGCATCTTCAAAAACCTCAAGATAAACTGGCCTTCCATATAAAATACAGGCATTCAGCACTGCATCAATTTTATAAGGAGCATCTGATGAACCTGTGATTTGTTCTGCCGCAACGGTAACATTTCGGAACACATTGATGTTACTGTACATATCACCTGTCATATGTGATGCCAGCATGCCCTGAACGAGGCTTCGCTGTTGGTCTTTGTTGGTTGGAGCCCCATTAATGACAAGCACAGGGCAGTGCTCTACATAAGAACCCGCAACGGAATTCAACAATGTAAATGCTCCCACTCCATAAGTTACTGCTACTGCCGCAAAACCGTTTTGTCTTGCATAAGCATCGGTACAGTGTCCGGCATTTATTTCATTTGTATCATTAACAATTTTAATTTTCGCGTTTTTGTCCTCAAGGATCGTATTTAAAAACGGTGCGGTATAATTGCCCGCAATACCAAATAAGTGGGTAAGGCCTAATTGTTCAAGGCGTATTTGCAGGTATTTTGCAACTGATATTTTTTTCTCTGACATCTTAAATCGGGTTATTGAGATTACCTGTATTTTCGTTAACTTCCAGCGCAGTACGGATTCCGGACTCGATAGCACCTTCTATCCAGGCATGTTTCAGCGAAGTATGTTCTCCAGCGAAATGTGCTTTTCCTTGCCAATCGGTCGAAATGATATGGCGCTGTAATAACTGCAGCTGACCCGGGTTAAAGATTGCTGCTTCGCCATAAGCATAAGGATCACGCATCCAACTTTGTGTTGCGGCACCAATTAATTTTCCGGTTTCCCCTTTGCGGTTTTTGATGCTTGAAGTGATTACAGCAAGGTCGATAATGCGTTGCTGTTCTTTCTTATCATCGGAGTGCATAATGGCAAGATTTTTAAGTGCATAGAAATACCTGTCATCATCATCCATAGAATCCCAGCGGCTCGCTTCGTCTGACCAGCAATAAGAAGCCAGTACTACACCATGCCCTTTACTTCCTAAATCATTACTCGGATAATACGTAAAACGGTTGGAAAAATCAGTAATTGTACCACCCCCAACGATATTATACGGTGCTTCCTGCCACCATTTTTCACGAAATTCAAGCAATATTTTAGTAGCAGAATCATAATGCAGTTCCCGGATTGCTTTTCGTTTTTCTTGCTCGAATTGTGGTGTTACATAAACGTGCCTTAGTGCCGAAAAAGGTATAGTCACAATTACTTCATCAAATTCCATATCACTAACAGATGTTTCTAATGCTTTGTACCCTGCATCTTCATAAAACTGGGAGTCGCGCTTCACCTCTATGTTTACTTCTATTTTTACCTTTTCATTGACAAGCATCATTTTTGTCATCCTGCAATCGAAATAGGTGTTTTCTTCGAGTTTATGGGCTTTAAAAAAAGCATTAGGCAGCATGTCACATCCTCCTACGATTTCCATAAATTGCGTAGAATCTTTAATAATATTCTGCTCTATAAAACTCTGGATAAAATCGTAAGCCATTCTGGATTCCAGGTTTTGAATGACACCAATCATTTCGATAGCATTTTCTGAGTACATGGAATGTTCTTTCAAGAAACGACGCATCGAATATTCTCCGTAACGCTCGATCAGCAACGGCCAGTTTTTCATCGGATCTTCTGCAATAAAATCTTTAAGCGGATTGATAAGATTTGCCATTAACTGGTCGGCACGCATGTTTTCGCTACTACCCAAATTAAAGTCGAGCAATTCATTTACATCGACAATTTTCTTCTTATCCTTTGGAATATATTCATTTTGAACAACACGTTTTCGGTTAATATAGAAAAGAGAGTTTCTTGTAACATCCGGTTCCGGTTTGGCAGGATCTGCCTGATGTGCAATTGCCTGAGCCTTATCGACAGACAGATAATAAAAAGGCTCTGTTTTGAGTCCGAGTTTTTCGATGTATCTGAGTACCATGTTATGTATAGTCGGGATGCGCATTGCACCGGCTTCGCCATAAACGGTATCGTCTTCAAAGTATTTTTTGTCCGTAGAATTTCGGAAAGTCTTAATCCTTCCACCAACACGGGTATTAGATTCGACTATCGTTACATTATGGCCCGCTTCCTTTAACATAGCTGCAGCTACCATTCCGGCCATTCCGGCACCAATGATTAATACGTCTTTTGACTTATCTGTATGCGGAATTCCTTCGTCTATATATTTTAAATATTGCTTAATAATTGGGTCTTTTTCTTCATCGAGTAAGCCATGTAAGTAGTTTTCCATGATCAGGGAGTTTAGTTGTTTGATTTATACTATGTGAATAAAATCTTTATTAACAACAAATAAACTCACTAAAACTTTGATTATCGTGCGTAGTTCTACCTGTTTTTAAGAGATAGAAAGCCAATTTTTTTATCTCTCTGATTTAAAAAAGTATTTTAGACATTTAGAATAAGTATTCAAAAGTGGAGGTGATACTTTAATTGATACTAAAACAGAAAGCGGTCAACTACTCATAGCTCTAAGAGGTTAAAGAATTCTAAATAATAGTATTTATTCTTTGATTAACAAAAAACATTATGCCTTAACTTAAATGTTATGAAGCCAATAGAAACTCTTACAGCAAAACTGATCCTGCTACCACGTTCCTGAGAATCAAACAAAAACACATTAAAAACGAGCAATTAAAGCCTGCCTACAACCCCCAGATCTCCACCGAGAACCAATTCATTAAAAGGTAACATCTCATCAAAATTCCTTTACCTGTCCAAAGTTACCAAGTCATTACTAATGAAGATCTGAATGTTACCAAAAAGAAAAAAATGCGGTAGATGACAGTACGAAAAAATCAAAAACATCCCTAAAAAGTCCTGAAAAATAAATTAATTTCTGAGCGCCAGACTAATGACAATCCGCTATTCTTCATTTATGTAAAAAAATAACCATAAAATTAACATTGTCTCTTACAAATTTAGCAGAAATTAACTACTTTTACTCTACTATGCCTCACTAGCGAATATTACTCCTAAGGTCTTAATTATAATTTTATTATCCCCATATATAAATTAAATATCATCAACGAATGAAAAATTTAACCATTATAGGAATAACACCTTTTGAAAAGCCTGACGTCAATTTGATGTCTACACTACATCAGGCCGGAGCATTCCCCGTATTAAGTTTAGGAAATGATCTAACAATCGCTCAAGAAGCATTAAATCAACTTGACCGCATCAGTATACCTTCCTACGGTATCTATCTCACAAATGACAAGCTAACATCACTTCAACTGTCCGAACAGGTAAGTCTAGTTATCCTTCCCTTTGGGATCGCAATAAACACCTATCCTAATGTATCACGGATTTATCAGGTAAGTAATCTTGAGCAAGCAAGAGAGGCTGAACAACTGGGAGCTATTGGAATTATTGTGAAAGGAAATGAAGCTGCAGGATTAGTTGGTTATGAATCTACCTTTGTTTTATTTCAACGTATCATACAAGAAATCAACACCATACCGGTATGGATACAAGGAGGAATAGGCCTTCATACGGCCGCTGCGGCAACAGCACTTGGAGCAAAAGGTATTGTATTAGACAGTCAATTGGCACTATATCCGGAAAGTACCATTCCACAAGACCTTAAAAATCTATGTTCAAAATTAAATGGGACAGAAACCAAGATCATCGCCCATCATCGCGTATTGGTTAGACCCAATTCCCCTGTTTTATCTGAAAATGTTTCTATCGAAGAGTTAGAGCAATATTTTAATGACCTTGACCTCAACAAGAGTTACATTCCTATGGGACAAGATATTGCTTTAGCAACGGAGCTGCATGAAAATTTCAAAACGCTAAAAAAATTGATTTTTGGATTTAAAGAAGCCATGTATGGCCATCTGAAGCAAGCAAAAGCAACTCCAATTATTGACCAGAACAATCCATTAGCAAAACAACTTGGCCTGCGCTACCCTATTGCACAAGGGCCCATGACCCGCGTGAGTGATGTTCCGGCATTTGCCAATGCTGTAGCAGAAACGGGAGCTTTGCCTTTTATCGCGCTTTCCTTGCTCAAAGGCGAACAAGCAAGAGCACTAGTCGTAGAAACTCAAAAACTTGCCGGCGATAAAACTTGGGGTGTAGGTATATTAGGTTTTGCACCACAGGAATTACGAGAAGAACAGACTGCTTATATCCTTGAAGTCAAACCTCCAGTCGTACTGATCGCGGGAGGGAGACCTGCACAAGCTAAAGTATTTGAAAAAGCCGGTATCACAACCTTTTTACATGTCCCATCCCCTGCATTATTGGATATTTTCCTAAAAGAAGGTGCCAAAAATTTCGTGTTTGAAGGTCGGGAATGTGGTGGACATGTTGGCCCACTCTCCAGCACCGTACTTTGGGAAAAACAAATCGAACGCATCCTAAAAGAAGATCATCCGGAAAATATAAGTGTATTTTTTGCCGGTGGAATTCATAATGCTTTCTCCACAGCCTTTGTATCGATCATGGCCGCCCCACTCGCTGCCCGAGGTGTAAAGGTCGGTGTATTGATGGGAACAGCCTATTTGTATACACAGGAAGCTGTGCGTACAGGTGCCATTCAGCAAGAGTTCCAGCAACAAGCGATGCAAGCCAAAGATACCGTTTTGCTGGAAACCGCACCAGGTCACGAAACACGTTGCTTAAATACGGCATTCGCCTTACATTTTGAGGAGGAAAAGAAAAAACTCCAAGCCACTGGAATGGACAAAAAGCAAATTTGGGAACAGCTTGAAAAACTGAATGTAGGGCGTCTCAGGATTGCAGCAAAAGGTATTGACCGTCAAGGTGAAGCACTCGTTACTATACCTCAAAACCAACAGCTCGATTTGGGCATGTATATGATCGGACAAGTAGCCACCATGCACAACCAAGTGATTACATTGGAATCACTGCACCATGATGTTGCGATCGATAATCAAAAATATATTAAACAGGCAGCATTACCACAAGAACCTTCATCAACCGAAAAAGCGTTGGACGTCGCTATTATAGGCATGGAATGCGTATTTCCGGGTGCCAAAAATTTAGCAGAATACTGGCGTAATATCATTCTTGGAAAAGACTGTGTCACCGAAGTACCGGACGAGCGATGGAATAAAGAGATCTATTATCAGCCTGATTCCAATGGTTCAGATGTATCCCATTCAAAATGGGGTGGTTTTATTCCTAAAATAGATTTTGATCCTATAGAATTTGGTATTCCACCACAATCACTTGCAGCGATAGAGCCCACACAGCTTTTAACCTTACTTGTTGCCAAACGTGCCATGGAAGATGCCGGTTATGGTGAAAAACAAATCAACAGAGAAAATATATCGGTTATAATTGGCGCTGAAGGAGGAAATGATCTTGCCAACAGCTACAGTTTCAGAGGTTATTATAAACAAGTTTTTGGAGAACTTCATGAAGAAGTAGAAAAAGCATTCCCGCACACCACCGAAGATTCGTTCCCGGGTATATTAGCCAATGTTATTGCCGGAAGAATCACAAACCGTTTGGATCTGGGTGGAAGAAATTTTACCGTAGATGCTGCATGTGCCTCCTCACTGGCTGCCATTGATTTAGCATGTCAAGAACTGATATTGGGCAAATCGGATATGGTACTTTCCGGAGGAGTCGATTTACATAACGGTATCAACGATTATTTGATGTTTTCCAGCACACATGCCCTCTCCCGCAAAGGACGTTGCGCAACATTTGACAGTGCTGCCGACGGTATTGCTCTTGGCGAAGGGGTAGCCATTTTGGTTTTAAAACGATATGAAGATGCCGTACGTGATGGTGACCGTATTTATTCCGTTATTAAAGGTGTTGGAGGATCCAGTGACGGTAAAGCCCTTGGTCTCACAGCACCACGAAAAATTGGTCAGGTACGCGCATTAGAACGTGCCTATGATCAAGCAGGTATCAGTGCAGCAGCTGTTGGTCTAGTCGAAGCTCATGGTACCGGAACAATAGTCGGAGATAAAACAGAACTTACTGCGCTCACCAATTTATTTAGCAGGTCGGGAGCTTTACCGGCTCAGACACATCTGGGATCTGTAAAAACTCAAATTGGGCACACCAAATGTGCTGCCGGTTTAGCTGGACTTATCAAAGCCGCTATGGCAGTATTTCATGGCGTAAAACCTCCTACTCTTCATCTCCAACAGCCCAATGCCTACTTCAATGCAGATACAAGCCCTTTTGCATTTCATGCAGCAACAGGATTGTGGTCCGAAAAAAAACGGTATGCAGGTATCAGTGCCTTTGGCTTTGGTGGTACCAATTTTCATATGGTAATCGAAAATCATCCTCAAAAAGAAGAAGCCGCCATTCTACAATCTTGGCCATCCGAACTATTTGTCTTCCGTGGTGACGATTATGATCAAGCCAAAATTCAATTAGTACAGGTAAAAACTTTATTGGAAATCAATGATGGCCTAACCTTAAAAGACATTGCCTACAGCTTAGTCGCCGGTTCCGAAAAACCAATTCAACTGAGCATTGTGGCAGATACGGCCGAAGATTTGGTCATGAAAATAGAACTCTTGTTAACGGGCATTGAAAGTAAAGATATCTTTATTGTCAACAAACGAGCCGGTAAAACTGCATTTCTGTTCCCTGGTCAAGGCAGCCAACACCTTCATATGGCACGAGAGCTATTCGTACTATTTCCATCCTTGCGCAAAATTATCGCACAATATCCGGATTTAGAAAAAGTGGTCTTTCCTTCCGCTACATTTGATACCGCAATATTAAAAACCCAAAAAGAAACTATTAAAGATACACGTCTGGCGCAACCTCTTTTAGGTATTGTAGATCTTGCCTTAGCGCAATTGCTACAGTCATTTGGCATTATACCTGATATGTTGGCAGGACATAGTTATGGAGAGTTACCGGCATTATGTTTTGCCGGTGTATTTGACGAGCAACAGTTGGTTGAACTCAGTAGCAAACGGGCACAATCTATTTTAGATGCTATTCAAGATGGTGATCCCGGAACTATGGTAGCCCTAAACATCGATGCAGATCGCTTGAAAACGATTCTTGACCAACATCAAGATTGCTATCCTGTCAATTATAATTCCCCAACTCAATGCGTTGTTGCCGGAAGCACTGCAGCCATCGACAAATTTATAGTGTTACTTAAAAACGAACGTATTTCATACAAAAAACTAGAGGTCGCCTGTGCCTTTCACAGTCCTTTGGTAAGTAAATCGAAAGATTTGTATGCCAATGTCTTGAAAGAAGTTCCTTTTCAGGAAATGCAAATTCCAGTTTGGTCCAACACCACAGCGACCTTATACCCAAATTTGGCTTCTGATATCAAAGTACAATTGACCGATCACTTGGTGAAACCTGTACATTTTGCCGACGAAATCCAAGCGATGTATGCCGATGGAGCGAGGATATTTATTGAAGTAGGTCCCGGAAAAGTATTGTCCGGATTAACAAAAGCTTGCTTAAACCAAGAGGAGCTGACACTACATGTCGACGATAACAACCGCAACAGTCTCACCCATCTCCTTTGTATGCTTGCGCAATACCTTGGAACGGGTCGCACCTTTAATTTAAATAAACTTTTTGAAGACAGACACGCGACTTTAATCCAGATCGATCAACCTAACCTTTACCAGAAAAGTCCAACGATTTGGCGCGTAAATGGACAAGCCGCTCATCCGACAACAGGTACATTACCTGCTCATGGTGCATTGCCAATAGTAACTCCCATTCCAATGACAAATGCTACGATCATCCAAACACCTGAAACACAACCTGCCGTAGAGCACATACTACAGGAATATTTAAACAGCATGAAGATGTTGATCCAAGCACAACGAGATGTCATGCTTTCCTTCTTAGGACAGCAGGGACAAATAAGTCCCGTTCCCGTTTACGCTGCAGCAGTAGAAATTAGACCAGCTGATCCATTAGTATCTACGCTAATTACCAACGATAAACCGATCTCTAAAGTAACCGTACAAACACCAGCAACAGATATCAAATCCTTGTTGTTAACTGTAGTGTGTGAGAAAACAGGTTATCCACAAGAAATGTTAGGAATGGAAATGGATCTGGAAGCGGATCTCAGTATCGATTCTATTAAAAGAATTGAAATCATCGGAACACTCCGCAGTGAACTAGGCATATTTACCGTTGCTCATGAAAATGAAGATACCGTCATGGAACAACTGTCAGCAATAAAGACTTTAAATGGACTTCTAACCTGGCTTACTGAATACACTGGGGCTGCTGATTCAACCACAACAAAAATTGAATTATCAAATGCATCACCTATACCAGCAGATAAAACTACCTGTACACTTGCAGAATTACAAATTATCATTTTAGATATCGTGAGTGAAAAAACCGGCTATCCAAAAGAAATGTTAGGACTGGATCTGGATCTGGAAGCCGATTTAAGTATCGATTCTATTAAACGAATGGAAATAATCGGCGATCTAAAAGTCAAAATCGGATTTGGAGCTGACCAGGAGCAAGCTGATGATCTTATGGAAAAATTAGCAGCCATAAAAACGCTAAATGGTTTGGCAATCTGGATAAGTGAAATGAGCACAATTGAGCCCGTACAAAGTTTAGTAACACGCCTGCGATTTGATTTAATACCGACTGCTATTCCCGAAGGACAGAATACTGAAATACTGAAAGGAAAGTTATTTGCAATAGCTCCGGACAATGGAACTCAAACAGCCGCAATTAAAACGATACTGGAACAACATGGTGCCATTGTGCAATTGGTTCATGTTGAAGAAGATTTGAGCATTTTTGATGGACTAATTATTTCCGATATAGGCTCCGCTACTGTCAAACATAGTATCATCGACCACGTTGGTTTAATTAAAAAAATGGATCTTGAAAAAGCGCAATGGATTTATTTGATCTCAGATATCCCCGCACATGTTGAAGAATTAAAAGACCTCCGTGCACTGCGTCATTATCAAGGTTATCCCGGCTTATTCAAAAGTTTAGCCCGTGAGTTTGAACAAATTAACTTCAGGTTGATCAGTCTCAATACGGCACAGGAAACGGATCAAATAGCAGCAATTGCATTAAGCGAGATTCTGACAACAGACCAATCAGTTGAAGTCATTTACAAAGACAATCAACGACATAAAGTCGACATGATACCTTCGCCTATGTTAACAGCTCTTGACCAAGCACATGTCCAACTGGATCAAAAATCTGTTGTTTTAGTCCTCGGAGGCGGGCAAGGTATTACTTCTGAACTGGTCAAACATATGTCAGCAGCTTATCCTTGTACCTACATTCTTGTCGGCAGATCAATAGACCCGAGAGAAGTTATCGCCGATTCAAAAGAAGTAGAGTTAATGAAGTCGAGAGAAGAAATCAGAAGCTACCTCATCAAGAGCGGTACTTTCACTACGCCACCCCAAATTGAAAAAGAGACCTCTCGTATTTTCAAAAACAATCAAATCCTGAGTACCATTCACCATATGGAACAATTGGGAAATAAAGTAGCATATCACTCCTTAGACCTTTGTGATGAAGAAGGATTGACACAACTACTCCATCATATTTATGAACAATATGGACAATTGGACGGTGTCATTCACGGCGCAGGTCTTTTGGAAGACAAACTTTTCAAACAGAAAACAACCAGTTCATTTGAACGTGTTTTTGATACAAAAGTAAAACCCTTACGCGTACTGGCCGAACAATTGCGTTCCGATTGTCAATTCGTAGTCCTGTTTTCAAGCATCGCTTCGGTCTATGGTAACAGAGGACAGACCGATTATGCAGCAGCAAACAGTGTGTTGGATGATTATGCCAATGCCTTAAACAAAAGGTTGAAAGGAAAAGTAATCTCGATCAACTGGGGACCATGGAAAGGAGCCGGAATGGTTACCTCATCATTAGAAAATGAGTACGAACGTCGCGGAATTTCGTTGATACCATTAGAGGAAGGAAAAGAGCTATTTCTTAACGAAATCAAATATGGAACAGAAAGTCAAGTATTAATCATGTCAGGTAAAAATTGGTAAAAGCCGCTGTATTCGTCTACTATGAAAAAAACAGATATTGCAATTATAGGTTTATCTTGCCTGTTTCCCGGAGCAAAAGACGCCGAGGCGTTCTGGCAGAATATCATCAATAAAGTCGACTCCACAGAAGTAGCCCCCGCAGAACGCATCGATCCTATCCACTTTAGCGATAGCAAAGAAGCTATGGACCGCTTTTATTGTAATCGTGGCGGGTTTATTCCGGATTATGAATTCGACCCTACAGCATTTGGTATTTTACCGCTTGCTGTTGAAGGCACTGAACCCGACCATCTGTTAACACTTGATCTTGTTCAAAAAGCATTAGAAGATGCAGGTATATTCCAAAAAAAAGTTTCATTGGAACGAACGGGAATTATCATCGGAAAAGGAAACTACACAGGACCCGGAGCTACACGTGCCATTGAAATTGTACGTACAGGTGAACAGATCTTCTCCCTTTTACAAGAACTATTGCCGGAGGTATCTCCAGCAGACGTTGAAAAAGTAAAACAGGCCTTTCAGGAACGTAAAGGACGGTTTTCTGCAGATACTGCTATGGGGCTAATCCCCAACCTTGTTGCCTCGTTAGTCTCCAACCGATTCAATCTTGGAGGTGTTGCTTTTACCGTTGATGCGGCATGTGCAAGCGCTCTTATAGCCGTAGACCGTGCTGTACAAGAATTGCAATGTGGCCGCAGTGATATGATGATTGCAGGAGGCGTTCACACCGGTCAAAATGCTGCCTTTTGGAGCATCTTTAGCCAATTGGGTGCATTATCGCGTCAGCAACAAATCAAACCCTTTAGCGAAGATGCGGACGGACTGCTCATTGGAGAAGGTTGTGGTTTCGTTATCTTGAAGCGCTTGGAAGATGCGGTACGCGATCATGATAAAATTTATGCCGTCATTAAAGGCGTAGGCGTAAGCAGTGATGGCAATGGAACAAGTGTTATGAGCCCTTCGGTAAAAGGTCAATTAAAAGCATTAGAACAAGCGTGGGCACATGCCGATTTAGATAAAGAACAAATCGGTTACCTGGAAGCTCATGGTACGGGAACCCCTTTAGGAGATAAAACAGAACTACAAACTCTGGCTCAATTTTTCGGCAAAGCAGCAACAGCCGCACGTGCCGGTATTGGATCTGTCAAATCCAATATAGGCCATGCCATGCCTGCTGCGGGAATGGCGGGTTTAATCAAAACCTGTCTGGCCTTGTATCACGACACATTGCCCCCTACATTATATTGTGAAAACCCAACTGCTTCCTTACAACTCACCCGATTTACTCCGGTACAAGAAGCTAAAAACTGGTCACAAACAGGTTTACCAAAAATCGCAGCAGTAAATGCATTTGGATTTGGGGGTATCAACGCCCACGTAGTCCTCGAAGGCTATCATGTACCCAAAAAAGGCGCCGTATTGTTACTTGCCAGATCCACACGTGAAGCATTGCTTTCTGCACTTCAAGATAACGATACTTCTTTAGGAGATGGCGATTATCGTATTGCACTCTTTGATCCAACACCCGAGCGTATCCAAAAAGCAATCAAAATTGTGTCTAAAAATAATGCTTGGCGCAATAAACAAGATATATGGTACACCTCCACTCCCCTTTTACAGACTGGTGGCAAACTGGCCTTTGTATTTCCGGGACTGGATGGTTTAGAAAAAGGCGAAGTCACAACAATCAGTCGGTATTTTGGACTGACAGCACCCATAGAAACTGGGGGCGAAGGACTGCTAAACGACGCATTAGGCATTTTTAATAATTGTGCTATACTAGACAGTGCTTTAAAAAAACTGGAAATCTATCCGGATATGAATGCTGGACATAGTATGGGCGAATGGTTGGCGGGATATGCTTCAGACTTGGCCGAAGCAAGTTCAGTTAAGGATCTGATCGATGTCCTTGATCCAAAAACATTTGAACTAAAAGACTCCAAATTCATTGCCATTGGAGCGGGTCTTGCCGATATAACACCATTGATTGAACAAATTCCTAACCTTTATGTTTCAAATGATAATTGTCCACATCAGGTAATCCTGTGCGGTACTCTTGTTGCACTCCAACAATTGACACCTATATTAAAATCAAAACAGATATTTCACCAGATTTTACCCTTTCAATCCGGCTTTCATTCTCCTTTTGTAGCAGATAAATTGCCTTTGATCTTAGCTGGAATGGAAAAAGTTCAATTTCAAAAAACAAAAATCCCGCTGTGGTCTGCTACTACACTCCTACCTTATCCGGCAGATCAGCAGTCTATCCGTAAACTAAGTGCTGAACATCTTGTACAACCGGTAAGATTCCGAGAACTGACGGAAAAGCTTTATGACGAAGGAGTCCGTTTTTTTATCCAGGTAGGTACAGGAGGATTAATCGGTTTTATTGATGATACATTAAAAGGGAAAGCATTCAGTACACTTGCCTCAAGTGTAGCCACCCGAACAGCTCTTGCCCAGTTGCAACGGGTAGTAGCTGCATTATTTGTAGAAGGCAAAGTTCTGTCACTCGATTTTTTAGACATTCAAAATCACAGAAAAACACTACCGAAAAAGGGTATAAAATTACAATTAGGATCTCCGATTATCCGTGATCTTGAAGCAATAAAAAACTTGCGAAAAGCTATCGATACCGTACGTCCAAAGGAGGTTTTTACTAAAACAATACCAAAAGTAAATCAGCCATTAGTTCAGGCCTTTCAAGATAATATTGCCGATATGATCCGAATGCAAGAAGAAGTATTGGACGTCTTTCAAAATCGTACACCAACTGTTATTTCCGCACCTGTCTTAACGAAAAAACAAGTGATTAACGATCCTTTTTCAAAAACATTGCAAGTCAATTTGGCGACACATCCTTATCTTATTGACCACAGTCTTTTGCGACAACCCAAAGGTTGGTCGGATGTGGCAGATATGGAACCTGTGATTCCGATGACCATGATCTTCGAATTACTGGCGGAAGCAGCACAGGCGGAGCGACCGGAAACAAAAATTCACAAGATCATGCATGTCAGTGTATTTCAATGGATGAATGTTGCCAAACCTTTTGAAAAAAGAATAAAAGGTGTTTGGCGTTCCACCAATCACGCCTATTTGGATATCGAGAATTTTGCCAATGCAGAAGTATTTTTAGCATCATCGCATCCTGAACCACCTACTTTTGACCTATCCATCGGTAAACTATTACCTATCGGGCGAACTCCTTTGGAAATCTATGAAAAGCATATGTTTCATGGTGAAGCCTATCAAGGTATTACCGCTATATCAGCTGTTGGAGAGAAAGGTATTATCGGACAAATAAAAGGCAATGGTGGTAAGGGTTCCTTATTAGACAATGCAGGACAATTATTTGGATTATGGTTACAGCTTACCTTAACCAAAGACCGCATTGCTTTCCCTGTAAAAATCAAACAAATTGAATACTTCGAAGATATGCACGATCAGGATGGTGAATTTGAATGTACCTGCGTATTAACTGAATTAAACGATGAATTTGCAATCGCTGACCTTGTACTTCAAAGAAACGGAAAAGTTTGGTGTTCCATAAAAGGATGGCAAAACCGGAGATTAGAAATTGACGAAGCTTTATGGAATGTTTCCATGTCGCCACTCCATAACCGTCTGTCAGAAGAAATTGCCCCACAGGTCTTTTTCTTTCATCAGGCCTATTCCCGTGTATCTTCTTGGGATTTTATACTGAAACGTTATTTCAATCAAAGGGAAAAACAATACTATCAGGAACTCCTGCCCAACCGCAGAAAGAATTGGATGGTAAGTCGTGTAGCGGTAAAAGATGCCGTACGCCATTTATTGAGTGAACAGAAAAATCAACCCAATTATCCTATAACCTTTGAAATTTATTCTGATAACGCAGGCAAACCTTATCTCAGAGGTAATGCCACAGAACAGATCCAGATCTCATTGGCGCATAAAGGAAAAGATGCAGTAGCCATTGCACGGCAAGATAAACCTGTTGGCATCGATATGGAAATCATTGCCGAACGCAGCCCTGAATTTTATCAATTGGTATTCACCGATGTCGAATCAGCATTATTAAAAGAACGAGATCAAGCCGAATGGACCACCCGATTTTGGGTAGCAAAAGAAGCTTATGGAAAATTATTGGGAACGGGGCTAAAAGGAAACCCAAAAAGATATGAAGTAACACGCATACAAGGAGATCATCTATGGATCGATCAAATAGAAATCAAAACAATCAAACACCTAAATTACATTATCGGATGGACACTTTAAACACGACATTAAAAATGAATCATGAGGAGTTATTCAACCTGTTAAAGGGTTTTATTACAGAAATTATCGGTGAAGAATTTGTAGAAGAGATGGATATCAGTCCGGAAAGTTCGTTCACTAAAGATCTGGAAATGGACAGTATCGAGATTGTTTCCTTTTCAGAAAAAATCAAAGCACACTTTGGCGATCAAATTGATTTCACCGGATGGCTGTCTTCTATGGATCTTGATGAACTGATCAATCTTGATCTGAATCAGATCATCAATTACATCTACGAATGCCAATAATTACAGTTAACAATAAAAAAGTTCACATACAAGAACTCAATAAAGAGGCTGAAGATACCGTGGTACTGATCCACGGTATGTTTAGTAATCTTGCTATTTATTATTTTAATATTGCTCCCATTTTGGCGCAACACTTTCATGTGGTACTATATGATCTAAAGAGTCATGGCAGAAGTGAGCGCACATTAGAAGGATATGATTTAGAAAATATGTCATCCGATTTAATCGCCATGATGGATTACCTCCAAATCAAAAAAGCACACCTAGTTGGCTATAGTTTTGGGGGGCTTATTGCACTCAAAACGGCTTTGATAGCCCCTAAACGTTTAGGTCAATTGGTTATCATCGAAGCACCGGATCCGAAAGATGAAGAAGCGCGAAATATTATCGAAGCCTATAGCAAGGAATTTCTCGAACATTACGTAGCCAATTTTACGGACACCACAAAAATGCAAATGGGAAAAAGACAGTTGGAAAAAAACCATCGGTTATACGAGTTTTTATTTAACCAGACGAGCATCAAAGCAGATATGGTTAAAGAAAAACATTTTCTACATCACGATCCTATTTCCGAATTACACATACCAACTCTGTTACTCTATGGATCGGCTTCCAATTGCAAACCGACAGGAGAATGGTTGCAATCTCAAATCGGTACAACCGAGCTAAAACTCATCGATGGAGATCACAATATTCCCATTCAGGAGCCCATTCAGATCGCAGAAACTATTGTTCAATTTTTAACTAACCATTAATTACACAACCATGGCTAAATTTGTATTTGTTGTTCCCCCATTAACAGGTCACGTAAATCCAACATTGAGCATTGGTGCCGAACTCTTGGAAAGAGGACATCAAGTAGCCTGGATCAGTTTGGACCAAAACTTAAACTCCAAACTTCCTTCAGGCGGGCAACTATTGCTTATCCAATACGATCAGACTGACGAAGAAAAAAGAGAGAGCGAACACTATCTGGATATCATCTCAAAGAAAGTCGTTTACGGCATTGATAGTATCAAGTTTTTATATGAAGAAGTTTTGATCCCTTTAAACAGACATTGTTATAAAGGAATCGTTAAGCTGTTGGAAGCCTATGAACCGGATTTAGTAATCGGGGATCATCAATTATTTGCCGCGGCAATTGCGGCAAAAAAAATGAATCGACCTTATGCGACCTCCGTAACAGCCCCGGCAGCCATCAAGATTATCAGTGAGCTACCGAAAGTGCATGAATGGGAAGTCAAGCAGATCATGGCTTTACAAAAAGAACTCGGTGTCCAAGAAAACCAATCGTTGGCTTGTTCTGATTTGCTTACTTTAGTATTAACTTCTCCGTATTTCTTTGGAGAAATGGAGCTCACCTCCAACTATCAATTTACAGGTCCGGTACTAACAGAACGCCGTCTATCGTGTGCTTTCGATTGGGAGCAGCTGAAAAGTAGTCCAAGGAAAAAAATTTTAGTCAGCATAGGTACTACATTTGACCACGAACATAAGAAAGCCTTTTTTCAAAAGGTAATCGATGCCTTTCAGGACGAAGATTTAACGGTTGTAGTTGTTTCAGATTCCAATCTATTTGATCAGTGGCCTGAAAATTTTATGGTCTATTCTCAAGTCCCACAATTGGATTTGCTACCCCATTTAGATGCTGTCGTGTGCCATGGTGGACACAATACGGTCTCTGAAACCCTTTCACATGGTCTGCCACTCGTTGTTATTCCAATTGCATACGATCAATCACATGTTGCAGGACGTGTCGTACGTACCGGTGCAGGTGAACGTCTCAATTTTAACCGATTTAAAGCAAATCACCTAAGAAACGCTGTTGATACTATCTTGAATCAGCCGCAATATCGTGAAGCCGCCCTCAAAGTACGTCAATCTTTTATAGAGGCAGGCGGAACGAAGACCGCAGCAAATCTACTTGAACGTGCCATAGCTCCTGCGCAATCCTCTGTCGAATCTGCGGCTAAATTTCTCATTGTTGTTCCACCCTTTTTTGGACATATCAGTCCGACATTAAGTTTGGGTGCCAGTTTACTTGCTCGTGGTCATGAAGTCAAATGGTTTGGCATTACACCACTGGCAGATGAACATATTCCCACAGGAGGAACCTATATCTATCCCGAAAAAGACCTTATACCCTTTCAGCAGGAGCTTCAGCAGATCTTAAAACGCCAAGATGATGGGCCTTCTTGTTCGGGACCGGAAGTCATGAAATTAGCACTGGAAGAAACCTATGTTCCCTTTGCTAAAATGATGATGCCGGGATTAGAAACACTAGTCAGCCACTGGCAACCTGATGTGATTATCAATGATTGCATCACCTTTGGCGGAGCTTTATTCGCACACAAACATCGCATCCCCTCTGTGACGACAACCCCCGTGCCACCAGATGTCATGGGCGACACAGAGAAAAGTGCTCCCAAAATATTTGAATGGCAGCAAAACCTCATCAAAGACCTACAAAAAGAGGTTGGTATTGTTGAAGAAGGTATTTTTATACATTCGCATCAATTAAACCTGGTGTTCACCTCACAAGCCTTTGCAGGTTTTGAAACCGTACCTTCACACATGAAATTTGTAGGTCCGGTAAAAGGCCGTCCCAATAATAGTCCTTTTGACTGGGAACGACTGGCAGCCAGCACGACGCCAAAAATATTTGTGTCTTTGGGTACTTTATTAGTGGATATTCGCAAAGCTTTTTTCGGTAAACTCATTGAAGCATTTGCAGACCAACCTGTCACTATTATTGCAGCAACACCCCCCGACATATTTGACGAATGGCCCGCTAATTTTATTGTAAATGGTTTTGTCCCACAAGCCACATTGATGCCGCATATGGATATGGTGATTTGTCACGGTGGTTTCAATACCGTAAACGACACCTTTACCAATGGCCTTCCCATGTTGATTACACCAATCGCTTACGATCACTTCCATACAGCCAAGTTAATTGAACAGGCTGGCTGTGGAATCAGTATCCGATACAAACGACTTCGAATAGAAGCCTTGAGGGAGACCGTCTTTGAGCTCTTGGAAAACCCTAAATACAGAAATGCAGCCAAAGAAGTTCAGGCAGCTTTCCTAACAGCAGGCGGTAATGAACAGGCAGTTGCCTTATTGGAAGATTTTGTAAAACAAGAACGTTCGGTATTAACTTCAATATAAAAAATGAAAAGAAGATTATTATTTGGAGAGCGCATGTTATTGGGTGAAGGAAAAGAACCGTTCCATGCCGTGATTCCTTTTCGCCTGCGCGGTGTATTTGAGGAAAAAGATATTCAGTATGCATTAGGCAGACTTCAAAAAAAACATCCTTGGTTACGGGCAAACATCCATATTGACGAGAAGAATGTCCCTTGGTTTGAAGTGCCTGAACAAACGAGTCCAATTCCGATCCGTATTGTGGATCGAAAAAGCGAAGAGGACTGGCAACAAGAATCTATGCAAGAATGGCATACACTCTTTGATTACAAAAACAAACCTTTGATCCGCTTGGTGTGGATCAAAGGAAACGATAGCTCAGATATGTTGCTTGTATTCCATCATTGCTTGTGTGATGGTGGCTCAGCGATCACTTTAATTTATGAATTTTTAAAAGTATTGGATGATCCGACAGCAGATATAGGCATGGAAAATCCTATTTTAGGTATTCAGGACGTTGTTCCTGCACCTATTTTAAAAAATAACAGACAAAGGTTTAAGGCAAAAATGATTGGTCGACTAGCAACCTTAACGATCAAATGTATTCCCGTGAGCAAAAAAGCAATTGATCGACAAACAGACTATCTGATTCATTGGAAATTAGACCAAACTACGAGTCAACAGCTTATTTCCCACTGCAAATCACTAGAAATCACGGTCAATACTTTTTTAAGTGCGACCGTACTGGACATCTTTAAAAACGTACGCGGAGACAAAGCTTTTAATAAAGTTTCTTGTCCGGTAGATATCAGGCGCTTTGCTCCTCAGGTAAAAGAAGATCATATTTTCGCCTTCGGTTTGATGATTGTCCTATCCTCTAATCCCAAACTCGATTTCTTAGACAATTTACGGTTAATGCAGGATTATGTAGATCGCAAAACAGCCAAACTTAATCCCTATATCACCATGATGGTTATGGAATCTGCTCATAATGCGTTAAACAGCTTTACAAAGCTTCTCAAACGAGGCAAGTCGTCTAATGATTGTATGTTTTCCAATTTGGGGCGTATTCAGATACCACATCAATACCAATCCTTTACGTTAGAAACTATTTTTAGTCCATCCGTCCTTGGGCCACTAGGCAATACAACGACGATGGTCACCTCCACTTATCAAGGTGTTATGGACTTCTCGTTTGTGGGAAGTGAAGGTTATTTGCCTTATCACGAAGCCTTAGCCATTCGTGATGAACTAATTGATTCCATTAAACGCCGATTAAATTATCAAGCAGCCTCATGATCAAACGAAAACTCTTATTAGTAGAACGAATCATGTTTATTGATGCCAACACCCCTTTAAATTGTGTGTTTACGGCAAAAATCAAAGGTGAGATTCAAAAAGAACACCTCCAAATTGCTTTGGCAAAAATCCAAAACAAACATCCGTTGCTCCGTGCAGCAATTGATTTACAGGATAAGCAACATCCTGTTTTTGTCATCAAGAAAAATATGAAACCAATTCCGCTTCGTATAGTGCAACGTCAAACAGATACCGATTGGTTAGCGGAATCCGAACAGGAATGGTATCGGCAGTTTAATGATGAAAGCTCTCCTCTGGGCCAATTGGTATGGGTCAAAGGACAGGAATTATCTGAATTGTTATGGGTATTGCCGCATTGCATCTGCGATGGAACCGGTATGGTCACTTTGATGCAGGAATTACTTGCTTTAATAGATGATCCGACTCTTGATTTGGAACCTTATCAACTCTTCCAATCGGTAAACCATTTTTTGTCGCCACAGTTTGATATTCAAAAAAAAACACGCAAAGCAAAACTTTATCTACTTTTGGCAAAATCCTTCTTTTTGCTGCAACGCAAAAATAAAAAAAGAAATCTCGGGAAAAATTATGCCATTCATTGGAAAGTAGATCCAACCAACTCTGCTTTTATAAAACAGAAATGTAAAGACAGTGGTATTTCCGTACATGCCCTTCTTTGTACCGCGTTTATGCAAGCTTTTCAAGACGCACAAGGTAAAGCGGCGAAAAAAAAAGTAATTAGTCCAATTGATATCCGCCATTTTATTCCTGAAATTAAAAAAGACCACTTGTTTGCCTTTGCCCCAACAGTAGAATTATCATTAAAAAAGAATACCTCTAAGATACTGGACCAAGCCAAACATATCAAACAGGATCTTACTCAAAAAATAGAAAAAATGGACGCCCGGGAACTGCTGTGGATGGGGGAACAAATGCATCCTCTGGTCAATCGAATGATTGGACTGTTAAAATCAAGCCGAGGTGGACACGATCTGACGCTTTCCAATATGGGGAGTCTTCAGATCCCGAATACTTATAAAAATTTCACTCTGGAAGATATCATTAGCCCAACGGTAGCATTTCCTTGGTTAAATTCAAATACTTTAGTTACCTCTACCTATCGGGATCAAATGGACTTTACATTGATGTCCAATCAGGATTTCTTACCTAAAGAAGAAGCCTTAAAAATTAGAGACAAGGCCATAGCTTTACTGACTTCCTCTTTATAAAATTACTTATGACAACAGCAGCCAAGCCCAAAAAAACATCCCTCAAACGTTTTCTAAGAAAGCGCGCGATTTACTATATCATTCCCAACGTATGTTTCAATTTTATTGTTGCTTATGCCAGTTTTCAAGAATTGGGGTATACTCATTTTTTTGCCGGTCCCCAAAGCTTAGCCCGTTTAACATTGCCAATGGCTATATTTTTACCCGTAATCCTGACGATGGATATCATTAACCGCGTTATTGTTGCTGCCGAAAAAGAATCAATTGAAGTGGCGATAGACCATACCCTGAATAAAAACAGATTTATAACAAAATTATGTCTGTTACACGGCATCGTAACCGGTTTACTGGTATTAGCTGTATTACTCCTTGCGCAGCAGAGCCTAACTGTCAACCATAAATTGGATCCTACTCTTATGGCCCTTCTGGATGCGGTCCTTGCAGGTCTACTTTCGATATTGTTTACTTATCTGCCGATATATAGGTTAAAAAAGCACTTACACGAACCTCTGCCAAAGGTGCAGATAGAAGTTGATGATTCTTATCGGGGAGTTTAATATCGGTGTAGGTATTCTGTGTTGAAAGATGTGGAGTTGCCTTTTATTCTTTCAAAAAACTCTAAAACACACCATCTTGGAGTGTTGGCGATACGTATTTTTTATTTCACATTTCCGATATCGGCAAAAAATTGAATATTTTTACATAAAATTTTGTCATATCTTTGCCGATAACGGAATTTAAAAAAACATGAAATATCTTTCAGTAGTAGAATTTGCAAAAAAGCTGGAGCTATCCGAAAGGACTATTCGCAACTATTGTGCTTCAGGGAAATTGAAAGGAGCTTTCTTAACAGGTAAAACCTGGAGTATTCCTGAAGATGCTGTAATTCCGCAAAAAGGAAATAAAAAAATAAGCAAGAATATTTTACTGAACAGCCTGAAAGAACAAAAGGAAATGAAACTGAAAGGTGGTATCTATCACCGTACGCAGATTGATTTAACCTATAATTCAAATAAAATTGAAGGTAGCAGACTTACTCACGACCAAACGAGATACATTTTTGAAACTAATACCATTGGTATTTCCAAAGAAAGCGTAAACGTAGATGACATTATCGAAACTTCCAATCACTTTCGCTGCATCGACTTTATTATCGAAAAAGCGAATGCAAAACTTACTGAATCAATCATTAAAGAACTACATTTTTTATTAAAGTCCGGTACCTCCGATAGCGGCAAAGATTGGTTTAACGTTGGTGAATACAAAAAACTACCTAACGAAGTTGGGGGGAATCAGACTTGCCATCCCCGTCAAGTTTCTGAAGAAATGAAAAAACTTCTCATAACTTACCATAACATTAAAAGTAAAACCATCGAAGACATCATCGATTTTCATCATAAATTTGAAATCATACATCCCTTTCAAGATGGCAATGGTCGTGTAGGACGGTTAATTATTTTTAAAGAATGTCTCGCAAACAATATAGTTCCATTTATAATAGATGAACAGCTTAAACTTTTTTATTACAGAGGGCTTCAGGAATGGAATAATGTGAAAGAATATCTGCTCGATACCTGTCTTACTGCACAGGATAGTTATAAAGCAATTCTCAATTATTTCGAGATAGAATTCAAGTAAAGACTAAAAAATGAGTTAAACCCTAAAGTTGTCGAGAAGTAAAAAGATTATTTTCTTTGCTTTTGTGAATTAAAGCTGACAGGTTTCAAAAACCTGTCAGCTTTGGTATTTAGGGTATTTAGCTCTGTTTTAAATTTAATGATCCTTTTATAAAATATTTTGGATCACTGAACATTAAATTTTAGCAGGATTGCATTAATTCAGTTATGTACTTTAAATTTTCTAGTATCCTATGTGTGATCAAAAAAGACATCACTTTCAGATTTCTTATCACGAGCATTTGCATGGCAGATTCTGGGATCAAGACATATTGTTGTGGAGGAACAAATATCTTGTACTTCTGTAATTTCTAATCAAGTTAAAAAGTTGTGAAATAATTTTTAGAAATTTCTTTTGTTAGAAGTAGCAGATCATATACTTTTTGGCCAGAGCTTTTTAAGTACCTAATTTTCTAACTTCTCGCTTTGACGATCTCGCAAAGACGCCAAGCCGCTAAGTTTTTTCCTGTTTTTAAGCTCCACCTTTCTGTTTTCTACTTTCTCGCTTTGGATTTCTAAAAATAGTATAGAGTCTCAAACTTTTTTCTGTTTTTTCATTAAAACTTTGCGATTTTGCGACTCTGCGAGATTTTTACTTCCCCACAACTTTCGGACTTGATCCAGGTTCTGTCAAAACTTTGAAAAGCAGTAGTAGAAATATTGGAATTACTATAAAAAGAAAGAACAAAAAAAAGCCCTAATGAAAATTAGGACTTTTTTGTGGGGAGAGCAGGATTCGAACCTGCGAAGTTCACACAGCAGATTTACAGTCTGCCCTCGTTGGCCGCTTGAGTATCTCCCCGAAGCTTGTTTTGTTACGCTTTGTTGTGATAAGCGGTTGCAAATATAGCAATGTTTTTCATGTTTGCAAATAAAAATCCTCTGCTCTTACAGGAATCTTTTGTGCGTTTTTTGAAAAATGATTTTCTAAGATGTTGAACATTCTGAAAATAACTGTTTTAACACTAAGGACTGAACTCTTACTGGTGAGAAACTTTATTCTAAGAAAGGCAGTTTTTTTTAAAAAAAATCAAGATATCAAGTCCAAAAGCTCTGTGAAAGCAAAAGTATGGATAAATATTGGTTAACCTATTTTCGACATTACAAGAAGACAGTTCAGGCGAAAGACACACCCGTAACTTCTTGTTTCTGAAAAAAACGCTACTTAAACTATAAAAAAACATCTGGTATAAATTATTTTATATACCAGATGTAATTAAAAACCAACCTCAATAATTAAAACCTTTTATTCTACTAAATAAGAAATCGTATCGGATTCACAAAGTCTGAAATATCCTAATGCGAAATTTTTAGCATCATTACTATTCACAATATTTCCTCTAATGTTACTTGGTGGCGTAGAAGAGGCATTTCCGCCTGACGCTCTCAATATTAGATTCATATAATTGTAAAACTTTTTAGAAATACCACGATGTACAATCGCAACTGTTTTCCCGGGCTTCATATCCGCATCTGCGAAACTGGTATTCATAACATTTCCATTTGTTGATTCATCATCAATTAAAGTGTATTCAGGATAACGCAGAAAGTCTCCTGTGTAATCTACCAGATAATAATTCTCCTGATCGACCGGATCATTAAAATAATAGGTCAGCACAATTAAATCCGGTCCTGTTATATCCGGCATTAGCGTCTGTTCAACCCTATTAATTGGAGTTACAGAAGTTAACTTTTCAACTGCCGTAAAACTTTGTCCCTCTACTGTTACATACAAAGTATACTCCATATTAATAACGGGAACAAAATTAGTACATACATAGGAACCCGGTGCAGACTCCGTAAAAGTAAAAACATCTCCATTAGTGTTTTCAACCCTTACTTGCGCTCCGGAAACTTTTGGTGTAGTTGTACTGTAATAAGGAGCCATTTTACTGATCTTTATTACCTGATTATTGCCACTTGTTCCTTTCTTCCATTGTATCTCGGCATCTATAACTATTTTAGGTTCTCCAGTATCCAAATCCAGGTGTACGACCTCTTCACAAGATGTAAAGAACAAAACAAAAAGAAGACTAAACAAAGTCAATCCTTTACTTTTTAACATATATTTTTTTAATCTCTGCATGCTATTAAAATTTAAAATTATAAGAAATACCAGGTACAAACCCATAAATGGATAACTTTCTTGTTTCATTATCTCCTGTATCATCGTTTGTTGTAAACGTCATTGAAGCAGCATTTTTTCTACCGTAAACATTATAAATGCTAAATACCCAATAACTTTGCCATCCCTTCTTTTTATCCGGCTTTGGCGTATAAGTTGCCGCTATATCCAAGTGATGATAAACCGGTAGTCTGTTTGCATTTCTCACTCCATAATTTGGTATATTACGACCTCCAAATTCATAGTAACCATTCGAATACGTCACAGGCTGGCCGGACTGTAATGCAAAGTTGGTATTAAAAGACCACTTCGGACTTAGTGCATAACTTGTCACAATATTTAAATTATGCAGTTTGTCATATCCTGATAAATACCAATTCCCGTTTGCGATACCAGGCTCATCGGCAGTTCTACCCGGAGTTTTTTGTTCTGTTTTGGACAACGTATAAGAAACCCATCCCGTAAATCTACCGGTGTTTTTTCTAAATAATAATTCAGCACCATAAGATCTGGCTTTACCATTCAGAATAACTCTTTCGATATTATTATTTCCTAATATACTTGCGTCATCAATATAATCCATACGATTTTGAACATTCTTATAGAATAACTCTCCTTCAAAAGAATAATCATTATCCTTAAAATTTTTAAAATACCCTACCGCATATTGATCTAATAGTTGAGGTTTGGTAAATGGTCCGCTAGGTGTCCAAACATTCATTGGTGATAGGGACTGATAATTGGATAATATATGAACATATTGTGCCATCCTGTTGTAACTTGCTTTTACTGAAGTGTTTTCGTTAAAAGCGTAGGATAATGCAAAACGTGGTTCAAAATTATTAAAACTACTTATCACTTCTCCACTTCCGTATGAAACTGTTCCTGTTGGAGTACCTTGTTCATAAATATCATAAATTGGATTATATACTACGGCCATATCATTTTCATAGGTGCTGATCTCTTCTGCACCTAAACGATAAAACATACTATAACGCAATCCGTAGCGAAGGTTAAGTTTCTTAGTAATCTGATGTTCAAAATCAATATATGCAGAAGTTTCCAACGCAAACTTTTTGTCAAGTTGTCTGTAATTAACCTGAGAATCCGAAGTTGTAGGTTCTAAAACACCCGGATTAAAATTATAATACAAACCATCAATTCCATAGTTGAGTTTAAACTTTTCTGATAGAGAATGATTCCAATTGTATTTAAGTCCATAACTCTTAATAGCACTTTTCCATTCAAAATCTTCCATTTCAATTCCTAGACTAAATTTATAGTCACTATAAAAGACGCCTAGCTTTGTATCTAATTTATCAGAAAATTTATGGGTCCAATTTAAGATACCCATTGTATTCCCATATGAATTGGTAAATCGTTTGCTTATTTCAAATGTATCGTTCCCTAAATATCCCGAGAAAGCAAGCGTGTTATTGGCGCTCAATCGATAGTTAAACTTTGCATTAAGATCATAGAACATAGCAGTACTCTTAATATCTGTCACTTTCAAAAATAAATGAGCATACGAAGCACGTCCTGCTATAATAAAGGAACCTTTGTCTTTTTTTACAGGGCCTTGCACTAATAACCTACTGGATGCCGTACCAATACCTCCATTTATCTTGTATTCTTCAAAATTTCCAGTTTGTTGGCTCACATCAAGAACAGAAGAAACACGACCACCAAATTTAGAAGGAATACCTCCCTTATATAAATCCAATCCACTAACAATATCTGCATTAAAAACAGAGAAAAAACCAAACAAATGAGAATCATTGTATACCGGAGCACCATCCAAAAGAATTAAATTCTGATCGGCAGCACCACCGCGAACATTAAATCCTGATGAAGCTTCTCCTCCGTTAGTAACTCCCGGTAATGTCAAGATCGCCTTTAAAGGATCTGCCTCGCCCATAACAACCGGAATCCTCTTTATCTCTTCCATATTAAGCTTATTGACACTCATTTGAGGGTTCTTGATATCAACTGCTTTCGTACCGATTATGATTACCTGTTCCAATTGTTGGCTATCATCTTTCATAACAAAATTCATTGTCATATCATCCGAAATTGTAACCAGTTCTTCTATATTTTTAAAACCCATAGAACGAATCCGAACCGTATAACTCCCCTTTTCCAATTCTATAGAAAACATTCCATTTGCATCAGTCACAACACCTCTTGCTAGCTCTTTTATAAAAACATTAGCACCTATTACAGGTTGATTACTCTCGTCGAGAACCTGTCCACTTAACTTACTTTTTTTAGTTGTATTTAAAGTTTTTTGTTTTACTAAAATAGAATTCCCTGCAATTGAAAATTCAATAGAAGAGCTCTTGTTTAGCGCAACAACAAGCTCATTTATTGGTGTATCTTTATAAATATCTTCTTTTGTAAAATATTTTTGATTTGTATCAATTTGATCTGCAACTGAAAAATTTAAATCTGTCTGATTTTCAATTTGTTTAAATAATTCTTTGAGGGTTATCTTACTATCTACGGCTACAGTTACATTTTGGGAAAACATACGTAAACTGAATAAAGAAAAGCATGCTAAAATGATATGCTTCATGAATTTTATATTTAAAATATTATTAAATTAGATAGTTTTATACTACCCTTGACATAAGTACATTCTTTCTCTTCTATTGAAAAGCAATCTATTTTAATGATCCATTTATTACAAGTTTTAAGTTAGACATTTCTACTATTATTATCGTTTTAACCTTCTTTTTACTTATTCACACTGTACTTTATTTGTTGCAATACGGTATTGAAATAAGTTTTAACCAAATGCAAAATCGAAGTTTTTGTCTATCAAATTCTTTCTTGTTAAAAATGCGGCAACTCTTTTCTTCGACATGCTTTTGTTTTAAGTATAACAAACGGAAATAGGAAAGTTCCTAATCAAAAACATTGTTTTTTTTATAATTTTACTTACAAACCAAAATACAAGTCGTAATTTTATTTTAAGAAAAGCCTTAAGAATAAATAACTAACTAACAAGCAACACCTTACAGATTGTGACGTTTTTAATATGAAACTGATGACCGATTTATAAAAATGTAAAAATCTTATTTTCTTTTCTCAAAGATTCCCATTTATGCCTCTAAAGATGTCATTCGGCCTGGGAAAAATCAACTTGAATGCTTTTTTTTATTGAAAATAATATTGGGAAATGCCTTTTAAAAAACAAAAACGCATCAAATATTTCCGATTGTATGATGGCATTATACAATTACACCACCGAATCCTTGATCTGAGAATACAGTAAAAAAAAGGTACTGCATCGAAGAACTATAACAATAAAAAGCTGCATTCTGAAATGCATCAGAAGCAGCTTTTTTATTTAGTCAATTTTTAGATTCTTAAACTAAAAACATCGGTATTAATCCCTTAAATAGATTTCAATCTATACTATATCAGAAGACAAGCGAATATCTTTCGTGCTACTATTTTAATGCTGTAAAATATGACATGCAAGATCTCTACTTTTAATTATACCAGTACATCTGAGTAATTATAAAAAATTTCTTTTTCTCCAAAAAGTCTTTCAGAAATAATGTTTCTTTCTCTACAGTATTCAATAAGGATATTAGACTGTACAATCGGATTGGATTCATCGGTATATTTTATACTACTAATGAATTCCAACCAAGGTTCTTGTCCCATGGCATAAACATATACTTCTTTTGCATTAAAAGCATTAATAAGTCCTTTACCTTTTTCAAAATTAGAACCGGCCAATCTGCGTGATATATCTTTATCTCTAGGTAAACTCTCTGTTAACAACGGACCATAAAGCCATGATAAAGGGGCACCATCACACTCCATTCCCAGAAAAAGAACATCAATATCTCCTAAAACTGCTTGAACGTGCTGATATAATCTGGACTCAATATTACAGGAATCTGCAACAAAAAGCATTTTAAAATCTCCAACACTTACATGATGGCAAATTTTTGCCTGTATGTTTAAATCCGAATGTTCTCCAACAAAAGGCACACCGGTTATTACACAATCACTAAATTTGATTGCTTCCATCTCATCGATTTCGATCACATTGTCAAAACCAATAGCATTTAACATCAATTTTATACTTGGATCTTGTAAAGCACCATTAGATGCTCTGGGCACTACAATATTCTTAATCTTGTGACGTAAAGGAATTAAAGTTTCGAATAAAATATGGTCCTGGTGATTGTGTGTAATCAAAACGTAATCAATACTATCCGGCAAATCCATATCGGAGTATCGCTCTACTTCCTGAGGGTATCCATAATAACTGATTACGGGGTCTAACATTATACTGACCTCTTTTGTTTCCACGAGAATACAAGCATGACCGAAATATCTCATTCTAACTTTGTCTCCTTCATAGTTATTGTACTCTTTTGGAGCCTCAGTAGTAAAAAAGGACTCAAAGAGAGGCGCTTGCTCTTCACTAATTCCTAATAATTCTTTTATAGAATCAAAATCGCCCGGATTTTTCTTCATTTTGCTCAACGCATCCAGACCTTTGTGGCTAAATGGAATATTCAAATGAATTTTTTCGTTATCTGCTAAACGCGGTGTACTTAAAACAAAAGGACGCTCATCATTTTCTGTTAACCACAATAATATACTTTGTGAAGCTGGATTGTAAAATTTGCTATGATACAAAAGTGGTTCAAAAAATCGAAAAGAAGCTTGATTGTTCAGATCATAATAAAGTTCTACATATCCTTTAAGTATTTCAGGAATTTCATCATACAATGGATCTAAAGAATACCCTTTTGCTTTGTTTTTCAAAAGAGTGTCAAGAGTCTTGATCGCTTCACTAAAAGCAATCATATCTTTTTGTTTCTCTAAAGTTTCTTCTTTTAATTTCTGGATTTCGTCAACCCTTTTTCCACCATAATCAATAAAAGGACCTCCTAACATTTTAGGGTTTTTAACTGCCGCAGCATGAGCTGAAGGTGCCTGAATATAGGAGTTCATAATTTTTAAATTTCGACCTGTTATATTCATTGCACTGGTGGCAGGAGAAATCAAGTGACTCCATGCATACCAATTATCAAACAATGGTTCAATTACTACATTTGGCTTTAGAAACAATTTCTGATTATTCATTTTTTTCAAATAGTTTAATATTAAGCTTAAATAGAAAGCTTTTTTCTTTTTTATTACTTACGATAACTGTTGACACTAATGCTTTTTAGGAATGAAGTATGGATAACTCGGGAAATCTTTTATTGGGTCAAAAACTTTATTTGACCCCTAAAATTCAACTTTTCTACATTTCGTATACACTCTCTCCTTCATGTGTCAGAGAAAGTTTGTTCATCATCCCTAAAAAAATTAGTATCTCTTTATTTATGTTTTATTTTTTTGTTTTTGCATTTTACTTAATTATTTATTTGTTGTATTTCTGACGTGAGCTCATTTAAACTTATTAAAATATCTGAAATTTCTTTGATATAAGTGTTGTCTAATAACGTGATGTGGGTAGAAGGAATATTATGTACTATTACCTGTTCAGTAGTATACTCTTGCCATCCGTAATCAAATTCTTCGAGATCATTTTCAACCGTTATTATTTTATTCTCAATTTCACTTTCTATTTCAGTATACATTGCTCTGAACAGAATAATTGGCACCTTTAATTTTGGCTTGTTTTTGGCTATATAAATGTAATTTTCGTTTCGGAAAATAACTTCTAAATGGCCTCTTACTTCATCCTCATTAATTTTTAGTTTGGAGTCACTTAACACTTTACTCACAGCCTCGATTTGTTCTTCTGCTGTTTTGTTTTCAAGCACTAAATCAGACCAATTAAATTCATCTCCGAACATGGCTTGAATAAGTATTTTTAATGAACTGCGATACGAATCATCTCGTTCCTTATTTTCACTTCTATCAACGTCAAATCCCATAAAAGAACTATCCAAAATCAATAATTCTTCAACATCAAATCCCTTATCTTGCAGTTGTACCGCCATTTCATAAGCCAATATTCCGCCAAGGGAATATCCACCAAGTCGATATGGTCCATATTGATCTATTTTTTGCATTTCTTCTATAAACTTAGAAGCCATTTCTTCAATAGATTCTGAAACTGGAGATTTTCCATTTAATCCCGGGGATTGAAATGCATATACCGGTTGCTCATCTCCCAGTAATTTGACTAGTTCAATATAACAGTTAACTGTTCCACCTCCCGGTGGAGCCAAATATATCGCTTTATTACTACCTTTCTTTTGTAAAGGTATTAAGATATTTTCCTTAGCAGACTGCATTGAATCTATATTCTCTACAAAATTAGATATCGTTGGATATTCAAATATGGTCATAATATTTGTATTCGAATCCAATACTTCATTAATTTTTGCAACTAGTTTTATTGCTAATAAACTATGTCCACCCAACTCAAAGAAGTTATCATGAATCCCTATTTTTTCTATTCCCAACAACTGCTGCCAGATAACTGCCAACTGTTTTTCCAGGTCTGTACCCGGAGCTACAAACTCTTTACTGGATAACTCGGAACTATCCGGATCCGGTAAAGCTTTCTTGTCCAATTTACCATTAGAGGTTAATGGCAACTGATCCATCTCAACCCAGAACATCGGAACCATATATTCCGGAAGACTTACTCTTAAGCGTTCCTGTAAATCTGTTGTATTTAATTTACCTTCTGAAACTACATAACCGATCAAACGTTTGTTCCCAACTTCATCCTCTCTGACTAAAACACAACACTGGATAATTTCTGAAAATGAAGACAATACATTTTCAATCTCACCAAGCTCAATTCGATAACCACGAATCTTTACCTGATTGTCCTTTCTACCGATGTATTCTATATTTCCATCCGGGAGCCAGCGCGCTAAATCGCCTGTCTTATAAATTCGGTCTCCTTCTATAAAAGGATTCGCTATAAACTTCTCTTGGGTTAATTCTTCCTGATTCAAATACCCCTTGGCCAGACCTGATCCACCCACACATAACTCTCCGATAACACCAATTGGCAATAGATTCAATTTGGAATCTAAAATATAGGCCTGGCTATTTCTAATAGGTTTACCGATCGGAATGTTTCTATGAGTAACTTCATCAATACTGTAGGTGGTAGAAAAGGTAGTATTTTCTGTAGGACCATAACCATTGACAATATGCAGCTGTGGATAAAGTTCTTTTAATTTATTGGTATAATTAAACAAAACTACATCACCTCCAACTATTAAATCAATTAAATTTTCAAAAACAGCTACATCATCTTCTACTACTTGATGAAACCAAGAGGCTGTCATCCACATAGTAGTAACTTTATGTTTTATAATAAGTTCTTTTAAATTTACGACACTCAATAATGTATTTGTATCTGCTAATATTAATTGTCCTCCATTTAATAAAGTACCGAAAAATTCTATGGTCGTAGCATCAAAAGAAATAGATCCTGTTGACAACCATACCGTATCTGAATTCAATGAGATATAATCACAGCTTTTACATAAACTAACAATATTATCATCTGTTATCATCACTCCTTTTGGGTTACCTGTAGTTCCTGACGTATACATGACGTAGGCTACGGAAGCAGGATGTCTTTCATTTACCACTTTTGAAGATTCGTAAGCAGAAGATTCTGCTATATCTAAGAAGAAAATAAAATCTGAAACTGATAAACTTGATAATAAAGAGTCTTCTCTGTAAAGAAGAAAATTCACGCTCGAATCCTCTACTATATGCGATAATCGTTTAGAAGGTAAGGTAGGATCTAAAGGAACATAAGTACATCCTGATTTTAGAATCCCTAATATACTAACGATCATATCAAAACTTCTGTTAAACAAGATTCCTATTCGCGAATCACTAATCACTCCCATCGATTCAAAATAATGAACCAATTGGTTGGATCGCTCGTCCAGTTCTTTATAAGTCATCACCTGATCTTCAAAAACCAAGGCTATTGCTTGTGGTGTTTTAAGAACCTGATCATTAAATAAATCCACTATCGTTTTATCCTGAGGGTATGCAAATGCAGTATCATTAAAAACAGTCAATAATTGCTGCTTATCCTCTGGGTCAAGCATAGAAAGACTCTCTATTGGTTGGTTCACATCATTGACAATACTTACCAGCAATTCTCTATAATGCAACAGCATTCGATCAATCGTGGTCTTATCAAATAAGGCGGTACAATACATTACATCCAATGCAGTACCATTACTCTCTTCCGATACATTCAGTGTTAAATCAAACTGTGATGTAACGGTATCAAATTCATAATCTGAAAGAGTAATACCTTCCAGGCCATTCCCTTCTTCTGATTCTTCCGACCCTTGTGGAGTATTTTGCAATACGAACGCCACCTGAAACAATGGTGTCATACTTCTGTCTCGGGTAGTAACCACTCGATCTACAACCTTCTCAAATGGAACCGACTGATGGTCATATGCTCCTAATGTAGTTTCTTTTACTCTTTCTAAAAGTTCCTTGAAACTTGGATTACCTCCAAGATCACTGCGAAGTGCCAACACATTTACAAAAAAGCCAATCATGCCTTCTAACTCCGCTTGGGTTCGATTAGCAATAGAAGTACCAACACAGATATCATCTTGCCCGCTATAACGCGACAACAATACCTTAAAGGCAGACAACATTACCATAAACAACGTAACACCTTCTCTTTGACACAATGCATTTAACGCCTCATTAAGTTCATTATCCAAAACTAAAGAAGCCCTCAAACCTGCTGTACTCTGCACAGAAGGACGAGTATAATCTGTTGGCAATGATAAAGTAGGCAGTCCTTGCAACTTCTCTTCCCAATACGATAACTGTGCTTCTAAAACAGCTCCTTCGAGATACTTTCTTTGCCAGATCGCATAATCTGAATATTGCAGAGTAAGTTCCGGTAAAACAGCTGTTCTGCCGGATTGGAGAGCACTGTAAAACTCCATAAACTCATTTACTAAAATCCCTTCTGACCAAGCATCACTGGCAATATGATGAAACACACAAGCCAATACATACTGCTGATTTCCTAAATCATACAAACAACTTCTTAACTTATATTCTTTTGCTAAATCAAAAGGTACTATCAGGTAATCCTGTAGACTACTCTCTAACAATACTGGATCTTCTATTTTTTTCTGATCAAGCTTCCAGTTTTCTGCACCTATTATTGCCTGATAGCCTACCCCATCTTCGGATAAAAGAATCGTACGCAATACCTCATGACGCGAAACTATACTTTGCAAGGTTTGTCCTAAAATCGACACATCCACTGCTCCTTCCAAACGGAAGACGATCGGGATATGGTATTCTGTACTGCCTTGCAATTGGTCCAAAAACCACAAACGTTCCTGACTGAAAGACAATGGAATTCGCGCCGGACGCTCCTCCACAACAATAGTCGGTAATAATATTCCTGTAGATTGAACCGATACATGTGCCCCTAATGCGGCTATACTAGTGTACTCAAAAACTTCTCTGATAGAAACCTCAATAGACAATTCTTTACGAATCATCGATACCAATCGGGTCGCCAGTAAACTATGACCTCCTAATTCAAAGAAGTTATCATAAATCCCTACTTTTTCTATTCCCAATAAATTCTGCCAGATAACAGCCAACTGTTCCTCTGTCTCTGTGCGTGGTGCAACATACTCCTGTGTAGAGAGATCTGAATTATCCGGATCCGGTAACGCTTTTCTATCCAATTTACCATTAGGAGTTAACGGCAACTGATCCAACTCAACCCAGATCATCGGAACCATATACTCGGGTAAACTTGATTTCAATTGTTCCTGTAAATCTGCTTTATCCAGTTTGCCTTCTACCACCACATAACCAACCAAACGTTTGTTACCACTTGCATCCTCTTTGGCCAATACTCCACACTGGATAATTCCAGATAAAGAAGACAAAGCATTCTCGATCTCACCAAGCTCAATACGATACCCTCGAATCTTAACCTGATTGTCTTTCCTGCCGATAAACTCAAGGCTTCCGTCAGCAAGCCAACGCACTAAATCGCCTGTCTTATAAATTCTGTCTCCTCCTGCAAAAGGATTCGCTATAAACTTCTCTTGGGTTAATTCTTCTCTGTTTAAATAACCTCGTCCTACTCCTACACCACTAACCCATAACTCTCCAACAACTCCAATCGGACATAAATTATCATACGCATCTACAACATACAACTGCATATTGGCTACAGGCTTACCTATAGGAACTACAACTCCAGAAGGAGCCTCGTACATAATATGAAGACTGACATCATCTGATGCTTCTGCAGGACCATAAGCATTCACTACAGCAATAGAAGGAAACGACGCAAACCAGGATTCTAATAATGAAATCGTAGCCGCTTCTCCGGTAACCAGAAAATAACGTAAATCTTCCAAACCTTTTCTTGAGCCTGTTTCCAATAAGTTCAATATGTAAGAAGGAACTAACTGAAGATGCGTAACTCCATAAGAACATAAAGCATTCTGAAAATCATTGGTGTCCAAGATCATGGACTCACTGTAAATCGCAATACGACCTCCACATAATAAACCACTTAATAATTGCCATACCGAAATATCAAAAGTAAAAGGCGCTGTAAAGGCAACAACGCTGGTACTGTCCATATTCAAATCATCAATCATAATCAAAAGATGGTTCAATAACCCGCTATGCTCTATCATAGCTCCTTTGGGAGCTCCCGTACTTCCCGAGGTATAAATAACATAACTCAACGAAGCAGGTGAATACGAAATACCTAATGGTTCTACAGAGCAATTGGCATATACCGAAGAGGAATCATCCAAAACGATAATCTTACTATCACTTAAAATCGCAGACAAAGCCTCTCTACTTGATGCATCGGTAAGAACCAAAGAACAACCGGTATCCTGAGCAATATAAGAAATACGGGATGCCGGATAATCCGGTTTAACAGGCACATAAGCACCTCCTGATTTTAAAATACCCAAGATCCCCACAAGCATATTCAAACTACGATCTACACAGATACCTACCAGACTATCTGCCACCACACCCTGATCACGAAGATAATGGCCCAGCTGATTAGAACGCTTATCCAACTCTTTGTAACTTAACTCTTCCGAGCCAAAAACTACAGCGATAGCATCAGGCGTTTTTTGCACCTGCTGCTCAAACAAATCAACTACCGTCTGATCCAATGGATATTCTACAAACGTATCGTTGAAAACAGCTGCTATCTGATGGGATTCCGCCGCAGTCAACATAGGCAAACTATGTATTGGTTGACTGATATCACTCAACATATTTACCAACAACTCTTTATAATGCAACAACATACGATCAATCGTAGTCTGGTCAAATAAAGCAGTGCAGTAATTTATTCCTACCGAAATATCAAAATCATTTTCTGTGATACTCAACATCAAATCAAATAGAGATGTAGCATCAGAATATTCATGTTCGGAAATTATAAGATTTTCCAAACTTGGACTTTCTTCTTTCGAATTTTCAATCTCATTATGAAAGTCAAACATTACCTGAAACAAAGGTGTCATACTTCTGTCACGAGTAGTTACTACCCGGTCTACCACTTTCTCAAATGGAGCCAGCTGATGATCATAACTACCCAATGTCGTCTCTTTTACTCGGGATAAAAGTTCTTTAAAATCCGGATTACCACCCAAATCACTACGAAGAACCAAAGTATTGACAAAAAAGCCAATCATACCTTCTAACTCCGATTGGGTTCGGTTAGCAATTGGAGTTCCCACACAAATATCGTCCTGACCACTATAACGTGACAACAATACTTTAAAGGCAGCTAACATTACCATAAACATGGTAACCCCTTCTCTTTGGCATAACGCTCTTAAAGACTCACTGATTTCTTTGTCCAAAAACAAGAAAGCACTTGAACCTGCCATACTCTGCACAGCAGGGCGAGGATAATCTGTTGGTAAAGATAAAGTAGCCACTCCTTGAAGCTTCGCTTCCCAATACGCTAACTGCGCATCTAAAACAGCTCCTTCGAGATACTTTCTTTGCCAGATCGCATAATCGGAATATTGTAACGTTAACTCCGGTAAAACAGCTGTTCTGCCAGATTGAAGAGCACTGTAAAACTCCATAAACTCATTTATCAAGATACCACCCGACCAGCCATCACTAACAATGTGATGAAGTACACAAGCCAGTACATACTGCTGATTTCCTAAATCATACAGACAGCTTCTTAACTTATAATCCTTTGCTAAATCAAAAGGACTCATCAAATAATCCTGCAGACTACTCTCTAAGAGTGTTTTATCTTCTATTTTTACCTGATCCAATGTCCAGTCTTCTGCAGCTATTACTTGCTGATATCCTACACCATCTTCGGATAAAAGAATCGTACGCAATACCTCATGGCGTGACACTATACTGTGTAATGTTTTCTCTAAAATCGATACATCTACCACTCCTTCCAAACGAAGCACTGTAGGAATATGATACTCTGTACTACCTTGCAACTGATCCAAAAACCACAAACGTTCCTGACTAAAAGACAATGGAATTCGCTCGGGACGATGCTCTGAAACAATAGTAGGCAGTAATACTCCTTTTGACTGAACCGATACATGAGCTCCTAAAGCTGCTATAGTAGTGTGTTCAAATACGTCTACAATTTCAATTTCTATCGTCAACTCTTTACGAATCATCGATACTAATCGGGTCGCCAATAAACTATGTCCACCCAACTCAAAGAAGTTATCATGAATCCCTATTTTTTCTATTCCCAACAACTGCTGCCAGATAACTGCCAACTGTTTTTCTGTATCTGTACCCGGAGCCACAAACTCTTTACTGGATAACTCAGAACTATCCGGATCCGGTAAAGCTTTCTTGTCCAATTTACCATTAGAGGTTAATGGCAACTGATCCATCTCAACCCAAAACATCGGAACCATATACTCCGGAAGGCTTACTCTTAAGCGTTCCTGTAAATCTGTTGTATTTAATTTACCTTCTGAAACTACATAACCGATCAAACGTTTATTGCCTCCTTCATCCTCTCTGGCTAAAACACAACACTGGATAATTCCTGATACCGAAGAAAGCGCAGTCTCGATCTCTCCAAGCTCAATTCGATAACCACGAATCTTTATCTGATCGTCTTTTCTTCCAATATATTCTATATTTCCATCAGCTAGCCAGCGCGCTAAATCGCCTGTCTTATAAATTCGGTCTCCTTCTATAAAAGGATTCGCTATAAACTTCTCTTGGGTTAATTCTTCCTGATTCAAATACCCCTTGGCCAGACCTGATCCACCCACACATAACTCTCCGATAACACCAATTGGCAATAGATTCAATTTGGAACCTAAGATATAAGCCTGACTATTTCTAATAGGTTTACCGATCGGAATGTTTCTATGAGTAACTTCATCAATACTATAGGTAGTAGAAAAAGTAGTATTTTCTGTAGGACCATAACCATTGACAATATGCAGCTGTGGATAAAGTTCTTTTAATTTATTGGTATAATTAAACAAAACTACATCACCTCCAACTACTAAATCAATTAAATTTTCAAAAACAGCTACATCATCTTCTACTACTTGATGAAACCAAGAGGCTGTCATCCACATAGTAGTAACTTTATGTTTTATAATAAGTTCTTTTAAATTTACGACACTCAATAATGTATTTGTATCTGCTAATATTAATTGTCCTCCATTTAATAAAGTACCGAAAAATTCTATGGTCGTAGCATCAAAAGAAATAGATCCTGTTGACAACCATACCGTATCTGAATTCAATGAGATATAATCACAGCTTTTACATAAACTAACAATATTATCATCTGTTATCATCACTCCTTTTGGGTTACCTGTAGTTCCTGACGTATACATGACATAGGCTACGGAAGCAGGATGTCTTTCATTTACCACTTTTGAAGATTCATAAGCAGAAGATTCTGCTATATCTAAGAAGAAAATAAAATCTGAAACGGATAAACTTGATAATAAAGAGTCTTCTCTGTAAAGAAGAAAATTCACGCTTGAATCTTCTACTATATGCGATAATCGTTTAGAAGGTAAGGTAGGATCTAAAGGAATATAAGTACATCCTGATTTTAGAATCCCTAATATACTAACGATCATATCAAAACTTCTGTTAAACAAAATTCCTATTCGCGAATCACTAATCACTCCCATCGATTCAAAATAATGAACCAATTGGTTGGATCGCTCGTCCAGTTCTTTATAAGTCATCACCTGATCTTCAAAAACCAAGGCTATTGCTTGTGGTGTTTTAAGAACCTGATCATTAAATAAATCCACTATCGTTTTATCCTGAGGGTATGCAAATGCAGTATCATTAAAAACAGTCAATAATTGCTGCTTATCCTCCTGGTCAAGCATAGAAAGACTCTCTATTGGTTGGTTCATATCATTGACAATACTTCCCAACAATTCTTTATAATGCAACAGCATACGATCAATTGTAGCTTTATCAAACAAAGCAGTACAATATTCTATAGTTAACAGAATCATTGAATCCTCTTCCGACGCGTTCAATGTTAAATCTGACTTCGAAGTAACCGCATCAAATTCATAACCTGAAAGGGTAACATTTTCTAAACCTTTTCCTGTTTCTCCCAACTCTTCCGGTGCATTATGCAATACAAATAACACCTGGAATAATGGACTCATACTCCTGTCACGATTAATAATCATTCGATCTACGATCTTCTCAAATGGAACCAACTGATGGTCATATCCTCCTAATGTAGTTTCTTTTACTCTTTCTAAAAGTTCCTTGAAACTTGGATTACCTCCAAGATCACTGCGAAGTGCCAACACATTTACAAAAAAGCCAATCATGCCTTCCAACTCTGCTTGGGTACGGTTAGCAATAGAAGTACCAACACAGATATCATCTTGCCCGCTATAACGCGACAACAATACCTTAAAGGCAGACAGCATTACCATAAACAAGGTAACACCTTCTCTTTGACACAATGCATTTAAAGACTCACTTAGTTCTTTATCTAAAACTAAAGAAGCCCTCGAACCTGCTGTACTTTGCACAGAAGGACGAGCATAATCTGTTGGCAATGATAAAGTAGGCAGTCCTTGCAACTTCTCTTCCCAATACGATAACTGTGCTTCTAAAACAGCTCCTTCGAGATACTTTCTTTGCCAGATCGCATAATCTGAATATTGCAGAGTAAGTTCCGGTAAAACAGCAGTTCTTCCAGATTGAAGAGCACTGTAAAGCTCCATAAACTCATTTACTAAAATCCCTTCTGACCAATCATCACTGGCAATATGATGAAACACACAAGCCAATACATACTGCTGGTTTCCTAAATCGTACAGACAACTTCTTAACTTATATTCTTTTGCTAAATCAAAAGGTAACATCAGATAATCCTGCAGACTACTCTCTAACAGTGCTGGATCTTCTATTTTTATCTGATCAAGCTTCCAATTTTCTGCACCTATTATTTCCTGATAGCCTACCCCATCTTCGGATAAAAGAATCGTACGCAATACCTCATGACGCGAAACTATACTTTGCAAGGTTTGTCCTAAAATCGACGCATCCACTGCTCCTTCCAAACGAAGAACTATAGGAATATGATAGGCAACACTTCCTTCTAACTGATCCAAAAACCACAAACGTTCCTGACTGAAAGACAATGGAATTCGCGCCGGACGCTCCTCCACAACAATAGTCGGCAATAAGACTCCTGTAGATTGAACCGATACATGCGCTCCTAATGCGGCTATGCTAGTGTACTCAAAAACTTCTCGAATCGATACTTCAATAGACAATTCTTTACGAATCATCGATACCAATCGGGTCGCCAGTAAACTATGACCTCCTAATTCAAAGAAGTTATCATAAATCCCTACCTTTTCTATTCCCAATAAATTCTGCCAGATAACAGCCAACTGTTCCTCTGTCTCTGTGCGTGGTGCAACATACTCCTGTGTAGAAAGATCTGAATTATCCGGATCCGGTAACGCTTTTCTGTCCAATTTACCGTTAGGAGTTAACGGCAACTGATCCAACTCAACCCAGATCATCGGAACCATATACTCGGGTAAACTTGATTTCAATTGTTCTTGTAGATCTGCTTTATCCAGTTTGCCTTCTACCACCACATAACCAACCAAACGTTTGTTACCACTTGCATCCTCTTTGGCCAATACTCCACACTGAATAATTCCAGATAAAGAAGACAAAGCATTCTCGATCTCACCAAGCTCAATACGATAGCCTCGAATCTTAACCTGATTGTCTTTCCTGCCGATAAACTCAAGGCTTCCATCAGCAAGCCAACGTACTAAATCGCCTGTCTTATAAATTCTGTCTCCTCCTGCAAAAGGATTCGCTATAAACTTCTCTTGAGTTAATTCTTCTCTGTTTAAATAACCTCGTCCTACTCCTACACCACTAACCCATAACTCTCCAACAACTCCAATCGGACATAAATTATCATACGCATCTACAACATACAACTGCATATTGGCTACAGGCTTACCTATAGGAACTACAACTCCAGAAGGAGCCTCGTACATAATATGAAGACTGACATCATCTGATGCTTCTGCAGGACCATAAGCATTCACTACAGCAATAGAAGGAAACGACGCAAACCAGGATTCCAATAATGAAATCGTAGCCGCTTCTCCTGTAACCAGAAAATAACGTAAATCTTCCAAACCTTTTCTTGAACCTGTTTCCAATAAATTCAATATGTAAGAAGGAACTAACTGAAGATGGGTAACCCCATAAGAACATAAAGCATTCTGAAAATCATTGGTGTCCAAGATCATGGACTCACTGTAAATCGCAATACGACCTCCACATAATAAACCACTTAATAATTGCCATACCGAAATATCAAAAGTAAAAGGCGCTGTAAAGGCAACAACGCTGGTACTGTCCATATTCAAATCATCAATCATAATCAAAAGATGGTTCAATAGCCCACTATGCTCTATCATAGCTCCTTTGGGAGCTCCCGTACTTCCCGAGGTATAAATAACATAACTCAACGAAGCAGGTGAATACGAAATACCTAATGGTTCTACAGAGCAATTGGCATATACCGAAGAGGAATCATCCAAAACGATAATCTTACTATCACTTAAAATCGCAGACAAAGCCTCTCTACTTGATGCATCGGTAAGAACCAAAGAACAACCGGTATCCTGAGCAATATAGGAAATACGGGATGCCGGATAATCCGGTTTAACAGGCACATAAGCACCTCCTGATTTTAAAATACCCAAGATCCCAACAAGCATATTCAAACTACGATCTACACAGATACCTACCAGGCTATCTGCCACCACACCCTGATCACGAAGATAATGGCCCAGCTGATTAGAACGCTTATCTAACTCTTTGTAACTTAACTCTTCCGAGCCAAAAACTACAGCGATAGCATCAGGCGTTTTTTGCACCTGCTGCTCAAACAAATCAACTACCGTCTGATCCAATGGATATTCTACAAACGTATCGTTGAAAACAGCTGCTATCTGATGGGATTCCGCCGCAGTCAACATAGGCAAACTATGTATTGGCTGACTGATATCACTCAACATATTTACCAACAACTCTTTATAATGCAACAACATACGATCAATCGTAGTCTGGTCAAATAAAGCGGTGCAATAATTTATTCCTACCGAAATATCAAAATCACTTTCTGTGATACTCAACATCAAATCAAATTGAGCTGTAGTATCTGAATATTCATGTCCGGAAATTACAAGATCTTCTATTCTTGAGGTTCCTTCTTTAGCGTTTTCAACACTGTTGTGAAAATCAAACATTACCTGAAACAAAGGTGTCATACTTCTGTCACGAGTAGTTACTACCCGGTCTACCACTTTCTCAAATGGAGCCAGCTGATGATCATAACTACCCAATGTCGTTTCTTTTACTCGGGATAAAAGTTCTTTAAAATCCGGATTACCACCCAAATCACTGCGAAGTGCCAGGGTATTGACAAAAAAGCCAATCATACCTTCTAATTCCGATTGGGTACGATTCTCTATTGGAGTACCCACGCAAATATCGTCCTGACCACTATAACGTGACAACAATACTTTAAAGGCAGCTAACATTACCATAAACATGGTAACCCCTTCTCTTTGGCATAACGCTTTTAAAGACTCACTGATTTCTTTGTCCAAAAACAAGAAAGCACTTGAACCTGCCATACTCTGCACAGAAGGGCGAGGATAATCTGTTGGTAAAGATAAGGTAGCCACTCCTTGAAGCTTCGCTTCCCAATACGATAACTGTGCTTCTAGAACAGCTCCTTCGAGATATTTTCTTTGCCAGATCGCATAATCGGAATATTGTAACGTTAATTCCGGTAAAACAGCTGTTCTTCCAGATTGAAGAGCACTGTAAAACTCCATAAACTCATTCACCAAAATACCACCCGACCAGCCATCACTGGCAATGTGATGAAACACACAAGCCAATACATACTGCTGATTTCCTAAATCGTACAGACAGCTTCTTAACTTATAGTCCTTTGCTAAATCAAAAGGACTCATCAGATAATCCTGCAGACTACTCTCTAAGAGTGATTCGTCTGCTACTTTTATCTGATCCAGTGTCCAGTCTTCTGCAGGTATTATTTGCTGATACCCTACACCATCTTCGGATAAAAGAATCGTACGCAATACCTCATGACGTGACACTATACTGTGCAATGTTTTCTCTAAAATTGATACATCTACCACTCCTTCCAAACGAAGCACTGTAGGAATATGATATTCTGTACTACCTTGCAACTGATCCAAAAACCACAAACGTTCCTGACTAAAGGACATTGGAATTCGCTCGGGACGATGCTCTGAAACAATAGTAGGCAGTAATACTCCTTTCGACTGAACCGATACATGAGCTCCTAAAGCTGCTATACTTGTGTACTCAAACACTTCTCTGATAGAAACCTCAATAGACAGCTCTTTACGAATCATCGATACCAATCGGGTCGCCAATAAACTATGCCCACCCAACTCAAAGAAGTTATCATAAATCCCTACTTTTTCTATACCCAACAACTGTTGCCAGATTATAGCCAACTGTTTTTCTGTATCTGTACGTGGTGCAACATACTCTTGCGTAGAAAGATCCAAATTATCCGGATCCGGTAACGCCTTTTTATCCTGTTTACCATTTGAAGTTAACGGCATATAATCCAGTTCAACCCAGATCATTGGAACCATATACTCCGGCAGACTTAATTTTAATTGTTCTTGTAAATCAACTTTATCCAGTTCACCTTCCAGCACTACGTAACCAACCAGACGTTTGGTACCTCCTGCATTTTCTTTAGCCAAAACGCAACATTGGCTTACTGCTTCTAATGATAGTAATGCATTTTCAATCTCACCCAACTCGATACGATAACCACGAATCTTTACCTGATCGTCTTTCCTTCCAACATATTCTATATTTCCATCCGGTAGCCAGCGTGCTAAATCGCCTGTCTTATACATTCGGTCTCCTTCTATAAAAGGACTTACTATAAACTTCTCTTTCGTTAATTCTTCCTGATTCAAATAACCACGGGCTACACCAGCTCCACCCACACATAACTCTCCAATAACACCGATTGGTAAAAGTCGGTTGCTTTCGTCCACAATGTAAGCAGTAGTATTATCAATGGGCTTACCAATAGAAACAAGGTTATTTATATCTCCTCTAAAAGTTGTAGAACAGATACTTGCTTCTGTAGGACCATAAGCATTGATGTAATTATAGTGCTTAGAAAATGTCTTCGCTAATTCCAAAGGTATCGACTCCCCTGCAGTAACTAAAGTTCTAATACCTTTCAAGTCTTCAACGGACAACAATTGCAAAAATGCCGGTGGCAAAGTTGTAAAGGTGATACTATTGTTGTCTATAAAACTTCTAAAAAATTCAATATTTGACTTTACTTCTTCTTCTATAATACACAAACGAGAACCACTCAAAAGCGAAATACAAATTTCCCAAATGGAAGCATCAAATGAAGGGCTCGCAAATTGCAAACAACTATCACTATTGCCAATAGAAAAAGCCTTAATTTGAGATAAAATGGTATTGGTAATACTCTTATGTTCAATCATTACCCCTTTAGGTTGCCCTGTACTTCCTGAAGTGTAAATAACATAGGCCAAGTCATCTGATTTTATAGCAACCTCAGGCTGAACATCTGAATAATCAGAAATAGTTTCTTTAAACAAACTCAGGAATGAATTGTCTATAATTATACTACAACCACTATCGTTTTTTATATATTCTTTTCTTTCTTCCGGATAATTAACGTCAATAGGAACATAGGCAGCTCCTGTTTTTAATATCGCTAAAAATGATACTATTAACCAATCACTGCGCTCTAAAACAACGCCAATTAAACTCTGCGAATTGATACTATTAGTGGATAATAAATAATTAGCAAGTGCATTAGAACGTTTATTTAATTCTTTATAACTTAACTCTTCTCCCTTATAAATCACCGCAATAGCAGCAGGAGTATTTTTAACCTGCTCTTCAAATAAAGCAACTATTGTTTTGTCCTTTGGATATTCTACTGTCGTAGTATTAAAAACATCTAATAATTGGTAAGATTCCTCTTTTGGCAGAATTAAGTGTTTGTTTACATTAGTCTGCAGCTGGTCCTTAAAACAATTCAAAATACTGTCCAGGTAAATATGAAAACGTTCTAATGATACTCCTGACTTTAAGTTCTTATGCAAGACATACTGAAACTCAATTTCTGTACCTCCGGTTAAATTGACTGTTAAATTTAAGCTCGAGCTTGTTCGCTCAAAAGAAGACGTTTTTAACTCTTCCATACTATCTGCATCATCATTATGAGGTAAAACAGCTGTTGAAGAATTTTCTAAAATGACATCATTATATACATGAAAATCAATATAGTTGAACAATACATCAAAAAAAGAATCCTCTCTGTTTAATCCGGTAAGACGTTTGATCTCAAAAAAGGTCAGATGCCCATAGAGATTTATTTCATTCATCTTTTTTTCGACATTTTTAAAATAGGACAACCAACTTCCTCCTGATTCAAAAATATAGCGAACTGGTACGGTATTTAAAAAACATCCTAAAACTTTATCCCCATCTTTAATTGATGGACGATTATTTGCAACCAAACCAACGGTCAACTCTGTTTCATGAGTGAAGAGCTGTAATGCATAGATGTAGGCTCCAAACAATACACTCTTAAGCGTCAAATTATGCTCTTTACATTGTTGCTTTAGATCATTTAAAAAAGAAAGATCATATTGTGCTGTATAATATTCGGTTATTTCTGTTTCCTCTGAGAAAATATCTAAATATTTATATCCTGACAATTCTTCCTTCCAAAAAGAAATAGCATCAACATCTTGCTTAGCCATCAATTCTTTGATTATAAAATCACGCTGACTACAAGCCATTGCTGTAGTAGCAATAGAATCATTTCCTTTTTTTAATTCAAAATAAGTTTTATACAGTTCCGTAACGAACGAAGCAACACTCCATCCATCCATGATAGCATGGTGAAACTGGTATACAAATAACTTAGTTTGGGCGTCAATAGTAAAAATAGTAAAACGATATAATGATCCTTCTTGAATAGTAAAAGGAACTGTTCTTTCTGAAACCAGAAATTCTTCAATTTTCCTTTCTTGTTCTTGTTTATTAAATAGCGTTAAATCTATTTCTTCTATATCAAATGAAATATCCTTATATACGATTTGAACTGGTTGTTCATAATCTGAAAAATTAAAACTGGTACGAAATATAGAGTGCTTTTCAATTAATAATACAACTGCTTTATGAAAATTAATAGGATCGAAAGAGCCATCTATAAAAGGGAATACCATCTGATCATGAAAAACCCCTAAACTTGGATCTACTAATGATTCCATAATCATCCCTTGCTGAACATCGCTCATAGGATAGATATCTTCTATCAGATCTGAATTCGCAACAGAACTTCTGACAGACTGACCTAGTGTTACTAACTCAGCATCAATTCTTTGGTAAAGTTGTTCTGTCTTATCATCATAACTATCATCATTTAATACTGAAATTGAAAAACGCTCAATAGTACTATATTTAAAGAGATCACGTAGTTGAATACGTTGCTTAAATGTTTCATTTATTTTTGATATCAATCGGATCGATATAATAGAATCTCCTCCTATTTCAAAGAAATTATCATAAATCCCCACTTTTTCGATACCCAACAAATTCTGCCAGATTTCCACCAACTGTCTTTCTGTATCGGTACGCGGCGCAACATATTCCTTACTGGATAACTCAGAACTATCCGGATCCGGTAAGGCTTTCTTGTCCAGCTTTCCATTTGAAGTTAAAGGCATCTGATCCAGTTCAACCCAAATCATCGGAACCATATATTCGGGTAAACTTAACTTTAATTGTTCTTGTAGTACCTCTTTGTTCAATGAACCTTCCAAAACTACATAACCAACCAAACGTTTATTACCTGCTGTATCTTCTTTGGCTAATACACAACATTGGGTAACCGATTCTAACAATGACAAAGCATTCTCGATCTCACCCAATTCAATACGATAACCACGGATCTTAACCTGATTATCCTTTCTTCCAATATATTCGATACTACCGTCAGCTAGCCAGCGTCCTAAGTCTCCTGATCTATACAAGCGGTCTTCTGCTACAAAAGGATTTACTATAAATTTCTCTTGCGTTAATTCTTCTCTGTTTAAATATCCTCTTGCAACTCCTGCTCCTCCTACACATAACTCTCCAATAACCCCTACCGGTACTAAATTTAGATTGGCATCTAAAATATAACATCCTAAAGTAGGAATCGCTGAACCAATAGCACTAACCGAACTTAACATATCTGAACTTGTAAGTTCTTTATAGGTAACGTGAACCGTAGTCTCGGTAATACCATACATGTTAATCATTTTACAAGACGGATATAATGCTTTCCAATTTTGTAAATAAACAGGGTTTAATGCCTCTCCTCCAAAAATCACATATCTAATCGCATGATCAAAACTCTCTGATAAGAATGCTTCCTGAAGTGCATAAAAAGATCCCGGAGTCTGGTTTAAAACCGTGACTCCTTCAGTGATCAATAATTCCTTAAAGGAAATAGCGTCTTTGGTTACTGCTTTTGGAACCACTACCAAACGGCCTCCATGAAGCAAGGCTCCGTACATTTCCCATACCGAGAAATCAAAACAAAACGAATGAAACAGCGTCCAGACATCATGAGTTCCGAAATCAAACAAACAGGATTCATTTTTAAACAAACGAACTACATTACTATGGGTAATTAAAACTCCTTTTGGATTACCTGTACTTCCTGATGTATAAATCACATAAGCCAAATGATCCGGTGCTACAACAGCACTTAAGTTTTCTGTTGAATAATTTGAAATCTTATTCCAATCTGTATCTAAGAGTACAACATTAAGATCGGTATATTCCTCCAGTACTTTATGACTTGCTGCACTACTCAATACTAAATTAATTCCGGCATCACCTATCATATAAGCAATACGATCCTCTGGATAATCCGGATCGATTGGCACATAAGCCCCTCCTGATTTCAAGATTCCCAAGATTCCAACCAACATCTCCAAACCACGCTCTACACAGATCCCCACAAGAGTATCTGGTGCAACGCCTTGTTCTCTTAAATAAGATCCTAATTGGTTCGACCTTTCATTTAATTCTTTATAGCTTAATTTGGCTCCTTCATAAACCACCGCAATGGCATCAGGAGTATTTTTAACCTGTTCTTCAAACAAGGTAACTAATGTCTTATCTTTTGGATACTCAACTGCCGCATTATTGAAAACATCCAATAATTGGTGTTCCTCCCCTTTAGTCAAAATTGACAGCGTGTTTATTGGTTGATTGATATCACTTACAATACCTGTCAACAATTCTTGGTAATGCAGCAACATGCGATCAATCGTTACTTTATCAAATAAGGCTGTACAATAATTGATATCCAGATCAATATCATTATTGTTTTCAGATACACTCAATGTTAAATCAACTTTTGCATTAGTAGTCTCAAGATCATAACCTGAGAATGTTATCCCTTCCAGTCCATTTCCATTTCCTTCTTCTGCCGACTCTTCCGCAGTATTCTGCAATATAAACATCACCTGAAACAAAGGAGTCATACTCCTGTCTCGGGTAGTAACTACTCGATCCACGACCTTTTCAAATGGAACCAATTGGTGGTCGTAACTATCCAATGTAGTCTCCCTTACTCTTTCTAAGAGATCTTTAAAACTTGGATTACCTCCCAAATCATTGCGAAGTACCAGAGTATTGACAAAAAAACCAATCATCCCTTCTAACTCTGATTGGGTACGGTTTGCTATTGGCGTTCCTATACAAATATCTTCCTGTCCACTATAACGCGACAACAATACCTTAAAGACAGACAACATCAACATAAAAAGCGTAACACCTTCTGTTTGGCACAGCAATTTTAAAGACTCACTAAGCTCTTTATTCAAAACCAAGGAAACGCTTGATCCTGCTGTACTTTGCACAGAAGGACGTGCATAATCAATTGGTAAGGATAAGGTAGCTGCTCCTTTTAACTTCGCTTCCCAATACGCTAACTGGGACTCCAAAACAGCTCCTGCCAGGTATTTTCTTTGCCAGACCGCATAATCTGAATATTGCAAAGGAAGCTCCGGTAAAACAGCAGTTCTTCCTGACTTCAATGCGCTGTAAAGCTGCGTAAATTCATTTATCAAAATACCTTCTGACCAACCATCACTGGCAATGTGATGAAACACACAAGCCAGTACATATTGCTGGTTTCCTAAATCATACAGACAACTTCTTAACTTATAATCGTTGGATAAATCAAAAGGAAGTTTTATAAAAGAAGAAATAATTTCTTCCAGGTTGTAATTTTCATTTACAACCTTATGTTCCAATTTCCAATTTTCAGGCGACATTACTTCTTGATATCCTACTCCATTTTCAGAACGAATATTCGTGCGTAATACTTCGTGACGATTTATAATTTTATAAAAAGAATTCTCTAAAGAAGAAAAATCCAAATCCCCGTTTAATCTCAAAATTACAGGCATATGATACTCTACACTGCCTTGTAATTTGTCCAAAAACCACAAACGTTCCTGGCCAAATGATAATGGAATTTGTGTTATAGTGTTTCGATCGTAAGCAACAATTTTTTCTAAAACATTTCTTTGTTTTTTACTTTGACGCTTCTCAAAATATTTAATTATTGCTTCCTTATTTTCTTTTATTTTTTGCAATAAATCAGGATCAATCGGATTAACTGATTTTATTGTCAAAGATCCTTTATCAATCCCAATTTTAATTTTCTTATTATGAGCCTCTTTTAGAATACTTAAAATTTCTGCCTGCATGGTTAAAAATTATATTTTAATAGTTTTGTTATAGTGTAATACTTTCATTATAGCTTTCTTCATCCTCTTCATCTTCATCAAAATCCAATTCAAAAAGGTCAACAAGTGATGCTTGTCCTTCTATTGTCGTGTACTCAAACACTTCTCGAATCGATACTTCAATGTACAATTCTTTACGAATCATCGATACCAATCGGGTCGCCAGTAAACTATGACCTCCTAATTCAAAGAAGTTATCATAAATCCCTACCTTTTCTATTCCCAATAAATTCTGCCAGATAACAGCCAACTGTTCTTCTGTCTCTGTACGTGGTGCAACATACTCCTGTGTAGAGAGATCTGAATTATCCGGATCCGGTAACGCTTTTCTGTCCAATTTACCATTAGGAGTTAACGGCAACTGATCCAGCTCAACCCAGATCATCGGAACCATATACTCGGGTAAACTTGATTTCAATTGCTCTTGTAGATCTGCTTTATCCAGTTTGCCTTCTACCACTACATAACCAACCAAACGTTTGTTACCACTTGCATCCTCTTTGGCCAATACTCCACACTGGATAATTCCAGATAAAGAAGACAAAGCATTCTCGATCTCACCAAGCTCAATACGATAGCCTCGAATCTTAACCTGATTGTCTTTCCTGCCGATAAACTCAAGACTTCCATCAGCAAGCCAACGTACTAAATCACCTGTCTTATAAATTCTGTCTCCTCCTGCAAAAGGATTCGCTATAAACTTCTCTTGGGTTAATTCTTCTCTGTTCAGATAACCTCGTCCTACTCCTACACCACTAACCCATAACTCTCCAATAACTCCAATCGGACATAAATTATCATAAGCATCTACAACATACAACTGCATATTGGCTACAGGTTTACCTATAGGAACTACAACTCCCGAAGGAGCCTCGTACATAATATGAAGACTGACATCATCTGATGCTTCTGCAGGACCATAAGCATTCACTACAGCAATAGAAGGAAACGACGCAAACCAGGATTCCAATAATGAAATCGTAGCCGCTTCTCCGGTAACCAGAAAATAACGTAAATCTTCCAAACCTTTTCTTGAACCTGTTTCCAATAAATTCAATATATACGAAGGAACTAACTGAAGATGCGTAACTCCATAAGAACATAAAGCATTCTGAAAATCATTGGTGTCCAAGATCATGGACTCACTGTAAATCGCAATACGGCCTCCACATAATAAACCACTTAATAATTGCCATACCGAAATATCAAAAGTAAAAGGTGCTGTAAAGGCAACAACGCTGGTACTGTCCATATTCAAATCATCAATCATAATCAAAAGATGGTTCAATAACCCGCTATGCTCTATCATAGCTCCTTTGGGAGCTCCCGTACTTCCCGAGGTATAAATAACATAACTCAACGAAGCAGGTGAATACGAAATATCTAATGGTTCTACAGAGCAATTGGCATATACCGAAGAGGAATCATCCAAAACGATAATCTTACTATCACTTAAGATCGCAGACAAAGCCTCTTTACTTGATGCATCGGTAAGAACCAAAGAACAACCGGTATCCTGAGCAATATAGGAAATACGGGATGCAGGATAATCCGGTTTAACAGGCACATAAGCTCCTCCTGATTTTAAAATACCCAAGATCCCCACAAGCATATTCAAACTACGATCTACACAGATACCTACCAGGCTATCTGCCACCACACCCTGATCACGAAGATAATGGCCCAGCTGATTAGAACGCTTATCTAACTCTTTGTAACTTAACTCTTCTGAGCCAAAAACTACAGCGATAGCATCAGGCGTTTTTTGCACCTGCTGCTCAAACAAATCAACTACCGTCCGATCCAATGGATATTCTACAAACGTATCGTTGAAAACAGCTGCTATCTGATGGGATTCCGCCGCAGTCAACATAGGCAAACTATGTATTGGCTGACTGATATCATTCAACATATTCACCAACAACTCTTTATAATGCAACAACATACGATCAATCGTAGTCTGGTCAAATAAAGCGGTGCAGTAATTTATTCCTACCGAAATATCAAAATCACTTTCTGAGATACTTAACATCAAATCAAATTGAGCTGTCATTTGTGAATACTCGTACCTGGAAATTATAACATCTTCTACTATTGGGCTTTCTTCACTGGTATTTTCAATATCATTATGAAAATCAAACATTACCTGAAACAAAGGTGTCATACTTCTGTCACGAGTAGTTACTACCCGGTCTACCACTTTCTCAAATGGAGCCAGCTGATGATTATAACTACCCAATGTCGTTTCTTTTACTCGGGATAAAAGTTCTTTAAAATCCGGATTACCACCCAAATCACTACGTAGTGCCAGGGTATTGACAAAAAAGCCAATCATACCTTCTAACTCCGATTGAGTACGGTTAGCAATTGGAGTTCCCACACAAATATCGTCCTGACCACTATAACGTGACAACAATACTTTAAAGGCAGCTAACATTACCATAAACATGGTAACCCCTTCTCTTTGACATAACGCTCTTAAAGACTCTCTAATTTCTTTGTCCAAGACCAAGAAAATAGTTGAACCAGCCGTACTCTGCACAGAAGGGCGAGGATAATCTGTTGGTAAAGATAAGGTAGCCACTCCTTGAAGCTTCGCTTCCCAATACGCTAACTGTGCATCTAAAACAGCTCCTTCGAGATACTTTCTTTGCCAGATCGCATAATCGGAATATTGTAACGTTAACTCCGGTAGAACATCTGTTCTTCCAGATTGAAGAGCGCTGTAAAACTCCATAAACTCATTTATCAAGATACCACCTGACCAGCCATCGCTAACAATGTGATGAAGTACACAAGCCAGTACATACTGCTGATTTCCTAAATCGTACAGACAGCTTCTTAACTTGTAATCCTTTGCTAAATCAAAAGGACTCATCAGATAATCTTGCATACTGCTTGCTAATAAGGACTCCTCTGTTATTTTTACCTGATCCAGTGTCCAGTCTTCTGCGGATATTATTTGCTGATACCCTACACCATCTTCGGATAAAAGAATCGTACGCAATACCTCATGACGTGACACTATACTGTGTAATGTTTTCTCTAAAATTGATACATCTACCACTCCTTCCAAACGAAGCACTGTAGGAATATGATACTCTGTACTACCTTGCAACTGATCCAAAAACCACAAACGTTCCTGACTAAAAGACAATGGAATTCGTTCGGGACGATGCTCTGAAACAATAGTAGGAAGTAATACTCCTTTTGACTGAACCGATACATGAGCTCCTAAGGCTGCTATAGTAGTGTGTTCAAATACGTCCACAATTTCAATTTCTATCGTCAACTCTTTACGAATCATCGATACTAATCGGGTCGCCAATAAACTATGTCCACCCAACTCAAAGAAGTTATCATGAATCCCTATTTTTTCTATTCCCAACAACTGCTGCCAGATAACTGCCAACTGTTTTTCTGTATCTGTACCCGGAGCCACAAACTCTTTACTGGATAACTCGGAACTATCCGGATCCGGTAAAGCTTTCTTGTCCAATTTACCATTAGAGGTTAATGGCAACTGATCCATCTCAACCCAGAACATCGGAACCATATACTCCGGAAGACTTACTCTTAAACGTTCCTGTAAATCTGTTGTATTTAATTTATCGCCTGAAACTACATAACCGATCAAACGTTTGTTCCCAACTTCATCCTCTCTGGCTAAAACACAACACTGGATAATTTCTGAAAATGAAGACAATACATTCTCAATCTCACCCAACTCGATGCGGTATCCACGAATCTTTACCTGATTGTCCTTTCTACCGATATATTCTATATTTCCGTCAGCTAACCAACGTACTAAATCACCGGTCTTATACATTCTGTCTCCTTCAACAAAAGGATTCGCTATAAAGTTCTCTTTCGTTAATTCTTCCTGATTCAGATAACCGCTGGCTACACCTGATCCCCCAATGCATAACTCTCCAATAACACCAATTGGTACTAGATCTAATGAAGGATTTAAAACATACAAATTGGTATTGGTCAAAGGCTTACCTATTGGAATCGTTGTTGCTGAATCTGAGATCTCAAAAACAGCATAACAAGTAGCATACACGGTTGTCTCTGTAGGTCCATAGACATGGTGAATTTTTCCGAATCCTAATCCTGATAACATTTTTCGCACTGGAGTTATTGAAACTTTTTCACCTCCAAATAACAACAATCTTAAACTCGATAATAAGGATAAATCATATTCCGCCAAAGAATTAAACAAGGCAGTAGTAATAAAAATAACACTTAATTCATTCCTGTTTATAGCCTTAGATAAAGCCCCGGCATCTGAAGCCACAGATTTATCTATTAAATAAAGACTCGCTCCATTTAAAAGACTGCCAAAAATCTCATAGGTCGATCCGTCAAAAGCATAATTAGACCATTGAAGTACTCGATCTGAACAATTAACTGCGATCGCACTCGATGGATCATTAATCAAAGTAATTACATTCTCGTCACTGATCGAAATTCCTTTTGGTACTCCTGTTGTTCCTGACGTATACATCACGTAGGCTACGGAAGCAGAATGTCTTTCATTTACCACTTTTGAAGATTCATAAGCAGAAGATTCTGCTATATCTAAGAAGAAAATAAAATCTGAAACTGATAAACTTGATAATAAAGAGTCTTCTCTGTAAAGAAGAAAATTCACGCTCGAATCCTCTACTATATACGATAATCGTTTAGAAGGCAAGGTAGGATCTAAAGGAACATAAGTACATCCTGATTTTAGAATCCCTAATATACTAACGATCATATCAAAACTTCTGTTAAACAAGATTCCTATTCGCGAATCACTAATCACTCCCATCGATTCAAAATAATGAACCAATTGGTTGGATCGCTCGTCCAGTTCTTTATAAGTCATCACCTGATCTTCAAAAACCAAGGCTATCGCTTGTGGTGTTTTAAGAACCTGATCATTAAATAAATCCACTATCGTTTTATCCTGAGGGTATGCAAATGCAGTATCATTAAAAACAGTCAATAACTGCTGCTTATCCTCTGGGTCAAGCATAGAAAGACTCTCTATTGGTTGGTTCATATCTTTGACAACACTTACCAGCAATTCTTTATAATGCAACAGCATTCGATCAATTATAGCTTTATCAAACAAAGCGGTACAATACCCCATATCTAAAGTAATACCGTTATTACTTTCAGTTATATGTAATGTTAAATCAAATTTCGAATTAGAAGTTTCAAACCCGTAATCTGAGAGGACAATATCTTGTAATTCTAAACTTTCCTCTTTATATAGTTCAGGTGTATTTTGCAATATAAACATCACCTGAAATAAAGGGCTCGTACTCATATCACGATTCGTAATCATTTGATCCACTACTTTTTCAAATGGAACCAACTGATGGTCATAACCGTCTAATGTGGTTTCTTTTACTTTTTCTAAAAGTTCCTTGAAACTTGGATTACCTCCAAGATCACTGCGAAGTGCCAACACATTTATAAAAAAGCCAATCATACCTTCCAACTCTGCTTGGGTACGGTTTGCTATTGGTGTTCCTACACAGATATCATCTTGCCCGCTATAACGCGACAACAATACCTTAAAGGCAGACAGCATTACCATAAACAACGTAACACCTTCTCTTTGACACAATGCATTTAAGGAATTGCTAAATTCTTTATCCAAGACTAAGAAAATACTTGAACCTGCCATACTCTGTACAGAAGGACGAGCGTAATCTGTTGGTAATGATAAGGTAGTCACTCCTTGCAACTTCTCTTGCCAATACGATAACTGTGCTTCTAAAACAGCTCCTTCGAGATACTTTCTTTGCCAGATCGCATAATCTGAATATTGCAGAGTAAGTTCCGGTAAAACAGCAGTTCTGCCGGATTGAAGAGCGCTGTAAAGCTCCATAAACTCATTCACCAAAATACCACCTGACCAACCATCACTGGCAATATGATGAAGTACACAAGCCAGTACGTACTGCTGGTTTCCTAAATCATACAAACAACTTCTTAACTTATATTCTTTTGCTAAATCAAAAGGCAACATCAGATAGTCCTGCAGACTGTTTTCAAATAAGGATACATCTGTTATTTTTACCTGCTCCAGCTTCCAGTTTTCTGCAGGTATTATTGCCTGATACCCTACTCCGTCCTCTGATAAAAGAACTGTGCGCAATACCTCATGACGCGAAACTATACTTTGTAAGGTTTGCGACAGGATCGAAACATCTACTGTGCCTTCCAAACGAAGAACAGTAGGAATATGATATTCTGTACTTCCTTGCAATTGATCCAAAAACCATAAACGTTCCTGACTGAAAGACAATGGAATTCTCGCCGGACGCTCCTCCGCAACAATAGTCGGCAATAAGACTCCTTCTGATTGAACCGATACATGAGCCCCTAATGCGGCTATAGTAGTATATTCAAATATTTCTCTGATAGCTAACTCAATAGACAATTCTTTACGGATCATCGACACCAATCGGGTCGCCAGTAAACTATGACCTCCTAATTCAAAGAAGTTATCGTAAACACCTATTTTTTCTATTCCCAATAAATTCTGCCAGATAACAGCTAATTGTTCCTCTGTCTCTGTGCGTGGTGCAACATACTCCTGTGTAGAGAGATCTGAATTATCCGGATCCGGTAACGCTTTCCTGTCCAGTTTACCATTTGAAGTCAATGGCATCTGATCCAATTCGACCCAGATCATCGGAACCATATATTCGGGTAAGCTTACCTTTAATTGATCCTGTAAATCTGTTTTATTTAGCTCCCCTTCTACAACCACATAACCAACCAGACGTTTGTTACCATTTGCATCTTCTTTGGCCAAAACACAACACTGAATCACCGATTCTAACAATGACAAAGTAGTCTCAACCTCACCCAACTCAATACGATAACCTCGAATCTTAACCTGATTGTCTTTCCTGCCGATAAACTCAATACTACCATCCGCAAGCCAGCGTGCTAAATCGCCTGTCTTGTAAATTCTTTCTCCTTCTATAAATGGATTTGTTATAAACTTCTCTTGGGTTAGTTCCTCCTGGTTTAAATAACCTCGGGATACTCCTGAACCGCCAATACATAACTCCCCAACTACGCCTACCGGTACTAAACTCAGCTGCGAATCTAAAATGTAAATTTGAGTATTACCTATAGGTCTTCCTATGTTTATTTCTCTATCGTTACAAGTACCTTTATCATAAAAAGAGATGGTAGAAGTTACGGTCGTTTCTGTCGGGCCATATTTATTATAAAATGAATATCCTTCATTCCAGGCTTCCATTAAATCTTTATTACAAATCTCCCCTCCAACAACTATTCTTCTCAAGGATTTTAAATCGGTCCTCACAGGTAAAGTACTTAACATACTTGGAGTAGTATGAAAATGCGTTATCTTTTGAACATCAATAAAATTCAGTAAATTTTCAGTATCAAGAATCGTTTCTTTATTTACAAGGATCAATTTACTACCACTACATAAGGTTATAAAAATTTGTTCAACAGAAGCATCAAACGCAAAGTTTGAAAACTGCAAAACAACATCACTTGAATCAATAGCAAATGTGTTAACCTGAGAAGTAACCAGATTTATACTATTTGTATGTTCAATCATTACCCCTTTAGGTCTTCCTGTACTTCCTGAAGTGTAAATTACATAAGCCAAATGATTCGGCGCTACTAGACCACTATAATCTTCTGTAGAATATCCTGAGATCACATCCCAATCCTTGTCTAACAGTACCACCTTAAGATGGGTATGTTCTGCTAATACTTTATGGCTTGCGATACTGCTTAACACCAAATTCATACCCGCATCTTGCAACATATAAGTAATACGATCTGATGGATAATCAGGATCTATTGGAACATAAGCCCCACCAGATTTCAAAATTCCCAAGATACCTACAAGCATTTCCAGTCTGCGCTCTACACAGATCCCCACAAGGGTATCAGCTTGAACTCCTTGTTCTCTTAAATAGGATCCTAATTGATTCGACTTCTCATTTAATTCCTTATAAGTTAATTCTGCTCCCTCATAAACCACAGCAATGGCATCCGGAGTCTTTTTAACCTGCTCTTCAAATAAATCAACTAATGACTTATCCTTTGGATACGCAAGAGCTGTGTCATTGAAAACAGTTAACAATTGGTGCTTTTCATCTGCAGTCAACATCGTCAGACTACCGATTGGCTGATTGATATCATTCACAATATCTGCCAACAGCTCCTGATAATGCAACAACATACGGTCAATTGTACCTTTATCAAATAAATCCATACAGTATCCCATATTCAAGGCGATACCATTACTATTTTCAGATACATTAAAGGTCAAATCAAATTTTGAACCGAAAGTCTCAAATTCATAGTTTGAAATCTCAATATCCTCTAATACTGTTTCTGTAGCTTCTTCGGGTGTGTTCTGTAATACGAACATTACCTGAAACAAAGGTGTCATGCTTCTGTCACGGGTAGTAACCACTCGGTCTACTACCTTTTCAAATGGAACTAACTGATGGTCATAACTCTCCAAAGTCGTTTCCTTCACTCTTCCTAAGAGCTCACTGAAACTTGGATTGCTTCCCAGATCAGTGCGAAGCGCCAGGGTATTGACAAAAAAGCCAATCATGCCCTCTAATTCCGATTGGGTACGGTTTGCTATTGGCGTTCCTACACAAATATCGTCTTGACCGCTATAACGCGCCAGTAACACTTTAAAAGCTGACAACATTACCATAAACAAGGTAACGCCTTCTTTTTGGCATAATGCTTTTAAAGACTCACTGATTTCTTTATCCAAAACTAAGAAAACATCCGATCCTGCTGTACTTTGAATTGAAGGACGTGCATAATCTGTTGGCAATGATAAAGTAGCCACTCCCTGAAGCTTCGTTTCCCAATACAATAATTGGGATTCTAATACGTCGCCTTCGAGATACTTTCTTTGCCAGATCGCATAATCTGAATATTGTAAAGCAAGTTCCGGTAAAACAGCTGACCTTCCTGACTGAAAAGCGCTGTAAAACTCCATAAACTCATTCACCAAAATACCACTTGACCAACCATCGCTGGCAATGTGATGAAACACACAAGCCAATACATACTGTTGGTTTCCTAAATCATAGAGACCACTTTTTAACTTATAATCCTTTGCTAAATCAAAAGGACTTGCTAAATAATGTTGCAGATTACTTTCCAATAATCCTTGCTCTGTTACTTTTATCTGATCCAGTTTCCAATCTTCTGCATCTATTACTTGCTGGTATCCTACACCCTCCTCTGATAAAAGTATCGTACGCAATACCTCATGACGTGATACTATATTTTGTAATGTTTTTTCTAAAATTGATACATCTACTGCTCCTTCTAAACGCAACACTATTGGGATATGATACGCAATACTTCCTTCTAACTGATCCAAAAACCACAAACGTTCCTGACTGAAAGACATTGGAATGCGCTCCGGACGCTCCTCCACAACAATAGCCGGCAGTAATATTCCTGCCGATTGTCCCGATACATGAGTTCCTAAAGTTGCTATAGTAGTATATTCGAATACTTCCCTGATAGATAATTCAATAGACAGCTCTTTACGAATCATCGATACCAATCGGGTAGCCAATAAACTATGACCTCCCAACTCAAAGAAGTTATCATAAACTCCGACTTTTTCTATACCTAATAAGTTCTTCCAGATGGCTGCTAATTGTTCCTCAATCTCTGTACGAGGCGCAACATATTCTTTTGTAGACAAATCCGAATTATCCGGATCCGGTAATGCTTTTTTGTCCAGTTTACCGTTTGAAGTTAAAGGCATTTGATCCAATTCAACCCAGATCATCGGAACCATATATTCCGGTAAGCTTAATTTCAATTGATTCTGTAAATCAGTCTTATCGAGTTTGTTCTCTGAAACTACATAACCCACCAGGCGTTTGGTACCTACTGCATCTTCTTTAGCCAATACACAACATTGAATAACCGATGCTAACGATGACAATGTATTCTCGATCTCACCTAACTCGATGCGATAGCCTCGAATCTTAACTTGATTGTCCTTTCTGCCAATATATTCAATATTTCCATCCGGTAGCCAGCGTGCTAAATCGCCCGTTTTATAAATTCTTTCTCCTTCTATAAATGGATTTGCTATAAACTTCTCTTGCGTTAATTCTTCTTGATTTAAATAACCAAGTGCAATTCCTGAACCTCCAACACATAATTCTCCAATAACACCGATTGGCAATAAATTCAATTTGGAATCTACGATATAGGCCTGACTATTTTTAATAGGCTTACCAATAGGAAGATTGGTATAAGTAACTTTATCAATCGCATAGGTCGTCGAAAACGTAGTATTTTCTGTAGGACCATACCCATTGACTATATTTAAATCGCTATAAAGCTCTTTTAATTTATTGGTATAATTAAACAAAACCACATCACCACCAACTGCTAAATCACTCAAATTTTCAAAAACAGTTACATCATCTTCTACTACTTGATGAAACCAAGAGGCCGTCATCCACATAGTGGTAACTTTATTTTTTACAATAAGTTCTTTTAGATTGCTGACATTTAGCAATGCATTTGTATCTGCTAATATTAATTGACCTCCATTTAGTAAGGTTCCAAAAAATTCTAAAGTAGTAGCATCAAAAGAAATAGATCCTGTTGACAACCATACCGTATCTGAATTTAATGAGATATAATCACAACTTGTACATAAACTGACAATATTACGATGTGTTACCATCACTCCTTTCGGATTACCCGTTGTTCCTGAAGTATACATAATATAAGCAACTGAAGCAGGCTCTGTTTTATGTAAAATTTCAGAAGCTTTATAATTAACCGATTTATCTATATCCAGGAAGACAATAAACTCTGAAGACAGACCTGATAATAAAGATTCTTCTCTGTAAATCAGAAAATTGACACTCGAGTCCTTCAAGATATAGGATAATCGTTCAGCCGGTAATGTAGGATCTAAAGGAACATAAGTACTTCCTGATTTCAGGATACCTAATATGCTAATGATCATATCAAAACTTCTGTTAAACAAGACTCCTATTCGGGAGTTTCTTATCACTCCAACCGATTCAAAATAATGAACCAATTGGTTGGAACGCTCATCCAGTTCTTTGTAAGTCATTACCTGATCTCCAAAAACCAATGCTGTCGCATCCGGTGTTTTAAGAACCTGATCTTTAAACAAATCACTTATCGTTTTATCTTGAGGGTAAGCTAATTCCGTATCATTAAAAATATTCAACAATTGATGTTCTTCTCCTCCGGTAAGCATAGAAAGCCCATCTATTGGTTGATTGACATCCTTCACAATACTTGTCAACAACTCCTGATAATGCAACAGCATACGATCAATTGTAGCCTTATCAAACAAAGCACTACAATATTCTATATCTAAAATAATATTATTTCTAGTTTCAGATATATTTAGCGTTAAATCAAATTTTGAGTTAAATGCATCAGACTCATATCCCGAAAGCATGATATTCTCTAAAGTCAGTTCGTCTGAACCTTCCGGTGTATTTTGTAATACAAACATCACCTGAAATAAAGGACTCATACTTCTGTCACGGGTAGTAACCACGCGATCTACAACCTTCTCAAATGGAACTAACTGATGGTCATAGCTGTCCAATGTAGTCTCTTTTATTTGCTTTAAAAGTTCCTTAAAACTTGGATTACCTCCAAGATCACTGCGAAGCGCCAGCGTATTGACAAAAAAGCCAATCATTCCCTCTAATTCCGATTGGGTACGGTTTGCAATTGGAGTTCCCACACAAATATCCTCCTGCCCGCTGTAACGAGATAACAATACTTTAAATGCCGATAACAGCAACATAAACAAGGTAACACCCTCTCTCTGACATAACGTATTTAATGACTCACTACATTCTTTATTTAAGACAGCCGAAACATTTGATCCCGCTGTGCTTTGTATCGAAGGACGCGGATAATCTGTTGGTAAGGTTAAGGTAACTACATCTTGCAGTTTTTCTTCCCAATAGGATAACTGGGATTCTAAGACAGCTCCTTCGAGATACTTTCTTTGCCAGATCGCATAATCTGAATATTGTAAAGTTAATTCCGGTAAAACAGCTGTTCTGCCATATTTCAGCGCACTGTAAAGCTCCATGAACTCATTGACCAAAATACCTTCCGACCAACCATCACTGGCAATGTGATGAAACACACAAGCCAATACATACTGTTGGTTTCCTAAATCATACAAACAGCTTTTTAATTTATAATCTTTTGCTAAATCAAAAGGACTTACTAAATAATGCTGCAGATTACTTTCCAATAATCCTTCGTCTGCTATTTTTACCTGGTCCAAAGTCCAGTTTTCTGTACTTATAACTTCCTGATACCCTACACCATCTTCTGATAATAATATCGTACGAAGTACCTCATGACGGGAAACTATAGTTTGTAATGTTTGTTCTAAGATGGATATATCCAGTGCTCCTTCCAGACGAAGTACAGTAGGCATATGATATTCTGTACTGCCTTGCAATTGATCCAAAAACCACAAACGTTCCTGACTGAAAGACAATGGAATTCGCTCCGGACGTTCTTCAACAACAATAGCAGGCAACAATACTCCCTCTGACTGAACCGATACATGAGCCCCTAAAGCTGCTATAGTAGTGTATTCAAATACTTCTCTGATTGATACTTCGATAGACAATTCTTTACGAATCATCGACACTAATCGGGTAGCCAATAAACTATGCCCTCCCACCTCAAAGAAGTTATCATAAATACCTATTTTTTCTATACCCAATAAGATCTGCCAGATTACTGCTAATTGCTCCTCCGTTTCTGTACGCGGCGCAACATAGGCCTGACTGGACAAATCGGAATTATCCGGATCCGGTAAGGCTTTCCTGTCCAGTTTGCCATTAGGAGTCAGCGGCATCTGATCCAGTTCAACCCAGATCATCGGAACCATATACTCGGGTAAACTTGATTTTAATTGTTCTTGTAAATCAGCTTTATTGAGTTTTCCTTCTACCACTACATAACCAACCAAACGTTTGATACCACTAACATCTTCCTTGGCCAAAACACAACATTGGGTAACCGATTCTAATAATGATAATACATTCTCAATCTCACCCAGCTCGATACGATACCCACGGATCTTAACCTGGTCGTCTTTTCTACCGATAAGTTCAAGGTTACCATCAGGCAACCAACGTGCCAAATCGCCCGTTTTATATATTCTTTCTCCTTCTATGAAAGGATTTATGATAAATTTCTCTCTATTTAACTCTTCTTTATTCAGATAGCCAAGGGCAACGCCTGTTCCTCCGATACATAACTCTCCAATTATACCAACAGGTAAAAGTACATTCGATTGATTTAATACGTAAAACTTATTATTCCACAAAGGTTTACCAATTGGTACATGAACTAAACCATCCAGATTATTAATGGTATCAACTTCAAAATAAGAACTGTCAATGGTAGTTTCTGTAGTACCATAACTATTAATGATTCTCATGGAATGTCCAAATCTAACATACACTCTTTTGAAATCATTCATGCTGCAGATATCAGAACCTAAAATCAAAAGCTTCATCCAGCTATAATCTAAATTCTGATCATGGATATAATCCATTAATGGAATTACTAATCCCGGAGTACCCTCCAATATAGTAACACCGGTTTCTGAAATCAAGCTATACAATCGAGCCGGATCAAGTCGAATATCTGAAGAGCAAAGTATCATTTTACCTCCAAATAACAAACTTCTGCATAAATCTCCTGAAAATACATCAAAAGAAAAACTGGCCATTTGTAATAAACAAGTTGTATGATCGAGTTTATACGATGCTTCCCAGCTTAAGGCTATGTTTAATAAACTGGTGTGACTAATGGCAACTCCTTTGGGTCTACCTGTAGAGCCTGAGGTGTAAATACAATATACCTTTTGTTCTGAATCTAAAGTTATATTTAAAGCTGTGATCGGTTGCTGATGTATATGCTCTTTACATAAATCTATTGCAACTCCTGTAATCTCAACTTTATCAGCAATTAGAAATTCATACTCCTTTTGGGTAACAAAAAAGGATATGCCACTGTCATCTATAATATAATCAATACGGTCTTGCGGATATTCAGGATCGATTGGCACATAAGCGCCTCCTGATTTTATAACCCCTAAAACACTTATCAGCATCTCCAAACTACGATCCAAACAAATGCCGACTAAATCCCCGGCTTGGACACCTTGTTTTAGCAAATAATGACCTAATTGATTCGACTTCTCATTTAATTCTCTATAAGTCAATTCTTCTCCCTCATAAACCACCGCAATGGCATCAGGAGTATTTTTAACCTGTTCTTCAAATAAAGCAACTATCGTTTTGTCCTTTGGATAGTCTACTGCCGTATTATTAAAAACATCTAATAACTGGTACTCTTCCTCTGTAGTCAACATTGACAGAGTACCTATTGGTTCATTGATATCATTCACAATACCTGCCAATAGCTCCTGATAATGCCACAACATACGATCAATCGTAGCTTTATCGAATAAAGCGGTACAATAATTCATATTCAAAACAATACCATTATTGCTTTCGGATACATTTAATGTTAAATCAAATTGAGCCGTAACAATGTCAAACGCGTAACCTGAAAGGGTAATATCTTGCAACCCTTTTTCTGAATCTCCTGAACTTGCCTGTGCGTTTTCTAATTCAAACATCACCTGAAATAGAGGACTCATACTTCTATCACGGGTAGTAACCACTCGATCCACTATCTTCTCAAATGGAACCAACTGATGATCGTAACTACCTAAAGTTGTCTCTTTTACTCTTCCTAAGAATTCCCTGAAACTTGGATTGCCTCCAAGATCCGTGCGAAGTGCTAGCGTATTGACAAAAAAGCCAATCATACCTTCTAATTCTGACTGGGTACGGTTTGCTATTGGTGTTCCTACACAAATATCGTCCTGACTACTATAGCGAGACAACACTACTTTAAATGCCGATAACATCAACATAAACAAGGTAACACCTTCTCTTTGACATAAAACATTTAACGATTCGCTAATTTCTTTATTTAAGACCAAAGAAACATTCGATCCTGCTGTACTTTGCACAGCTGGACGAGCATAATCTGTTGGTAAAGATAAAGTAGCCACTCCCTGAAGTTTCGTTTCCCAATACGCTAATTGGGATTCTAAAACAGCTCCTTCGAGATACTTTCTTTGCCAGATCGCATAATCTGAATATTGCAGAGTAAGTTCCGGTAAAACCGTTGCTCTTCCTGACTGCAAGGCACTGTAAAGCTCCGTAAACTCACGCACCAAAATACCTTCTGACCAACCGTCACTGGCAATGTGATGAAACACACAAGCCAATACATACTGTTGGTTTCCTAAATCATACAGACAACTTCTTAACTTATAATCCTTTGCTAAATCAAAAGGACTTACTAAATAATGCTGCAGATTACTTTCCAATAATCCTTGCTCTGTTATTTTTACCTGATCTAATATCCAGTTTTCTGCGCCTATTATTTCTTGATAACCTACTCCATCCTCTGATAAAAGAACTGTGCGAAGTACCTCATGACGAGAAACTATACTTTGTAATGTTTGTTCTAAAATTGAGACGTCCAGTGCTCCTTCCAGACGCAGTACAATAGGAATATGATATTCTATACTGCCCTGCAGCTGATCCATAAACCACAAACGTTCCTGACTGAAAGACATTGGAATACGTTCCGGACGTTCTTCAACAACAATAGCCGGCAGCAATATTCCTGCCGATTGCCCCGATACATGAGTACTTAAAGTTGCTATAGTCGTGTGTTCAAAGACTTCTCTGATAGATACTTCAATAGACAGCTCTTTACGAATCATCGATACCAATCGGGTAGCCAATAAACTATGACCTCCTAATTCGAAGAAGTTATCATAAACTCCGACTTTTTCTATACCTAACAAATTCTGCCAAATAACGGCTAATTGCTCCTCAATCTCTGTTCGCGGAGCAACATATTCCTGTGTAGATAATTCTGAACTATCCGGATCCGGTAATGCTTTTCTGTCCAATTTACCATTTGAAGTCAATGGCATTTGATCCAGTTCAACCCAGATCATCGGAACCATATATTCCGGTAAACTTAATTTCAATTGATCCTGTAAATCAGCCTTATCAAGTTTGTTCTCTGAAACTACATAACCAACCAGACGTTTGTTTCCTGATACATCTTCTTTGGCTAATACACAACATTGTGTAACTGATTCCAACAATGACAAAGCATTCTCGATCTCACCCAATTCGATACGGAAACCACGGATCTTAACCTGATTATCCTTTCTTCCAATATATTCTATACTACCGTCAGCAAGCCAACGTGCTAAATCGCCCGTTTTATAAATTCTTTCTCCTTCAATAAAAGGATTCGCTATAAATTTCTCTTGTGTTAATTCTTCTTTATTCCAATAACCTCGGGCTACCTGAATTCCTCCAATACATAATTCACCTGTTACACCAAGTGGTAAAAGTTCGTGTACTTCATCTAAAACATACAAGCTGGTATTGGCAACCGGTTTACCAATTAAAACGGCTGACAAGTCCCCTTCCAGAGGAACTTCCCAAGAACTAACGTCAATTGCTGCCTCGGTAGGACCGTATAAATTATCTAAACGTACATTACGGAATTTCTCTCTAAACAGACTAACATGATCCAGTTGTAAAGCTTCCCCGCTACATAAAACACGCTGTAATGAACTACAGTCTCCTAATTCAATTGAACTAAGGAAAACGCTTAACATTGAAGGAACAAAATGGATCGTAGTGATATTATTTTGCTCAATGAGTTCTTTTAAATAAACAGCGTCTTTATGGCCTTCCGGTTTCGCAAAAACCAATTTAGCACCGCAGATAACAGACCATAATAATTCCCAAACAGAAACATCAAAACTAAAGGAAGTTTTTTGAAGAATGGTGTCTTCAGCCGTTAACTGATAATGGGATTGCGTCCATAACAATCGATTTACAATACCACCATGCTCGTTCATCACCCCTTTTGGATTACCTGTACTTCCTGAAGTATAAATCACATAAGCCAGATGATTCGGTGCTACTACAACACTTAGATTTTCTGTTGAATATCCCGAAATCTTATCCCAATCTGTATCTAACAATACAACATTAATAGCGCTATATTCCTCTAACACTTTATGACTTGCTGTGCTACTTAGCACCACTTTCATACCTGCATCATCTAACATATAGGCAATTCGATCCTGTGGATAATCTGAATCGATTGGCACATAAGCCCCTCCTGATTTCAAGATTCCCAAGATTCCAATTAACATCTCCAAACTACGCTCTATGCAGATACCCACAAGCGTATCCGGCTCAACGCCTTGTGCTCTCAAATAAGATCCTAGTTGATTGGACTTCTCATTTAATTCTTTATAACTTAATTTGGCTCCCTCATAAACCACCGCAATGGCATCAGGAGTATTTTTAACCTGCTCTTCAAATAAATCGACCAACGTTTTATCTTTTGGATAAATAGCCAATGTGTTATTGAAAACATCCAATAATTGGCAGCTTTCTTCTTTTGATAAAACATTTAAGGTACTTATACTTACCCCTTCCTTGCTTAGACCTTCTAAAAGTTTCGTCAAAGCATTTTCCATATATCCCAAAATACGGGTTGCCCCTATACTTCCATCAATCTGAGCCGTTAATTCAAAACCATCTCCAAGATCATCTACATTTAAGGTAAATGGGTAATTGGTTCGTTCCTGACCACCAAGAATAGTGATGCCCGAATCAAATTCAACAGTCTCATCCTGCTCTGCTACTGCCAGAGCCGAGTGACGATAATTTAATAAAGCACTAAAAAAGGCTTTATCATTACCAATACCACTCCAATCCTGAATATGCGATAAAGGTGTTTGTTCATAGGACAATAAATCCTGCAACAGTCCTTTGACCTGATTCACGTATTCTACTACATCACCTTTCAAATCCAACAATAACGGCAACGTATTGATAAACAATCCTAAGGAATCTGCAGCTCCTAAAGAGCCTTGAAGTCTTCCAGAGAACAACGAGCCGAAAACTGCATAATCTTTATTACTACACCTGGCCACTACCAATCCGTAAGCGGCATGGAACAAGACGGCCGGGGTTATGCCGTGCAATACACATAATTTACGCAACTCTGTATTTAAATCTTTGGAAAGTACTACATGAGATTCTTCAATACTCCTGCCATTTCCTAAGACATTGGATAATTCAAAAGGATAAGTAGGCTCTTCGATCACTCCAAATAAAGACTTAAAGTAAGATGCTCCATTATTAACCAATTGCGCATGCAAAGTATGCCCTATAAAATCTCGGTACAAAACAGGAACTCCTAAACTATCTCCTTTACCCGATAAATACAGCGTAATTTCTGATATGATTTTCTCCATACCAACATGGTCAATTATTAAGTGGTGTTGGTATACAATCAAATAATAACTGCCATTCTCAGCATCATCTGCTGATTTTAACTGCAATAATGGTGCTTTTGAAACATCCATCCAATACCCTCCCGGAGCTATCAGAAGTTTTAATTGTGGTAAAACTGCTTTTGAATGATCCAATTCTAAATGTTCAATCCATAAAGGCGCTTCACGTAAAACAACTTGAACTGCAACCGGTAAACCTGAACTCAAAATACCGGTACGCAAAACATCATGACGGTTCACTACAAATTGTAATGCCTCAATAAAAGAATCTCGTTTATCCTGATCTGAAAAAGAAAGTAAATTAGGAAGGATATAAGGATCTCCTTGTTTAGGATCACCCATTAGATGATGGAAATGAATCCCTTCTTGTAATGGTGATAAAGGATAGATATCTTCTATGTTAGCAACACCTCCCATTACCGTATCACTTATCTTATCTAAATCACTTTGGCTCAAATCTACCAAAGGAACCATTGACGGAGTAATAGAACTACTATCTACAGCTATACCATTGGCCGGAACACGATATGCTAAAGATAAAGAAGATAATTTCTCACTCATCGATGCTATCGTAGGACCTGCAAAAATATCTTTAACTCCAATATGAAAATCTAACTTCTGTAAACGGGAGATTAACTGAACAGCCAATAAACTATGACCACCCAACTCAAAGAAATTATCATAAATTCCAACTTTTTCTATACCTAATAAATTCTGCCAGATGATTGCCAATTGTTCCTCAATCTCTGTACGTGGAGCAACATAGCTCTGACTGGACAAATCTGAACTGTCGGGATCCGGTAAGGCTTTCCTGTCCAATTTGCCATTGGGAGTCAAAGGCATATGATCCAGTTCAATCCAGATCATCGGAACCATATATTCCGGTAAACTTAATTTCAATTGCTCCTGTAAATCAATCTTATTCAGCTCACCTTCTACCACTACATAACCAACCAAACGTTTGGTACCTCCTGCATCTTCTTTGGCTAAAACACAACACTGACTGACAGCTTCTAATGACGATAAAGCATTTTCGATCTCACCTAACTCGATGCGATAACCGCGAATCTTTACCTGATCGTCTTTTCTTCCGATAAATTCAATATTACCATCGGCAAGCCAACGTGCTAAATCGCCAGTTTTGTAAATTCTTTCTCCTGCTACAAAAGGATTTGTTATAAACTTTTCCTTAGTTAACTGTACTTGGTTTAAATATCCTCTAGCAACTCCTGAACCTCCGATACATAATTCTCCAACTACTCCAATGGGTAAAGACTGATGCCTTTCATCCATAATATATACCTTGGTATTGTCTACAGGTTTACCAATAGGAATTTTAATTGGTCTATCCTTTTTTACTTTATAACTAGTCGCAACTACAGTAATCTCTGTTGGTCCATAATTATTATAAATAGTAATATCAGTCGATTTATTTAAATGCAGCACATCTCCTCCTGTTAAAACAACAAGGTTTGGCAACGAAATCTCTTCTTCTATAAAACTTTCACACAGGGAAGTTGGTATATAACTATGTGTAATCGAATGATCAATCAGAAACATTGAAAGTTGATCCAAATCATAGCGCATTTTATCCGGGATAGGATACAAGCTCGCTCCAAAAACTAAATAAGGACATATTTCCCAAATACTGGCATCAAAACCAATTCCGGAAAATAAAGTACCCCTGCTTTGAGCTGTAACAGCATACGCTCTTTGGTGCCAAAAACATAAATGAATTAAATTTCTATGTTCAATCATGACTCCTTTAGGTTGCCCTGTACTTCCCGAAGTGTAAATAACATAGGCCAAGTCATTTGACTTTATAGCAATCTCAGGCTGAACATCTGAATAATCAGAAATCGTTTCTTTAAATAAATTCAGAAATGAATTGTCTATAATTACACTACAACCACTATCGTTTTTTATATATTCTTTTCTTTCTTCCGGATAATTAGCATCAATAGGGACATAAGCAGCACCCGTTTTTAATATTGCCAGAAATGAAACAATTAACCAATCACTGCGTTCTAAAATAACGCCAACTAAATGCTCCGAATGGATCGTATTATGAGCTAACAGATAATTTGCCAACGCATTAGAACGCTTATCCAATCCCTTATAGCTCAACTCTTCTCCCTCATAAACCACTGCAATAGCATCAGGAGTCTTTTTAACCTGCTCCTTAAATAAATCAATCAGCGTTTTATCCTTTGGATATTCTACCGTTGTATCATTGAAAATATCCAATAACTGGTGCGACTCTTCTTCTGATAAAATAGGTAAAGCCGTTGTATTTACTTCTTCGTTTTTTAGACCTTCCAGAAGTTCCGTCAAAGCATTTTCCATATAAACCAGAATACGCTTAGCCTCTATACTTCCATCAATCTGAGCTGTTAATCCAAAATCATCTCCAAAATCGTCTACACTTAAAGTGAATGGATAATTGGTGCGTTCCTGACCTCCCAGAACCGTTATACCGAAATCAAATTCACTTGCATCTTCCTCTTCTGTTAAAGCAGGTGCCGAGTGACGGTAATTCAATAAAGCACTGAAAAAGGCTTTATCATTGCTTATACCACTCCAATCCTGAATATGGGATAAAGGAGTTTGCTCGTATGATAGTAAATCCTGTAGCAAAACTTTTACCTGATTCACATATTCTGCTACATTCCCTTTTAACTCTAAAAGTACCGGCAATGTATTGATAAACAACCCTAGAGAATCTGCTGCTCCTACAGAACCCTGAAGTCTTCCCGAAAACAAGGATCCAAAGACAGCATAGTCCTTATTACTACACTTGGCTACTACCAATCCATAAGCGGCATGGAACAAGACTGCCGGGCTTATCGCATGCAACACACTCAATTTACGCAACTCTGTACTTAAATCTTTTGAGAGTACTACATGAGACTCTTCAATGCCCTTACCACCTCCTAAAACATTAGATAATTCAAAAGGATAGGTAGGTTCTTCGATCGCTCCAAATAAAGTCTTAAAGTAAGATGCTCCATTATTAACCGCTTGCGCATTCAAAGTATGACCTATAAAATCGCGATACAAAGCAGGAACTCCTAAACTGGCACCTTTTCCGGATAAATACGATATCACCTCTGATATAATTTTCTCCATACTAACATGGTCCATTATTAAGTGATGTTCGTATATAATCAAATAATAACAGCCATTCTCAACATCTACTGCCGATTTCAAATGCAATAATGGTGCTTTTGAAATATCCATCCAACAACCTCCCGGAGCTATCATAATCTCTAATTGTGGTAAAACTGCTTCAGAGCGATCCAATTCTAAATCTTCAATCCATAAAGGAGCTTCGCGTAAAACAACCTGAACAGCTCTTGGTAACCCCGAACTTAAAACACAGGTACGTAAAACATCATGACGGTTCACTACAAATTGTAGCGCCTCAATGAAAGAATCCCGTTTGCTTTGATCTGAAAAGGAAAGTAAACTTGGGAGAACATATGGATCTCCCTCTTTAGAATCACTCATCAAATGATGAAAATGAATCCCTTCCTGTAATGGCGATAAAGGATAAATATCCTCAATATTGGAAACACCTCCCATTACCGTATCAATTATCTTATCCAGATCACTCTGGCTCAAATCCACCAAAGGAACCATTGACGGAGTGATAGTCTCACTACCAACTTTAATGTTATTAGCAGGAACACGATATGCTAAAGAGAAAGAAGACAACTTCTCACTCATTAAAGCTATCGTTGGTCCCGAAAAAACATCTTTTACTCCAATATGAAAATCTAACTTCTGTAAACGAGATATTAACTGAACAGCCAATAAACTATGGCCTCCCAATTCAAAGAAATTATCATAAATACCTATTTTTTCGATACCCAATAAGTTCTGCCAGATTACTGCTAATTGCTCCTCCGTTTCTGTACGTGGCGCAACATAGGCCTGACTGGACAAATCAGAATTATCCGGATCCGGTAAGGCTTTCCTGTCCAGTTTGCCATTAGGAGTCAGCGGCATGTGATCCAGCTCAACCCAGATCATCGGAACCATATACTCGGGTAAACTTGATTTTAATTGTTCTTGTAAATCAGCTTTATTGAGTTTTCCTTCTACCACTACATAACCAACCAAACGTTTGATACCACTAACATCTTCCTTGGCCAAAACACAACATTGGGTAACCGATTCTAATAATGATAATACATTCTCAATCTCACCAAGCTCAATACGATACCCACGAATCTTAACCTGGTCGTCTTTTCTACCGATAAGTTCAAGGTTACCATCAGGCAACCAACGTGCCAAATCACCCGTTTTATATATTCTTTCTCCTTCTATGAAAGGATTTATGATAAATTTCTCTCTATTTAACTCTTCTTGGTTCAGATAGCCAAGAGCAACGCCTGTTCCTCCGATACATAACTCTCCAATTATACCAACAGGTAAAAGTGTATTCGATTGATTTAATACGTAAAACTTATTATTCCACAAAGGTTTACCAATTGGTACATGAACTAAACCATCCAGATTATTAATGGTATCAACTTCAAAATAAGAACTGTCAATGGTAGTTTCTGTAGTACCATAACTATTAATGATTCTCATGGAATGTCCAAATCTAACATACACTCTTTTGAAATCATTCATGCTGCAGATATCAGAACCTAAAATCAAAAGCTTCATCCAGCTATAATCTAAATTCTGATCATGGATATAATCCATTAATGGAATTACTAATCCCGGAGTACCCTCCAATATATTAACACCGGTTTCTGAAATCAAGCTATACAATCGAGCCGGATCAAGTCGAATATCTGAAGAGCAAAGTATCATTTTACCTCCAAATAACAAACTTCTGCATAAATCTCCTGAAAATACATCAAAAGAAAAACTGGCCATTTGTAATAAACAAGTTGTATGATCGAGTTTATACGATGCTTCCCAGCTTAAGGCTATGTTTAATAAACTGGTGTGGCTAATGGCAACTCCTTTGGGTCTACCTGTAGAACCTGAGGTGTAAATACAATATACCTTTTGTTCTGAATCTAAAGTTATATTTAAAGCTGTAATCGGTTGCTGATGTATATGCTCTTTACATAAATCTATTGCAACTCCTGTAATCTCAACTTTATCAGCAATTAGAAATTCATACTCCTTTTGGGTAACAAAAAAGGATATGCCACTGTCCTCTATAATATAATCAATACGGTCTTGCGGATATTCAGGATCGATTGGCACATAAGCCCCTCCTGATTTTAAAATACCCAAGATAGCCACAAACATATCCAAACTACGATCTACACAGATCCCTACAAGACTGTCTGCCACCACACCCTGGTCACGAAGATAATGTCCCATCTGGTTTGAACGCTCGTCTAACTGTCTATAACTTAACTCTTCTGAGCCAAAAAGTACAGCTATAGCATCAGGAGACTTTTGCACCTGCTTTTCAAACAAATCAAGTATTGTTTTATCTTTTGGATATTCAACCGTTGTGTTATTGAAAACATCTAATAATTGATGTTGTTCCTCTTGCGATAAAACATTTAAGGTAGTTACATTTAATCCTTTGTTACTTAAACCTCCTAAAAGTTCCGTCAAAGCATTTTCCATATAAACAAGGATACGCTTAGCTTCTACATTTCCATCAATCTGAAACGTTAATCCAAAATCATCTCCAAAATCATCAACACTTAATGTAAATGGATAATTGGTGCGTTCCTGACTTCCAAGAACCGTTATCCCCGAATCAAACTCATTTGCATCATCCTCTGATAGAGACTGCCCTGTATGACGGTAATTTAATAAAGCACTAAAAAAGGCTTTATCATTTCCTATCCCACTCCAATCCTGGATATGTGATAAAGGCGTTTGCTCATAGGACAATAAATCCTGTAACAAAACTTTCACCTGATTCACATATTCTACTACATTACCTTTTAATTCCAGAATCACCGGTAAGGTATTGATAAACAACCCTAAGGAATCTGCGGCTCCTAGAGAACCTTGAAGCCTTCCCGAGAACAAAGAACCAAAAATAGCATAGTCCTTATTACTACACCTAGCCACTACCAATCCGTACGCGGCATGAAACAAAACTGCCGGACTTATGGCGTGCAACACACATAATTTACGCAACTCAGTACTTAAATCATTGGAGAGCACTATATGAGATTCTTCAATCCCCTTACCATCTCCTAAAACATTCGATAATTCAAAAGGATAGGTTGGTTCTTCGATTGCGCCAAATAAAGACTTAAAATAAGATGCTCCATCATTTACCGATTGGGCATGCAAAGTATGACCTATAAAATCACGGTACAAAACAGGAACTCCTAAACTGGCACCTCTTCCCGATAAATACGATATCACCTCTGATATGATTTTCTCTAAACCAATATGGTCAATTATTAAGTGGTGTTGGTATACAATCAAATAATAACAACCATTCTCAGCATCTTCAACTGATTTCAACTGCAATAATGGTGCTTTTGTAACATCCATCCAATAACCTCCTGAAGCTATCAGAAGCTCTAATTGGGGTAAAACTGCTTCAGAACGATCCAACTCTAAGTTTTCAATCCATAAAGGTGCTTCACGTAAAACAACCTGAACGGCTTTTGGTAAACCTGAACTTAAAATACTCGTACGCAAAACATCATGACGGTTCACTACAAATTGTAAGGCCTCAATGAAAGAATCTCGTTTACTCTGATCTGTAAAAGAAAGCAAATTAGGCAAAACATAAGGGTCTCCCTGTTTAGAATCACTCATCAGATGATGAAAATGAATTCCTTCCTGTAACGGCGATAAAGGATAGATATCCTCGATGTTAGAAACACCTCCCGCTACTGTGTCTATTATAAAATCCAGATCACTTTGACTCAAATCAGCCAAAGGAACCATTGCTGGGGTAATAACATCGCTATCAACTGTTATACCATTGGCCGGAACACGATACACTAATGATAAAGAAGATAACTTCTCACTCATTAAAGCTATCGTTGGTCCTGCAAAAATATCTTTTACTCTAATATGAAAATCTAATTTCTGTAAACGAGAAATTAATTGAACAGCCAGTAAACTATGGCCACCCAATTCGAAGAAATTATCATAAACTCCGACTTTTTCTATTCCCAATAAGTTTTGCCAAATAGCTGCCAATTGTTGTTCCATCTCTGTGCGAGGCGCAACATACTCTTGGGTAGACAGATCTGAACTATCCGGATTCGGTAACGCTTTCTTGTCCAATTTACCATTAGAAGTTAAAGGCAGCTCATCCAGTCCAACCCAAATCATCGGAACCATATATTCCGGTAAACTTAACTTTAATTGATCCTGTAAAGCTGTTTTATCTAGTTTGCCTTCTGCCACTACATAAGCAACCAGACGTTTGTTACCTGATGCATCTTCTTTGGCCAACACACAACATTGGGTAACCGTTTCTAACAATGACAAAGCATTTTCGATCTCTCCCAATTCAATACGATAACCACGGATCTTTACCTGATTATCCTTTCTTCCAATATATTCGATACTACCATCAGCTAGCCAGCGTCCTAAATCTCCTGATCTATACAAGCGGTCTCCTGCTACAAAAGGATTTGTGATAAACTTCTCTTGCGTTAATTCTTCTCTGTTTAAATAACCTCTTGCAACTCCTGCTCCTCCTACACATAACTCTCCAATAACGCCTACCGGTACTAAATTTAGATTGACATCTAAAATATAACATCCTAAAGTAGGAATCGCTGAACCAATAGCACTAACCGAACTTAACATATCTGAACTTGTTAGCTCTTTATAGGTAACGTGAACCGTAGTCTCGGTAATACCATACATGTTTATCATTTTACAAGACGGATATAATGCTTTCCAATTTTGTAAATAAACAGGATTTAATGCCTCTCCTCCAAAAATCACATATCTGATCGCATGATCAAAATTCTCTGACAAGAATGCTTCCTGAAGTGCATAAAAAGATCCCGGAGTCTGGTTTAAAACCGTTACCCCTTCACTGATCAATAATTCCTTAAAGGAAATAGCGTCTTTGGTTACTGCTTTTGGAACCACTACCAAACGGCCTCCATGAAGCAAAGCTCCGTACATTTCCCATACCGAGAAATCAAAACAAAACGAATGAAACAGCGTCCAGACATCATGAGTTCCGAAATCAAATAAACAGGATTCGTTTTTAAACAAACGAACAACATTACTATGGGTAATTAAAACTCCTTTTGGATTACCTGTACTTCCTGAAGTATAAATCACATAAGCCAGATGATTCGGTGCTACAACAACACTTAAATTTTCTGTTGAATAGTTTGAAATTTTATTCCAATCTGTATCTAAGAGTACAACATTAATAGCTGCGTATTCCTCCAGTACTTTATGGCTTGCTGCACTGCTCAGTACTAAATTAATTCCGGCATCACCCACCATATAAGCAATACGATCCTCTGGATAATCCGGATCGATTGGCACATAAGCCCCTCCTGATTTTAAAATTCCCAAGATTCCAACCAACATCTCCAAACCACGCTCTACGCAGATCCCCACAAGAGTGTCTGGCTCAACGCCTTGTTCTCTTAAATAAGATCCTAATTGATTGGACTTCTCATTTAATTCTTTATAACTTAATTTGGCTCCTTCATAAACCACCGCAATGGCATCAGGAGTATTTTTAACCTGTTCTTCAAATAAAGCAACTATGGTTTTATCCTTTGGATACTCAACAGCTGTGTTATTGAAAACATTCAATAATTGATCTTCTTCCTTCGCAGTAAGCATTAAAAGACTATCTATTGACTGGTTGATATCATTCACAATACCTGCCAATAACTGTTGATAATGCAACAACATACGATCCATCGTCGCTTTATCAAATAAGGCTGTACAATAATTGATACTCAATACAATACCCTTATTTCCTTCTGATACATCCAGTGTTAAATCTGACTTCGAAGTAACGGTATCAAACTTATAACCTGAAAGAGTAATGTCTTCTAAACCTTTTCCTGTTTCTCCTGAACTTAGCTGTGTATTTTGCAACACAAACATCACCTGAAATAAAGGACTCATACTCCTGTCGCGGGTCGTAACCACACGCTCTACTATCTTCTCAAATGGAACCAGCTGATGATCATAACTGTCCAAAGTAGTCGCTTTAACTTCTGCTAAAAGTTCTTTGAAACTTGGATTGCCTCCCAAATCACTGCGAAGGGCCAACGTATTGACAAAAAAGCCAATCATTCCTTCTAACTCAGATTGGGTACGGTTTGCTATTGGCGTTCCTACACAGATATCATCTTGCCCGCTATAACGCGACAACAATACCTTAAAAACAGACAGCATCACCATAAACAAGGTAACGCCTTCTTTTTGGCATAAAATATTTAAAGACTCACTAATTTCTTTATTTAAAGTGAAAGAAACATTTGATCCCGCTGTACTCTGCACAGAAGGACGTGCATAATCTGTTGGTAATGCCAGCGTAGCCACTCCCTGAAGCTTCTCTTCCCAATACGATAATTGAGATTCCAAAACAGCTCCTTCGAGGTATTTCCTTTGCCAGATTGCATAATCTGAATATTGTAAAACAAGTTCCGGTAAAACGGCTGTTCTACCTGACTTCAGTGCATCGTAAAACTCCAGAAACTCATTCATCAAAATACCTTCCGACCAACCATCGCTGGCAATGTGATGAAACACACAAGCCAGTACGTACTTTTGATTTCCTAAATCATACAGACAGCTTCTTAATTTATAATCCTTTGCTAAATCAAAAGGAGTCATCAGATAATCTTGCAAACTGCTCGCCAACAAAGATTCATCTGTTATTTTTACCTGATCCAGTTTCCAATCCTCAGGACTAATAATTTCCTGATATCCTAAACCCTCCTCTGATAAAAGAATGGTGCGAAGTACCTCATGACGAGAAACGATACTTTGTAATGTTTGTTCTAAAATCACCCCATCTACTGCTCCTTCCAAATGAAGAACAGTAGGGATATGATATTCTGTACTACCTTGCAACTGATCTAAAAACCACAAACGTTCCTGACTGAAAGACATTGGAATACGCTCCAATCGCTCTCCTGTATAGGGAGTGACTTTCTCCAGTATTTTTTTTGCAATCTTGTTATCTTGATATTTATCTAATAATTCTTTGGTTATATTTTCACTCTGATATTTTTCCAGGTACTCAATAATCTGTTCTTTATTAGCTCTTATTTCCTGGAGTAATTCCGGACCGATTTCAGTATTTGACTTAATACTTAAAGATCCATTTTTTAATACCAACTTTATGCCTTCTTTGTTTATTCTTTGAAAAAAACTTAAAAATTCCATATATTATTAAAATTATAACCTAATATTCCTTACTATTATTTATACTATATCTTTCCTTAAAACTATTGACGTTAATTGCCTTATAATGTCAATAAGACAATAACTCAGCCACCGAATTAAATTTAAACAGTTCTCTAATTCGGCACACATTATCAGTCATCAAACAATTCATTTGCAAATCATTACCATCCAACACAAAGAAGTTATCCTAAATCCCTCCTTTTAGTATACTCTGCCAAATGGCAATCAATTGTATTACTGACGCTGTTCTTACGCAGCAACATATTCATTAGATAGCGCTCACCGATCAGAATCAGGCGAGTCTTTCCTACGTAATTTTTACATTAGACGCTAATCGGATATTACTTTGTTCCACCCAGATCATAGAAACCCTATACTCGAATAAACTTCATTCTAAACCTGCTGAAAATCAGCTTTTATTTTAACTTACTTTCTGTAACTATCACAATCAACCGAGCGCTTGATATCTGCTACGTCTCCCTAGCCAAAAGGCAGTATTAAATCACAAAAATTCAATAAGAATAAAGCGCTTTTGATCTCATAAAATACCATACGAAAACCAAAAAACCCCACTCCTTAAACCCTACTTTACCATCAAGTAATCAGCATATTAATCAACCGACCTATAAGTTTTTTCATTCAAAAAAAAGTTTCACTATAGACTTCTTTTTAAGTTAATTCTTCCTTATATAAATAGCCGTGAGCAACCAGAATTACTCCAATACATAATTTTGCAATCAGCCCTAAAGATAGTATATTATCAAAATTATCCTATATATTAAGATAAAAATTCCTCATTAAATGAAATTAATTAATTAGAATTATGATATTATTAATTAATCTTTCAAATATGAGTTTATTGATATTTTGAACTAAAATTAAAGCGGTTTTTTTTGTTAAAATTCTTGTTTTAAAACCATTAAATAATCTGATATAGTTATTTCCGATTTTAAATTGCCCCTTACAATTGCGAAAAAAGTGTCTCAATTTTTTTTCTTGATTTTCCGAAAATAGAAGCTCGTTTTTTTATACTCTGAAATAATTTCATTCAACAGATAAATTTATTTTTTATCCTTACCTAATAATTGTTTTTCAAAACCACTTAACTTTTGGGCTACAATCCAAATAATAGTGCAATTTTAAAATGAAAAAGCCAGCTCGAGAGCTGGCTTTTTGTTGAAAATCTAATTTGAAGGCTATTTCTATTTTTGAATTTAAATACATGCTTTACAATCAAATCCAAACCTTAGTATCGATTCTTAGTTGGCACATCCGGATCGGCAGCCAACTGTATTAAAATTATAGCTCAATATGCATACTAAATTCATCTATAGAATCATTAAAGTTAATTATCTTATAATGTAAGTAAGAAGATAACTCATCTACCGTACTAAATTTAAATATCTCTTGGATCGGTACTTCAATAGACAACTCGTCACGTATGATAGATACTAAACGGGTAACCAATAAACTATGCCCCCCCAATTCGAAGAAATTGTCATAAACTCCAACTTTTTCTACTCCTAGTAAATTCTGCCAGATTTCCACCAACTGTCTTTCTGTATCGGTACGCGGCGCAACATACTCCTTACTCGATAACTGTGAATTATCAGGATCCGGTAAGGCTTTCTTGTCCAGTTTACCATTAGAAGTTAAAGGCATCTGATCCAGTTCAACCCAAATCATCGGAACCATATATTCCGGTAAACTTAATTTTAATTGATTCTGTAAAGCTGTTTTATCTAGTTTGTTCTCTGAAACTACATAAGCAACCAGGCGTTTGTTACCTGATGCATCTTCTTTGGCCAATACACAACATTGAGTAACTGATTCCAATAAGGACAAAGCATTTTCGATCTCACCCAATTCAATACGATAACCACGGATCTTTACCTGATTATCCCTTCTTCCAATATATTCTATACTACCGTCAGCTAGCCAGCGTCCTAAGTCACCTGATCTATACAAGCGGTCTCCTGCTACAAAAGGATTTGCTATAAACTTCTCTTGCGTTAATTCTTCTCTGTTTAAATAACCTCTTGCAACTCCTGCTCCTCCAACACATAACTCTCCAATAACCCCTACCGGTACTAAATTTAGATTGGCATCTAAAATATAACATCCTAAAGTAGGAATTGCTGAACCAATAGCACTAACCGAGCTTAACAGGTCTGAACTTGTAAGTTCTTTATAGGTAACGTGAACCGTAGTCTCGGTAATACCATACATGTTTATCATTTTACAAGACGGATATAATGCTTTCCAATTTTGTAAATAAACAGGGTTTAATGCCTCTCCTCCAAAAATCACATATCTGATCGCATGATCAAAATTCTCTGATAAGAATGCTTCCTGAAGTGCATAAAAAGATCCAGGAGTCTGGTTTAAAACCGTTACTCCTTCACTGATCAATAATTCTTTAAACGAAATAGCGTCTTTGGTTACTGCTTTTGGAACCACTACCAAACGGCCTCCATGAAGCAAGGCTCCATACATTTCCCATACCGAGAAATCAAAACAAAACGAATGAAACAGCGTCCAGACATCATGAGTTCCGAAATCAAACAAACAGGATTCGTTTTTAAACAAACGAACTACATTACTATGGGTAATTAAAACTCCTTTTGGATTACCTGTACTTCCTGATGTATAAATCACATAAGCCAGATGATCCGGTGCCACTACAACACTTAAGTTTTCTATTGAATAGTTTGAAATCTTATTCCAATCTGTATCTAAGAGTACAACATTAAGATCGGTATATTCCTCCAACACTTTATGACTAGCTGCGCTACTTAGTACCACTTTCATACCTGCATCATCCACCATATAGGCAATACGATCCTGTGGATAATCGGGATCAATCGGCACATAAGCACCTCCTGATTTTAAGATTCCTAAAATACCAACCAACATCTCCAAACCACGCTCTACACAGATCCCCACAAGAGTATCCGGCTCAACGCCTTGTTCTCTTAAATAAGATCCTAATTGATTGGACTTTTCATTTAATTCTTTATAACTTAATTTGGCTCCTTCATAAACCACCGCAATGGCATCAGGAGTATTTTTAACCTGTTCTTCAAATAAAGTTACTAATGTCTTATCCTTTGGATAGTCAACAGCCGTATTATTGAAAACATCCAATAATTGGTGCTGTTCTCCTGTAGTCAAGATTGACAGGGTGTTTATTGGCTGGTTGCTATCACTTACAATACCTGTCAACAATTCTTGGTAATGCAGCAACATACGCTCAATTGTCACTTTATCAAACAAAGCGGTACAATAATTCAGATTCAAAACAATACCATTATTGCTTTCAGCTACATTCAATGTTAAATCAAATTGGGCTGTAACAACATCAAAATCATAAGCTGAAAGGCTAACGTTTTGCAAACCTCTTGTTGTTTGCTCTAAACCTGACTGGGCATTTTGCAACACAAACATCGTCTGAAACACAGGACTCATACTCCTATCACGGGTCGTAACCACACGGTCTACCACCTTCTCAAATGGAGCCAACTGATGATCATAACTCTCCAATGTAGTTTCTTTTACTCTTTCCAGGAGTTCACTGAAACTTGGATTATCTCCAAGATCCGTGCGAAGGGCCAAAGTATTGACAAAAAAGCCAATCATACCTTCTAATTCTGACTGGGTACGGTTTGCAATTGGTGTTCCCACACAAATATCATCCTGTCCACTATAGCGAGATAATAAAACCTTAAAGGCAGACAGTAACATCATAAACAAGGTAACCCCTTCTCTCTGAGCTAAAGCATTTATCGACTCACTAATTTCTTTATTTAAAGCGAAAGAAACATTTGATCCTGCTGTACTCTGCACAGAAGGACGAGCATAATCTGTTGGCAATGCCAGTGTAGCCACTCCCTGTAACTTCGCTTCCCAATACGTTAATTGGGATTCTAAAACAGCTCCTTCGAGATATTTTCTTTGCCAAATTGTATAATCGGAATATTGCAGAGTAAGTTCGGGTAAAACTGTTGCTATTGCTGTAGCACTTCCTGATTGTAAAGCACTGTAAAGTTCCATGAATTCATTCACCAAAATACCACTTGACCAACCATCACTGGCAATGTGATGAAACACACAAGTCAGTACGTACTTTTGATTTCCTAAATCATAAAGACAACTTCTTAACTTATAGTCCTTGGATAAATCAAAAGGTGTTATAAGGTACGTTTTAACAGCACTTTCTAATAAAGATTCTGTTGTTTTAACCTGATCCAATATCCAGTCTTCTGCAGGTATTATTTGCTGATAACCTACACCAGCCTCCGATAAAAGAATGGTACGAAGCACCTCATGACGAGATACAATAGTCTGCAGGGTTTTCTCTAAAATCGATACTTCTAATTCGCCTTCCAAACGTAACACCACAGGAATATGATATTCTGTACTACCTTGCAGCTGATCTAAAAACCACAAACGTTCCTGACTGAAAGACAATGGAATACGCTCGGGACGATTCTCTGAAACAATAGTCGGCAGTAGTACTCCCTCGGATTGATCCGATACATGAGCTCCTAAAGTTGCTATAGTTGTATGTTCAAATACTTCTCTTACTGATATCTCAAGAACCATTTCTTTACGAATCATCGATACCAATCGGGTAGCCAATAAACTATGACCGCCCAATTCGAAGAAATTATCATAAATTCCCACTTTTACTATACCCAATAAGTTTTGCCAGATAACAGCCAATTGTCTTTCTGTGTCTGTACGTGGTGCAACATAGGCCTGACTAGACAAATCGGAACTATCCGGATCCGGTAACGCTTTTCTGTCCAATTTACCATTTGAAGTCAAAGGCAACTGATCCAGTTCAACCCAGATCATCGGAACCATATACTCGGGTAAACTTAATTTTAATTGTTCTTGTAAAGCTGTTTTATCGAGTTTGTTCTCTGAAACTACATAACCAACCAAACGTTTGTTACCTGCTGTATCTTCTTTGGCCAATACACAACTCTGGGTAATTCCTGATACTGAAGAAAGCACATTCTCGATCTCACCGAGTTCAATACGATGCCCTCGAATCTTTACCTGATCGTCTTTCCTGCCGATATATTCTATAGTACCGTCAGCGAGCCAGCGTGCCAAATCGCCTGTTTTATAAATTCTGTCTCCTGCTACAAAAGGATTTACAATAAACTTCTCCTTGGATAATTCTGCTCTGTTCAAATAACCGCGAGCCAACTGAACTCCGCCAATATGCAATTCTCCAATTATACCACAAGGCAATATCGCATTATGATCATCTAATATGTACAACTGAACATTAGCAATGGCTTTACCGATAATTACTTTTTTCGAGAAATCTAACTTTTGAGCTGTAATATAGATAGTAGCCTCTGTTGGTCCATATAAATTCCAAACCTCTTTACTAATAGAAGTAAGGCTGTTTTTTAAGGATTCCTTGATCGCTTCTCCTCCGCTTAGAATCTTTACTTCTTCCTTGTTCTGCCAACCCGTATCAACAAGCATTTGCCAAGTCGATGGAGTTGCTTGCATAAAATCAGGGTGATAGTGAGCGATAGCAGATTGAAGCTCATCGCCATCTCTGATAGTTGCATTATTTAAAACGATAACTTTTGCGCCTAACAAAAGTGGCGCAAAAAACTCTAAGTAAAAAATATCAAAAGTATAGGTGGTCACCGAAAGAAAACTCTTGAGGTCTTCCATTTCTAAGCGGCCAATCATACTTTGTAAAAAATTAAACAGGCTAACATGATCAATACAGACTCCCTTAGGTTTGCCGGTACTTCCCGAAGTATAAATCACATAGGCCAAATCACCAGGAGCTACTGCAATACCTGAATTTTCTGTTGCATATTTTGAGATCTTATCCCAGTGCGTGTCCAGTAAAACAACATTACCGCTTGTATGTTCTGCTATTGTTTTATAACTCGCTGCGCTGCTTAACACCAGATTTATACTGGCATCACTCACCATATAGGCCATACGATCCTGTGGATAATCGGGATCTATTGGCACATAAGCGCCTCCTGATTTCAAGACTCCTAAGATTCCAACCAACATCTCCAAACTACGTTCCACACAGATACCCACAAGAGTATCAGCTTGAACTCCCTGCTCTCTTAGATAATGTCCTAATTGATTGGACTTCTCATTTAATTCTTTATAACTTAATTCTTCTCCTTCATAAACCACCGCAATAGCATCAGGAGTATTTTTAACTTGTTCTTCAAATAAATCAAGGATCGTTTTATCTTTTGGATATTCAACTCCTGTGTTATTGAAAACGTTTAGTAATTGATGTTCCTCTTCTTTTGATAAAACAGTTAAAGTATTTATAATTAACTCTTCGCTTTTTAGACCTTCTAAAAGTTCTCTCAAAGCATTTTCCATATAAACAAGGATACGATCTGCTCCTATACTCTGGTCAATCTGAGCTGTTAAACTAAAATGATCTCCATAATCATCTACACTTAATGTAAATGGATAATTGGTGCGTTCCTGATTTTCAAGAACCGTTATCCCGGAATCAAACTCATTTGCACGATCCTCTTCTGATAAAGACGGTGTCGAGTGACGGTAATTCAATATAGCACTAAAAAGGGCTTTATCATTGCCTATCCCACTCCAATCCTGAATATGTGATAAAGGCGTTTGCTCATAGGACAATAAATCCTGTAACAGCCCTTTCACCTGATTCAAATATTCTGATGTGCTGCCTTTTAATTCCAATAACACCGGTAAGGTATTGATAAATAATCCTAAGGAATCTGCGGCTCCTAAAGAACCCTGAAGTCTTCCCGAGAACAAAGAACCAAAAATCGCATAGTCCTTATTACTACACTTCCCTACTACCAATCCGTACGCGGCATGAAACAAAACTGCCGGACTTATGGCGTGCATTACACCTAATTTGCGTAATTCTGCACTTAAATCTTTGGAGAGCACTATATGAGATTCTTCAATCCCCTTACCATCTCCTAAAACATTCGATAATCCAAAAGGATAAGTAGGTTCTTCGATTGCGCCAAATAAAGACTTAAAATAAGATGCTCCATCATTTACTGATTGGGCGTGTAAAGTATGACCTATAAAATCACGGTACAAAACAGGAACTCCTAAACTGGCTTTATTTCCTGATAAATACATCGTAATCTCAGCTATGATTTTCTCCATACCCACGTGGTCAATTATCAAGTGGTGTTGGTATACAATCAAATAATAACAACTATTCTGAGTATCATCTGCTGATTTCAACTGCAATAATGGTGCTTTTGTGACATCCATCCAATATCCTCCAGGGGCTATCAGAAGTTCCAGTTGTGGTAAAACTGCTTTTGAATGATCCAATTCTAAATGCTCAACCCATAAAGGTGCTTCACGTAAAACAACCTGAACGGCTCTTGGTAAACCTGAACTTAAAATACTCGTACGTAAAACATCATGGCGGTTCACCACAAATTGTAAGGCCTCAATAAAAGAATCTCGTTTACTCTGATCTGTAAAAGAAAGCAAACTTGGAAGCACATAAGGATCTCCCTCTTTAGGATCACTCATCAGATGATGAAAATGAATTCCTTCCTGTAACGGCGATAAAGGATAAATATCTGCTATATTGGTAATGCCTCCCGTCACAGTTGCCAGTATGCTATCCAGATCACTTTGACTCAAATCAGCCAAAGGAACCATTGCTGGGGTAATAACATCGCTATCAACTGTTATACCATTGGCCGGAACACGATACACTAATGATAAAGAAGATAACTTCTCACTCATTAAAGCTATCGTTGGTCCTGCAAAAATATCTTTTACTCTAATATGAAAATCTAATTTCTGTAAACGAGAAATCAACTGAACAGCCAGTAAACTATGGCCACCCAATTCGAAGAAATTATCATAAACTCCGACTTTTTCTATTCCCAATAAGTTTTGCCAAATAACTGCCAACTGTTCTTCCGTCTCTGTGCGAGGCGCAACATACTCTTGCCTAGACAAATCTGAACTATCCGGATTCGGTAACGCTTTTCTGTCCAATTTACCATTAGAAGTTAAAGGCATTTTATCCAGTTCAATCCAAATCATCGGAACCATATATTCCGGTAAACTTAATTTTAATTGATCCTGTAAAGCTGTTTTATCTAGTTTGTTCTCTGAAACTACATAAGCAACCAGGCGTTTATTGCCTGATGCATCTTCTTTGGCTAAAACACAACATTGAGTAACTGATTCTAACAATGACAAAGCATTCTCGATCTCTCCCAATTCAATACGATAACCACGAATCTTAACCTGATCGTCTTTTCTTCCGATATATTCAATATTTCCGTCAGCTAACCAACGTACTAAATCTCCTGTTCTATAAATTCTGTCTCCTACTACAAAAGGATTTGTGATAAACTTCTCCTGAGTTAACTCGTCCTGATTTAAATAACCTCTCGCAACTCCTGAACCTCCTACACACAATTCTCCAATAACACCTACCGGTACTAAATTTAGATTGGCATCTAAAATATAAGCAACGCTATTATTAATTGGTTTTCCTATTGGAAGATTCTTGTTCGTTATATTATCAATGGTATAAGTCGTTGAAAAAGTAGTATTTTCTGTCGGACCATAACCGTTAACCACTTTAAGATTCGGATAAAGTTCTTTTAACTTATTTGTATAATTAAATAAAACTACATCTCCTCCTACTATTAAATAATCAAGGGGTTCAAAAAGAGATAAATCAGATTCTACTACCTGATGAAACCACGAAGCGGTCATCCATAAAGTATTGACTTTTCGTTCAACAAGCAGTTCTTTTAAACTAACTGAATTTAAAAGCGTATTAATAGAGGCTACTATTAATTGTCCTCCATTTAATAAAGTTCCCCAAAATTCTATCGTAGTCGCATCAAAAGAGATTGAACCTGTTGACAACCATACTGTTTCTGAATTTAAAGAGAGATAATCACAACTTGTAGATAAACTTACAATGTTTCCGTGAGTAACCATCACTCCCTTGGGTCTGCCGGTACTTCCTGAAGTATAAATCACATACGCCAAATCATCCGGTGTTACTCCAATACCCAAGTTTTCTGTTGAATATCCCGAAATCGCATCCCAATCCGTGTCTAAGAGTACAACATTAATTGCGGTATACTCCTCTAATACTTTATGACTCGCTGCACTACTTAATACCAGTTTCATACCTGCATCATCTACCATATAAGCAATACGATCTGATGGGTAATCGGGATCTATAGGTACATAAACGCTTCCTGATTTTAAGATTCCTAAAATACCGACCATCATTTCCAAACTACGCTCTACACAGATCCCTATAAAAGTATCAGACTGAGCGCCTTGTTCTCTTAAATAATGTCCTAATTGATTGGACTTCTCATTTAATTCTTTATAACTTAATTCTTCTCCTTCATAAACAACCGCAATAGCATCAGGAGTATTTTTAACCTGCTCTTCAAATAAAGCAAGGATCGTTTTGTCTTTTGGATATTCAAAAGCTGTGTTATTAAAAACATCTAATAACTGATCAGACTCTTCTTTTGATAAAATCGAGTCCATACTTACACTCGCTTCAGGTTTGTTCCTGAAACAATCTAAAATATTATTCAGATAAGAATGAAAACGCTCTAAAGATATTTCTGAGTTAAGATTTTTGTACATCGAATATTGAACTTCAAATCCAGTAGTTCCAGTTAAATTTATTGTTAAATTTAGACCTGAACTTGTTCGCTCAAAAGAACTATTTTTTATATCCTCTTTATGCTCATCATTCGTATCCGGAAGTAAAACTCCTGTTGAAAAATTCTCCGGAGTGATTTCATTATACACATGAAAATCAACATAATTGAACAATACATCAAAAAAAGAATCATCTCTGTCTACTCCGATAAGACGTTTAATTTCAAAAAATGTCAGATGACTATAGCGTTTTATTTCATTCATCTTTTCTTCGACACTTTTAAAATACGACAACCAGCTTCCCTCTGATTCAAAAATATAGCGTACCGGTATCGTATTTAAAAAACATCCTAAAATTTTGTCCCCATCTTCGACTGATGGACGGTTATTTGCCGCCAAACCAACCGTTAGCTCTGTTTCATGAGTCAGCAGCTTTAGTGCATAGATATAGACCCCAAAAAACACACTTTTTAGCGTCAAATTATGCTCTTTACATTGTTTTTTCAGATCATTTAAAAAAGATAAATCATATCGTTTGGTGTAATACTCAGTCACTCGTGTTTCTTCTGAGAAAATATCCAAATATTTATATCCTGTCAATTCTTCTTTCCAGAAAGAAATAGCCTCAACATCTTGCTTAGCCATCAATTCTTTAATGATATAATCCCTCTGATTACAAGCTATTTCGGAAGAAAAAGAATTATTTTCCTTCTTTAACTCAAAATACGTTTTATAAAGTTCCGTCGTAAATGTAGCGAGACTCCATCCGTCCATAATAGCATGATGAAACTGGTATACAAATAACTTAGTATGGGCGTCAATAGTAAAAACAGTAAAACGATATAATGCTCCCTCCTCAATACTAAAAGGAATGGCTCTTTCTGATATCAGAAATGCTTCAATTTTCCTTTCTTGTTCCTTCTTATCAAATAAACTTAAATCTCTTTGTTCTATGTCAAAAGAAACATTTTTATATACGATTTGAACCGGTTGTTCATAATCTGAAAAATTAAAACTCGTACGAAAAATAGAATGTTTTTCGATTAATAATGCCATTGCTTTTTCAAACTTAGCAAAATCAAAAGAATCATCTTTAAAAGGAAATGTCATCTGATCATGAAAAACACCTAATCCCGGATCTACTAATGATTCCATAATCATCCCTTGCTGAACATCTGTCATTGGGTAAATGTCTTCAATCAAATCTGAATTCTCCATAGAATTCCTAATAGATAAGCTCAGTTTTTCTATCTCAGAATCGACACTTTGATAAAGCTGTTCTGTCTTAGCATCATGCGTATCATCATTTAATGCTGAAATTGCAAAACGCTCTATAGTACTGTATTTAAAAAGATCGAGTAATTGAATCCGTTTCTTAAACGTTTCATTTATTTTTGATATCAATCGGATTGATATAATGGAATCTCCTCCTATTTCAAAGAAATTATCATAAACTCCAACTTTTTCTATTCCCAGTACATTTTGCCAAATAGCAACCAACTGTCGTTCCGTTTCTGTACGTGGCGCAACATATTCTTTACTGGATAATTCTGAACCATCCGGGTCAGGTAAAGCTTTCTTGTCTAGTTTACCGTTTGAAGTTAAAGGCATTTGATCCAGTTCAACCCAGATCATCGGAACCATATATTCCGGTAAACTTAATTTCAATTGATCCTGTAAATCAGTCTTATCAAGTTTGTTCTCTGAAACTACATAACCAACCAGACGTTTGTTTCCTGATGCATCTTCTTTGGCTAATACACAACATTGGGTAACTGATTCCAACAATGACAACACATTCTCGATCTCACCCAATTCGATACGGAAACCACGGATCTTAACCTGATTGTCCTTTCTGCCAATGTATTCTATATTTCCATCCGGTAACCAACGTGCTAAATCGCCCGTTTTATAAATTCTTTCTCCTTCAATAAAAGGATTCGCTATAAATTTCTCTTGTGTTAATTCTTCTTTATTCCAATAACCTCGGGCTACCTGAATTCCTCCAATACATAATTCACCTGTTACACCAAGTGGTAAAAGTTCGTGTGCTTCATCTAAAACATACAAGCTGGTATTGGCGACCGGTTTACCGATTAAAACTCCTGACAAGTCCCCTTTAAGAGGAACTTCCCAAGAACTAACGTCAATCGCTGCCTCGGTAGGACCGTATAAATTATCTAAACGTACATTATTAAATTTCTCTCTAAACAGACTAACATGATCCAGTTGTAAGGCTTCTCCACTACATAAAACACGCTTTAATGAACTACAGTCTCCTAACTCAATTGAACTAAGGAAAACGCTTAACATTGAAGGAACAAAATGGATCGTAGTGATATTATTTTGCTCGATGAGTTCTTTTAAATAAACAGCATCTTTATGGCCTTCCGGTTTCGCAAAAACCAATTTAGCACCGCAGATAACAGACCATAATAGTTCCCAAACAGAAACATCAAAACTAAAGGAAGTTTTTTGAAGAATGGTGTCTTCAGCCGTTAACTGATAATGGGATTGCGTCCATAACAATCGATTTACAATACCACCATGCTCGTTCATCACCCCTTTTGGTCTACCAGTACTTCCTGAAGTATAAATCACATAAGCCAGATGATTCGGTGCTACTACAACACTTAGATTTTCTGTTGAATAGTTTGAGATCTTCTCCCAATCTGTATCTAAGAGTACAACATTAATAGCGCTATATTCCTCCAGTACTTTATGACTTGCTGCGCTACTTAGCACCACTTTCATACCTGCATCATCCACCATATAGGCAATACGATCCTGTGGATAATCGGGATCAATCGGCACATAAGCACCTCCTGATTTTAAGATTCCCAAGATTCCAACTAACATCTCCAAACCACGCTCTACACAGATACCCACAAGAGTGTCTGGCTCAACACCTTGTTCTCTTAAATAAGATCCTAATTGGTTCGACTTCTCATTTAATTCTTTATAACTTAATTTGGCTCCCTCATAAACCACCGCAATAGCATCAGGAGTATTTTTAACCTGCTCTTCGAATAAAGTTACTAATGTCTTATCCTTTGGAAACTCAACTGCCGTATTATTGAAAACATCCAATAATTGGTGCTGTTCTCCTGTAGTCAAGATTGACAGGGTGTTTATTGGCTGGTTGCTATCACTTACAATACCTGTCAACAGTTCTTGGTAATGCAGTAGCATACGCTCAATTGTCGCTTTGTCAAACAAAGCGGTACAATAATTCAGATTCAAAACAATACCATTATTGCTTTCGGCTACATTCAATGTTAAATCAAATTGGGCTGTAACAACATCAAAATCATAAGCTGAAAGGCTAACGTTTTGCAAACCTCTTGTTGTTTGCTCTAAACCTGACTGGGCATTTTGCAACACAAACATTGTCTGAAACACAGGACTCATACTCCTATCACGGGTCGTAACCACACGGTCTACCACCTTCTCAAATGGCGCTAACTGATGGTCATAACTCTCCAATGTAGTTTCTTTTACTCTTTCCAGAAGTTCACTGAAACTTGGATTATCTCCAAGATCCGTGCGAAGGGCCAAAGTATTGACAAAAAAGCCAATCATACCTTCTAATTCTGACTGGGTACGGTTTGCTATTGGCGTTCCCACACAAATATCATCCTGTCCACTATAGCGAGATAATAAAACCTTAAAGGCAGACAGTAACATCATAAACAAGGTAACCCCTTCTCTCTGAGCTAAAGCATTTATCGACTCACTAATTTCTTTATTTAAAGCGAAAGAAACATTTGATCCTGCTGTACTCTGCACAGAAGGACGAGCATAATCTGTTGGCAATGCCAGTGTAGCCACTCCCTGTAACTTCTCTTCCCAATATGATAATTGAGATTCTAAAACAGCTCCTTCGAGATATTTTCTTTGCCAGATTGCATAATCGGAATATTGCAGAGTAAGTTCAGGTAAAACTGTTGCTGTAGCTGTAGCTGTAGCACTTCCTGATTGTAAGGCACTGTAAAGTTCCATGAATTCATTCACCAAAATACCACTTGACCAACCATCACTGGCAATGTGATGAAACACACAAGTCAGTACGTACTTTTGATTTCCTAAATCATAAAGACAACTTCTTAACTTATAGTCCTTGGATAAATCAAAAGGTGTTATAAGGTACGTTTTAACAGCGCTTTCTAATAAAGATTCTGTTGTTTTAACCTGATCCAATATCCAGTCTTCTGCAGGTATTATTTGCTGATAACCTACACCAGCCTCCGATAATAGTATCGTACGAAGCACCTCATGACGAGATACAATAGTCTGCAGGGTTTTCTCTAAAATCGATACTTCTAATTCGCCTTCCAAACGTAACACCACAGGAATATGATATTCTGTACTACCTTGCAGCTGATCTAAAAACCACAAACGTTCCTGACTGAAAGACAATGGAATGCGCTCGGGACGATCCTCTGAAACAATAGTCGGCAGTAGTACTCCCTCGGATTGATCCGATACATGAGCTCCTAAAGTTGCTATAGTTGTATGTTCAAATACTTCTCTTACTGATATCTCAAGAACCATTTCTTTACGAATCATCGATACCAATCGGGTAGCCAATAAACTATGACCGCCCAATTCGAAGAAATTATCATAAATCCCCACTTTTTCTATACCCAATAGGTTCTGCCAGATAACAGCCAATTGTCTTTCTGTGTCTGTACGTGGCGCAACATAGGCCTGACTGGACAAATCTGAACTGTCAGGATCCGGTAACGCTTTTCTGTCCAATTTACCATTTGAAGTCAAAGGCAACTGATCCAGTTCAACCCAGATCATCGGAACCATATACTCGGGTAAACTTAATTTTAATTGTTCTTGTAAAGCTGTTTTATCGAGTTTGTTCTCTGAAACTACATAACCAACCAAACGTTTGTTACCTGCTGTATCTTCTTTGGCCAATACACAACTCTGGATCACAGATTCTAATGAAGATAAGGCGTTCTCGATCTCACCGAGTTCAATACGATGGCCTCGAATCTTTACCTGATCGTCTTTCCTGCCGATATATTCTATAGTACCGTCAGCGAGCCAGCGTGCCAAATCGCCTGTTTTATAAATTCGCTCTGCTTCTACAAATGGATTTGCAATAAACTTCTCCTTGGTTAATTCTGCTCTGTTCAAATAACCACGAGCCAACTGAGCTCCGCCAATATGCAATTCTCCAATTATACCACAAGGCAATATCGCATTATGATCATCTAATATGTACAACTGAACATTAGCAATGGCTTTACCGATAATTACTTTTTTCGAGAAATCTAACTTTTGAGCTGTAATCCAGATAGTAGCCTCTGTTGGTCCATATAAATTCCAAACCTCTTTACTAATAGAAGTAAGGCTGTTTTTTAAGGATTCCTTGATCGCTTCTCCTCCGCTTAGAATCTTTACTTCTTCCTTGTTCTGCCAACCCGTATCAACAAGCATTTGCCAAGTCGATGGAGTTGCCTGCATAAAATCAGGGTGATAATGAGCGATAGCAGATTGAAGCTCATCGCCATCTCTGATAGTTGCATTATTTAAAACGATAACTTTTGCGCCTAACAAAAGTGGCGCGAAAAACTCTAAGTAAAAGATATCAAAAGTATAGGTGGTAACCGAAAGAAAACTCTTGAGGTCTTCCATTTCTAAGCGGCCAATCATGCTTTGTAAAAAATTAAACAGGCTAACATGATCAATACAGACTCCCTTAGGTTTACCGGTACTTCCTGAAGTATAAATTACATAGGCCAAATCATCCGGTGCTACTGCAATACCTGATTTTTCTGTTGCATATTTTGAGATCTTATCCCAGTGCGTGTCCAGTAAAACAACATTACCGCTTGTATGTTCTGCTATTGTTTTATAACTCGCTGCGCTGCTTAATACCAAATTTATACCAGCATCACTCACCATATAGGCCATACGATCCTCGGGATAATCGGGATCTATTGGCACATAAGCGCCTCCTGATTTTAAGACTCCTAAGATTCCAACCAACATCTCCAAACTACGTTCCACGCAAATACCCACAAGAGTATCAGCTTGAACGCCTTGTTCTCTTAAATAATGTCCTAATTGATTGGACTTCTCATTTAATTCTTTATAACTTAATTCTTCTCCTTCATAAACCACCGCAATGGCATCAGGAGTATTTTTAACTTGTTCTTCAAACAAATCAAGTATTGTTTTATCTTTTGGATATTCAACTACTGTGTTATTGAAAACGTTTAGTAATTGATGTTCCTCTTCTTTTGATAAAACAGTTAAAGTATTTATAATTAACTCTTCGCTTTTTAGACCTTCTAAAAGTTCTCTCAAAGCATTTTCCATATAAACAAGGATACGATCTGCTCCTATACTCTGGTCAATCTGAGCTGTTAAACTAAAATGATCTCCATAATCATCTACACTTAATGTAAATGGATAATTGGTGCGTTCCTGATTTTCAAGAACCGTTATCCCCGAATCAAACTCATTTGCACGATCCTCTTCTGATAAAGACGGTGTCGAGTGACGGTAATTCAATATAGCACTAAAAAAGGCTTTATCATTTCCTATCCCACTCCAATCCTGAATATGTGATAAAGGCGTTTGCTCATAGGACAATAAATCCTGTAACAGCCCTTTCACCTGATTCAAATATTCTGATGTGCTGCCTTTTAATTCCAATAACACCGGTAAGGTATTGATAAATAATCCTAAGGAATCTGCGGCTCCTAGAGAACCTTGAAGTCTTCCCGAGAACAAAGAACCAAAAATCGCATAGTCCTTATTACTACACTTCCCTACTACCAATCCGTAAGCGGCATGAAACAAAACTGCCGGGCTTATGGCGTGCATTACACCTAATTTACGTAATTCTGTACTTAAATCTTTGGAGAGCACTATATGAGATTCTTCAATCCCCTTACCATCTCCTAAAACATTCGATAATCCAAAAGGATAGGTTGGTTCTTCGATTGCTCCAAATAAAATTTTAAAATAAGATGCTCCATCATTTACTGATTGGGCATGTAAAGTATGACCTATAAAATCACGGTACAAAACAGGAACTCCTAAACTGGCTTTATTTCCTGATAAATACATCGTAATCTCAGCTATGATTTTCTCCATACCCACGTGGTCAATTATCAAGTGGTGTTGGTATACAATCAAATAATAACAACTATTCTGAGTATCATCTGCTGATTTCAACTGCAATAATGGTGCTTTTGTGACATCCATCCAATATCCTCCAGGGGCTATCAGAAGTTCGAGTTGTGGTAAAACTGCTTTTGAATGATCCAATTCTAAATGCTCAACCCATAAAGGCGCTTCACGTAAAACAACCTGAACGGCTCTTGGTAAACCTGAACTTAAAATACTCGTACGTAAAACATCATGGCGGTTCACCACAAATTGTAAGGCCTCAATAAAAGAATCTCGTTTACTCTGATCTGTAAAAGAAAGCAAACTTGGAAGCACATAAGGATCTCCCTCTTTAGGATCACTCATCAGATGATGAAAATGAATTCCTTCCTGTAACGGCGATAAAGGATAAATATCTGCTATATTGGTAATGCCTCCCGTCACAGTTGCCAGTATGCTATCCAGATCACTTTGACTCAAATCAGCCAAAGGAACCATTGCTGGGGTAATAACATCGCTATCAACTGTTATACCATTGGCCGGAACACGATACACTAATGATAAAGAAGATAACTTCTCACTCATTAAAGCTATCGTTGGTCCTGCAAAAATATCTTTTACTCTAATATGAAAATCTAACTTCTGTAAACGAGAAATCAATTGAACAGCCAGTAAACTATGACCACCCAATTCGAAGAAATTATCATAAACTCCGACTTTTTCTATTCCCAATAAGTTTTGCCAAATAGCTGCCAATTGTTGTTCCGTCTCTGTGCGAGGCGCAACATACTCTTGGGTAGAAAGATCTGAATTATCCGGATTCGGTAACGCTTTCTTGTCCAATTTACCATTAGACGTTAAAGGCATTTTATCCAGTCCAACCCAAATCATCGGAACCATATATTCGGGTAAACTTAATTTTAATTGGTCCTGTAAAGCTGTTTTATCTAGTTTGTTCTCTGAAACTACATAAGCAACCAAACGTTTATTACCTGCTGTATCTTCTTTGGCCAATACACAACATTGGGTAACTGTTTCTAATAAGGACAAAGCATTTTCGATCTCACCCAATTCAATACGATACCCACGAATCTTAACCTGATTATCCTTTCTTCCAATATATTCTATACTGCCGTCAGCTAGCCAGCGTCCTAAGTCACCTGATCTATACAAGCGGTCTCCTGCTACAAAAGGATTTGTTATAAACTTCTCTTGCGTTAATTCTTCTCTGTTTAAATATCCTCTTGCAACTCCTGCTCCTCCAACACATAACTCTCCAATAACGCCTACCGGTACTAAATTTAGATTGGCATCTAAAATATAACATCCTAAAGTAGGAATCGCTGAACCAATAGCACTAACCGAACTTAACATATCTGAACTTGTTAGCTCTTTATAGGTAACGTGAACCGTAGTCTCGGTAATACCATACATGTTTATCATTTTACAAGACGGATATAATACTTTCCAATTTTGTAAATAAACAGGGTTTAATGCCTCTCCTCCAAAAATCACATATCTGATCGCATGATCAAAATTCTCGGATAAGAATGCTTCCTGAAGCGCATAAAAAGATCCCGGAGTCTGGTTTAAAACCGTGACTCCTTCAGTGATCAATAATTCCTTAAACGAAATAGCGTCTTTGGTTACTGCTTTTGGAACCACTACCAAACGGCCTCCATGAAGCAAGGCCCCGTACATTTCCCATACCGAGAAATCAAAACAAAACGAATGAAACAGCGTCCAGACATCATGAGTTCCGAAATCAAATAAACAGGATTCGTTTTTAAACAAACGAACAACATTACTATGGGTAATTAAAACTCCTTTTGGATTACCTGTACTTCCTGAAGTATAAATCACGTAAGCCAAATCATCCGGCGATACTACAATGTCCTGATTTTCCTTAGAATACCCCGAAATCTTATTCCAATCTGTATCTAACAATACAACATTAATAGCTGCGTATTCCTCCAGTACTTTATGACTTGCTGCACTGCTCAATACTAAATTAATTCCGGCATCACCTACCATATAGGCAATACGATCCTCTGGATAATCCGGATCAATTGGCACATAAGCACCTCCTGATTTTAAGATTCCCAAAATTCCAACCAACATCTCCAATCCACGCTCTACACAGATCCCTACAAGAGTATCCGGTGCAACACCTTGTTCTCTTAAATAAGATCCTAATTGGTTCGACTTCTCATTTAATTCTTTGTAACTTAATTTGGCTCCCTCATAAACTACCGCAATGGCATCAGGAGTATTTTTAACCTGTTCTTCAAATAAAGCAACTATGGTTTTATCCTTTGGATACTCAACAGCTGTGTTATTGAAAACATTCAACAATTGATCTTCTTCCTTCGCAGTAAGCATTAAAAGACTATCTATTGGCTGGTTGATATTATTCACAATACCTGCCAATAACTCTTGGTAATGCTGTAACATACGATCAATCGTCACTTTATCAAATAAAGCGGTACAATAGACCACATCCAATGCAATACCGTTTTTCTTTTCGGATACATTCAACATTAAATCAGACTTTGAAGTAACAGTGTCAAACTCATAGTTTGAAAGCGTAAGATCCTTTAAGTCTAATTCACCTGAACCTTCGGGTGTATTTTGCAACACAAACATCACCTGAAATAAAGGGCTCATACTCCTGTCGCGGGTCGTAACCACACGCTCCACTATCTTCTCAAATGGAACCAACTGATGATCATAACTGTCCAATGTAGTTCTTTTAACTTCTGATAAAAGTTCTTTGAAACTTGGATTGCCTCCCAAATCACTGCGAAGGGCCAACGTATTGACAAAAAAGCCAATCATTCCTTCTAACTCCGATTGGGTACGGTTTGCTATTGGCGTTCCTACACAGATATCATCTTGCCCGCTATAACGCGACAACAATACCTTAAAAACAGACAGCATCACCATAAACAAGGTAACGCCTTCTCTTTGGCATAAAATATTTAAAGACTCACTAATTTCTTTATTTAAAACAACAGAAACACTTGATCCTGCTGTACTCTGCTCAGATGGACGAGCATAATCTGTTGGTAATGCCAGCGTAGCCACTCCCTGAAGTTTCTCTTCCCAATACGATAATTGAGATTCCAAAACAGTTCCTGTCAGATACTTTCTTTGCCAAATTGCATAATCGGAATATTGTAAACTAAGTTCCGGAAGTACGGCAGTTCGGCCAGATCGCAAAGCGCTGTAAAGCTCCATGAACTCATTCACCAAAATACTCTCAGACCAACCATCACTGGCAATATGATGAAAGACACACACCAATATATACTTTTGATCTCCTAAATCGTATAAGCCTCCTCTTAATTTATAATCCTTTGCTAAATCAAAAGGGGTCATTAAATAATCCTGTAGATTACTTTCAAATAATGATGCACTTTCTATTTTAAACTGGTCTAACATCCAGTCCTTTTCACTTATAACTTCTTGATAACCTAACCCGTCCTCTGACAACAGCATGGTACGAAGTACCTCATGACGAGATACAATGGTCTGCAAGGTTTGTTCTAAAATCAATACGTCTAATTCTCCTTCCAAACGCAATGCAATAGGAATATGATATTCTGAACTACCCTGCAGCTGATCTAAAAACCACAAACGTTCCTGACTAAAAGACAATGGAATACGGGCAGCATCATCCTTGGTATGCGGAGTGATTTTTTTCAATAATTCACCTACCGTATCTTCATTTTCTAACCCTTCCAAATATTTAATAATACCAGCCTTATTCTCTCTTATTTCTAAAATAAGTTCAGGATCAATTTCAGAATTTGCTTTAATATTTAATGAACCATCTATTAATACTAGCTTTATTTTTTCTTTATCTAATTTTCTAAAAAAACTTAAAAATTCCATATTCTATTTACTAAACTATATATTAATATTTACACTATAATTAATTGTATCATTTTCAGCAATACGTATCTTATAATCGATATAAGATGCCAACTCTTCCGCAGTTTTGAATTTAAAAACGTTTCGAATAGAGACTTCTATCGCTAATTCATCACGTATAATAGATATCAAGCGAGTCACCAATAAACTATGACCACCTAATTCGAAGAAGTTGTCATAAATCCCTACTTTTTCGATACCCAACAAATTCTGCCAGATTTCCACCAACTGTCTTTCTGTATCGGTACGCGGCTCAACATATTCCTTACTCGATAGCTGTGAATTATCAGGATCCGGTAAGGCTTTCTTGTCCAGTTTACCATTTGAAGTTAAAGGCATCTGATCCAGTTCAACCCAAATCATCGGAACCATATATTCGGGTAAACTTAATTTTAATTGTTCTTGTAGTACCTCTTTGTTCAATGAACCTTCCAACACTACATAACCAACCAAACGTTTATTGCCTGATACATCTTCCTTAGCCAATACACAACATTGGGTAACCGATTCTAACAATGACAAAGCATTTTCGATCTCTCCCAATTCGATACGATACCCACGGATCTTTACCTGATTATCCTTTCTTCCAATATATTCTATACTACCGTCAGCTAGCCAACGTCCTAAGTCTCCTGATCTATACAAGCGGTCTCCTGCTACAAAAGGATTCGTGATAAACTTCTCTTGCGTTAATTCTTCTCTGTTTAAATATCCTCTTGCAACTCCTGCTCCTCCTACACATAACTCTCCAATAACGCCTACCGGTACTAAATTTAGATTGGCATCTAAAATATAACATCCTAAAGTAGGGATCGCTGAACCAATGGCACTAACCGAACTTAACATATCTGAACTTGTAAGTTCTTTATAGGTAACGTGAACCGTAGTCTCGGTAATACCATACATGTTAATCATTTTACAAGACGGATATAATGCTTTCCAATTTTGTAAATAAACAGGGTTTAATGCCTCTCCTCCAAAAATCACATATCTAATCGCATGATCAAAATTCTCAGATAAGAATGCTTCCTGAAGCGCATAAAAAGATCCCGGAGTCTGGTTTAAAACCGTTACTCCTTCACTGATCAATAATTCTTTAAACGAAATAGCGTCTTTGGTTACTGCTTTTGGAACCACTACCAAACGGCCTCCATGAAGTAAGGCTCCATACATTTCCCATACCGAGAAATCAAAACAAAACGAATGAAACAGCGTCCAGACATCATCAGTTCCGAAATCAAATAAACAGGATTCGTTTTTAAACAAACGAACTACATTACTATGGGTAATTAAAACTCCTTTTGGATTACCTGTACTTCCTGATGTATAAATCACATAAGCCAGATGATCCGGTGCCACTACAACACTTAAGTTTTCTGTTGAATAGTTTGAAATCTTCTCCCAATCTGTATCTAACAATACAACATTAATAGCTGCGTATTCCTCCAGTACTTTATGACTTGCTGCACTACTCAGTACTAAATTAATTCCGGCATCACCTACCATATAAGCAATACGATCCTCTGGATAATCCGGATCGATTGGCACATAAGCACCTCCTGATTTTAAGATTCCTAAGATTCCAATCAGCATCTCCAAACCACGTTCTACGCAGATCCCCACAAGCGTATCAGGCTGAACGCCTTGTTCTCTTAAATAAGATCCTAGTTGGTTCGACCTTTCATTTAATTCTTTATAACTTAATTTGGCTCCCTCATAAACTACCGCAATAGCATCAGGAGTATTTTTAACCTGCTCTTCAAATAAATCAACTATGGTTTTATCCTTTGGATATTCAACAGCTGTGGTATTAAAAATATCCAATAACTGGTGTTCTTCCTCTAAAGTCAACATCGACAAACTGCTTATTAGCTGAGTACTATCGCTGGTGATAGCAACCAACAGCTCTTGGTAATGTATTACCATACGATCAATTGTAGTCTTATCAAACAAAGCGGTACAATAATTCATATTCAATGCGATACCATTACTTTCTTCGGCTACATTCAATGTTAAATCAAATTGAGAGGTAACAGCATCAAACTCATAACTTGTCAGTGTTATATTCTCTAAGGTCAATTCACCTGAGTCTTCCGGTGTATTCTGTAAGACGAACATCACCTGAAACAGAGGTGTTATACTCATATCCCTGATACTAGCCACTCGATCCACGACCTTCTCAAATGAAGCCAATTGATGATCATAACCATCTAATGTAGTTTCTTTTACTCTTGCTAGAAGTTCACTGAAACTTGGATTATCTCCAAGATCACTACGAAGTGCCAAGGTATTCACAAAAAAGCCAATCATACCTTCTAACTCCGATTGCGTACGGTTTGCTATTGGTGTTCCCACACAAATATCGTCCTGACCGCTATAACGAGATAACAATACTTTAAAAGCAGATAACAGCAACATAAACAAGGTAACACCTTCTTTTTGGCATAACGCTCTTAACGATTCACTAGTTTCTTTATTTAAAGTGAAAGAAACATTTGATCCCGCTGTACTCTGCACAGAAGGACGTGCATAATCTGTTGCTAAGGATAAGGTAGCTACTCCCTGAAGCTTCTCTTGCCAATACGTTAATTGGGATTCTAAAACAGCTCCTTCGAGATACTTTCTTTGCCAAATTGCATAATCGGAATATTGTAAAGTAAGTTCCGGTAAAACCGTTGCTCTCCCTGACTTCAAGGCACTGTAAAGCTCCATGAACTCACGCACCAAAATACCTTCTGACCAACCATCGCTGGCAATGTGATGAAACACACAAGCCAATACATACTCGCGATTTCCTAAATCATACAAACAACCTCTTAATTTATAGTCTTTTGACAAATCAAAAGAACTCATCAAATAGGTTTTAACAGTACTTTCTAATAAGGATCTGTCTCTTATTTTAACCTGATCCAACATCCAATTCCTCGGACTTATAACTTCTTGATATCCTACACCCTCTTCTGATAACAGAACCGTGCGAAGCACTTCATGACGTAAAACTATAGTTTGTAATGTTTGTTCTAATATTGATACTTCTAATTCCCCTTCCAAACGCAACACCACAGGAATATGATATTCTGTACTACCCTGTAACTGATCTAAAAACCACAAACGTTCCTGACTGAAAGACAGCGGAATTCGTTTTGGACGCTCTTCCATAACAATAGCCGGTAATACTACTCCTTCTGATTGAACCGATATATGAGCTCCTAAAGCTGCTATAGTAGTGTATTCAAATACTTCCCTGATTGCTATTTCAATTGACAGTTCTTTACGAATCATTGATGCCAAGCGCGTAGCCAATAAACTATGACCTCCCAATTCGAAGAAATTATCATAAACTCCCACTTTTTCTATTCCCAATAAGTTTTGCCAAATGGCAGCCAATTGTTCTTCCGTCTCTGTACGAGGCGCAACATACTCCTCTGTAGAAAGAGCTGAATTATCCGGATTCGGTAACGCTTTTCTGTCCAATTTACCATTAGACGTTAAAGGCATTTTATCCAGTTCAACCCAAATCATCGGAACCATATATTCCGGTAAACTTAATTTTAATTGATCCTGTAAAGCTGTTTTATCTAGTTTGTTCTCTGAAACTACATAAGCAACCAAACGTTTATTACCTGATGTATCTTCTTTGGCTAATACACAGCATTGGGTAACCGATTCTAATGAAGATAAAACGTTTTCGATCTCTCCCAATTCAATACGATAACCACGAATCTTAACCTGATCGTCTTTTCTTCCGATATATTCTATGTTTCCGTCAGCTAACCAACGTACTAAATCTCCTGTTCTATAAATTCTGTCTCCTTTTACAAAAGGATTTGTGATAAACTTTTCCTGAGTTAACTCATCCTGGTTTAAATAACCACGAGCCACTCCTGAACCTCCTACACATAATTCTCCAATAACTCCTATAGGTACTAAATTTAGATTGGCATCTAAAATATAAGCAACGCTATTATTAATCGGTTTTCCTATCGGAAGATTCTTGTTCGTTATATTATCAATGGTATAAGTCGTTGAAAAAGTAGTATTTTCTGTCGGACCATAACCGTTAACTACTTTAAGATTCGGATAAAGTTCTTTTAACTTATTTGTATAATTAAATAAAACTACATCTCCTCCTACTATTAAATAATCAAGAGGTTCAAAAAGAGATAAATCAAATTCTACTACCTGATGAAACCACGAAGCGGTCATCCATAAAGTATTGACTTTTCGTTCAATAAGCAGTTCTTTTAAACTAACTGAATTTAAAAGCGTATTGATAGAGGCTACTATTAATTGTCCTCCATTTAATAAAGTTCCCCAAAATTCTATTGTAGTCGCATCAAAAGAGATTGAACCTGTTGACAACCATACTGTTTCTGAATTTAAAGAGATATAATCACAACTCTTAGATAAACTTACAATGTTTCCGTGAGTAACCATCACTCCCTTGGGTCTGCCGGTACTTCCCGAAGTATAAATAACATAGGCCAAATCATCCGGTGTTACTCCAATACCTGGATTTTCTGTTGAATATCCCGAAATCGAATCCCAATCCGTGTCTAAGAGTACAACATTAATAGCGGTATACTCCTCTAATACTTTATGACTAGCTGCACTACTTAATACCAGTTTCATACCTGCATCATCTACCATATAAGCAATACGATCTGATGGGTAATCAGGATCTATGGGTACATAAACGCTTCCTGATTTCAAGATTCCTAAAATACCGACCATCATTTCCAAACTACGCTCTACACAGATCCCTATAAAAGTATCAGACTGAGCGCCCTGTTCTCTTAGATAATGTCCTAATTGATTGGACTTCTCATTTAATTCTTTATAACTTAATTCTTCTCCCTCATAAACCACCGCAATGGCATCAGGAGTATTTTTAACCTGCTCTTCAAATAAAGCAAGGATCGTTTTATCTTTTGCATATTCAACCGCTGTGTTATTAAAAACATCTAATAACTGATCAGACTCTTCTTTTGATAAAACACTTAAAGCATTTATATTTAATTCTTCTCTTTTCAGACCTTCTAAAAGTTCCGTCAAAGCATTTTCCATATAAATCAGAATACGCTTAGCGCCTATACTCTGGTCAATCTGAGCTGTTAAACTAAAATCATCTCCATGATCGTCTACACTTAATGTAAATGGATAGTTGGTACGTTCCTGACCACCAACAACGGTTATACCTGAATCAAATTCACCTGTCTCATCTTGCTCTGTTAAAACATGTGCCGAGTGACGGTAATTCAATAAAGCACTGAAAAAGGCTTTATCATTACCAATCCCACTCCAATCCTGGATATGTGATAAAGGCGTTTGCTCATAGGACAATAAATCCTGTAACAGCCCTTTCACCTGATTCACATACTCAGATGTACTGCCTTTTAATTCCAACAACACCGGTAAGGTATTGATAAACAACCCTAGGGAATCTGCTGCTCCTAAAGCTCCTTGAAGCCTTCCGGAAAACAACGACCCAAAAACAGCATAGTCTTTATTACTACATCTGGCCACTACCAGTCCGTAAGCAGCATGGAACAATACCGCCGGAGTCATACCGAATCTAACGCATGTTGCACGCAATTCGATACTGAAAGATTCTGAAAGTTTAACTTCTGAATCCTCAATATTCCTGCCACCTCCTAAAACATTAGATAGGTCAAAAGGATAAGTAGGCTCTTCGATCGCTCCAAATAAAGACTTAAAGTAAGATGCTCCATCATTTACCGATTGGGCATGTAAAGTATGACCTATAAAATCACGGTACAAAACAGGAACTCCTAAACTGGCTTTATTTCCTGATAAATACATCGTAATCTCAACTATGATTTTCTCCATACCCACGTGGTCAATTATCAAGTGATGTTGGTATACAATCAAATAATAACAACTATTCTGAGTGTCATCTGCTGATTTTAACTGCAATAATGGTGCTTTTGTGACATCCATCCAATATCCTCCAGGGGCTATCAGAAGTTCCAGTTGTGGTAAAACTGCTTCTGAATGATCCAATTCTAAATGCTCAACCCATAAAGGCGCTTCACGCAAAACAACCTGAACGGCTCTTGGTAAACCTGAACTCAAAATACTGGTACGCAAAACATCATGACGGTTCACCACAAATTGTAAGGCCTCAATAAAAGAATCTCGTTTACTTTGATCTGTAAAAGAAAGTAAACTTGGAAGCACATAAGGATCGCCCTCTTTAGGATCACTCATCAAATGATGAAAATGAATTCCTTCCTGTAACGGCGATAAAGGATAGATATCCGCTATATTGGTAATGCCTCCCCTTACAGTTGCCAGTATGCTGTCCAGATCACTTTGACTCAAATCAGCCAAAGGAACCATTGCTGGGGTAATAACATCGCTATCAACTGTTATACCATTGGACGGAACACGATACACTAATGATAAAGAAGATAACTTCTCACTCATTAAAGCTATCGTTGGTCCTGCAAAAATATCTTTTACTCTAATATGAAAATCTAACTTCTGTAGACGAGAAATCAACTGAACAGCCAGTAAACTATGGCCACCCAATTCGAAGAAATTATCATAAACTCCGACTTTTTCTATTCCCAATAAGTTTTGCCAAATAGCTGCCAATTGTTGTTCCGTCTCTGTGCGAGGCGCAACATAAGTCTGACTAGATAAATCTGAATTATCCGGATTCGGTAACGCTTTTCTGTCTAGTTTTCCGTTTGAAGTCAAAGGCATTTTATCCAGTCCAACCCAAATCATCGGAACCATATATTCGGGTAAACTTAATTTTAATTGATCCTGTAAAGCTGTTTTATCTAGTTTGCTCTCTGAAACTACATAAGCAACCAGACGTTTGTTACCTGATGCATCTTCTTTGGCTAAAACACAACACTGAATCACAACTTCTAATGAAGATAAAACGTTCTCGATCTCACCTAGTTCAATACGATAACCACGGATCTTAACCTGATCGTCTTTTCTTCCGATATATTCTATGTTTCCGTCAGCTAACCAACGTACTAAATCTCCTGTTCTATAAATTCTGTCTCCTGCTACAAAAGGATTTGTGATAAACTTTTCCTGAGTTAACTCATCCTGGTTTAAATAACCTCGAGCCACTCCTGAACCTCCTACACACAATTCTCCAATAACGCCTACCGGTACCAAATTTAGATTGGCATCTAAAATATAAGCAACGCTATTATTAATTGGTTTTCCAATCGGAAGATTCTTGTTCGTTATATTATCAATGGTATAAGTCGTTGAAAAAGTAGTATTTTCTGTCGGACCATAACCGTTAACCACTTTAAGATTCGGATAAAGTTCTTTTAACTTATTTGTATAATTAAATAAAACTACATCTCCTCCTACTATTAAATAATCAAGGGGTTCAAAAAGAGATAAATCAGATTCTACTACCTGATGAAACCACGAAGCGGTCATCCATAAAGTATTGACTTTTCGTTCAATAAGCAGTTCTTTTAAACTAACTGAATTTAAAAGCGTATTAATAGAGGCTACTATTAATTGTCCTCCATTTAATAAAGTTCCCCAAAATTCTATTGTAGTCGCATCAAAAGAGATTGAACCTGTTGACAACCATACTGTTTCTGAATTTAAAGAGATATAATCACAACTCTTAGATAAACTTACAATGTTTCCGTGAGTAACCATCACTCCCTTGGGTCTGCCGGTACTTCCCGAAGTATAAATCACATACGCCAAAGCATCCGGTGTTACTTCAATACCCGGATTTTCTGTTGAATATCCTGAAATCGTATCCCAATCCGTGTCTAAGAGTACAACATTAATTGCGGTATACTCCTCTAATACTTTATGACTCGTTGCACTACTTAATACCAGTTTCATACCTGCATCATCAATCATATAAGCGATACGATCTGATGGGTAATCAGGATCTATGGGTACATAAACGCTTCCTGATTTCAAGATTCCTAAAATACCGACCATCATTTCCAAACTACGCTCTACACAGATCCCTATAAAAGTATCTGCCTCAACGCCCTGTTCTCTTAGATAATGTCCTAGTTGATTGGACTTTTCATTTAATTCTTTATAAGTTAATTCTTCTCCTTCATAAACAACCGCAATGGCATCAGGAGTATTTTTAACCTGCTCTTCAAATAAAGCAAGGATCGTTTTATCTTTTGGATATTCAACCGCTGTGTTATTAAAAACATCTAATAACTGATCAGACTCTTCTTTTGATAAAACACTTAAAGCATTTATATGTAATTCTTCTCTTTTCAGACCTTCTAAAAGTTCCGCCAAAGCATTTTCCATATAAATCAGAATACGCTTAGCGCCTATACTCTGGTCAATCTGAGCTGTTAAGCTAAAATCATCTCCATGATCGTCTACACTTAATGTAAATGGATAGTTGGTACGTTCCTGACCACCAACAACGGTTATACCTGAATCAAATTCACCTGTCTCATCCTGCTCTGTTAAAACATGTGCCGAGTGACGGTAATTCAATAAAGCACTGAAAAAGGCTTTATCATTTCCTATACCACTCCAATCCTGGATATGTGATAAAGGCGTTTGCTCATAGGACAATAAATCCTGTAACAGCCCTTTCACCTGATTCACATACTCAGATGTGCTGCCTTTTAATTCCAACAACACCGGTAAGGTATTGATAAACAAACCTAAAGAATCTGCTGCTCCTAAAGCTCCTTGAAGCCTTCCGGAAAACAACGACCCAAAAACAGCATAGTCTTTATTACTACATCTGGCCACTACCAGTCCGTAAGCAGCATGGAACAATACCGCCGGAGTCATACCGAATCTAACGCATGTTGCACGCAATTCGATACTGAAAGATTCTGAAAGTTTAACTTCTGAATCCTCAATATTCCTGCCACCTCCTAAAACATTAGATAAGTCAAAAGGATAAGTAGGCTCTTCGATCGCTCCAAATAAAGACTTAAAGTAAGATGCTCCATCATTTACTGATTGGGCATGCAAAGTATGACCTATAAAATCACGGTACAAAACAGGAACTCCTAAACTGGCTTTATTTCCTGATAAATACATCGTAATCTCGGATATGATTTTCTCCATACCCACGTGGTCAATTATTAAGTGGTGTTGGTATACAATCAAATAATAACAACCATTCTGAGTATCATCTGCTGATTTCAACTGCAGTAATGGTGCTTTTGTAACATCCATCCAATATCCTCCAGGGGCTATCAGAAGTTCCAATTGTGGTAAAACTGCTTTTGAATAATCCAATTCTAAATGCTCAACCCATAAAGGCGCTTCACGTAAAACAACCTGAACGGCTCTTGGCAAACCTGAACTCAAAATACTGGTACGCAAAACATCATGACGATTCACCACAAATTGTAAGGCCTCTATGAAAGAATCTCGTTTACTCTGATCTGTAAAAGAAAGCAAACTTGGAAGCACATAAGGATCTCCCTCTTTAGGATCACTCATCAGATGATGAAAATGAATTCCTTCTTGCAAAGGTGATAAAGGATAGATATCCGCTATATTGGTAATGCTTCCCGTTACTGTGTCTATTATAAAATCCAGATCGCTTTGACTCAAATCAGCCAAAGGAACCATTGCTGGGGTAATAACATCGCTATCAACTGTTATACCATTGGACGGAACACGATACACTAATGATAAAGAAGATAACTTCTCACTCATTAAAGCTATCGTTGGTCCTGCAAAAATATCTTTTACTCTAATATGAAAATCTAACTTCTGTAGACGAGAAATTAATTGAACAGCCAGTAAACTATGACCACCCAATTCGAAGAAATTATCATAAACTCCGACTTTTTCTATTCCCAATAAGTTTTGCCAAATGACTGCCAATTGTTGTTCCGTCTCTGTGCGAGGCGCAACATACTCCTGTGTAGAAAGAGCTGAGTTATCCGGATTCGGTAACGCTTTCTTGTCCAATTTACCATTAGACGTTAAAGGCATCTGATCCAGTTCAACCCAAATCATCGGAACCATATATTCGGGTAAACTTAATTTTAATTGTTCTTGTAAAGCTGTTTTATCTAGTTTGCTCTCTGAAACTACATAAGCAACCAAACGTTTGTTACCTGATGCATCTTCTTTAACTAAAACACAACACTGAATCACAGCTTCTAATGAAGATAAAACGTTCTCAATCTCACCAAGCTCGATTCGATAACCACGAATCTTAACCTGATCGTCTTTTCTTCCGATATATTCTATGTTTCCGTCAGCTAACCAACGTACTAAATCTCCTGTTCTATAAATTCTGTCTCCTTTTACAAAAGGATTTGTGATAAACTTCTCCTGAGTTAATTCTACTTGGTTTAAATAACCACGAGCCACTCCTGAACCTCCAATACATAATTCTCCAATAACGCCTATCGGTACTAAATCTAACGAAGTATTTAAAATATAAATTCCTGTATTACCTATAGGTCGCCCTATGCTAATTTCTTTAGAAGCAAAACTACCTTTATTGTAAAAAGATATAGTAGAAGTTACGGTTGTTTCTGTTGGTCCGTATTCATTATAAAATGCATATCCCTTGTTCCAGTCCTCCATTAAATCTTTACTGCAGGTCTCTCCTCCAACCACTACTCTTCGCAATGATTTTAAATCTGTCCTTACAACTAAAGCACTTAACATACTTGGAGTAGTATGAAAATGTGTTATATTTTGATTATCAATAAAATCGAGTAAATTTTCGGTATCGAGAATTGTTTCTTTGTTTATAAGAACCAATTTACTGCCACTGCACAAAGCCATAAAAATTTGTTCTACTGAAGCATCAAATACAAAGTTTGAAAACTGTAAAACAACATCGCTTGAATCAATACTAAATGTGTTAATCTGAGAAAAAATTAGATTTACAACATTAGTATGTTCAATCATCACTCCCTTAGGTCTGCCAGTACTTCCTGACGTATAAATAACATAAGCCAAATGACTTGGTGCTACTTCAACACTTAAATTTTCTTTAGCATACCCAGAGATCAAATCCCAATCCCTATCTAACAGCAAAACATTAATACCAACAGGATCTTTCAAAACCTTATGACATTTTTCGCTGCTTACCATCAGTTTTATTCCGGTATCATTCAACATATAAACAATACGATCTGATGGGTAATCAGGATCTATTGGCACATAAGCTGCTCCTGATTTCAAGATTCCCAAGATACCAACCAACATCTCCAAACTGCGTTCCAGACAAATCCCCACAAGGGCATCAGGCTCAACACCTTGTTCTCTTAAATAAAACCCTAATTGATTGGACTTTTCATTTAATTCTTTATAACTTAATTCTTCTCCCTCAAAAACTACCGCAATAGCATCAGGAGTTTTTTTAACCTGTTCTTCAAACAAATCAACAAGCGTTTTATCCTTTGGATATTCAGCCGTTGTATTATTGAATTTATCTAATAATTGCTGCTCTTCTTGTAACGTTAATATCGACAGACTGTTTATTGGCTGAGTACTGTCACTGATGACCGCAACCAAAAGCTCTTGGTAATGCATCAGCATACGATCAATCGTAGCCTTATCAAACAAGTCTGTACAATACACTAAATCTAATGCAATACCATTACTTTCTTCGGCTACATTCAATGTTAAATCAAATTGAGAGGTAACAGTGTTAAACTCATAATTTGAAAGCGCAACATTTTCTAAAGCTAATTCACCCGAGCCTTCCGGTGTATTTTGCAACACAAACATCACCTGAAACAGAGGAGTCGTATTCCTGTCGCGGGTCGTAACTACACGGCCTACAACCTTCTCAAATGGAACCAACTGATGGTCATAACTTCCTAAAGTAGTTTCCTTTACTCTGGATAACAACTCCCTAAAACTTGGATTATCTCCCAAATCACTACGAAGCGCCAAAGTATTGACAAAAAAACCAATCACACCCTCTAGCTCCGATTGTGTGCGGTTTGCAATTGGTGTTCCCACACAAATATCATCCTGACCACTATAACGAGATAACAATACTTTAAAAGCAGATAACAGCAACATAAACAAGGTAACACCTTCTTTTTGGCATAACGATTTTAACGAATCACCAAGCTCTTTATCCAAGACTAGCGAAACATTCGATCCTGCTGTACTTTGCACGGAAGGACGAGCATAATCTGTTGGTAAGGATAAGGTAGCCACTCCCTGTAAGTTTGCTTCCCAATACGATAATTCAGATTCTAAAGCAGCTTCATTAAGATACTTTCTTTGCCAGATTGCATAATCCGAATATTGTAAAATCAGCTCCGGAAGAACCGCAGCTCTTCCTGATTGCAAGGCATTGTAGATCTCCATAAATTCATTGACCAAAATACCTCCTGACCAACCATCGCTGGCAATGTGATGAAATACACAAGTCAATACATAGTTCTGATTCCCTAAATCAAACAGACCACTTCTTAGTTTATAATCTTTTGACAAATCAAAAGGAATCTTTAAATACTCCTGCAGATTGTTGTCTAATACACCTTTATTTGTTGTTTCAAATTGATCCAGTCTCCAATTCTCAGGACTAATAACTTCCTGATAACCTAGACCGTCCTCTGACAACAAAATGGTACGAAGTACCTCATGGCGTGAAACTATAACTTGTAATGTTTGTTCCAGTATCGACACATTTAATTCCCCTTCCAAACGTAACGCAATAGGAATATGATATTCTGTACTACCTTGCAATTGATCTAAAAACCACAAACGTTCCTGGCTGAAAGACAATGGGATTCGCTCCGGACGATCTTCAACAACAATAACCGGAAGTAATACTCCCTTTGATTGAGCCGACATATGAGTTCCTAAAGCTGATATGGTTGTATATTGAAATACTTCTCTGATTGACAACTCAATAGATAATTCTTTACGTATCATTGACACCAATCGGGTAGCCAGTAAACTATGACCGCCCAATTCGAAGAAATTATCATAAATCCCTACTTTTTCAATAGCCAACAAATTTTGCCAGATGGCTGCCAATTGCCTTTCTATGTCTGTGCGTGGCGCAACATACTCTTGCGTAAACAAATCTGAACTATCCGGATTCGGCAACGCTTTTCTGTCCAGTTTGCCATTAGACGTTAAAGGCATTTTATCCAGTCCAACCCAAATCATCGGAACCATATATTCCGGTAAACTTAACTTTAATTGATCCTGTAGAGCTGTTTTATCTAGTTTGTTCTCTGAAACTACATAAGCAACCAGGCGTTTGTTACCTCCTGCATCTTCTTTGGCCAACACACAACATTGAGTAACCGATTCCAATAATGACAAAGCATTCTCGATCTCTCCCAATTCGATACGATAACCACGAATCTTAACCTGATTATCCTTTCTTCCAATATATTCTATACTGCCGTCAGCTAGCCAACGTCCTAAATCTCCTGATCTATACAAGCGGTCTCCTGCTACAAAAGGATTTGTTATAAACTTCTCTTGCGTTAACTCATCCTGATTTAAATAACCACGAGCCACTCCTGAACCTCCTACACACAATTCTCCAATAACACCTACCGGTACTAAATTTAGATTGACATCTAAAATATAACATCCTAAAGTAGGGATCGCTGAACCAATGGCACTAACCGAACTTAACATATCTGAACTTGTTAGCTCTTTATAGGTAACGTGAACCGTAGTCTCGGTAATACCATACATGTTTATCATTTTACAAGACGGATATAATGCTTTCCAATTTTGTAAATAAACAGGGTTTAATGCCTCTCCTCCAAAAATCACATATCTGATCGCATGATCAAAATTCTCTGATAAGAATGCTTCCTGAAGTGCATAAAAAGATCCAGGAGTCTGGTTTAAAACCGTTACCCCTTCAGTGATCAATAATTCTTTAAACGAAATAGCGTCTTTGGTTACTGCTTTTGGAACCACTACCAAACGGCCTCCATGAAGCAAAGCTCCATACATTTCCCATACCGAGAAATCAAAACAAAACGAATGAAACAGCGTCCAGACATCATGAGTTCCGAAATCAAATAAACAGGACTCGTTTTTAAACAAACGAACTACATTACTATGGGTAATTAAAACTCCTTTTGGATTACCTGTACTTCCTGAAGTATAAATCACATAAGCCAAATCATCCGGCGATACTACAATGTCCTGATTTTCCTTAGAATAACCCGAAATCTTCTCCCAATCTGTATCTAACAATACAACATTAATAGCTGCGTATTCCTCCAGTACTTTATGGCTTGCTGCACTACTCAGTACTAAATTAATTCCGGCATCACCTACCATATAAGCAATACGATCCTCTGGATAATCCGGATCGATTGGCACATAAGCACCTCCTGATTTCAAGATTCCCAAGATTCCAACCAGCATCTCCAAACCACGCTCTACACAGATCCCCACAAGAGTATCCGGCTCAACGCCTTGTTCTCTTAAATAAGATCCTAGTTGGTTCGACCTTTCATTTAATTCTTTATAACTTAATTTGGCTCCTTCATAAACCACCGCAATAGCATCAGGAGTATTTTTAACCTGTTCTTCAAACAAGGTAACTAATGTCTTATCTTTTGGATACTCAACTGCCGCATTATTGAAAACATCCAATAATTGATGTTCTTCCTTCGCAGTAAGCATTGAAAGATTACCTATTGACTGGTTGATATCATTCACAATACCTGCCAATAACTCTTGATAATGCAACAACATATAATCAATTGTAACTTTATCAAACAAAGCAGTGCAATAATTAATATCAAGTGCAATACTATTATTATCTTCAACTACATTCAGCGTTAAATCAAATTGAGAAGTAACAGCGTCAAACTCATAACTTGTCAGTGTTATATTCTCTAAGGCCAATTCACCTGACTCTTCCGGTGTATTCTGTAAGACGAACATTACCTGAAACAGAGGAGTCATACTCATATCCCGGGCAGTAACCACTTGGTCTACAACCCTCTCAAATGGAACCAACTGATGGTCATAACCATCCAGTGTAGTCTTCTTTATTCTGGATAAAAGCTCACTAAAACTTGGATTGCCTCCCAAATCACTGCGAAGTGCCAAAGTATTGACAAAAAAGCCAATCATACCCTCTAACTCCGATTGAGTACGGTTTGCAATTGGTGTTCCCACACAAATATCGTCCTGACCACTATAACGAGATAACAATACTTTAAAAGCAGATAACAGCAACATAAACAAGGTAACACCTTCTTTTTGGCATAACGCTCTTAACGAAGCACTAAGCTCTTTATCCAAAACTAGTGAAACATTTGATCCTGCTGTACTTTGCACAGAAGGACGAGCGTAATCTGTTGGTAAGGATAAGGTAGCTACTCCTTGAAGCTTCTCCTGCCAATACGTTAACTGGGACTTTAAAATAGCTCCTTCGAGATACTTTCTTTGCCAGATTGCATAATCCGAATATTGCAAAGTAAGTTCCGGTAAAACAGCAGTTCTTCCTGATTGTAAGGCATTGTAGATCTCCGTAAATTCATTGACCAAAATACCACTTGACCAACCATCGCTGGCAATGTGATGAAATACACAAGTCAATACATGGTTCTGATTCCCTAAATCAAACAGACCACTTCTTAACTTATAGTCTTTTGACAAATCAAAAGGAATCTTTAAATAATCCTGCAGATTACTGTCTAATACACTTTTATTTGTTATTTCAAATTGATCCAGTCTCCAATCCTCAGGACTTATAATTTCCTGATAACCTAGACCGTCCTCTGACAACAACATGGTACGAAGAACCTCATGACGAGATACAATAGTGTGCAGGGTTTGTTCTAAAATCAATACATCTAATTCTCCTTCCAAACGCAATGCAATAGAAATATGATATTCTGTACTACCTTGCAATTGATCTAAAAACCATAAACGTTCCTGACTAAAAGACAACGGAATTCGTTTTGGTCGATCCTCTACAACAACAGTTGTAAGCGTTAGTGCTGCTCCCTTTGATTGAGCTGAAACACAAGCCCCTAAAGCGGCTATAGTGGTACTCTCAAATACCTCTCTTATAGATACTTCTGTAGACAATTCTTTACGTATCATTGATACCAATCGGGTAGCCAGTAAACTATGACCGCCCAATTCGAAGAAATTATCATAAATCCCTACTTTTTCAATAGCCAGCAAATTCTGCCAGATGGCTGCCAATTGTCTCTCTGTGTCTGTGCGTGGCGCAACATACTCTTGCGTAGACAAATCTGAACTATCCGGATTCGGTAACGCTTTCTTGTCCAATTTACCATTAGACGTTAAAGGCATCTGATCCAGTTCAATCCAAATCATCGGAACCATATATTCCGGTAAACTTACTTTTAATTGTTCTTGTAGTAACTCTTTGTTCAATGAACCTTCCAACACTACATAACCAACTAAACGCTTATTACCTGATACATCTTCTTTGGCCAATACACAACATTGAGTAACCGATTCCAATAAGGACAAAGCATTTTCGATCTCTCCCAATTCTATACGATAACCACGGATCTTAACCTGATTATCCTTTCTTCCAATATATTCTATACTACCGTCAGCTAGCCAACGTCCTAAGTCACCTGATCTATACAAGCGGTCTCCTGCTACAAAAGGGTTTGCGATAAACTTCTCTTGCGTTAATTCTTCTCTGTTTAAATATCCTCTTGCAACTCCTGCTCCTCCTACACATAACTCTCCAATAACGCCTACCGGTACTAAATTTAGATTGGCATCTAAAATATAACATCCTAAAGTAGGAATCGCTGAACCAATAGCACTAACCGAACTTAACATATCTGAACTTGTTAGTTCTTTATAGGTAACGTGAACCGTAGTTTCGGTAATACCATACATGTTTATCATTTTACAAGACGGATATAATGCTTTCCAATTTTGTAAATAAACAGGGTTTAATGCCTCTCCTCCAAAAATCACATATCTAATCGCATGATCAAAATTCTCTGATAAGAATGCTTCCTGAAGTGCATAAAAAGATCCCGGGGTCTGGTTTAAAACCGTTACTCCTTCAGTGATCAATAACTCTTTAAAGGAAATAGCGTCTTTGGTTACTGCTTTTGGAACCACTACCAAACGGCCTCCATGAAGCAAGGCTCCATACATTTCCCATACCGAGAAATCAAAACAAAACGAATGAAACAGTGTCCAGACATCATGAGTTCCGAAATCAAATAAACAGGATTCGTTTTTAAACAAACGAACAACATTACTATGGGTAATTAAAACTCCTTTTGGATTACCTGTACTTCCTGATGTATAAATCACATAAGCCAAATGATCCGGTGCTACAACAGCACTTAAGTTTTCTGTTGAATAGTTTGAAATCTTGTCCCAATCCGTGTCTAACAATACAACATTGATGTCTGCGTATTCCTCTAGTACTTTATGACTTGCTGCACTGCTCAATACTAAATTAATTCCGGCATCACCCACCATATAGGCAATACGATCTTCAGGATAATCCGGATCGATTGGCACATAAGCACCTCCTGATTTTAAGATTCCCAAGATTCCAACCAACATCTCCAAACCACGCTCTACACAGATCCCCACAAGAGTGTCTGGCTGAACGCCTTGTTCTCTTAAATAAGATCCTAGTTGATTGGACTTTTCATTTAATTCTCTATAACTTAATTTGGCTCCTTCATAAACTACCGCAATGGCATCAGGAGTATTTTTAACCTGTTCTTCAAATAAGGTTACTATGGTTTTATCTTTTGGATACTCAACTGCTGTATTATTGAAAATATTCAATAATTGGTGCTCTTCACCTTTTGATAAAATATTTAAGGTATTTATATTTAATTCTTCTCTTTTTAAACCTTCTAAAAGTTCCGTCAAAGCGTTTTCCATATAAATCAGGATACGCTTAGCACCTATACTCCCATCAACCTGAGCATTTAAACTAAAATCATCTCCATAATCATTTATACTCAATGTAAATGGATAATTAGTACGCTCGTGACCTCCAAGGACAGTTATGCCGGAATCAAATTTATCGGTTTGATTGTCTTGTGATAAAGAAGATGTCGAATGACGGTAATTTAATAAGGCACTAAAAAAAGCTTTATCATTACCTATACCACTCCAATCCTGAATATGCGATAAAGGCGTTTGCTCATAAGACAGTAAATCCTGTAACAGAACTTTAACCTCATTCAAATACGCTGACACACCACCTTTTAACGTTACTATTACCGGCAATGTATTGATAAACAACCCTAAGGAATCTGCTGCTCCTACAGCCCCTTGAAGTCTTCCGGAAAACAAGGATCCAAAAATTGCATAGTCCTTATTACTACACTTAGCCACTACCAATCCGTACGCGGCATGGAACAGAACTGCAGGGCTTATGGCGTGCAGTACACTTAATTTACGCAATTCTGTGCTTAAATCTTTGGAGAGCACTATATGAGATTCTTCAATATTTCTACCGTCTCCTAAAACATTCACTAAATCAAAAGGATAGGTAGGTTCTTCGATCGCTCCCAATAAAGACTTAAAATAAGATGCTCCGTTATTAACCGATTTTGCATGCAAAGTATGACCTATAAAATCACGGTACAAAACAGGAACTCCTAAACTATCGCCATTACCTGATAAATACGTCGTAATTTCAGATATGATTTTCTCCATACCATAAAAATCTGATATGAGGTGGTGTTGGTATACAATCAAATAATAACAACCATTCTGAGCATCATCTGCTGATTTCAACTGCAGTAATGGTGCTTTTGTAACATCCATCCAATACCCTCCAGGGGCTATCAGAAGTTCCAGTTGCGGTAAAACTGCTTTTGAATGATCCAATTCTAAATGCTCAACCCATAAAGGCGCTTCACGTAAAACAACCTGAACTGCGACCGGTAAACCCGAACTCAAAATACAGGTACGTAAAACATCATGACGGTTCACTACAAATTGTAAGGCCTCTATAAAAGAATCTCGTTTACTCTGATCTGAAAAAGAAAGTAAATTAGGTAAAACATATGGATCTCCCTCTTTAGAATCACTCATCAAATGATGAAAATGAATTCCCTCCTGTAACGGCGATAAAGGGTAGATATCCTCAATATTAGAGACACCTCCCCTTACAGTATCTATTATCTTGTCTAAATCACTTTGGCTCAAATCTACCAAAGGAACCATTGACGGAGTAATAACATCACTATCAACTGTTATACCATTGGTTGGGACACGATAGGCCAATGATAAAGAAGATAACTTCTCACTCATCGATACTATCGTAGGGCCTGCAAAAATATCTTTTACCTCAATATGAAAATCTAACTTCTGTAAACGAGAAATTAATTGAACAGCCAATAAACTATGACCACCCAACTCAAAGAAGTTATCATAAACTCCCACTTTTTCTATGCCTAATAAATTCTGCCAGATAGCTACTAATTGTTCCTCAATCTCTGTACGAGGCGCAACATAAGCCTGACTAGATAAATCTGAATTATCCGGATCCGGTAACGCTTTCCTGTCCAGTTTGCCATTAGAAGTTAAGGGCATCTGGTCCAGTTCAATCCAGATCATCGGAACCATATATTCGGGTAAACTTAACTTTAATTGATCCTGTAAAGCTGTTTTATTTAGCTTGCCTTCTACCACTACATAAGCAACCAGACGTTTGTTACCTCCTGCATCTTCTTTGGCTAAAACACAACATTGGGTAACCGATTCTAATGAAGATAAAACGTTCTCGATCTCACCAAGCTCGATACGATAACCACGGATCTTAACCTGATCGTCTTTTCTTCCAATATATTCAATATTTCCATCGGCAAGCCAACGTACTAAATCTCCTGTTCTATAAATTCTGTCTCCTTCAACAAAAGCATTTCTGATAAACTTCTCCTGAGTTAACCCTTCCTGGTTTAAATAACCACGAGCCACTCCTGAACCTCCAATACATAATTCTCCAATAACGCCAACCGGTACTAAATCTAACGAAGCATTTAAAATATAAATTCCCGTATTACCTATAGGTCGTCCTATGCTAATTTCTTTAGAAGCAAAACTACCTTTATTGTAAAAAGATATCGTAGAAGTTACGGTTGTTTCTGTTGGTCCATATTCATTATAAAATGCATATCCCTTGTTCCAGTCCTCCATTAAATCTTTACTGCAAGTCTCTCCTCCAACCACTACTCTTCGCAATGATTTTAAATCTGTCCTTACAGCTAAAGTACTTAACATACTTGGAGTAGTATGAAAATGCGTTACATATTGATTATCAATAAAATCAAGTAAATTTTCGGTATCTAGAATTGTTTCTTTGTTGATAAGAACCAACTTACTGCCACTGCACAAAGCCATAAAAATTTGTTCTACTGAAGCATCAAATACAAAGTTTGAAAACTGTAAAACAACATCGCTTGAATCAATACTAAATAGGGCAATTTGCGAAGCAACTAAATTTACAACATTAGTATGTTCAATCATCACTCCCTTAGGTCTGCCAGTACTTCCTGACGTATAAATAACATAAGCCAAATGACTTGGTGCGACTTCAACACTTAAATTTTCTTTAGCATACCCAGAGATCAAATCCCAATCCCGGTCTAACAAAACAACATTAACACCAGTAGGGTTTCTCAATGCCTTATGACTCGCTGCACTACTTAGTATCAGCTCCATACCTGCATCACTCACCATATGAGCAATGCGATCTTCCGGATAATCAGGATCTATTGGAACATAAGCTGCTCCTGATTTCAAGATTCCTAAGATTCCCACCAGCATCTCTAAACTACGCTCCAGACAAATCCCCACAAGGGTATCTGCCTCAACACCCTTTTCTTTTAAATAATGTCCTAATTGATTGGACTTTTCATTTACTTCTTTATAACTTAATTCTTTTCCTTCATAAACCACCGCAGTGGCATCAGGAGTTTTTTTAACCTGCTCTTCAAATAAATCAACTATAGTTTTATCCTTTGGATATTCAACCGTGGTGTTATTGAAAACATTCAATAACTGATACTCTTCCTGTTTGGTAAGAATAGACAGATCTGCAACAGATTGATCTAATCCAAACTCAAACTGTCTTATAATATGAAGTAGTCTTGTAACGAGTACTTCTATTTCATTACTATTAAAATATTCTTTTTGATAGTCGACATTTAATTCCATAGGAAGATCTTGCCCGTAATCACACCATCGAATAGACAGTGGATATTCAACCAAGCTACTGGATAAATGTTTTATCTCTATACTAAGATCCGGAGATAATGATTTTGGAAAAGGAAGAGGCTCATAGTTTACTGCCACATCAAAAACCTGCAATCGGTTTTCTGACAATAATTTTAAAGATCTGTTCAAAAACGAAATAGGATACAAACGATGTCTGTAATCATTTCGTTGCGTTTGACTAATCTCTGACAGAAGATCTGACAAGACTTGATCTTTAGCGTAATTTCCTTTATAGGGAAGCATTCCGGCAAACATTCCTAATGTTTTTCTTTCCTGTCTTCCTACTCTGTTGTGAATAGGGATTCCAAAACTAAAACTTTCCTCATCTGTTGTTTTTCCGAAATACAACAACAAGGCTGCTATCGTAAGTTGTGGGATATTTGCCTTTGTTGACTCTGACAAACGATTAAACAATGCTTTATCTGAGTCTGAAACAGTAAGTGAAAATCGCCCACCTCCTACTTCGTTTATGTATTTTTTATTTACTGTTTTTTTAGGAACAGCGTTATATTTTTCTTCCCAATAAATCTTGTCTTTACTACATTGTTCTGAATTAATATACTCAAAACTTTTTTGTGTAGCATCAAGATAAGAAGGATACTGTACCTCAGATCCTTCTTCTCCCTTTATAAAATTTTCATATTGATTAATTACATAATCAACTTTTATTGCAAAACCAAATCCATCTGTAATTAAATGATGAAAACAAACAAACCACCAATATTCATCTTTTCCAATTTTGATCAGTGTGTATTTATATAATTTTTCTTCTTTTAAGTCAAAAGCAATGTTAAACTGGTTTTGCATCCATTCGCTTGCCTTTTTTCTTGGCTCCAATTCTGACGAAAAATCCAATTCATCGATAAAAACTTTCTCTGGAAAATCACTAATATAAAATGCCGGTTCATTTTCTGTAAAATCAAATTTGATATTAAAAACATCAAAAACATCAGACAAACCTTCTATTACTTGCTTAAATTGAGAGACATCAAAAGACCCTTTAAAAATTGTATAACCACCAATATTATATAATGGACTTTCCGGATTCATCAATTGCCCGTAATAGACTTCTTGCTGTGCTATATGTAATTTTGATTTTATATTCATTATAGTATTTAAAGGATTAAACCAGAGCTTGTGATAAATTCTTTTCTTCACAAACAACAAAGGCCTCTTTCATTATTATTATGGCAGCGTCAACAATTTCTTTAGTTGTAATTAAAGGCGGAACTAATCGCAATACGTTGTTATAATGACCTCCTACCTCAAACAATAATCCTCTGTGAAAACATTCTGTTCTAAACTCTTTCAAATACTCCGGGAAAGGTTTTTTAGAAGTTTTATTTTTTACAAACTCTACCCCTATCATCATTCCTCTTCCACGTACTTCTCCTATAAACGGATGATCCAATGCCAACAAATTCAATTCCTCTTTCAAATAGTCCCCGATAAAGTTTGCGTAATCTTCAATTTTATATTTTTCTATAAAATCAAACGCCCCTCTGGCTGCAGCTATACTCACTTGATTACCTCTAAAAGTTCCAATATGTTCTGCTGTTTCCCAAGCCTCAATATCTCTTTTATAAATTAGTCCGGAAATTGGAAATCCTATTCCTCCAAAACCTTTTGAGAATGTAATTATATCCGGAACAGCTTTTGTATTCATGAATTCCAAAAATTTTCCTGTTCTGTAGAAACCACTTTGAATCTCATCAAAAATTACAATTACGCCATGCTTATTTGCTATTTTGACAATACGCTCCAAAAATCCTTTTCTTGGAACAATATTTCCACCTTCTCCTTGTATTGGTTCTAATATAATTGCAGCAGGAAGTGTTATACCGGAATGTCCTGTTTCCAAGATCCATTCAAAATGATTTGCACAATCATAATTACAAGTACTCTCTTCTTTATTAAATGGACAACGATAGCAATAACTATAGGGTACAAAATGTACATTTGGAATAAGTGAGGATATTTTTTTTCTAAAAAAAGTATCTGAGGTTACCGCCAAAGCACCGGAAGTCATTCCGTGGTATCCACCTGAGAAAGCAATAATACCATCACGACCTGTTTTTATTTTCGCCAATTTTATTGCAGCTTCAACTGCATCAGAACCTGTTGGTCCACCAAAACTAACTTTGTAATCTTCGCGAATCTCTTCCGGTAAATTGTTTAATATTTTTTGAATTAAAAAAAGCTTGTTTTCTGTTGGAAAATCCAATGCATGAACTAATTCTTCCTGTTGTTCTTTAACATATTCCATTACAAAGGCATTACTGTGCCCTACATTTAATACGCCACAACCTCCAAAAAAATCAATAAATTGATTTCCGTCTACATCTTCTACAATACTACCTTTTGCACGTTTTAAAGCAATGGGCATTTTCTTAGGATATGAAACAACACTACCTTCAATGTTTTTCTGTAATTCTAATAAAACTTTTGATTTTTCTCCAGGTAATGAAGATGAAATGATTTTTGCCCCTTGAGACAAATGATAATCCTTAAGTAATTCCATAATAATAAGTGGTTGTAATAATGAGTGGTTGTATTTAAATTATAAACATAGAATTATATCCAATGATCTGGTGAATCATTGAACTAATTCTAAAAAAATTAAAGAATGATTTTAAAAACGAAATAATTAATTCAAAAATAAAAGTATAGTCCAAAAATAAAGAGAAACAAATATTATTTAATTGTAATGTTATGCCAGAACCGAAGAAAATAAAATTTCCTGATCTACTATTTTGCCATAATTAAATTTTACTAATCGATCACAAAATTTATAATAAGCATCGTCATGTGTAATCGCAATTACGGTTTTTCCCTTACTCTTAAGCTCCGGAATTATACTTTCATAAAAATATTTTCGGAACTCCGGATCTTGTTCAGCAGCCCATTCATCAAAAATAAAAATCTCTTTGTCTTCTAATAATGAATAGATCAATGCCATCCTTTTCTTTTGACCGCTGGACAAATTTTGAAATATTTTATTATTCGCCACATCTACCCGAATCACTTCTTCCAGTTTCATTTTATTCAGGAGTTCTGTCAGGTTTTCATTAGACGGAAGCAAATCAAAACCATCATAATTTTCAGAAAACAAATAATTATCTGAAAAAATACATGATATCATATCTCTGTAATCAGATCGATTCTCTCGATCAATAAGATTGGTATTGTTCAAAAATATCTCACCTGATTTAGGTATATAAAGTCCGGATAATAAGTTGATAAAAGTACTTTTTCCACTTCCGTTTCCTCCGGAAATAAAAATGACTTCGCCTTTTGTTATTTCCAGATTGATCGGTTGAAGTTCAAACGTAACTACACCGTTAGGATCAATGTGTTTATAACTCAAGTTTTTTATCACTAAATTTTCAAAAACAGGTAATGGATTAGTCGAACTTGTACTTAAATCCGAGTCTTTTATGCTTCCACTGGTAATTTCATTAAATTCATTAATCCTGTCAAATGCAATTTTAAATCCAATAATGTTTTTCATAAGATTTATAAAAATAGTTATTGGCCCCATTAAAAAGAGAAAAGCAACCATGAAACCGGAAATAACAATTTGATCTAACTCAAAAATCAAAGGCAGCACAAAAAGCACGACACCGATTATCACATAAAAAAAATACTGCCCTATTAATTCATTTCCAAACGCTGCCAACTCAGCCTTAATGCTTAATTTGATTGCATTGTTACGATTTTTAACAATGTGATTAAAATAGATCGAATGACTTCTCTTACTACTCATCTTAATGCTATTAAAACCATGCAAAAAATCGTTATAATTAGCCATAAAACTATCATCAAGATCTCGTTCTTCAGTCATACTATTCTCAATGGCTTCATTTCTCTTAACATAAACTAAAGCTAAAGCTATAATAATAATTATCATCATTACAGCTCCTTTCGGATAAAGCCAAAACATATACCCTATCCCTGCAATTATCATGATTATTGCATTAAAAAAAACGATAAAAGATTCTGGTAACGCTTCTAATGTACCTACATCCTGCATCGCAGTTCTAACTCTTGCTTCTCCGATCCGCAAATAAGATTCATAATTACATAACCTAAGTTTGTCTATAATTTGAAGTACCATTTCTTTACCAAAATTCAAAGTAACCTTAATCATGTACCTTTTAAAATAATAAGTCAGGACAAACGAAACAATAACTAAAACCAAATAAATCAACCAATCATAATCACTTAAAAACGGTAAAGGGGTACCGGCAACTTTATTACTGACAAGCATTAACAAACTACTACTCCACAATCCGTTTATTAAAGCAAATAATCCTAACAGTGGCAGGGCTACATTTAATTTTAATTTTAATACTTTCAGCAAAGTTATTCTTTCCAATGTTTGAATTTTAAATGGTTAATCTGGGTTTTATGCGATATTCCTGATCACAAATATATATCATAAAACAAGAAAAAACTCAATAAAAAACCAAAAAACCTACATGTTTTGACAATAATTAAAAAATAAAGCCAAAATACTGAATAATATTAATTATTAATAAAAAACAATCCGTATTTAATTAATAAAATTGTTAATTAAAACATATTTCATAATTTTTTTAACATAATAATTCTGATTAAAAATTATTTTTATACATAAAAAATTACAAATAACACACTATTCTTACATATTTTTAAAAAATAACTCATAAATCCGCAACGAGAAACATAACAAACTCGCAATCAACAAAATGATTATTATTACCCAATATTTCTTTCTTTTTGATAAATAAAACTCCCGATTTTTTTCATTCGTACGACTACTTAAAAATAGTTAACAATTACTAAATCTTAATGAATTTGGCTTTTACTTAAACCCTATTTTAATGCTATTGATCTTAGAATTGAAGTATTAAAAAGTTCAAACATTGCAGGCAAAAAACCCGAACTTTTTACGACTATAACGTTTGTTACAAACTAGCAAGTGTGACTATATTTCTAAAGATAATAATACAAATACTATATTTGCAAAACTCTCCACTAAAACATTCTTTTTTTGATACATCTTTTTTTTACAAGATTTGACAAACCAATTTCTTCTGATAATTGGTCCCGTTTACAAGAATATCTATCGCCGGAATTACGTAAAAAAAGTAATTCATACCGAAAATGGGAAGACCAACATGCGTTTGTCCTTGGAAGACTGCTGCTAATGGAATGTTTAAACGAAATAGGTATAAGTAAAAACGCCATACTTGATATAAAATACAACGAATTTGGAAAGCCTTTTTTAAATAACGATATTGATTTTAATATCTCTCATTCAGGTAATTTTGTGATTTGCGCCATTGCACAAAAAGCAAAATTAGGCATTGACATTGAAGTGATAACTCCTATTGATTTTAAAGATTACAACTATATTTTGACAGCAGAAGAATGGCAAAAAATTCATCTATCAGAAGATCCTCTGAAATCCTTTTTCAGACTTTGGACTATGAAAGAGAGTTTGATCAAAGCAGTAGGAAACGGTCTGTCCATTCCATTATTAGATATCACTATACATAACAATAAAGTACTATACGATAACAAGTCATGGAATCTGACTGAGTTAGTCTTAAGCGAAAATAGTTGCGCTAGTGTAGCAACAACCATTGCAAACCCAAATTTCCTTTTTTTTGAGGTTGATTATTCTACCGGTTTTAAAGAGAAGAAAATAATACAGACCAACATTAAGAAAGTCGAGTCGCCATTTTAAGCCACTAAAAACACAAAACGCTCTAGAGCTATGTACTATTTAATTGTTTTTTTAGTTACCATTTTCAATAAAAAAACTTTTTTACAAGACCTGAATTATTTTAAAACAATTTTTTAAAAAAAAGCCACTTATTTTTCAATAAATGGCATTAGTGCTAAATCTTTTAAAGTACCATCAAATATTAGTACGCATTTATTCTGGCACCATGAGCCATATGAGCTATTTTTTGTGCCATTACTTCCGGATGTTTAAGAATAAAAAAGTGATCGCCTTCCAGTAACTCAAACGTACAAGGCGAAGATGTTTCATCTTTCCATGCTTTCATGTCGGTTAAAGTTGTTTTTTCTTCTCCTTCGCCGATTTCCTCTTTTCCCATGCAGATATGAATAGGAAAGGTAAACGGCTCCTCCATCACTTTAAAATTATAATCTTCAATAGCTTGAAAATCTGATTTCATTATGGGATAATACAACTCTAAAAGCTCTTTACATTCTAAGATCTCTTTTGGTAATCCTCCAATTTTTTCAACTTCCTGCCAAAACTCCTCTTCTTGTAATAAAGATTTTTTATTAGTAAACCGATTAAAGCCCGGTGCTCCCCTACCGGTAAAGAAAAGACATGTTGGCTGTTTTAACCCCAGCAGAATTATTTTTTTTGCTAATTCGTATCCCAATAACGTTCCCATACTATGTCCATAAATCACATAACTGCAATCTTCGATAAGCGGAATAATTTGTTTGATAAGATCGTCTACTAATTCATCAACATCCACTAACAAATTCTCTTTAAAACGACCACCTCTTCCTGGTAATTCCAAGGTTACCCAATTTAAACTTTTAGGTATGTGTTTTTCAATACTGCTAAAACTATATTTATTACCTCCGGCAAAAGGAAGGGCAATAATTTTATTTCTATTATCTTTCATAATTTACAAACAGATGGGAATTTATTAAAATGAAGTTGGAATTTTCCTTTTATTTCTGTTTCGCAAAAATATAGTAAAACTTACAAATTATCCAATACAAATTATAAGATTTTGAATCTGTCCTTAATTTAGATTTAGTTTTCCAGCATCAAAGACAAAAGCTGTGAAGCAGCACAAAATTGAATTTGGAAATTTAGTTTATTTAAAAAACGTACACGATATTTTTCATTTGAAATGACAAAATTGCAAGAAACAGGACTTGATGAATTGATACTTTCTTATTTTGCCACAGATTTGCTTCGAATGTCCGCTATAACAAAATGTCATTAAATTAAGATACTTTTCACGCAGATTCTGCTGATTCTACGGATTTTTTTATTCTATTCCGCTAAAATCAATGTGAGACTTTTTTTGACAATCCTTAACTTAATGGAATTACGCTATAGCTCGAAAAACAGATTTTCGAAGAAAACAACGAAAAAAAAATCTGCTAAATCTACCTGAAAACAAAAGAATAAAATGATTTTAGCTTTATGATTTTAATTTCACAATCACCTCAACATCAATATAGATCAAAACAAATCTTAACTTGAAATATACTATCCGAAGAATAAACACTCAAGAAAAAAAACCCTTTAGCATTCATTCACAGCACAATTCGAGAACTACTGAGAAATACCACAAAACCAAAAATTAAATCATTAATTACGATACTCCTTAATCATTAAACACAATTTTAAATGTCGTCCCTACTCCTACCTTACTTTCTACCGTAATCTTTCCATTCATAGACTCGATTTGGTTTTTTGTAATGTACAAACCTAAACCGTTTGCTTTTTCGTTTTTATGAAATGTTTTATACATTCCGAAAATTAAATTTCCATATTTCTCCAGGTCGATTCCTAAACCATTGTCTTTTACTGTGAATGTTTTTTTTCCGTTTTCAATGAAAAAATTAAATTCAACGACTAGCGGTTTTTCAGGATCTGCATATTTAATAGCATTGGTACTCAAATTTTGCAATACGCTTTCAAGATATGCCGGATTAAAACGGACAACTGCCTCGGGGGAAACGTTATTTAGTATCGTAACATTATTACTCTCGCTATAGGCATTAACAATATTGAGTACCCTGCTTAAATAACTGTTCAAATTCAGCGTCTCAACATTGATTTCGGTATTGTTCTGAACATTTACAATTTGAGACAAATCTTCAATTGTTTTGCTAAGATCTCCCGAAACCGCACGCAGGTATTTTATGGTTTCAACTTTATCATCAAAACTTTCTTCGGAATCGATCAGGTCCAGAAGTACTTTAAAATTACCTGCGTGCGCATTTAGATTATGAGATACGATATGCGAAAAATTCAACAATCTGTTGTTTTTCTCCTTGTATACTTCCAGCTCTCTCTTCAACTCCAGCTCTTTTTCTTTTTGAAAAGAAACATCACTGTGAGTTCCTATTATTTTTAAGGATCTCCCGGCAGCATCACGTTCTACTACCATTCCTTTGCTAAGAATCCATTTGTATTTTTGATCAGAAGTCAGTACGCGCATAAAGTTTTCGAAGAAAGGAGTTTTATTATTAAAATGATCCTTCAGTGCTTCAGTGTATGCTTCACGATCATTCGGATGCATTATTTTATTCCATCCCTCTTGTGTATTAGAAATATCGGAAGCTTTCCATTCTAATATATTCAGTGATTGTGGTGAGTAGCAAAACCTGTTCGTTTTCAGGTCCCAATCCCAAATACCGGCATTTGAAGTCTCTAACATAAACTTGAAACGTTCTTCGGTTCTTTTAAGTCTTAATTCTTGCTCTTTAAACTCTGTAATATCTCTTATTCGGCCACAAAATTCTGAACTTCCATCTTTATTGACCATTCGTTTTGAGGTCACTTTAAACCAGCTTAATCCGTTCAAAGGCAATTCTGCCCGAAACTCCACACTCCATTTTCTTCTTTTTTTAATAGCGTCAAACAAAGAGTTCACAACTAGTTTTTTATCATCCTTATGAATTCGGTCGTAAATAGAAAATACGGTATCAGTAAACATCACATTCGATAAGACTTCAAACATTTCATAAGTTACATCATTTATAAAAGGTATGTCATAGTCGTTATCTGCCGAAATCGTAAATACGAAAAGAGCGTCCTGAATCTCATCAAATACTTTAGATTTAAAAATATTTGTGTTTGCTTTTTTCTTTGTATTGTAAAAATCAAATTCCATAACTTTACTTCTTTACGTTCTCTTTTCTCTTTCTGTTGATTGTAGTTTTTGCTTATGCAAAATTAGTACCGGACTTTAAAATTGTTGCTCAGACGGACATCTTCCAAAAAAAAATAAAAAATGACATGGCGTGTATAACCTAGAAAAAACAAACTAAAAAAGCCGTCTGTAACAACAAAAGTAAATCTCATAATACAGGAAGCCAGATGCCGAAAAAAATAATCCATTCTGCTGCAAATCCATCCTTATCTATAAAGTCTCAGCAACTGCGTCTTCCTGACAGAACAAATATACATGCAATAAAATCAATACTTTATAGAACATTGGACAGGTTGTTGTAGAATTATTACTACTGAAAATTCCTCATAAATTTAAAAATCAGCTCCAAAAAAAACAGGAGACTATACGCTCCTGTTTTTTAATAAGTATCTCAAAACCTATCTCCGGTCTGTGGTTCCTAATTCGTTTTAGCTATTTGTTAATCAGAATACAAATGAAAAAAATTGATTAAATCGGCCAGATTATCTATTTCCAGTTTTTCAAAAATTCTGTTTTTATAGGTACTTACCGTTGTTTTTTTTATGTTTAAATGTTCTATTATTTCCAGATTACCATAACCTTTAATTAAAAGCTGCGCCACTTCAATTTCTCTGTTGGACAATACATCTAACGGATTTGTTGGCTTTTTTGAAATATAAGAATCCAGAATTCTGTCTTTAAGATTCTGCGTAATATATTTTCCGGACAAGATCATCGAACTGATGGCATTTTTCATTTCTTCTTCAGAGGTTTCTTTGTTCAGATATCCTGAAGCGCCTGCATTCAAATACCGCATTGCGTAAACATTCTCATCGTAAGCGGAGAAGATTAGTATTTTTATTTCCGGCTGGATTGTTTTTATTTCTGTTATGATATTGATGCTGTTTCCATCGGGAAAATTCACATCTAATATCAGTAAATCTATCCTATGTTCTTTTAAAATATCAAGTGTATCCTTAAAATTCCCCGCCTTATAAATTAAAGCATTCGAAAATAACTCTTTTATCATCAAAGAAACGCCCTGTCGAACCACAGTATGGTCATCAGCGACTAAAAAACTATAGTTATTGGATGGTGATTTCATTTTCATTTACCTAATTTAGAATTATTTAAGCGCTTTTCTCTAACAAATTATCTTTTTAACTTTATACATTTAAAGTATACTTATCGGACCTTATTTTAAACCAAACTTATAAGCAGGTTAAAAATAATCTTAGTCCCCTTTCCTTCCTCGCTTTGAACGTCTATTTTTCCGTTAAACAATTCTACTATTTCTTTACATAAATTAAGTCCTAAACCTACTCCCAGATTGTTTACTTTATCTGAAACCGTTCCCTGATAATAAAGTTCAAATATATTTTTAAGATCATTTTTAGCGATTCCAATTCCGCTGTCCTCAATTTCAACTTTTAAATTCACTTTCTTATCCGAGGTTCTTTCAAGGTCTATCTTTACCTTTATCAATCCGTTCTCAGTAAACTTATTCGCATTTCCGATAATGTTATAAAAAAGCTGATGAATTTTTGCAGCATCCGAATCGACATCAAGTTCTAAAATCAGATTCGAATTCACTTCTATTTTATTGCCTTTGCTTTCAACCAGTGAAGTCATCGAATTCACAATCTGATGAATTTCTTCTTTAAGGTGAAATTTCTTTTTGTTTAGTTTAGGCGCATAATTTTCATCTTTCGAATATTCCAAAATCTGATTGGCTAAAAGAAGCAATGAGTTCGTAGTAAATTGTATCGATTTAAAAGTATCTTTTATCTCGGGATCTTTTATAGAGGAGCCAATCATTTTACTGTAAATCGAGATGATGCTTAAAGGAGACCTTATTTCATGACTGACCATCCCCATAATTCTATTCTTAAAATTCAGACTTTCATGAATCTTCAGCTGAGCCATTGTAAGTCTCTTTTCATATTGAAAAGCCAACCTTGTAAAACCAAAAAGTACAAGCGATATGATAAACATCAGCAGAATCAAAATTGCGATGGTATAATTCCTTACTATTTTATTCGAATCGTACTGCTTCTGCAACTGTTTTTGGGTATTGTCCTGAAGTACTTTCAATGAATTGTTATAATGAGGCATCACCTCAGCCTCTAAATTCAATAGTTCGTTATTAAATCTTTTTAGTTTAGCTTCTTGATCTTTTAAATTGTCGAATGACTTTTTTAAGTTTATAAACTGATTTTCGTAATATTTATTAGTAGTATTAAACAGGTTTGCAAATTGTTCTTCGATACTCCCGGTCACTATCTTATTATTATATTTCATAGTAACGGTGATCTTCAACTGCTCTTTTTGTATGTCCACTTTTCCGGCTAAAGCAGCTCCCAATCTGGAGAATAATCCTTTTTTAGACACGCTGTCTATCGTCATATAAGAATCCGTTTTGATACTGTCTAAGATTTTTTTGTACTCAAACTTATTTAGTTTAAACGGTCGGGACAAATTATTTTTATCCGGATTGACCTGTGATTCAATTATTGAATCGATACTGGATTTTAGAGACTCCACAGAATGTTCGGACTGGTTCTTTTCCTGCAGCACCTTCATGAACTCTTTATTGTCTTTTGTAATTAAGCTTAAACTGTCGATCAAACGACTGATATCGTTTAAGCTGGCGGTGTACGCATTGAGCGATTCTTTGTCTTTATAAATACTATAATTATTAAAGCTTTTTTGAGAATCAACAAAGGAGTTGTTTATGTTGTTCGTAAAATGTGTTATTCTATTCAATGAATCCATAGAATTCATCGTTTTTGACATTTCCGAATCATTAGACGATTCGTTGTACCAAATAACTATTGCAGTTATTTGTAAAAAAATAACACAGGCTATTAAAGTATAGTGCATTATTTTTCTGTGTTTGAACTTTAGTCTAAAGAAACTAAAGGGGCTATTTTGGGGCTGTTTTCTAATCAAAATTTATATTTTAAAATGAAAAATAAAATAAGGAGTCAAAGAATCAAATCAATAACTCACACAACTTTTTTAATTAGGTATCGGAAGAACATCCTGAATGATGTACTACATTTTAAATAAATATTGTTCTATAGTCAAAATTAGCAGTCACTAATTCAATTTTAATACGGATAACAGATTTTACTCTCTCTAAGATACTGTTTCTTTGTTTAAAGAACAACAATATTTATCAGCACTAACTACAACACAACAGCTATTAAAAGAGATTTGGGGGATCTTTTTAATTGAATAAATAAACTTTATAGGATAAACATATTCTTATTCCGTTTATAAAAATTTACTTATTTCTATTTTCTTAATAAAAAACAAAAATAGCATGCTGGGATTAAACCGACTGTAGAACATTCTGCAACAGTCTGTAGAACTTGTTCTACAATTTAATCATTGCTTATACTACAGTTTTCTTACTACAAAGATATTAATTTTAAAAAAATACGCCGGATTATTTACGAAATCGTTTGATATGGAACAAATCTAATGCCCCAACACTTAGATTCTCTCACATCTGGTGAATCAAAAAAAATATAAACTAAAGATATGAAAATTATGTAGTCAATTTACAGCATAATTTGAACCTATTTGTTTCAGGATTAACCCTCTTATTCTTTCTTACTGTATGTACGATTTCGATTCCACTCAATCTTCGTTTGGCAGATTCAAAATTTTTGACACCTAAGCCATTCTAATTGACTTAAAAAAGAATTAAGTTTAAAAGTTGTGGGTTTTCTTAGCATAAGCAAAAGAAACTCCTTGAACATAGAACAGACTCATTTACAACTTAAAACACATGAGGTATCTTAAGAGAAATCCTCTCAGATAATGCCTTTTTCAATGGCCAATTTAATGAGTTCAGGCGAAGTTTTTACCTGTAGTTTGTGCATGATATTCCTACGGTGTGTTTTTACGGTATGTTCGCTGATAAAAAGGATACCGGATATGGCTTTGGTGTTCATTCCGTCGGCAACGCATTTTATGATTTCTTTTTCGCGTTCCGAAAGCTCCTGCATGTTGTTCTTATTTAAGTTTTTTCCACGAAAATAATTAAACAGTTGCTCGTTGATTTTACTGTGAAAATAATTCTTGCGCTGACTAGTATCAATAATCGCCTGTACAAGCTCGGCTTTTGAAGCATCTTTTAGAATATAACCCTGGGCGCCTTTTTCGAGTGCGCTCTTAATTTGTTTCATGGATTGGTGCATGGTCAGCATTAATATTGGCACATCATACCCCTTACTTTTTAATAATTCCATGCTGGCAATTCCGTCCAGTATTGGCATGTCTATATCCATCAGGATGGTGTCAATTGTCATCGTATCCAGGATAGATGGAATGGTATTTCCGTTTTTTGTATGCTCGACTATTTCAATACCATCTTCCGGTTTGAACATCGATTTTACGCCTTCGGCAAACAGATGGTGGTCGTCTACTATCAATACTTTAATCATAATCCGTAATTGTTCAGTTAGGTGATACTAAAAAGGCAAATCAATATTTACAGTAGTTCCGCTTGCCGGATTGCTATCAAATTTAATGTCTCCCTGCAAATTGAAAATTATTTCTTTAAGGGTTTTGAGTCCCATTCCGGAAATGTCTTTTGATTTTTCTGTTACATTAAATCCTTTTCCATTGTCTTGTACAAGTATATTAATGAGGTTTTCATCATCGAAACAAGTCAGTAATATGGATAGTTTTGTGGCTGCTGCATGTTTCAATACATTGCTCACGAGTTCCTGCACGATGCGATATACAATTATTTCATTCTCAGAACTCATTTGTTCCTGGCACATGGCAGCTTTAAACTCTACTTCAAGGCCGTTGACTTGTTGTAAATGCGCGGTCAATTCTTTTAAGGCCGGTACCAATCCGAAGTTATCCGAGATTCCCATATTGAGTTCATGCGACAAATTTCGGATATCGGTGCAGGCCTGATCTACCAATATAGTCAGCGTCTGATGGTTGGAAATACTCTTTTCGTCGATTGCATTCAGGTTTACTTTTATGGTAGCCAGCAAACTTCCAAAATGATTGTGCAGTTCCCTTGCAATGCGTTTGCGTTCATTTTCCTGTCCTTGTACCATCGACTGGAGCGTCTTGGTCTCTTGCGTATTTAGCAGTTTTTTTATTTTTTCATCATGCTGATTGCGCTCATTATGGGCCATCAGCCTGGTGTTTTTAAACCGTTGTCGGAAATACAGTAACAACAATATGGCAAAAAGCAACAGAAAAACAGTCACAATAATATAAATCCGGTTGCTAAGTTGTCTTTTTTCCAGCAGTGCGATTTCTTTTTCCTTTTGAGTTACTTCAAAATCGGTACGAAGATTGGCAAGTTGTTTTGTTGCTTCGGTATTTTCGATACTGTCTTTATAAGCAATATATTGGGATTGATATCTAAATGCTTTCGGATAGTCTTTCTCGACCTCGTATAGTTCTGATAAAAGCAAAGCCGCATCCCTAATTTGCTCTTTCAGATCAAGAACTTTCGCCATATTGAGCGCCTTAAGCGTATGATTAATGGCTTTTTCGGTCTGTTTCAGCTCAGAATAAATGCGTCCCAACTGGTTATGATAATCGGCCATACCAAATGTATCACCAAGTAAATCAAGCATTGTAATAGCTTTGAGAAGATCTTTTTCGGCAATAGCATATTTTCCTTGTTTCCAATAAACTAGTGCACGATTCCCTATGGTATAAGCCTTGCCTATTTCAAGATCAATTTCATCAAAAATAGGTGCCGCTTCATTATAAAGCGATAAAGCAGAATCGAGTTCGTTGAGCCTGTAATAACTAAATCCTGTATTGAGAAGGTTGATGGCCAATTGTTCTTTATTTCCATGCAATCGTATAACGGCTATGGCTTTCTTATTATAGACAATTGCATTTTTGAAATCGTTATTGGACATGTAAGTATTGGCTATTTCCAGATAATCACTCGTTAGCAGCTTGTCGTTCTTATACTGTATTGCAAGATCAGCGCTTTTAAAAAGATTCTTTAAAGCCATTTTTAAATTACCCTTTAACCTGTATGCTACACCTATAGATTGATAGGCTTCAATTACATAAGTGAACTGCTTATCTATTGAAGCCATCTCCAACAATTTATTGGCATACAATAATACCTCGTCCGGCGAAGAAGAATGCGCAGCTATCTTAGCATAAATCCCCATTTTGGCCTTCGACGAAAGCGTATCTGTTTTAACCAACAGTAATTTAAGGCTGTCAGCTCTGGCCTGGTTTTGCGCCATGACTCCGTAGCTGATGCCAAACAATAAAAAACAAAAGATAGTCACTATCCTGCCTTTATTCATTTGAATGAAATTTAATAATTATCAGTTGCCTTGGTTTGCTCTCAATACGGGATCAATTAGTATCGGAAGACTCACTGTTTCACCCAAAACATTCTTAAACTCTATAACAGCCAAAAGATCAAAGGCCACGTTGCTATTTTGATTCGCTTTTTTAATATATACATCAAAACTTACCTGCTTATCTGTCAGTGAAGATGTAGTAATTATTTCATTATTATCATTAAGAATCTTAAATTCAGTAAAATATATTTTGTGATACGAATAAAGACGAAGTGGTACAATCGTAAAAAAAATAGTTTCGCCTGTTTCAGTATTGATGCAAAAACTTTTTTCAGCATCACCCATTGCCATTAATCCCTGTTCACAAATAAATGAACTCTCACTGACATTCACTGGTGGAATAGACAAATCAAAATTAAATTCTTTAAAATTAGAACCCGATTCTTTAATAACACGATCTGTATCGATCTGAATAAAAATGTTTCTTGTTTTTTTCATGGCTGATTTATTTTGTAGGTTTATTTTTAACAAATCTAACTAGAAATTTCTTAGGTGTGATACCCCAAAAGAGGTATTTGCCAAAATATAGTACTTATTCGGTAATCTCCGTTACGAAAGCTTTTTTGCTTCACAAATAACGATACTGCTTTTGGTAATCTATTCCGTATTGTATTACTATAAAAAAGTAGCACTTAATTGCCCCGCTACCTACTATGGGGTATTAAAAAAAATCACTCTTTTGGCTTACAAATCAGGCTCATAACTTTCACAACTTTGTCATGTCTTCAAATCACATATATCGATAACTAAGACAAGGCGTAATCTGAAAAGCCTTCAACAGAGTAGGAAAACAAACCATATAAATTAAAAAATCATGGGATTAATTAACATTTTAGTAGCAGTAGACGGAACGCAACTGGCAGAACAAGTTGCTAATGGCAAAATCAAGCCAGGGACCAAAACTTCACCAACTTCATTAGGAGCTTGGTCACAATCAGATGTGTATATTGCAATGATTTCACAACACAATAATGTTGTAAACAACGAAGGACAGTCTGAATTAAAAATTTCGGCGAATTCCGGCGATACCGTTCAGTGGGCAATGACCACATTTGGAAATAACGTAGATAATACCGCATTTTTGTATGCAGGATCATTTAGTCCTTCAGGTGCAATTCTTCCAAGCGGATTACTTTACTTTAATTCACAGACAGCAGAACATCTTCCAAATAACAGCGGTACTTTGCAAGAGTTTACCAACAATGTATATCTTGCTCAAGGTACAGTTATACAGGTTGGTGTAAAAATCCAGTATACCCTCTCATTTCAGTTGGTAAACAATGCTAATGGAAATGTAATAGGTTACTTTTCATGGGATCCATTCATCGATGTAAATCCGGGATAAGAATGCCCCTGAATCCAACCATTCTTATACAAAAAAACTTCAATTAGCACTAGCCAATTGAAGTTTTTGGTATTTAGAACAGGACTTCAACCCGTGCTACATAATATTGTTTATTGAATTTTAAGCCCGTCTGTCTATCCTCTTTCCATCAAATACAATTTCTACTAGTAGCCTCTTAATAAATAGTTGTGCCCAATCTGGGTTACGGTTTTTGAAAATGGATACGGAATATTCATACTAAGCTGTTACAAAACCTTATAACTTTTACAAGAAATTCACATTATTCTAATTCCGAAAATAAGGCAGAACTAGTTTGATTTTAGGTTAATAAAATCAACCATTTGAATTAATTATTTTTCTCAGAAGTACTTTCACTAACCAAACAATCTATTACATCCATCACATTATCTCTGGCAAAACTTACATCATTGTAGTTATTTACTTTTCGATTATCAGATTTGATCTGCTCTAAACGCTCTTTTATGATCTTCAAAATTTCCCAGGTCGAAAATTCTTTAGTATTGGCGCGTCCTTTTAATGTTAGTTTAATCGTTATTTCTTCCTGCTCTGTTCCTCCAAAACCAACAACGTTTTTTCTCTCTATTAATTCTGCTGTTTCTGTGAAAAATTTCATAATTTTTTGCTTTTAGTTGTTATCCTTTTTTCTATGTACACTATAAATTTAGCCTTTATTTTCAACACTATAATTGATAACCCGTTTTTTATCAAAACATTAGTATTAAATTTTAAAACAAAAAAAATCCAAATCCCAATAAATAAAATTGGAATTTGGATTTTAAAATATTGAAATTTAGTCTGATTTAGTCCAGAATAAAACTAACTGTTACGTTTGCTGTAATTTCGATTTCACCAATTGCAAGAGTTTCATTTGAAGCTCCTCCCATTGCATCTGCAGACTCTGACTTTCTCATCGCTGCATACATAGGTTGTGGACGGTAAATTTGTGAATTATCAGAAATTGTAATTGCCTTACCTACTTTTTGACCCAAAACAGATACATAATCTTCTGCTTTTGCTTTAGCATCTTTAATCGCCAATTTTCTAGCTTCTGATTCGTGTTGCGCTAATTTAGAAGATTCAAAAGAAACGTTATCTAAACGATTAATTCCTTGTTGAACCAAACCTTCCATTAACTCATCGTATTTAGACAAATCTTTTAATACAATTTCTACAGTCTGATTGGCATTGTAACTTGTTTTCTTTTTCTCGTAATCGTATTGTGGATTAAGAGCTACTTGTTTTGTTTTGAAATCTGCTGTTGGAATATTCATTTTTTTAATGAATTTTAAAACCGCGTCCATTTTTTCGTCATTTTGCTTTTTGACATCCTTAGCATTATTCCCTTTTGTTTCAACCGTAGCTGAAATACAAACCTGATCGGGTGCTACTTTTACTTTTCCTTCCCCATTTACATTGATTTGAGGAATTTGTTTGGTTTCTTGGCCGTAAGACATAGTCATAAACATAATTGTTAATAATAATACTAGTTTCTTCATTTTCGTGATTTTTAAATTATTTGTTAATTGCTTTTCAAAAGTTGTGCCAGCTTTACAGCTTTCCTAATTTCGCCATTCCAAAAAGTACTATAATCGGAATTGCCAACAAAATAACCATTACAGTATGATCTACTAATAAAGCAGGTTCTTTTATTAAAGTGATTAAATAACCGCCTACTGCACCTCCAAAATGAGCCGTATGTCCGATGTTATCATTCTTGGCTTTCATTCCATAAATTGAATATAATAAATATAAAATTCCAAAAAGATAAGCCGGTACAGGAATCACAAAAAAAATTCCTAACATCATATCCGGCTGTAATAAAATCGCAGAATACAAAACACCCGTTACTGCTCCCGAGGCGCCAACGGCACGGTAACTGTAATCGTTTTTATGAAACAACATGGTAAGTAAACTTCCGAAAATTAAACTTCCAAAATAAACTAAGATAAAAGAAAAATTGCCTAACCAATTTAAAACTACAGGAGCGAAAAACCAAAGTGTAAGCATGTTAAAAATCAAATGCATCATATCGGCATGCAAAAAACCTGATGAAAGCATTCTGATTTGCTCTCCGGAACGAATACTTCCGACGTGAAATTCGTACTTTCTAAAAAATGCAAAATCATTAAACCCCTTGTAACTTATTAGTACGTTGGCAACTATTATCCCAATCAAAATGGTATTCATAAAAAATGTTTATTGTGAAATGTAAATATAATCATTCTTCAACACAAGTGAGTAAGAAACCAAAATATCGGTCGTTATTCATTTTTCTTTTATATTTGTAAAAAAAAATTACATGCAATTCCTCGTTTATATTTTAGCCTATCCTATTCTTTGGCTTATCTCTATACTTCCTTTTCGAATCTTTTATTGGTTTTCTGATTTTGTATTCTTTCTGGTCTATTATGTTTTAGGGTACAGAAGAAAAGTGGTTCGTGAGAATCTGGCTTTAGCATTACCCCATTTAAGTGATGCGGAAAGAAAAGTAATCGAAAAGAAATTTTATCAGCACATGTGTGATATGTTTCTTGAAATGATCAAAACCATGAGCATTTCTCCTGAAGAAATGGAGAAAAGGTTTACCGTAACCAATATGGAGGTCATTAGAGAATATGAAAAAAAGGGCAAAAGTGCCATTTTGGTCACGTCTCATTATGCCAGTTTTGAATGGATTCTGACGATTAACAAAAAATTACTCTTTAAAGGTGTCGGTGTTTATAAAAAAATCGCCAATCCATACTTTGATAAACTGGTTCGAAAAATCAGATCTAAATACGATACTGAATTAGTAGAAACCCGAAAAACAATTCCGCTTATGGCCCAAAACCAGAGAGACGGAATTCTTAGTCTTTACGGTTTGGCAAGTGATCAATCACCAAAATTGGATCGTATTTTTCACTCGAGTTCTTTTATGGGAATCGAGGTTCCTGTTCACACGGGATCAGAAATGCTGGCTAAAAAATACGATTTAAGCGTTATTTTTTTTAAAGTAAAAAAGATAAAACGTGGTTATTATGAAGGTACTTTCATTCCGATCTGCGACAATCCAAGGGATTATGAAGACTTCAAAGTCACAGAAATGTATCTGGAAGAAGTAGAAAAACAAATTCTTGAAGCTCCGGAATATTATTTATGGACACACAAAAGATGGAAACATAAGGTTGAAAAATAATCTCCTATAAAAAAATCCAAAAAACGACATTTGTTTTTTGGATTTTTTTTTTAAAATTTACTGATAGCGAAGAATTTAGATTTAGGAAAAACATTGAAGTCTTAGGTCAATAATTTTAATCACCATGTAAGTAATGTAAGCACATTTGAGTTTTTTCTTTGGCTAGTCCATCCTAAACAACGGAAAGTTTATTGTTTCGATATCTCCACTATTTTTACATGAACCTTTTGCACATAACACTAAAAAAAGTAACAAAAGTTTGATTTTCAATACTAATAGAAGTAAAAACTCTAAACACATGAAAAAACCACTGTTCATTTTACTAGCCATTGTTGGAACCTTTGTTCAACTTCATAGCCAAGAAAAGCCTCTAAGTCCATTAAATAATCCCGCCGACAAAAGTCTTCTCAAGTCTGAAACTTCAGAAATGAATTGGTTTATGCTTAAGGATACTCTTAAAGTACAAATAGGAAGGGTACAAACCCAAATTCAGAAAAAGAAAGAGAAAATCTACATTATCACAACAGTAGATATGAAACAATCAACTACAAAATGGGTTGACAGCACCATTGTTGAAACACAAAACTTTAAACCGGTCTATCATTCCTCCTTTAATCAACAAAGAGACATGGTATTGAAATTTGGAGACAAAATCACGGGATATTACTTAAACAAAAAGACAGGAACTAAAACAAACATTTCTGAGGAAGTAAACAAGCCTTTTTTTGATAGTAATTTCTATCCACAATTGATACGATTACTTCCGTTGAAAGAAGGTTATTCAAACACCATTTCGATTTTTGATTATAATCCTGCAGCTAAAATTGGAGCTATTACCGCAACAATTAAAAATATCCAAGAGACAACTATCACTTTTAAAGGACAGAAAAAACAGGTCTGGAAAGTTGAAACCACTGATGATATTTCAAATAACACTGCTATAAGTACCTATTATATCGAGAAATCGACAAGAGAAATATTGAAACAGGAAATTGATTTTGGTGGTAGAAAAATGTTAATGGAATTGGTAGATTAGGCCTTACTGATTAAAAGGCTTAAACGTAAAGTTCACAAGGCACTACGCAAGGAGCGCAAAGATTTGTTCTCTTTTTTTGAAAAAAAAGGACTTATGAATCTATCGATGAAAATAAAAAACTATACGAACGCTTAGTTCAAGCGGAAAAAGATAAAGTTGAATATTTAGAGAAATTACTAAAAGCCAAATAAACTCTTATAAGGGATATTAATTCAAACTAAAAAGGCTGCCCTTTCGGACAGCCTTTTTGTTGTTTTATTGGGTTTTGTCACAAGGATAAAACTCAAAATTCACAAAGGTTTTTCAGATTTATGCACGTTTATTGTCTTCAAAATCTTATCTCTAAATCTTCAAAAAAAGAAATTAAATCCCTGCAATAGCCTTAATTTCATCAATAATTCGAAGGGCTAAAACGTCTGCTTTTTCCTGAGACGGCGCTTCTGTGTAAATACGAATGATAGGCTCTGTATTTGATTTTCTTAAATGTACCCATTCGGTCGCAAAATCAATTTTTACACCGTCAATTGTTGAAATATCTTCGCTTTTGTATTTTTCTGTCATGGCTACTAAAATCGCATCAACATCAATTTGTGGTGTTAATTCGATTTTATTTTTACTCATGTAATACTCAGGGTACGACGCTCTCAATGCTGAAACTGACATCTTTTTATTTGCCAAATGCGTTAAAAATAAAGCCACACCTACCAAGCTGTCACGCCCGTAATGTGATTCCGGATAGATAATTCCACCGTTACCTTCACCACCGATAATGGCATTGTTTTTCTTCATTAATTCTACTACATTCACCTCACCTACTGCGCTGGCTTCGTAGTTTCCTTTGTGTCCTACTGTTACATCACGCAAAGCACGTGAAGAAGACATATTTGATACTGTATTTCCCGGAGTTTTACTCAATACATAATCTGCACAAGCTACCAATGTATATTCTTCTCCAAACATTTCTCCGTCCTCACAAATAAATGCCAGACGATCCACATCTGGATCAACTACAACTCCTAAATGTGCTTTTTCTTTTACAACCAATTCTGAAATATCGGTTAAATGTTCTTTTAAAGGTTCCGGATTATGAGGGAAATGTCCGTTTGGTTCGCAGTATAATTTTACTACTTCAACGCCCATTAATTCTAATAATTTAGGAATAATAATTCCCCCTGACGAATTTACTCCATCAACAACTACTTTAAATTTAGCCGCTTTTACTGCTTCAACATCAACCAAAGGCAAATTTAAAACCTCGTCGATATGAATATCCATATAAGCATCATTGATCGTAATTTCTCCCAGATTATCCACATCTGAAAAATCGAAAGCTTCTGCCTCGGCAATTTCCAAAATTTTAGCTCCTTCTGCTCCGCTTAAGAATTCTCCTTTTTCATTCAATAATTTCAAGGCATTCCATTGTTTTGGATTGTGAGAAGCCGTCAGGATAATCCCACCGTCTGCTTTTTCCAAAGGCACAGCAACTTCTACAGTTGGCGTAGTGGAAAGTCCAAGGTCAATTACATTAATTCCTAAACCAATTAAGGTATTTACTACGAGATTATGAATCATTGGACCAGAAATTCTGGCGTCACGACCAATTACAACTGTTAATTTTTCTTTTGAAGTATTATTTTTAAGAAAGGTTCCGTAAGCCGAAGCAAACTTTACTGCATCAACAGGAGTCAGGTTGTCTCCCACTTTTCCTCCAATGGTTCCACGTATACCTGAGATAGATTTTATTAAAGTCATTTTTTTGAGATATGGTTATTTATTACAAATATAAAAAAGTTGCCGAGTAACCAAGATGCTTAAGTGCTAAGATTTTAAAATAATATTAAAGTATCCTTACTATTACATACTAAGTTTTATAACAAAATGATTTAAAAAGTTTTTATACATTTACTAAAATAAACGTATCGCTTTCAAAACATCGAAATGATACTAACTCCAAAAAACATGAATTTCCTAGCACACATTTATCTGTCAGGAGACAATGATTTAATAAAAATCGGCAATTTTATGGCCGATGGAATTCGTGGAAAACAATTTGAACATTTTCCGGAGGACGTCCAAAAAGGAATTATCCTGCACCGATCGATTGATACTTATACCGATTCGCATACTGTTTTCAGACAGAGTACCAAAAGGTTACATGACAAATACCACCATTACTCGGGTGTGATTGTAGACATTGTTTACGATCATTTTTTAGCCAAAAACTGGACGAAATATTCAGATGAAAAACTGGAAACTTTCATTAACCGATTTTATCGATCGTTACACGAAAACTATGCTATTCTCACTGAAAAAACGCAGGATTTAATGCCTTATATGATTCAGAGAAACTGGCTTTTAAGTTATCAGACGGTTGAAGGAATCCATCAGATTTTAACCCAAATGGACCGACGGTCAAAAAATGAATCAAAAATGCAGTATGCCAGTGCCGAATTAAAAGAATTTTATACTGAATTCGAGCAGGAATTTACGCTCTTTTTTGAAGATATAAAAGAACATTCAAAACAAAAATTACTCTTATTATGAGAAAAGTTACACTACTGTTTACCTTATTATATATTAGCTGCTCAGCACAACAGACTCCGGCAAAACCAACCGGATTAGTCGTTACCAAAGCAATGGTGGTTTCTGCCCGTGAGGAAGCATCCAAAATAGGTGTTGAAATCATGAAAAAAGGCGGTAATGCTTTTGATGCCATGGTTGGTACAGAATTAGCGCTTGCCGTTGCTTTTCCGTTTGCCGGAAATATCGGCGGCGGCGGGTTTATGGTTTACCGAAAAGCAAATGGCGAAGTCGGATCGTTAGATTATCGTGAAAAAGCGCCATTAGCAGCCACAAAAGATATGTTTCTCGATAAAGACGGAAATGTAATTAAAGGAAAAAGTACGGAAACTGCTCTTGCTATTGGAGTACCGGGTACGGTTGCCGGTGTTTTTGCTGTTCATAAAAAGCTAGGGACACTGCCTATGTCCGAAATTCTAAAACTCGTAATTGCTCTTGCTGAAAAAGGCGTAGTTGTAACTCAAAAACAAGAAAAAAACTTAAAAAATTATCATGAAAGTATTGTCAAAATAAACGGAGAGCAAACACTACTCGCGGGAAATTTCAAGGAGAATGATACTATTAAATATTCCGCTTTGGCGAAAACTTTGAAAAGGATTCAAAAAAATGGAAGAAATGAATTCTATAAAGGAGAAACTGCCAAAATTCTTGTCGATTATCTTCAGAAAAAAGGTGGAATAATCACACTTGAGGATTTGGCGAAATATGAAGCAAAATGGAGAAAACCACTTCAATTTACTTATAAAGATTTAAAGATCACTTCTATGGCACCACCCAGCAGTGGCGGAATTTGTCTGGCACAAATTTTAAAAATGATCGAACCTTATGATTTATCTAAATTAGGACATAATTCTGATGCATCTATTCAAATCATTGTTGAAGCCGAAAGAAGAGCTTATGCAGACAGAAGTCAATACTTGGGTGATCCGGATTTTGTAAAAGTTCCAACAAAAGCTTTAATGGATAGTTCTTACTTAAAAGACAGAATGTCAACTTTTAATCCGGAAAAAGCCAGTTTATCTTCCGAAATAAAAGAGGGAAAAATTACTTATAATGAAAGTACCGAAACGACACATTATTCGATTGTAGATCAATTTGGAAATGCTGTTGCTGCGACTACAACCCTTAACGATGCCTATGGTTCTAAATACTATTGCGATGAATTAGGTTTCTTTTTGAATAATGAAATGGATGATTTCAGTGCTAAACCAGGTTCCCCGAACATGTTTGGTTTGGTGGGAAATGAAGCCAACAGTATTGCACCTCAAAAGCGTATGTTAAGCTCTATGACTCCAACAATTGTTGAGAAAGACGGTAAACTATTTATGGTAGTAGGTACACCAGGCGGGTCTACGATAATAACTTCTGTTTTACAAACCATTCTAAATGTTTACGAATACAACTTAAGCATGCAGGAAGCTGTAAATGCACCTCGTTTTCATCATCAGTGGTTACCTGATCTTATTACTTTTGAACCTGATACTTTCGATACTAAGACCATCGAAAAACTAAAAGCTAAAAACTATCTGATCAACGAAAAATCTACTCCAATTATCGGAAAAGTGGATGCTATTTTGGTATTGCCAAATAAAAATTTAGAAGGTGGCGCTGACTTCCGTGGTGACGATAAAGCAGCCGGGTTTTAATTTAGTTCCCTTTTTTTACTGGTTTTTTAAAGATTATAACTTAAATTTGTAGTATCCATAATTTTTAAAACAGAATGCTAAAAAAATATTTCAGAAGACTAGAAAGCATAATTGCTTTGGGGCAATCGCTAATGACACCAAAGCAATTTATTTTTTTATCAAGTGTTTTAATTGGAATTTCTTGTGCTCTTGCGGTAATTGTTTTAAAAACATTTGCCCATAGCGTATTTTCATTTGCTACTTATATCAATGGGATTCTTAAATTAAGTTTCATCAATAGTTTACTTCCTATTATTGGAATTTTGTTAACCGTTTTGGTTGTCAAAAAAGTTCTAAGCGGAACCATACAAAAAGGAACTTCTCAAATCCTTTATGCAGTTGCCAAAAAAGCAAGTATTATCCCTAAGAAACAAATGTACGCTCAAATTATAACCAGTTCCCTGACTGTTGGTTTGGGAGGTTCTGCAGGTTTGGAGAGTCCGATTGTAATTACAGGTGCTGCTTTTGGATCTAATTTTGCTCAAAATTATAAACTTCCTTATAAAGACAGAACCTTACTTATTGGCTGCGGTGTAGCTGCCGGGATTTCGGCCGCATTTAATGCGCCTATTGCCGGAGTTCTTTTTGCTATTGAAGTCTTGTTGGTAGATGTAAGTATTTCTGCTTTTACCCCTATTATGATTTCTGCTGCAACAGGGGCAATTGTTTCCGCTATTTTATTGGATGAAAGCATCTTATTGTCTTTCAAACAACAACAAACATTTAATTATCACAATACTCCTTTTTATGTAATTTTAGGAGTACTTACCGGTCTTGCTGCGATTTATTATTCCCGAAATTTTCAGAGAGTTGAACATTATTTTTCAAAACTGGAAATGGGGCCCTATAAAAAAGCTTTAATAGGTTCTTCTATGTTGGCAGTTCTGATTTTTATTTTCCCTACTCTTTTTGGAGAAGGTTATGAAAGTATAAAAACGCTATCAGAAAGTGATCCCGGGAAATTATTAGACAATACCCTTTTTAGTGAATATCGAGATAATAATTGGGTACTGCTCATCTTTGTTGGATGTACCTTAATGATAAAAGTTTTAGCCTCCGGTTTAACTATCGGAAGCGGTGGAAATGGAGGTAATTTTGCTCCTGCCCTCTTTTTAGGTTCTTATCTTGGTTATTTTTTCTCCAAGTTAGTTAATATGACCGGGCTTACAAACTTACCAGTCAGTAATTTTACTATGGTCGGAATGGCCGGAATCCTAAGCGGTTTGTTTCATGCGCCACTAACAGCCATTTTCTTAATCGCCGAAATAACAGGAGGCTACGGATTAATGATTCCACTAATGATTATATCCTCCATTAGTTTTGCTATCTCCAAGCGCTTCGAAAAACATTCCCTCGATGTAAAAGGATTAGCCAAAAAAGGACATGCTTTTACCAGTAATAAAGATTCAAACATATTATCGACTCTTGATATTGATTCTATTATCCAGACGGATTACTTAACCGTCCATCCTGATGAGAATTTGACCAAACTCGTCGATCTTATTTCCCACTCTAATCAAGTTGTTTTTGCCGTTGTGAATAACGAAAAAGATCTTGTTGGTGTGGTTCACTTTAATGATATTCGAGAAATCATCTTTAATAGTTACCGTGTAAAATACACCTTAATTAAAGATGTCATGAAAACTCCACTTGCTACCATATCCTCTTATGACAGCATGGAAATTGTTATGAGTAAATTTGAAAAAACTAAAACAGCTTTTATTCCAGTCGTACGAAATGAAAAATATTACGGCTTTATTTCCAAATCTATAGCACTTGAAGCCTATCGAACTAAGCTAAGAGCTATGACTATCGAGTAAGCTTAATATCGGATAAGTTAAAAAATTTTATTATCCGATAATAAGAAGTATCTTTGTGGTTATGTGGAATATAGACCTAATATATAGAAACGAATTTCAATCAACCTTTGAACGATTGTATCAGAAAAGGCAGGTTTTGCAAACCAGCAGACCCTTGCCAAACATCGCTTTGCATAAAATTCGTGAAAGCCTTTCTTTAGAATGGACCTATAACTCCAATAGTATAGAAGGAAATACTATGAGTTTGCGAGAAACCCAAATGGTTATTCAGGAAGGCATTACCATAAAAGGCAAATCTTTAAGAGAACACTTTGAAACTCATAACCATGACAAGGCTATTGATTATCTGTACTCTATTGTTGATGATACTTACAAACTTAGAAGTATTGATATACTCTCTATACATGGTTTGGTTTTACGCTCTATTGAAGACGATTTTGCAGGACGTTTGCGCAATGGAGGGGTCCGTATTTCCGGTGCCAATTTTATGCCTCCAAATGCAAACAAGGTTTCTGACTATCTAGACGAACTAATTGATTTTATTAATACAAACCCTTTAGGGCTTAATGATATAGAACTGGCTACTATTTACCATCATAAATTAGTCTGGATTCATCCTTTCTTTGATGGTAATGGGCGTACTGTGCGTTTAAGCATGAATTTACTATTGATGCGTTGTGGGTTTCCACCTGCAATTATTCTTAAAAATGACAGGAAAAAGTATTACGAAGCCTTAAATCAGGCTAATACAGGAAACTATCAAAAACTAATACTTTTGATGTGTCAGGCTTTAGAACGTACGCTCAATATTTATCTAAATGCAATGCCGGACAGTGATACCAACTTTCAAAAAATAGCTGATATTGTTAGCGAGCCAGAGACACCTTATGGTCAGGAATATGTAAGTTTACTTGCCAGAACAGGTAAAATAGACGCTTACAAAGAAGGTCGAAACTGGTATACTACCAAAGAAGCTATAGAAGAATATATGGCTACCCGAAAAAGAAAACGCTAATTTTTATTAGCGTTTTTTGTTACAATTTATAACATAAACTTCTGCAGCGTAGTATAAAAAGAATAAATCAAAATGGTAACTTTGCTTTTTGCTCAAAATATATGTTAGAAAAAGACAATACTATTGAAGTTCTTGGTGCAAGAGTTCATAATCTAAAAAATATAGATATTTCGATTCCGCGTGAAAAACTGGTTGTTATTACCGGTTTATCAGGTTCGGGAAAATCTTCTTTGGCATTTGACACTATTTATGCCGAAGGTCAGCGTCGTTATGTAGAAACTTTTTCTGCCTATGCGAGACAATTTCTTGGCGGTTTAGAACGTCCTGATGTTGATAAAATCGACGGACTTTCTCCCGTAATTGCGATTGAACAAAAAACAACCAGTAAAAGCCCTCGTTCAACTGTTGGGACCATCACTGAAATATACGATTTCTTAAGATTACTTTTCGCACGTGGAGCAGATGCTTACAGCTACAATACGGGCGAAAAAATGGTTTCGTATTCTGATGAACAAATCAAGGATTTAATTATTCAGGATTTTACAGGAAAACGAATCAATATCCTTGCTCCGGTTATTAAAGCCAGAAAAGGACACTATGCCGAATTGTTCCAACAAATTACAAAACAAGGTTTTCTGAAAGTTCGCGTCAATGGCGAAGTACAGGATTTAGTTTCGGGAATGAAATTAGATCGATACAAAACTCATGATATTGAAATTGTAGTAGACCGAATGCTAATTGAAGACACTGCCGACAATCAAAAGCGATTGGCAGAAAGCATTAATACCGCAATGCACCATGGTGAAGATGTATTGATGATCCTGGATCAAGACACCAATGAAGTACGTTATTTCAGTAGGAATCTGATGTGTCCCTCGACAGGTATCTCTTATCAAAATCCGGAGCCTAATTTATTTTCTTTTAACTCTCCAAAAGGAGCTTGCCCACATTGTAATGGTTTAGGAACGGTACATGAAATCAATGTCAAAAAGATTATTCCGAATCCTAAATTGTCTATTAAAGCCGGTGGTTTTGCACCACTTGGAGAATACAAATCCTCTTGGATTTTTAAGCAATTAGAAGTCATTGGAGAAAAATTCAGTTTTAAGATAACAGATCCAATCGAAAAGATTCCGGAAGAGGCTATGACCATGATTTTACATGGCGGAAAAGATAAATTTACCATAAACTCAAAAGATTTAGGTGTTACTCGCGATTATAAAATTGATTTTGAAGGTATTTCAAATTTTATCAAAAATCAATATGACGAGAGTCCATCTACAACCATAAAACGTTGGGCCAAAGATTTCATGGACGAAGTAAACTGTCCGGTTTGTGAAGGTTCACGTTTGAAAAAAGAAGCTTTATTCTTTAAAATCAATACCAAAAACATCACCGAATTGTGTGATATGGACATCTCTGATTTAACAGCCTGGTTCTTAGATTTAGAAAACCATTTATCAGATAAACAACTGTTGATTGCTTCTGAAGTGGTAAAAGAAATCAAAGACCGTCTGAATTTTTTAATGAATGTTGGTTTGAACTATCTGGCTTTAAGTCGAAGTTCAAAATCACTATCAGGTGGTGAAGCGCAACGCATTCGACTAGCAACACAAATTGGTTCACAACTAGTCGGTGTTTTGTATATATTAGACGAGCCAAGCATTGGTCTTCATCAGAGAGACAACGAAAAACTGATTCGTTCATTAGAACAATTACGCGATATTGGAAATTCTGTTATTGTGGTCGAACATGACAAAGACATGATCGAAACGGCTGATTATGTAATTGATATTGGACCTAAAGCCGGAAAATACGGTGGCGAAATTATCAGTATCGGAACTCCGAAAGAAACTTTGGCATCTGACACGATTACCGCTCAATATCTGAATGGTAAAATGAAGTTGGAGATTCCAAAAGAAAGACGCAAAGGAAACGGCAAGTTTTTGAAACTTTCGGGAGCGACTGGAAATAATTTAAAAAATGTGACCATTGAAGTCCCTTTAGGTCAACTAATTTGTGTTACAGGAGTTTCCGGAAGTGGAAAATCGACTTTGATAAACGAAACCCTCTACCCGATTCTGAATGCTTATTATTTTAATGGCGTAAAAAAACCACAACCTTATAAAAAGATCGAAGGTCTTGAGCATATTGACAAAGTAATTGATATTGACCAGAGTCCGATTGGGAGAACACCACGTTCGAATCCAGCGACTTATACCGAGGTTTTTACAGAAATCAGAAATCTGTTTACTATGACTTCCGAAAGTATGATTCGCGGTTATAAAGCAGGGCGTTTTAGTTTTAATGTAAAGGGCGGACGTTGCGAAACCTGTGAAGGTTCAGGCGTAAGAACGATTGAGATGAACTTTTTACCGGACGTTTATGTGGAATGCGAAACCTGTCAGGGAAAACGTTTTAACCGTGAAACTTTAGAAATTCGATACAAAGGAAAATCTATATCAGATGTATTGAATATGACAGTGGATGAGGCGGTACCATTCTTTGAAAACATTCCAAAGATTTACCGAAAAGTAAAAACAATTCAGGACGTCGGTTTAGGTTATATTACACTTGGGCAACAAAGTACAACGCTTTCAGGTGGTGAGGCGCAACGTATAAAGCTAGCCGGTGAATTGTCTAAAAAAGATACCGGAAATACTTTTTATATACTGGACGAGCCTACAACAGGTTTACATTTTGAAGACATCAGAGTTTTGATGGATGTAATCAATAAACTGGTTGATAAAGGAAACACCATACTGGTAATCGAACATAATATGGACGTTATTAAACTGGCGGATTATATTATAGACATTGGCCCCGAAGGCGGAAAAGGTGGTGGAGAACTTATCGCAAAAGGGACACCTGAAGAAGTAGTGAAAAGTAAAAAAAGCTTTACGGCTAAGTTTTTGAAAAAAGAACTTATCTAACATTCTAAATTAAAATTATAGTACGCACCCCACAATAACGATTACTTTAATTAATTGATAATGAGAAACAAAATTTAAAAAACTTGTTTCCATCGCTATATTTTGGTTAATAAATAAGCTTTTTTGCACCAACTCTCGAAAAAAGAGTTAATTTAGTATCCCTTTTTAATCAAAAAAAATCAACTTTAATCGATAAAAAGATAAAGCTGAATCAAAAACTGATGCCTTAGCTCCAGTGAAAGAGGAAATCTTATTGCTTTGATCCCTATAACTATTGGGGACCACAAAAGATTAGAATGTACAGCAGGAACGAGCTCCTGAAAAATAAATTAATAATACACAAAAAATGAGATTAGAAGATTTTGACAACGATGAGGATAAAATTATCCAAGATCGTTTGAAGCAAAAAACGTGGAATGAAATCAGAACAAACGACAGCTGGGCGATTTTTAAAATCATGGCTGAATTTGTAAATGGATATGAAAGCATGGGACGTATTGGTCCGTGTGTATCGATTTTTGGATCTGCAAGAACAAAGCCGGATGATAAATATTATTTACTGGCAGAAAAAATTGCTTTTAAAATTAGTAAAGCAGGTTATGGTGTAATCACAGGAGGTGGTCCCGGAATAATGGAAGCTGGAAACAAAGGCGCACATTTGGGCGGAGGAACTTCAGTTGGTCTGAATATCGAATTGCCTTTTGAGCAACACTTTAACCCTTATATTGATCACGACAAAAACCTTAATTTCGACTACTTTTTTGTTAGAAAGGTAATGTTTGTAAAATATTCTCAAGGTTTCGTAGTAATGCCTGGAGGTTTTGGAACTTTAGACGAAATGTTTGAAGCTATCACCTTAATACAAACTAAAAAAATTGGAAAATTTCCAATTATATTAGTTGGAGTTGAATTCTGGTCAGGATTGATCGAATGGGTAAAAACGGTACTTGTAGAAAAAATGCAAACAGTAAGCCCGGAAGATTTGAACTTATTCAAAATTGTAGATACTGAAGACGAAGTAGTAGATGTTCTGGACAAATTCTATAAGAAATATGATTTGAGTCCGAATTTCTAAACTTTTTCTTAACCACATAAGTAATGTAAGCGCATTTGAGAAACAAGCTTAACAAAGATTAATTTATTATGAATTTACATCGCTTTTATGGTTAAAATTTATTACGAAATGCAAAAAAAATGAAGCTGTTTTCTTAAACAGCTTTTTTTTATACTATTTTTACAAAAGTCAAAAAAAAATCTACGCTCGTAAATTAAAGAAACAGCTAAAAAAATTTAAGCCAACTTGAGATCATTTTATAAAAGAATTTTCTTCGTTTTAGTTTTATTCAATTCAGTAAAACAATATGCGCAACATCAATCTAAGATGGAAGTGGCCGTAAACCTTGAACTAAAAACTTTAAATGTAAAACAGGATATTGTTTTTTACAATACTTCTAATGACACTTTAGATTCAATTGTTTTAAATGATTGGAATAATGCTTTTTCTAATAAAAACACGCCACTTGCCAGACGATTTTCTGATGAATTTTATCGTGGTTTTCATCTGGCCAACGACCAAGAAAGAGGAAATACTACAATTCTGAATTTACTCGATGCAAATGACATGGCTTTTGAATGGGAAAGAACCGAGAGAAATCCTGACTTTATCGTGGTGAAACTAAAGCAAAAACTTCTCCCGAATCAAAAAGTTGAGCTTCATATTAGCTATATTTCTAAGGTTCCAAGCGATAAATTCACTCATTATGGTTTTGATCAAAATGGTGGAATGAACCTAAAAAACTGGTTTTTGAGTCCCGCCCGATATGAAAATCACACTTTTATAAAATACAATAATTTTAATCTGGATGATATTGTAAATGCTGCCAGTGCTTATGAAATTGCAATAAAAATTCCGAATACGTATTCGATTACAACCGATCTAAATTCGATTACTACAGATCTTACAAATCCACAATCGACTACCTATACTTTTTCCGGAACCAACAGAACTGATTTTAATTTGTTTATCGAAAAGCAAAATAGTTTCAAAAGCTATGAGAATGGCTCCATTGAAATTCTTTCTAATCTAAAAAACAAAAAACTTAACGATATCCAAAAAGCGATTGTCATAAACAAGGTAGTCACTTTTGCAAACAACTTTATTGGCACCTATCCACATCAAAAAATCACCGTTTCTCAAACCGATTATGACCGAAATCCTTTTTACGGGTTAAATCAGTTGCCGTCTTTTATCAGTCCATTTTCAGATGAATTTATCTTCGAGATCACCTTCTTAAAGACTTATTTGAACAATTATCTTAAGAATAGCCTCCGTTTAGACTCCAGAAAAGACAACTGGATTCAGGACGGTATCCAGATCTATGCCATGATGAAATACATGGACGAAAACCATCTGGATCAAAAAATGCTTGGAAGTCTTTCGAACATGAGACTTTTTAAGAGTTACAATATTGCTAATCTGACTTTTAACGAGCAATACAGCTATTATTATATGCTGATGGCTCGTAAAAATCTGGATCAGCCACTTGGAGACCCAAAAAATACATTGATAAAATTCAACGAGCAGATTGCCAGTAAATATCGAGCGGGTTTAAGTTTAAGTTATTTAGACAACTATCTAAATCACGACATTGTCCCTAAAAGTGTTCAGGAATTTTATGATTTAAATAAAAACCAACAAGTTAACAGATTTGATTTCGAAAAAATACTAACTCAAAACAGTCCCAAAAAAATCGATTGGTTTTTCAAAACCATTATTGATTCCCGTGATATTATAGATTACAAATTTTCGAATGTCACCAGAACCAAAGACAGCATACAATTTTCGATAAGAAACCGAACTGGCAACTTTGTCCCAATTCCGGTTTATGGAATTAAAAAAAACGAAGTTGTTTTCAAAAAATGGATTGAGCCTTCAAGTAACGACTCTATTTATCATTTTAACAGAAACAAAGCCGACAAAATAGTTTTGAATTATGACAATGAGGTTCCAGAATACAACTTAAGAAACAACTGGAAATCTCTAAAAAGTCTGGTGATCACCAACCGTCCAATAAAATTTAATTTCGCAAAAGATCTTGAAGATCCGTATTACAATCAGATTTTATATGTTCCAACGCTTACCTATAATTATTATGACGGTCTTACGCCTGGAATGCGTTTTCACAACAAAACCATTTTAGACAAACCGTTTACCTTCGACATTAATCCGGCTTATTCTATTAATGCCGGTACTATATCCGGTTCTTCAGCTTTTTCGCTAAATCATTATTATCGAAACAGTACGCTTTATAATGTTCGATATTCCATTAGCCAAAATTATTTTCATTACGCTCCGGATGCCACTTATTTCAGATTAAATCCGATGGTGCAACTTAGAATTCGTGAAGAAAATTTCAGAGACAACCGAAAACAACTTATCCTGGTTCGTCAGGTTATTGTAAATCGCGAAGCAAGTAAATACATTACTGATAATTCAAATCCGAATTATTCTGTTTTTAACGCTCGTTATATGAATACCAAAACAGAATTGGTCGATCATTTTAGTTTTATGACTGATGTTCAATTTTCAAGCGGATTCGGAAAACTGGCCGGAGAAATCGAATACAGAAGATTATTTGAAAATAATCGAAAGCTAAACTTACGTGTATATGCCGGAAGCTTCTTATACAACAGGACTGATTCTGATTATTTTAGTTTTGGATTAGACCGACCAACCGATTATATGTTTGATTATAATTTTTTAGGCCGTTCTGAAAGTACCGGAATTTTCAGCCAACAATACGTAATAGCCGAAGGTGGTTTTAAATCTAAAATAGAACCGCGATACGCAAATCAATGGATGGCGACGCTAAATGCAAGTTATTCGATTTGGAATTGGATTGAGGCTTACGGTGACATCGGTTTCATGCAAAACAAACATCAAACCACAGACTTTGCTTATGATAGTGGAATCCGCTTAAATCTGGTTCCGGATTACTTCGAATTGTATTTTCCGATCTATTCTAATAATGGTTGGGAGGTTGCGCAAAAAAATTATGATGAAAAAATACGATTTGTTGTTACTTTTTCTCCCAAAACATTAGTCAATCTTTTTACCCGAAAATGGTTTTAATTGAATAAATTTTAAATAAAAACATAAATTATTACCACTTAAATCACAAAATCATTAAACATTCAATAAAAAAACCCTAGTGTTTTAGCAATTTAATTGTTAATAATTAAATTATATTTACTTTAATGAATTATGATTATTGATACTTTTTAAGTAATTTTGTCGCCTAACATGACCCATTCCAGATTATGATTAAAGAAAAAAACAATTCTACATTGACTTTCGAAGATTTCAAAACTGAGGTGTTAAACGATTACAAAATTGCTGTAACCAGCCGCGAATGTAGTCTTTTAGGGCGTAAAGAAGTATTGACAGGAAAGGCCAAATTCGGAATATTTGGTGACGGAAAAGAGGTTCCACAGCTTGCTATGGCCAAAGCTTTTAAAAACGGTGATTTCCGTTCCGGATACTATCGCGATCAAACCTTTATGATGGCTATTGGAGAATTAACTCCAAAACAATTTTTTGCCGGTTTATACGGTCATACTGATATAGATTTTGATCCAATGTCTGCGGGCAGGCAAATGGGTGGTCACTTTGTAACACACAGTTTAAACGAAGACGGCTCTTGGAAAGATTTAACAAAACAAAAAAATTCAAGTTCAGATATATCTCCTACTGCAGGGCAAATGCCAAGATTACTTGGTTTGGCACAAGCATCAAAAATTTACAGAAACGTTGACGGAATCACTGTCAAAGACAAATTCTCTGTTAATGGTAATGAAGTAGCTTGGGGAACAATTGGAAATGCAAGTACTTCTGAAGGTTTATTTTTTGAAACTATAAATGCTGCCGGAGTTTTACAAGTTCCTATGGTAATGAGTGTTTGGGATGATGAATACGGAATTTCGGTTCACGCAAGACATCAAACCACTAAAGAAAACATCTCTGAGATCTTAAAAGGATACCAACGTGATGAAGATGCAAAAGGATATGAAATTTTCAGAGTAAAAGGCTGGGATTATGCCGAACTGGTTTCGACATATGAAAGAGCTGCAGCAATTGCACGTGAAGAACATGTACCGGTTTTAATTCACGTAAATGAATTAACACAACCTCAAGGACACTCTACTTCAGGATCACACGAGCGTTACAAAAATGCCGAAAGACTGGCTTGGGAAAGAGATTTCGATTGTATTCGTCAAATGCGTTTATGGATGATTGCTGTCAATGTTGCTTCTCCTGAAGAATTAGCTGAAATTGATTTTGAAATTAAAAAAGAAATCCTTGATGCTAAAAAAGACGCTTGGAATTCTTTTATTAATCCAATTATTGAAGATCAAAAAAATCTTTTGGTTTTATTGGAACAAATTTCAAGTGCCAGTATCAATCATAAAGATAAAATTCAGAAATACATCTCTGAATTAAGCGCTATAAAATCTCCTTTGAAAAAGGAAATGCTGGTAATCGCCAGAAAAATTCTGCGTTTTATTGAGATTCCAAACAGTAAAGTTTTATTATCTGACTGGATTACCAATTATATCAAAACTACACAAGTAAAATTCAGCAGTAACTTACATTCTGATTCTGCCGAAAATGTATTTTCAGTACAGAAAGTACTTCCTGAATATGATGAGAATTCAAAAGCGGACTTAGATGGCCGAATGATTCTTCGTGATAACTTCGATGCTATATTCAGTAAATATCCGGAAACATTGATATTTGGTGAAGATGTTGGAAACATTGGTGACGTAAACCAAGGTTTAGAAGGTATGCAGGAAAAATACGGTGAACTTCGTGTTGCCGATGTTGGTATCAGAGAAGCAACCATTATTGGTCAGGGAATTGGAATGGCCTTAAGAGGTTTACGTCCGATTGCTGAGATTCAATATTTAGATTATTTATTGTACGCTATTCAGATCATGAGTGATGATTTGGCAACTTTACAATACAGAACGGTTGGAAAACAAAAAGCACCATTAATTATCAGAACTCGTGGACACCGTTTAGAAGGTATCTGGCACTCTGGTTCTCCAATGGGAATGATTATCAACGCAATTCGTGGAATTCACGTTTTGGTTCCAAGAAACATGACTCAGGCAGCCGGTTTCTATAACGCTCTTTTAGAATGTGATGAACCAGCTTTAGTGATTGAATGTTTGAACGGATACCGTTTAAAAGAAAAAACACCACTTAATTTTGGAGAATTCAAAACACCAATCGGAGTAGTTGAAACACTAAAAGAAGGGGCTGATATTACTTTGGTTTCTTACGGATCTACCTTGAGATTGGTAGAGCAAGCAGCAATTGAATTATTAGAATTAGGTATTGATTGTGAAGTAATCGATATTCAGTCTTTACTTCCGTTTGATATTAATAAAGATATTGTAAAAAGTATTGCTAAAACAAATCGTCTTTTAGTAATCGACGAAGATGTTCCAGGTGGTGCTTCAGCATTTATTTTACAACAAATTCTGGAAGAACAGGATGCCTACAAATATCTGGACAGCAAGCCACAGACCTTAGCTTCAAAAGCGCACAGACCTGCTTATGGAACAGATGGGGATTATTTCTCTAAACCTTCTGCCGAAGATATTTTCGAAAAGGTATATACGATGATGAATGAAGTTAATCCTTCTAAATATCCTAATTTATACTAGGACCAATATTAAAAAAAAATACCCGACAAGTTTTAAAAAACCAGTCGGGTATTTTTTTATCTTTTTCTGAGCATTTTACTCTCCTATCTACTGCTTACCAAAAGCTCAATCAGTCAAGAATAGGTCTACTTTTTACCAGTAACTAAAAACGCATTATTTCCTCTACATTCTTTTTCAATGAAAATATTACCTTATATTTTCAAATATTTTTCTGTTATTTAATGGCTGTATGACACGGAAATTTTCTTTACTGTAATTTCCCTGATAGTTCTTAAATTGATCATTTGTCATTTCAATCTGGTTTTTAAACACAAACCAAGTTAAAGGGCCTTCGTTTAAAGTAAAATCTAAATGAGGAGTTGTCAATGAACCACTGTAAGCATAATATTTATTCGTATCAACAGGCAATAGCGTATTCAAATTTAACAGATTAGACAACGCATTAGTCCCTTTAAGTTTCGGAGAGCCATCAAATAAAGTTTGAAGCGAAGTATTTGCTTTTCCGTTTTTAACAAGCACTCCTAAAACTGCGTAAGCACCTTTTGAAGATTTGTGAACAAAATGAATTTCCATTACACCATATTCTCCATTAATACTGTGTTCGCTATGATAATGAAAGTGAAATTGCTGCAGTTCATATTTATTCCCCTTAATGGTTATAAAATTATCTGTCTTATCTGCCTGCGATAAATTTACTTTTAAATTATCTTCTGTATTCTCTATATTACTTAAAGTTATTGCGCCATAATGAATAATAGGATCTAATGTACTTATCTTCTCGGTAAAAGATGCATTTATATTAATGGGAGTTTGTCCATCGATATTAACTGTACCTAATGGCTTATCCTGATTTACTAAACTCTCCGGAAACTCTTTAACAGAATTCTCCAAATGATCGTCACTCTTGCTACAAGAAACAAAAGTAATTGTTACTAATAAAAGTAAGGCTATTTTTTTCATATCTAAATATTTGTATTTATTTGATACGAAAAAAAACAAAATGCTTCATTAAGCTTAACAAAAATATACAACTGTTTATATCTAATTAACAGCTGTCTTTATGTTTTTTATATTTCTATTCTTTAAGATTTTAAATTTCAAAAAGCTTATGAGAGAGATATTCTTAAGATTGAGGAGGCAAAACTGAAGAGGTACAGAATTGCAGAAGTTAGTAAAAGCAGAAAAAGTCTTGCGATTCTTCTACTTTACCTTCTGAATATTTATTGCTGTATGATAGAATGAGTATTACACTCAAAACTTCATTTTCAGCTTTCCTTATTTTTAATTTAGTTTCTTACAACAAAAAACTATTTGGCACTCAAAATAGCTCTGGCTTTTTCTAAATCTTCGGCTGTATCGATTCCAATACCAACATGAGTCGTCTCTACCATTTTGATTCGTTTTCCGAATTCCAGATAACGGAGTTGTTCTAATTTTTCAGAAGCTTCTAAAGATTTCATTGGCAGACTGTAAAAATCCAACAGAGCCTGCTTTCTAAACGCATAAATTCCGATATGCTGAAAATAACGTACTCCAACATCTTTATCTCTTGGATACGGAATCACAGAACGCGAAAAATACAAGGCAAATTGCGATTGATCTACCACCACTTTTACATTATTCGGGTTATTGATCTCTTCTTCATTTGTGATTTCACGCATTAATGAAGCCAAATCAACTTTACGATCCGGATCATTTTTAAAAGCATTCAAGACCTGCTCTAAAGGCCCTGCTTCCGTAAAAGGTTCATCCCCTTGCACATTCACCACAATATCTACATCCAGATTGGCTACCGCTTCTGCAATTCGGTCGCTTCCTGATTCGTGTTCTTTGATGCTCATAATAGCTTTCCCACCATTAGAAACAATTTCATCAAAGATCAAATCCGAATCGGTCACCACAAAAACATCTTCAAATAATTGAGTGGCAACTGCGGCTTCATAAGTTCTTAAAATAACGGTTTTACCTCCCAAATCCTGCATTAGTTTGGCTGGAAATCGTGTAGAAGCGTAACGTGCCGGAATAACTGCTATTATTTTCATTTTTGATCGTGTAATTTAGGTTGAAATCTCAAAAACAAATATACCTATTCGACAGCAGGTTTTAAAAATATATTTATAACATATTGCTCAAAAAAATATAACAAATCCCTTAAACCACTATCGTTTAATATTTTACAAAACATTCTTTCGCATGCAAAAAATAATTATTTTTATGCAAAAAAAAATTATGTCACAAACATTCCGTTTTCTTTTATTTTCTTTCTTTCTGATTAGCACCAGTGTTTTTTCACAAAAAACAAACTCTCCAATCTTAAATTCATTTTCAGATCGTGTCTTTAAAGGCGAAGGTTATCAGCCCATTGGTGATCTCAAATGGAAATTTAAAACGGAAGGCAAAATTTTCTCTTCTCCAATTACAAAAAACGGAACTGTATACATCGGTAGTGAAGATGGCTATTTTTATGCGCTTGATGAAAAAACCGGAAAAGAAAAATGGAAGTTTAAAACCAATGGCGCTGTTCACAGTTCACCAAGTATTTATGAAAATACGATCTACTTTGGAAGTTTTGACGGTTATTATTATGCCGTAAACCTAACAACCGGAAAACAACTTTGGAAATTTAAAACAGGAGGTGAACATTGGTACCAGGAAGCGGGAATCTTGGGTTTGAAACCACACGATATGGTAATGGATGAATTATGGGATTTTTATTTGTCATCTCCGGTTGTCTACAAAAACAATAAATCAACTTTGGTTATATTCGGAAGCAGCGACGGAAATGTCTATGCCGTTGATGCCAAAAAAGGAAATCTAAACTGGAAATTCAAAACCAATGCTGCTGTTCACAGTACACCGGTTATAAACAAAAACACTTTATATATTGGGAGTTGGGACGCCGATTTGTATGCCCTAAATTGTGATACCGGAAAAGAAAAATGGAAATTCGAAACACAAAAAAAAGTAGGTTTCAAAGGCATCCAATCTTCTGTTGCTGTTGCCAATGGCATGGTTTATCTTAGCGCCAGAGACCCTTACATTTTTGCCGTAGATGCCGAAACCGGAAAATTAGAATGGAAATATGACGCGGAAAACTCCTGGATATTAAGTACCGCTGTGATTCTAAACAACATTCTTTACGTAGGAACGTCTGACACCTATGCTTTGCTGGCTTTAGACTCAAAAACAGGAAAAGAATTATCACGTTTTGAAACCAAAGGGTATGTGTATGGAACACCTGCAATAGCGGGCAACACGGCCTATTTCGGGGATTTTACAGGGAATTTCTTTGCGCTTAACCTACTTTCTTCCGGAAAAGAATTCAGCTCCATAAGTACCGAAAGCAGAAAAGAAAACGCTGCCAAAATTTTAAAAGACGATAAATTAGATGCTGTCTATGCCGCTAAGGGTGCCGATTTATCACTTTACAGCGAAAACAAAAAAGTAATGGATGAATTTTACAAACTTGGCTCCATAGTTTCATCCCCGTTTATAAGTAATAAAACCGTTTACTTTGGCAGTGCTGATGGTTATTTATATGCGTATCATTTACAGAAAAGTAAATAAATTTTAAATAATTATAATTATATACCTGACAGGTTTTAAAAACCTGTCAGGTATGATTTTGAAAAATAAATTAAACTATTCTACAAAACTCTCGTCTTTAAAACCAATTAAATAGAGTTTATTTTTAGCACGTGTCATAGCAGTATACAACCATCTGATATAATCGCGATCAATTCCGTTTGGCAAATAGGGCTGCTCTATAAAAACCGTATCCCACTGCCCTCCTTGTGATTTATGACAAGTAATGGCGTACGAGAATTTCACCTGCAAACCATTAAAATATTCGTTATTTTTTACCTTTTGAAATTTCTTGTACTTGGTGGTTTCTTCCTCATAATCTTTCATCACCTCTTCGTACAAACGATTTGAATCTTCATAGGTTAATGAAGGAGATTCACTTTTAATAGTATCCAAAATCAAAACGGTTTCAAAAGGCTTTTGATCCGGATAATCGACCATTCTGATTTTTACTTTCGCAAAATTGAATCCGTATAACTCTCGGATTCCAAAAAGCTCCAGCACTTCAATAATATCACCATTGGCAATAAAACCGGCTTCATCGGTTTCTTTGAGCCAGAAGTAATTGTTCTTTACCACCATCAGGAAATCTCCAACCGAAAGTTCGCTTTCTTTAAACAAAATCCGGGTTCTAATCTGTTCATTGTACTGATTCGCCCTTTTATTGGAACGCACTATAAAGGCCGTATCCTCAATACTATAATTACTGTACGCCGTATTTATAGCATCCTGAATATCGTAACCATCCGTAAGTCTGACGATATCTTTGAATTTTTTTACGTTGAATTTAAATTCGGTCAAAAACGACTCTTTTAATAATTCACGTAATTCGGTAGCATTGTATAAAATCCCTGAACTTTCTTCCTGACGCATCACTTCATCAAGTTCGATATGTTCAATTTCTTTGTCGTAATGAGCACCCAAAGTATGTATATCAAGTGCCGGACTAATATCTAAGTTTACCGGAGGCAACTGAGCGGTATCTCCAAGAAGAATCATTTTGCAATTGGTTCCCGAATATACATAAGAGATTAAATCGTCTAATAACGATCCATTATCATACAATTTCGAATCCGAATTGCTGTCTGAGATCATCGAGGCCTCATCGACAATAAAAATAGTATTTTTATGCTTGTTGATTTGTTTTGTGAATGCTACTCCCCCACCTGAAGCCTTTTTAGGGAAATAGATTTTTTTATGAATCGTAAAAGCAGGTGTATTCGAATAATTTGCAATAACCTTTGCCGCACGCCCAGTTGGTGCCAATAAAACATATTTTTTATTGATATCCCCCAGATTGTTTACAATTGTTGAGATCACGGTTGTCTTTCCTGTTCCGGCATATCCTTTTAATACAAAAATGGTATCATTGGCCGGTTCTGTTAGGAAAATAGCGATTTTTTGAAAAAATATATCTTGTTTATAAGTTGGAGCAAACGGAAATCTTTTTTGCAAAACACCGTAAAACTGTGCTGAATTCATAGGAAAAATTTGAACTACAAAGTACGGTTTTTTTACCGTCAATGCCAATGTCTAAACTCGATTTCGGTCATAAAGTTTTCAAAAAGAGCAAAACAAAAAACAAGGCTTAATTAAAATATAACAAGGCCGTAACTTTAACAAAATGTTGTTTTTTGAAATTGCAATTATTATTGTTGCTTTTTAATTTGTAAGTTTGTCTTTTAATTAAATTCTTTCTTGACACTACAACTGGTAACGAATTGTAAATCAGATTATGCCATTTCAAAACACTAATATAACATCAAAAAAATACAAAAAACTTTCTATTCAGGTTTCCCTGAACGGATTTTCATTTTGTTGTTTTGATACGCTTAATAATACCATTACTTCGTTTAATGAAGTCGAATTTACGCCTACACAAAAAGGATCCAAAATAGAAGAATTGTATGGCGATGCTTTTAAGAAACACACGGAACTAAAAGACGCCTATGATGATATTGTGGTGATACACAACAACAATCTTTCTACTTTTGTGCCTACTGCTTTGTTTGACGAAAATTATCTGGGCAGTTATTTGCAATACAACACCAAGGTTTTTGAAACTGATTTTTTTACCTATGATCAGATTTCAAATTACGAGATGAATACCATTTATATCCCGTATGTCAACATCAATAACTTTTTGATCGATCAGATTGGTTCTTTTGATTACAAACATTCGAACAGCATTCTAATCGAAAAAATACTGGAAGCTTCTAAAAATAACGACGATAAAAAAATGATCGTTAATTTTAATCCCGATCACTTCGAACTGATCGTGGTACAAAACCAGAGATTACTATTATTCAATTCTTTCGAGTATCAGACTCCGGAAGATTTTATATACTATTTGCTTTTTACAGCAGAACAATTGAGCTTAAATCCCGAAAGTTTTCACCTTGAATTATTAGGAACGATAACTAAAAATGATCCTTTTTATACCATTGCGTATAAATACATTCGTAATGTTGCCTTTTTAGATGTAAGCACATTACAAGAGAGAAACAGCTTTTCTACCACTCAGAATCAAAAACATTATATTCTATTTCAATCATGAGAATCATATCAGGAAAATACAAAGGACGCCGCATTTTTCCACCAAAAAACCTTCCGGTAAGACCTACAACTGACATGAGTAAAGAAGCATTATTTAATGTTTTGAACAATCATTTTAGTTTTGAGGGCTTAAAGGTGCTGGATTTATTTTCAGGAACCGGCAATATCAGTTTCGAGTTCGCTTCACGCGGAAGTGCTCCAATTACCTCTGTTGACGGAGATTTTGGTTGTGTAAAATTCATCAAACAAGTTTCATCGGAATACGATTTTGAAATTGCAGCAACAAAAAGTGATGTTTTTAAATTCCTTGAAAACTGCAAAACCTCTTACGATATTATTTTTGCTGATCCTCCTTACGGTTTAGATCAGGCTACTTTTGAAAAAATAGTACTAACGGTTTTCGAAAGAGATTTGCTTCACGACGACGGAATGATGATTATTGAACATTCTAAGTATACCAAATTAGAGCATTTGAGCAATTTCTCTTTTCAGAAAAGTTACGGAGGTTCTTTTTTCACCTTCTTCGAATTGAATTCTACGGATGATGACGAAGAACTCGTTGATGATTCCTCCAATAAAATTACAGAAGAAGACGAAGGATAATCGAGAACAAAACATTTGATTTTTGTTTTTTACATTTTACATTTTATAGAAGAAATTCAAGCTCATTTTAGTTTCATAAGCCTTCGACTTCGCTCAGGGTGACACTCGTGGAATAATTTAATTTTGAGTAAGTACGACAAAAAAAGAATTGATTGTTGATTTTTATCAAGTTTCACATTTCACATTCAACTTTTTAAACATAAAAAAGCCCTTGACTCACAAGGGCTTTTTCTTTTATCTAATCCTATCTGAATTTTCATTAACGATTTTTTCCTTGAATTCTGATTCTTTTATTTTTCCAAAAGAATATTTAAGTGTAATCGAAACTTCATTAGCATCAACTAAATACCGTGCTCTCGAACTTATATTATTAATCGTAAATCTTTCTGTATAAATCGTGTTTCTAAAAATATCATTATAATTTAAAGTACAATTCCAGTTTTTACCAAACGCTTTTGCGAGTGACATATCAAAAATTAAATTTGCCCCTCGCTCAAAAACGCCCTCTTTTTGTTTTGTTGCACCCCAAAAGGACAGAACGAATGTAAAATCTTTTGGAAGTTTAAAAGTATTATTCGAGTAATAATACAAATAGGTTTTTGTAGAATTAAACACTGCCGCAGGGTCTTCTATTTTATTTGTCGCGAAAATTAAAGAATTTGTATTTGTCCAAATTTTATAGGTAAATGGTACTGTAAATTCAATAGTATAACCTGATTCTTTTTGAAAATTTTTCTCCGTAAAAGTCAAAACATTGTTTTGATTATCAAAAATAAAATCAGCATAAATTGGGTTTTTGTTTTGGTACAAAGTCAATTTTACAGATTTATCATGATACTGAAAAACCGTCGAAATTACATCGATAAAAGTTGGTCCTAAATTGATATTATTGCTATAAATAAAATACGGGTTAATATAGGTTGCAATCATACTCAAAGAAGAATAATTGGGTCTCGAAATACTTTTAGAATAATCTACACTTATACTTTTTGTACTATCTATTGAAAAAGAAAACAGCGCTTTCGGGAAAAAATTTGTGTAGTTTTTATTTATTAACGATGAATTGTCTGTGCTGTATTTACTTTTGACATTTGTGTTTTCCATTCGCAATCCAATCGAAAAATCGATTTTTTTAATTTTTCCTGAAAGCTGTGAATAAGCACCTGAATTGATTTCATTAAAATTATAATCGAAAGTCGTCGTTTTATTTTCATCATAATCAAATACATCATAATTAGATTTCGATTTTGCTGCAGAATAAAGTCCACCGTATTCCCAAGTCATTTCATTTTTAAACTTTTTCTCTAAATTAATACGCCCCGAAAAAACATCAACATTAAATCTCTGATTCCTATTTTGTGATAATTCCAGCTCCGAATCATTAAAATTATTTTCGACTAAACTCCATAAATGTTGATTAAAATTGGAGCCCTGAATACCAACAAATAACTTTGTATCAATCGCTTTAAGTCTTTTTGAATAATTCATAAATGAGTTAATAAAATTCTTTTCGCTGGAATTATCACTAAGTGTAAAAACATTATTTTGCTGATCTAGATTTTGGTTAAAAGTAAACGTATTGATATCAAAAGCATCTGCTTTCATTTTTCCATTTATATTCATTGAGAAATAATCCTCTTCATTTATTTTATAAAACAAACCGGTACCAAAAATATATTCTTTCACACGAGAAATTGCTGTAACATCATAATTAGAAACAATAGCTGCCTGCGGAATTTGATAAGCAATACTATGATTCTCCCACGGATTTCGTCGGTTGTAATTGAAGTTGGCTTTCCATTCTAACTTATTCTTTTTGAAACTGGAATTAAAACCGATATAATTATTATAGTTCTTTTTAAAAGAAGCTGTTTCAGAAATATCCGTTTTAAAACCCTCTTTTCTGCTTAGTTTACGAGTAATTAAAATTACGGCGCGCCCCTCAGCTTCATACTTCGAAGAAGGATTTTTAATAATTTCAATTGTTTTGATATCGTCGACAGCCAAAGCATTCAAATCATTCATTCCTACTCTTTGATTGTCAATATAAATAAGCGGCGTTCCTTTACCAACAATCGAAATACTTTCGCGATCAGCACTTACTTGAACTGTTGGAAGTTTTGAAAGCAAATCAACAGGATTTGGAATCGAATTGTAAACCGAATTGGCAACGTCTACTTTTATATTTCCGTTTGCATTAGTAAACGTTTTTTTGTTTTGAGCGATAACAACCTCATCTAATTTGTTAGAGATACTATCCTTCGGAGTTTCCGTTTGCGCATATCCGGCCATCGAAAGGCAAAAAAGCAATAGCAATAAAATAATTTTTAAGAACAGGTACATTTTCATTCGTTAACAAGATTTTGGTTTAAGAGCTACAAAAGTGATTCTAATATGCCGTTCTGAAAGTTAATTGGAGGTTAATGCGGCGTTAATGCTGAAATTGTAGCACAAAAGCTTTATTTTTGATTCGAATTCCTTTCTGTATGAAACAAAGAATCAATTTATTAATCACACTTTCTGTTGTCGCCCTGCTCGTTTTATCGGCGGTACAATGTTATTTGGTCAAAACCACTTACGATTTTAAAGTAGCGCAGTTTCACACCGAAATCAAGAATGAGATTGCTCGGATTTCAAATAATTACAGTGATATTGATTCCGTTATTGTCAGTAAAAAAGAAGCCCTTTACAAAGGATTAGCTCAAAATTATATTCAAGGAAAAAAAACCAAATTTGAAATCAAAAACGGTATTCTTGGAAATGAATATCAAGACGCCTTAACACAGAAAATTCAACGCAAATTCGAAAGAGAATTACCCAATTTAAAAATTGATTTTGCGATTGTACTCAATAAATTTATATTGTATCAGAACACCAAAAAAGCGGATACTATTTTCTCTGAAAAGCCTTTTATCCAAAACAAATTATACGGTAATCTGGCTTCGTTAAACCATGCTTTTTTAGTTCGGAGTTATGTCGGAACAACAAACGGATTGTACAAAAATCAGGATTATAAATTACTGACCGAAGATTCGATGTACATTTCGGTAATCGACTGGGAAATGATTATTTTAAAACGAATGATCGGTGTGTTACTATTGTCGTTGTTTTCTATTCTTACCCTGATTACCCTTTTTGTCATTGCCATTAAAGCTTTAATTAAACAAAAAAAAGTAAACGAAGTTAAAACTGATTTTATCAATAATATTACACACGAACTCAAAACTCCTTTGGCGACTTTGAGTATTTCGACCAAAATTTTAGAACAGAAAAACATTCGGGAAAACGATGAGAATTTCAATGCAATTGTCAATACGATTTCGCGTCAGAACAATCGTTTGCAAAGTTTGATTGATCAGGTTTTGGCAAATTCTCTGGCAGAAAATGAAATCGAATTGCAAAAAGAAAAAATAAATACCGAAGAATTTCTGCTTTCGATTATAGAAGATTTTAAAATAGGATATCCCAAAATTACGATCGAAACTGATTTTCAAACGCAAAAAACAGTTTTAGTTTTAGATAAATTTCATTTGACAACCGCAATTTTAAATGTTTTAGAAAATGCTGTAAAATACGGTTCCAGCCATATTTTGGTAAAAACCGGAAATATAGAAAATGAGTTTTCGTTAAGTATTCAAGATGACGGAATCGGGATTTCCAAAAACAAACAAGCGTTGCTTTTTGAGAAGTTTTACAGAGTCGAACAAGGAAATTTGCACAACGCAAAAGGCCTCGGATTGGGTTTGTATTATGTAGATCAGATTATAAAAGCACATCAGGGCTCTGTTAACGTTATTAGCGATTTAGGAAAAGGCGCTGTGTTTACTATTTTATTAAAAGCTTAATTACCATATTTTGAAAAAACTACTTTTAGCTGAAGACGATTTTGATTTTGCTGCGATTCTAAAACAATATTTAGAACTGCATCAATTTGAAGTAACCTGGGCAGAAAATGGCGAAATAGCATTAAACTATTTTAAAAACCAAACTTTTGATATTTGTATTCTGGATGTAATGATGCCAAAATTGGACGGATTTTCTCTGGCAGAAAAAATAGTTACAATCAATCCCGAAACTCCATTTATTTTTTTAACTGCAAGAAAGTTAACAGAAGACAAAATTATTGGATTGAAACTAGGCGCAGACGACTACATCGCGAAACCTTTCGAAGTAGACGAATTGATCTTGCGTTTGCAGAATATATTGAAGAGGATCGAACAAAAGAGAAGCCTGGACGGAAATAATGTTATTGAAATTGGCTCGTATATTTTTGATAACGAACGGTTAACTCTCAATAATAAAAATCATGTTCAACAGCTTACAGAGAAAGAAGCGTCTCTTATTGAATATTTATATCTAAACCACAATCAGTTATTAAAGAGAGATCAAATTTTAATGTCTGTATGGAAAAAAGACGATTATTTCTCCGGTCGAAGCATGGATGTTTTTATTAGCAGACTAAGAAAATATTTTAATTCAGATCCAAAAATCAAAATTGAAAGTGTTCGTAATATTGGTTTGGAATTTAAAATAGAAAAGTCTTAATTTAAACGCTATTTAAGTCAATTTGCACCAAAATAAAAGTTAATTCTGCTTCTTTTTTTAATTCATTAGATTGGATAATTTATCTAAAACCAATTGGTAGGTTGGTGTTTCAACTTCATATTTCAAACCCTCATCTACTACAAATTGGGTCAATGAAGCTAATTCTATATTTCTTCCGGCAAGCAAATCACGATGCATCGATGACGTTGTGTCGGGAGGTGTTTTTTCAAGTTTCAGAATGGTTTGCATGATAATGTCATCCGGCAGATTTAATCCTTTTACCGCTGCTATCATTGTAATTTCATTCATCAGGGAGACATATATATTTCTGGCCTCGCGGTTTTCTAAAATCTGTCCAATATTGTAATCTAAATAACAGGTTGCCGAAGCCAATACCGAAATAAACACAAACTTCTCCCAAACGGCATCTTCAATATTTTCAACCAAATGACTGTCTATCGACGCGTTTTTAAAGATCGTCTGTAAAGCCTTCATTTTAGAAACAGAAACGCTGTAAGAACCAAAAAACAATCTTTGCAGAGAACCCACATTCTGAACAACACCAGGTGAAACAATCATCGAAAAAATATAAACACAGCCTTCCAAAACTTCATTGTCCGGAAAAAGAGCACTAATGCGTTCCGGAGCATCAACGCCATTATACAAGGGAAGAATAACGGTATTTTTAGTAATACACTTTTTTAAAGCCAGAAGACTTTCTTCAATATCATAAGTCTTTGTGGCGCAAATTAAATAATCCAGTTTGCCAATAAGCTCAGGGTCATTGGAGACCACTTTCGGAAAAACAACCGTTTCAGATTCCTTCGTAATAATTTTCAATCCCGATTCCGCCACTACTCTAAGTGTTTCTCCACGGGCAATAAATACTATTTCTATTTCTTCAGAGTCCTGATACGCTTTCGCTAAAAGTCCGCCGAAATAACCTCCTACACCACCCAGTCCTAAAATTCCAATTCTTGTTTTCATTATTGTTTGTTTTTATGCCACGAATTGCACTAATTAAACGAATTAAATATCAAATAACACTTTGCGTTTCCTATGGACTTTTCATTGTCAAAATTAAGAGAGCAAAAAAAAATCCGTACTAAATCCGCGTTTTCGCACCAGCGAATCAGCCTCATCCGCGTCCCATCATCATTCCTCCAAAACAGGCTCCAAATTCAGCTCCGTAAAATCACGTTCGCTTTTAGAAATCATTATTGTAGCCACCGTATTCCCTATCAAGTTTGTAATCGCTCTGGCTTCACTCATAAATTTATCAACTCCAAGTAAAAAAGCCAGTCCTTCCACCGGAATTTTATGAATCGCTGTCAACGTCGATGCCAAAACGATAAAACCACTTCCGGTCACTCCGGCTGCGCCTTTAGACGTAATCATCAGGATGCCGATAACGCTCAGAATCTCAAAGAAACTCAAATGAACATCGTACAACTGCGCCAAAAAAATCACAGACATTGACAAATAAATCGAAGTCCCATCCAGATTAAAAGAATACCCTGTTGGAATCACCAATCCTACCACCGATTTACTGCAACCCATTCGTTCCAGTTTAACCATAATACTAGGCAAAGCAGCCTCCGAAGACGAAGTTCCAAGAACCAATAAAAGTTCCTCTTTAATGTATTTTAAAATTGATAAAATACTGATTTTATAATATTTCAATATACTCCCCAAAATCAAAAACACAAATAAAAACATAGTCGTATAAACACACAACATCAACTTCCCAAGCGGGATAAGCGTCTGCAGTCCAAATTTACCAATTGTATATGCCATCCCTCCAAAAGCTCCCAATGGAGCGAGGTACATCACATATTTCAAACCGGTAAAAACTACTTTTGAAAATCGTTCTAAAACCAAAATGGTCTGTTCGCGTTTTTGGTAAAAATTCAAAGCGATACCACAAACAATGGCGGCTACCAAAACCTGAAGTGTGAAATTTGAAAGGAAAAATTTTAACCATGAAAAGTTTTCCGCAGCATGATTGGTATACTGACTTGCATCTTGCAAAGCCAATCCGGTTTTATCAATTTTACCCGGTTTAAAAATATAAGCAATCGCAACGCCAATGGCCAAAGCAACAGTTGAAACTACTTCAAAATAAGCTAATGCTTTCACACCAATCCGACCGACTTTTTTAAGATTCCCCATTCCGGAAATCCCCAAAACAATCGTCAAAAATATAATCGGACCTATAAAAAGTTTGATAATATCGACAAAAGTCTTGCCGACGATTTCCATTTTCATTCCGTTTTGCGGTGAAAAATGACCGAGTAAAACTCCGGCAATAATGGCAATCAAAACCCAAAAGGTCAGATTGGTTACAATGGCAAAAAAAGTACTTTTTTTAGGTTTATTTGGGAGATTCGGAGTAATTATATTCATGAAGTTTAGTTAGATAGTTTCACAAATATATAAAAAATGCAGACCTATAAGCCGGATTCTGTCTCTGATAAATCAGAGCCTTATCATTTATCTAGACTTACAATTACTCATAAGCTCGAGCTACCTACCCTTCAACAACGGACGAGAAGCCCTTAAATGCTGATATACTTGGTATTTCACCGCATAGAGTTTACCTGTTTTCACTACAGCATTACCTGTACATACTTTCTGCTGCACTTGTCCTAACGTTATTACTAACGCCGACGGGTGTTACCCGCTATGCTTCTCTGTGGTGTCCGGACTTTCCTCCCCTCACCTAAGCGAGCGACGATAAGGCGGTCTGCGGGGCAAAAGTAGCGATTTATAATCGAAGAATCCCGCTTTTAAAATTTAGATTTTCACACTAAATTCACAATGTTTTAATTTTAAATTGGTTATCTTTAAAATCCATAATTTTTAAATTCAGTTATCATGATTAGAATGTATCATTACGCAACTGTTTCAAAAGCTTTAGATCAATTGAATGAAAAAGGATTCACCTTTGATTTTAATCTAAACTCAGACGCAATTAAAAAAAATCCTGAAAAATTTGAAATTGTACATGTGTATCGATACGAAGGGGAATCTGACCCGGGCGATGAGGCAGTTGTTTACGGAATAAAATCAAATTCAGGCAAAAAAGGAGTATATGTATCCGGGTTTTCGGCGGATTCCGATTCCGAAACCGTACAGATCTTACTCGATTTAAGCATAAAAGGCAGGTGATTTTAAAAGAACCATTATTATAATTTTCAGAAGCTATTCCCGCTGTCTGCTGTATCTTTTGTGTCGAACCCCGCCACAAAAGGATGCCGCTCCCATCAGGGCTAGGGCTTCTTGTTTTCAAAAGAAAAGTTTTTTGTATGGAGTTATTTAACCGCAAGGGGCGTGAAATGTGTTAATGTGTCAATGTGAGAATGAGTCAATGTGGTAATATGAGAATATGCAATGCGAGAATGTGGTAATGTAAAAAAGTGAAATGCAAAAAATCAAAAGTTGAAGATCAAGAGTAAAATTCGAAATGTAAAAATCAGCAATAAAATCTTTTTTCTTTTAACTCCAACTACACCACTTCACAAGTGTCACCCTGAGCGAAGTCGAAGGTTTATGAAATCCAAAACAGGCTTTGAGTTCTTTAATATATACGATGAAATGTCTGAAGTAAAATGTAAAATATAAAGATTCAAAAATAAAATCTTTTTTCTCTTCACCACAACTAAGCTACTACGCGAATGTCACCCTGAGCGAAGTCGAAGGCTCATGAAACCAAAATTTCTATTTAACTCAATTATACTTCAAACTTAAATTTTCAACAATAAAATCAATTGCAATTTTAACTTTTTCTGGTTTCGTCAGCCTTATAATTTTCTTTTTAAAATCTCCATTTTCATCTGTCATATTAATCGTAAAACAAGCGACGGAATAATTTAAGTTTGGCTCCCAATTATTTAATCCCCTTCTTCTATACGAATAATTATAGCTCGTTGAAAGCTTTCCTTCTCTTACTGATAATCTATCGTCTTCCGCTGTTTGCAATAACTCTCCCTTTAAAACCAACCCAAACAAAAAGATCGCTGTATACAAATTATTATTTTTTATGTACAAGCCTTTCCTTGTAAACAACAGGACAAAAAATAGAACAATTAAAAGAAACAAAGCTACTTTTCCATAAACGTAACTCCCCAACTGCAATGAATTAAGCATTACAAGCAAAACCATTACACAACAAAAAGTTAGAATAATCAAATTTTGAAATTGCTTGAAATCTAAATTACGCTCTAATACAACTTTCATTTAAAAATATTTTTTTTAGTTAATTTATGGTAACCCATGCTTCGACTTCGCTCAGCATGACAACTACATTTACTTTTTTGTCCAGCTACAAATACTACATCTCTTAAAAAACACCTCATACCCCAAACTCCACAATCAAAGGTTTATGATCGCTATGCATTCTCCAATCTTCATAACTTCCTACTTGAACGCTTTCTAAAACTTCTATAAAATCATTCGAAGCAAAACAGTAGTCCAAATGATACGGTTTATTTTCATGACGATACAAAAACAAAGTCGGATGTATTTCTTTTCCCTGTTCCTGATTAAAGAATTTATGATATACGCTAAATATATTTTTGGAAGCCAATTTACTTACCACTGCTGAGTGATTCCCTTCTCTTCTCGGTTTATCCCAAATAGTATTGCTGTTAAAATCTCCGACTAACATCGTTTTGGTTCCAGACAATAGTTTTTCATAATAATTAATCGCTTTCCAAACCTGAGTTACATATTGCCCGTCTTTATCTTGGGGATTATTTGCCCAAACAGCAAATAAAACAAAATCTACTTTTCCTTTGGTAACTGCAATAGGCAACACATTTTTGAAATCAGGATTATGACAATCCATCAATTCAAATCTATACGCACTATACGAAAAAACGCCAAGTCCCTTATGTTGATTTGTACCGTACCAGAGTATATCAGTCGGAATCGGAACGTCTTTGGGAAATTTTAATCTTTCGATATTTTCACATTCGGGAATTACCAGAATATCCGGTTGATGAACCAAAATAAATTCCGCTTTTTTTCTGAAAGCCATATTACAATTCCAGGTTATGATTTTCATTTCAGCTTTGTTTTCATTCTATTTTTTGATTCAGTTCAAATAAAATATAAGGACCGTTTTCGTTCTCATTCCTTGCCTTTTCAACAAACCCAACTTTTTTATAAAACGAAATTGCCTCGGTATTTTTCTCCAGACACTTTAATACAAGCGGAAATTTGGCTCTCTTTATCACTTCGTTCAAAAGTCTTTTTCCGATTCCAAGTTTATGAAACGCCTCATCGATATATAAATGGTGAATAAAATTGTCCCGCATCCAAACCGAAATAAATCCGATTACTTTTTCGTCGTACAAGGCAGTCAAAATATATTCTCCTTTCGTCTGCACATCAAAATCCAATAAATCGAATGTTTCGGGATCGGCCCAAATAAAAGTTTCCTGACGCACTTTCAAAAATAATTGGCGTAATGCGTCTAAATCCCCATTCCTGAATTCGATAATATTCAATCTATCTGTCATAAAAAAACATTAATTGGGCGAGTAACTTGTTTTTACCATCGTCCGGTCTTCAATATTTCCGAGCAAATCTCCAAACTTGGCACTGGTTTGTTTTTTTATCTCAATCCATTCTTTATCGGCTTTAAAACCTTCCCAAGCTTTTTTCATTGTAGCTTCATCCGGCCATTCCAAAAGATAAACAAATTCAGTTTTACTATCCGATTTCGATTCCCAGATTGAATTGATCTTAAAATTATACTTCTTCATAATCACCATGGCGTGATCTCTGAAACGATCGTGAAAATCTTTCTTATTTTTTTCGAAAATTTCATAAACACGCAATTGGTAAATTGGACTTGCATTTGCTTTTTGCGCTTTTATTCCAAAAGAGAAAAGGAATACTAAAATCAAAAGATGTAGTTTCATTTCGTTTTTATTAAAATTTAGTTTCTAAAACAACCCGGGCTATTAGACAATAAAATTAATCCTTTTTTCATTACAATAACAAATCCAAATTTGAATTACTGCCCACCATAATCAACTGATTTAGAAATAAAGTTGCTCAAACTTTTGCTAAATCTCGCTTTCTAAAATTTGGCTAAAGCCAAGAATCCTTTCATCACCTTTCCGTTGGTTAAAACCAACGGCTATTCAAAAAAACATTGCTTTTAATCTTGTAAAACTGAATTTACTTCTAAAAACAAACTTGAATTTATCTAATTCGCTTACTGACAAATGATAAAACCTACAGTCGTTCAAACACTTAAAATCTTTCAATTTTTAAATTTTTAAATCATTAAATTATACCCTATATTTGCTATCGAATAATAAAGGAATATGGAACAATTTGTAGTATCGGCTCGTAAATACCGTCCACAGACATTTAAGGATGTTGTGGGACAGAAAGCCATTACCAACACTTTGCTGAATGCCATAGAAAGCAATCACCTTGCTTCTGCTTTATTGTTTACCGGACCACGTGGAGTTGGTAAAACAACCTGCGCCCGTATCTTGGCCCGAAAAATCAATCAGCCCGGATATGATGATCCTAACGAAGATTTTGCTTTTAACGTTTTTGAGTTAGATGCGGCTTCAAACAACTCGGTTGACGATATTCGTAGTCTGATTGATCAGGTTCGAATCCCGCCACAAACCGGACAATACAAAGTCTATATCATTGACGAGGTTCATATGTTGTCTTCGGCAGCTTTTAATGCTTTCCTGAAAACATTAGAAGAACCGCCAAAACATGCTATTTTTATTTTAGCAACAACTGAAAAACATAAAATCATTCCAACGATTTTATCGCGTTGTCAAATTTTTGATTTCAAAAGAATTACCGTTAAAGACGCCAAAGAACATTTAGCAGACGTAGCGGCAAGCCAAGGAATCAATTTTGAAGATGATGCTTTGCACATTATTGCTCAAAAGGCAGATGGTGCAATGCGTGACGCTTTATCTATATTTGACCGTGTGGTTTCTTTTTGCGGAACCAATTTAACGCGTCAGGCTGTAACCGAAAACCTAAACGTTTTAGATTACGAAACGTATATTTCGATTACCGATTTACTTTTAGAGAATCAGATTCCGGAACTTTTATTAGCTTACAACGACATCCTTGCAAAAGGTTTTGATGGACATCATTTTATTGCCGGATTGGCTTCGCATTTCAGAGATTTACTGGTAAGTAAAACTCCGGCTACCATCGCTTTACTTGAAGTGGGTGAACAGGCGCAACAAATGTATGGCGTACAATCTCAAAAATGTTCTCAGGACTTTTTATTAAAAGGAATTGACATTGCAAATGACTGTGATTTAAAATACAAACTAAGTCAGAATCAACGTCTTTTAGTTGAATTATGCTTGATGCAATTGGCCTCTATCAACTTTGATGGAGAAAAAAAAAAGCTGAGCAATTCATAATCCCACCCGTTTACTTTAAAAACGGAGGTTATTCTATTGTTGAAGTTCCATCAGCTAAGGCTGAAATTCCAAATAATAAATCCCAAATTCCAAATTCTGAGGAGAAAATTGGTACTGGCACTGTTGGTATCGAAACTCCTAAAGCTGAAGGCAATACCGCCAACACACCTCCTGTAGTTCCGAAAACGGAGGCCAACACTGAAGTTAAAGTTTCTGCTTTTTCATTATCCAGTATTCGCAAGAAAAAGGAAATGGAAGAAAGCAGTAAATCTTATGTAAAACCTTCTACAACCTTACCGACAGAAGAATTCACAGAAACCGAAATGTTATTGCATTGGAACAAATATGCAGAACGTTTGGGCAGTAAAGGTCTTAAAATTATGGAATCGTTATTGTTAATTAACGATCCGACTTTAAACGGAACTGTCATTACGCTTGAATTGCCTAACGAAGGTTCAAAATTAGATTTTGAAGGTCAGATTCATGGGCTTTTAGGGCATTTAAAAGGACATCTACACAATCACGATATTACAATTGAAGTTGTAGTAAACGAAACGATCGAAAGTAAACGTAGTTTTAACGATCAGGATCGATACAATCGTTTATTAGAAATAAACCCAAACATAGAACTCTTACGTTCTACATTTGGATTGGATTTACACACTTAGTATATTTTTTTTTTGAACACGAATTACACGAATTTTCACGAATTGTTTTTTTTAATCTTTGCGCATAAGAATTAGTGCTAATTCGTGAAATTCGCGACAAACTTAGTAGATCAATTTAACGTAAAAATCTGTTAGGCTTTCTTCGCCACGAATTACACCAATTTCCGCGAATTGTTTTTTTTTATCTTTGCGCATAAAAATTATTGCAAATTCGTGAAATTCGCGTCAAACTCATTAGATATGTTTAATATAAAAATCTGTTAGACTTTTTCGCCACGAATTACACCAATTTTCGCGAATTGTTTCTTCCTCTTTTCGAGTAAAAGATTAGCGCAAATTCGTGTAATTTTCATAAGCCAAAAAATTAGTGCAAATTCGTAAAATTCGTGTCAAACCTTTTTCCTCTCAACCCAAATCATCTATTCTTAACTCCTAAATCATAAACTTTTTGGAGCCATTTTGCTCTTTGAAGTTCATTAGCAGATTTTACTATTCCTATATAAGTAACTTTTACCGGTTTTACTCCGCAGAATTCCAGTGTTGATTTTTTTAATTGATTGACACTTGGTCTTCCGTAAAACAAGCGGTAATACCAGCCTGGCTGATCCAGAGTCGTGATGATATGTGCCGTTTTCCCTTTTAGGAGTTTATCCCACCAAACGGAATTCTCTTTGTATTGAAAAGCCATTCCGGGCAAAAACAATCGGTCAATAAATCCTTTTGTGATCGCAGGCAAACCTCCCCACCAAACAGGATGTACCCAAACCAGATGATCCGCTTTTTGAATTTTCTTCCAGGCTTCGAGTAAATCCGGTTCTAATTCGGTTCTTTTCTGATAACCGAATTGCAGATTTGGATTAAACTTTAAATCGGCAATTGTAATGGTTTCTACCGAAGCTTTAGATTGTAACGCTCCTTTTTCGTAAGCATCGGCGATTGCAAAATTAAAACTCTTTGAATTGGGGTGTCCGTTGATAATAAGTATATTTTTCATCTTTGATTAGCTTATTTTTATATTAATTGTACTGTAATTATGTAATGCCTCATAAACTTCTTGCGGCGAATGTATTTGATGACTAAAGTAAATTCCATTGGCCAAATTGGTACTCAACATCTTTTCGACATGTAAGACGGTAGAAAATGCAGTCAACTCGGCCTGACCTTTAACACTTTGCAAACTGACTTTTTTTGTTCCGGTATTCGTTCTGACATTGATTTCAAAAACAGTTTGATCTCCGTTACCACTAGATCCAAACAGCAATTGTCTTTCTTTTAAAGACAGAATATTAAAAATCTTTAGCGATTGAAAATACCCCATTAAACTGGTAACAAACTTAGAACTGTAAGTCATTTTTACGGAAATCGTTGGTATTTTTTCGATTTGATTTAAGATAAACAAATCCGGAACGTCCAGATTATAAACCTGCCGTTTTCCTAATCCGAATGAGAAATTAAATTTTTCAGCATCCAGAAAATGCTTGACTTTTTGAGGTTCATTATTTTTATAAGACGTAAATGGTTTACATACATTTTCAGCCAAAAAATGGGCAGAGCTTTTCCCAGCTAAATCTTTTATGGAATAATAAATATACAAATTTGCTTCTGTGATTTCACGCTTATCCGGCGCTATAAAATCGACTAAACTCCCCACAATTCCACTCATCCAGCCGGAACTAAAAACAATATGGCTATTTGTATTTTGATTATTGTCTTGGGCTAAATCATGCGCCACAATTAAATCCGGAGTTGGTTTTGTAATATCAATGTAATCCAGTTTGTTTGCTATTGCAAACTTTAAAATTTCATTGTTACGATCTTTTGTACACAATACAATTAAATCGATTTTATTATCCAGAACACATTTAAAAGTTTTTGGATTGGTCACATCAATAACCAAATCCTGCGTGGTATTTCCTAATTGGCGGCTTCCTACAAACAAGTTATAGTCAGGGTTTCTCTTTTGAAGAATGCGCAGTATAACTTTGCCTACCAATCCTGTTCCACCAATTACTAAAATGTTTTTTCTCATCATTACTTATTGTTTTGAACAAAAATAATGGCGAACTATACCTCATCTACTGGACAAATGTCCTATAAAACCGCTTTCCGGATGCGACTTAAATGCCTTGGCGTAACTCCTAAAAAAGAAGCTAAATACTGTAATGGAATTAACTTGATATAATTGGGATGGTTTTTAGAAAGTGTTTCGTAACGCTCTTTTCCGGTAAGTTTTTGAAAAGATAAAATGCGTTGTTCTAAACTTATATACTGCATTTGGGCAATAATCCGTCCGACTTTTTGCCAATGAATACTATTTTCATAGAGTTGTTCTATAGTATCGTGACTTATCACTTCGAGTTCAGTATCAAATAAGGCCTGAATATTTTCTTCTGTTGGTTGCTGCGTAATAAGACTGGTAAAAGCAGTCATAAATTCATTCTCGAATGTAATGCAATTGGTGATTTCTTCACCTTCTGTATTGATATAAAAAGAGCGTAAAGCCCCTGATTTTATAAGAACAATTTCTTTAGCAATTTGATTTTCCTGAATTAAAAAGTCTCCTTTTTTTAATCTTTTTTTGGTAATTAAATCGTCCAGTTTGTCCAATTCGTATAGCGGTAAAATCTGAAGAGATTGAAATGTTGATTTCATGGTATCGAATTGTGAGTAAAAGATTTTCCTAAAAAACAATCAACGCTTACTAGTCTGTTTAAGTTTCAAATTACAGAAAAGCTACAGCTGATTTTGATCAAAATTAAACAGATTTTCTTCAGGTAAGCAATGGCATCTATTTTATTTTACAAAATAAGCTCTATCTTTTTTAAAATACAAAAAATCCGTTTTTATCAGCGTTTTTGCCACTGCAAATCAGCATAATCCGCGTCCAATTCACACAGCTGTTGCCACTTAATTTTATACACGGATTAAACAGATTCGTTATCGCGAAGACAAGGATTAAAGCGGGTTTAAAGTTCTTTCTAATAAAATTTAAACTCGCGTTATGAGTCTATTGTTTTTTCGGCTGAGTTAAAAACATTCTCAATTCTTCTGTCCGGAATCAACCATAAAAAAGCTACCGTCAGATAACATCCTCCGGAAATCCATTCGCTATAAAACGAAGAAACTATGCCGACGAAGTATAAGACTATAGAAGCTTTCCCTTTTAAATCTTTTCCCAGTGCTTTACTTAACGAAGAATCTTTTCCTTCTACCTGAATGATGTTATTTTGAAGTATGTTATACGCTATCGCGCAAAGCATCAAGATGACTCCGTATAATGCTAAGGAAGCTTTTGCAAAATTATGTTCTCCCATCCAACCCGTTGACACGGGAATCAATGACAACCAGAAAAGTAAATGCAGGTTGCTCCAAAGCACTTTTCCATTCACTTTCGACAATCCATGCACTAAATAATGATGATTGTTCCAATAAATTCCGACATATATAAAACTTAAAACATAACTTAAAAACTTTGGAATAAGTGGTTTTAAATCTGCAAACTCGTGGCCAGCGGGAACTTTAATTTCCAAAATCATAATCGTTATAATAATGGCCAGCACACCATCACTAAAAGCCTCCAGTCTTGTTTTATTCATTGCTATATAGGTTTTGGATTATCTTGTTTTACTGATGTTTTTAAAAAGTTTGCCACGAATTTCGCGAATTTTCACTAATTTTTTGTTTCATTTAAAATGCCAATTTTTACAAATTGGCATTTTCTAAATTAGACTGTTACTTGTTTATACTTGGGTCTTTTTTTTAAAACTAACCTATTACGCACTAAATTTTACCGTAGTACATTGCTTTTACGATTCCGTCAGAAAGTCCGATTTTTGGGACATAGATTTGACGGGCACCGCTCCATTTCATTGCATTCAGATAAATTCTTGTTGCGGGAATAATTACGTCGGCACGATCGGAGTTTAATCCTAATTCTGCAATTCTCTGTTCGTACGTTAATGAATTTAAAAAGGCGTATTGTGAATTGATGTAAATGTACGAAAGCGGTTTTTCCTGTTGCTTTCCGGACATTTTAAACAATTTATTGATGTTTCCTCCGGATCCGATAAGTGTAACTTCTTCGTAACCTTCAGTATTGGTTTTGATCCATTTTTCAATTTCATCCCAAACGACATCGCAAACCATATTATTCAGCAAACGAACGGTTCCTGCTTTGAATGATCTTGAATTAATCATTTTTCCATCAGAAAATAATGTAAATTCTGTACTACCACCGCCCACATCTACAAAAAGATAGGTTTCATCTGTTTTTAATAAATGGTGCAAATCTGTTGAAGCAATTATGGCTGCTTCTTTTTTACCGTCTATAATCTCGATTTTTATATCAGCTTTTTTCTTAATCAAAGCCACAACTTCTTTGGCATTATAGGCCTCACGCATTGCCGAAGTTGCAAACGCCATATAGCGTTCTACTTTATGTACTTTCATCAAAAGACTAAATGCTTTCATAGCATCTACCATTCGATCTATATTCTGTTCTGAAATTTCTCCAACTGTAAAAGCATCCTGTCCCAAACGAATCGGAACACGAACAAGCGAACTTTTATTAAATTGTGGTTCTTTGCCATCTTGTTCTACAACATTCGATATCAGAAGCCTCATGGCATTCGATCCAATATCAATCGCTGCGTATTTTTTTATACTAATCATGCTCCCTTTATGATTTGAAATTGTTTTTGTGTTTTGTGTTAACTAATTTTTTGCGGAATTTTTTCGATTTTCTCAATTTTGTGCTGGTAATATTTATAGGTTTCAAGCTGTGCTCTGAATGGAGCATGGTGATTACGAGCTTTATACTTATTGTCTAGTTTATAGGAATGATATCTCACTTTTACATTTCCTTTCCAGGCAATATTAAAATTATCAATTAGTTCTTTTTTGATTTCAAGATCATAAATCGGACAAGTTACTTCTACTCGTCCATCGAGGTTTCTAGTCATAAAATCTGCTGATGAAATGTAAACCTCTGTTAATCCTGCATTTCCAAAAATATAAACTCTTGAATGTTCTAAATAATTATCTACAATACTGATTGCTTCGATATTCTCACTCATTCCCGGAATCCCCGGTATTAATGAGCAAATTCCTCTTACCTGAAGCTGAATTTTCACACCTGCATTACTTGCTTCGTATAATTTATCGATCATTTTAAAGTCCGATAAACTATTCATTTTCAACTTGATATGTGTTTTTCTACCGGCTAACGCATGCAAAATTTCACGGTCTATCAATTTTATAAATTTTGTCCTTGTATAATGTGGTGATACAATTAAATGTTTGTATCGGTGCACTCTGTAATTGATATCAAAAAATTCGAATATTTTTGAAATGTCTTTCAAAATACCGGGATGACAGGTAAACAACGTTACATCGGTATAAATTTTTGCCGTCGATTCGTTGAAATTTCCGGTAGAAATAAATCCGTAACGACGGGTTTTACCTTCTTCAACTCTTTCGATCACGCATATTTTACTGTGCACTTTAAGGCTTTTGATACCGAAAATAAGTTCGATGCCTTCTGTCTGCATTTGTTCGGCATAAGAAATATTACTTGCCTCATCAAAACGAGCCTGAAGTTCAATCTGTACGACTACTCTCTTACCGTTTTTTGCCGCATTGATCAAGGAACTAATAATCTGCGAATTCTTAGCCAGACGATATAACGTAATTTTTATACTTGTTACTTTTGGATCTAATGCCGCTTCACGCAAAAATTTAGTCAGATACGAAAAGGATTGATAAGGCGCATGCAACAGATAGTCTTTTTTACCGATCTTCTGCAGTATACTTCCTTCAAGACTCAATCCCGGAATAGGTAAAGGATCATTGGTTTTATACAACAAATCATATCTTCCGAGATTTGGAAAACTCATATAATCACGGCGATTATGATATCTTCCACCGGGAATTATACTGTCCGTTTCTACAATTTTCATTTTATCTAAGAAGAAACGCAAGGTATCGTCTTCGATTAAACTATCGTAAATAAAACGAACCGGCTCTCCTATTCTTCTGTCTTTTACCGATGTAGCAATTTTTTCGAGCATACTTTTGCTCAAATCACTATCGATGTCCAATTGCGCGTCACGCGTAATTTTGATCATGTGGGCAGAGACACTTTTATAATCGAAAATATTGAAAATATTACTCAGGTTATGACGGATTACATCATCGATTAAGATCACATATTGTTTATCGTCATTGGAAGGTAATACCACAAATCTGTTTATCGTTTTAGGAATTTCAACAACCGCATATCGAACTTCATCATTGGTGTTCATCTCTAAACGAATGGCCAAATATCCTAAAGTATCTTTCAAAACCGGAAACTCCGCTAAGTCATTCAGGATAATAGTAACTAATTCGGGGCTTAATTTTTGAGTAAAAAAGTCTCGCAGAAAATGCTCCTGTGCTTCTGTAATCTGATTTTCGTTGATAATAAAGATATTTTCGGCTTCCAGTTCGGCTTCAATATTTCCTAAAATGCGTAAACTTTCTGATTGTTGTTGAATTACAATTTCAGTGATATCCTTAATTAACTGATGGGCAGAGACTCCGCCTAGATATTTTTCACCAGAAATACCCGAAAGACTTAGTCTTCTGATTGCGGCATAACGAACTCGAAAAAATTCATCTAAATTGTTCGAAAAAATTCCAACAAAACGCAACCTGTCTAAAAGTGGAACGGTATTATCTCCTGCTTCCTGAAGTACTCTTGCATTAAACGCTAACCAACTTTTTTCTCTATCGATATATTTCTGTTCGTACACTATATTTTTTTTAAATCTTTGGGGAAAATTGTTTTATGTGTTCTGCCTTTATTGATCGTATCCCAGCTTTCTGAATCAAACTTTAGCGATACAAATCCTGAGGTGGGAACATTTTCTATAAAAACATCCCCAAATTTATTAACAAAATTTGTAATAGCCTCGTTATGTCCGAAAAGAATAACACTTTCGAAACTATTATCGCACAATTTGATCACTTTTTCAAGTTGTTTATCATCAAAAGTATAAAGATCGTCCTTGTACACGATACTTTCTATGGGATAGGAGATGTTTTGAGCAAAAATGAGCGCTGTTTCAGAAGCACGAGCGGCTGTACTACTCCAAATAATATAAGTCTTGGGCAAAAAATTTGAAATAATTCCAGATACTTCATGAGCATCTAAAATTCCTCTTTTCATTAAAGGTCTGTCAAAATCTTTTAAAGGAGCTTCCCAACTGGATTTTGCATGTCGTATCAAAATTAAATTTTTCATAAGCGGAAGGATTTACAAACATCATAAAAAGAGATTCATTTTTATTGAAGTTCTAATTTACAAAAGAAATTCTAAACACTAACTTTTTTTTAATTCTGTTAACATTTGAAGAAAATTTTAACACGAAAAAAAATCAGTTAAATCCATCATAGAAAAAACATGCTTCTTTTTCCCTTTAACAAAAAGTGCACTTCATCCGTCAAAACTGTCACTTAGTCGATATTATACATATCACATAAAATCAGCCAATTAATTGATTATTGAATATTTTTAAAGGTTATTTTTTTATGTTTTTAACCAAAAAAGCAAATAAATCGTACATTAATTTTTGCCAAAAACTACAAAAAACACCCCCTATTTTCACAAATTCTGACCAAAAAAAGACATTTCAACGAGTTTTTAGGTTAGTTACAGAGAAAAAAAATCTATTAAAAAGAGACTATATAACTTTGATTCTGTTAAAACTATAAAAATTTCACAAAATACGAAGTCAAATCTATGGAGGCTCAAAAATCGTAGGTAATAGAGATAGCAAATTATACTTATAAAAGAGCCGAAATAAAATTTTACTAAAAATAGTACTGTAGAGGAACAAACAATTTTTGAAATTAAAGATTAAAGACTATGAAAAAAATTACTTTAACCACTATTTTGGGATTACTATTTTTCTTTACAGAGCTATCTGCCCAAGAAATAAATGTTCCTATCAGAATCGGAAATACTATTACCAAAAATAAATCTGCTGCTAAGAGTAATGTAACTGCAAAAAGTAGTGCGACTGCTAATGCGTTGGCGGCACTGGCTGCAGTCGGATCTATAGATGTAGCAAATCCCGCTGCCGGAAATAATGGTTATACTGCAGACGGATTAGTGCGTAACATACTAACGTCTGGCTGTTTAAGCATTAGCAATGTCCGATTCGGTTATTATAAAAAAAATGGAAACAATTGGGATTGGACTAATCATACGTGGTCTTCAACCGCCGGTGACCGACAATTGGGATACTTTAATAAATCTACTTCGACATTTCCTATTGATGAAGGTCTTTTAATTGCAACAGGAAAAATAAGCTCCGCTATGGGGCCTAATACGTTTACAAATAAATCAGATTCAATGGTTAGCGAGGCCAGCGATCCTGATTTAACTAATATATCAGGTCAGACCATGCGTGATGCTGCTATATTGGAATTTAATTTTGTTCCTGATGGAAATTTGGTTGAGTTCAAATTTGTTTTTGCCTCAGAGGAATATCTGGAATATGTTAATACGCAATTTAACGATGCTTTTGGTTTTTTCTTAAGCGGACCCGGAATAGCCGGAACTTACACCAATAATGCTGTAAACCTTTCTCAATTACCAAATGGTGATACCGTTACGATCAACAACATTCACTCTTCCGGAGTTAATGTGAACGGTGTTGCTTTCCCTGATAAAAATGTCGCTTATTACCTAAACAATCCACCTGCTTCACTAGTAATGGAGTATGATGGATCTACAACTGTTCTTACCGCAACATATCCGGTTACACCTGGTCAAACTTATAAAATTAAAATGGCTATCGCCGATGCATCAGATCAATTATATGATGCAGGTGTATTTCTAAAAGCAAGAAGTTTTGCCACAAATACTTTAGTAATTACAAATCCTGCAGGTGTATGTTCTCCAAACACCGTAAATATTACTGCTGCGGCAGTAACTGCAGGAAGCACTGCCGGACTAACCTATACGTATTGGAGAGATGCAGCTGCAACAATTCCTTACACTACTCCTACTGCAGCAACTGCAGGAACTTATTATATTAAAGGACAAAACCTTATATCAGGTTGTTCAGACATTAAACCTGTAGTGGTAACTGTTAGTAATATTGTTGTAACAGAAAACGTTGCTTCACATGTTGATGTAAAATGTTTTGGGCAAAGTACGGGGGCTATTACACTTAACAATCCTACCGGTGGTGTTGCTCCTTATACTTATTCATGGAAAAAAAATGGAGCTGCGTTTGCAGGAACAACTCAAACCATAACCAACTTAGGAGTTGGAACATACGAAGCAACTGTAACAGATGCAAGCGGATGTAAAGGTGTTATTTCTGTAGTTATAACGCAGCCAAATGCCGCTCTGGCTTTGGGAGTTTCTTCTAAAACAGATGTTACTTGTTTTGGTGCAAGCACCGGAACCGTAACTGCAGGCGCCGTGACAAACGCAGTTGGAACTGTTACGTACTCTTGGAAAAACAGCTCTAATACGGTAGTAGGAACAACAGCAACAGTTTCAAATCTTCCTGCGGGAACTTATACTTTAACCGTTACAGATACTTGTTCGTCTCAATCCAATTCCGTTACAATCGGGCAACCGACCGCCGCTCTGACTTTGGCAGCTTCATCTAAAACGGATGCAGCTTGTTTTGGTGCCAGCACCGGAACTATAACTGCAGGTGCGGTTACAAACTCCGTTGGAACTGTAACGTACTCGTGGAAAAACAGTTCTAATACAGTAGTAGGAACAACAGCGACAGTGTCCAATCTTCCTGCCGGAACTTACACTTTAACCGTAACGGATTCTTGTTCTTCTAAAACCAATACAGTTACCATCGGACAACCGAGTGCAGCTTTGGCTTTAGCAGCTTCATCTAAAACGGATGCAGCATGTTTTGGCGCAAGCACCGGAACAGTTACTGCGGGTGCCGTGACAAACTCCGTTGGAACTGTAACTTTCTCTTGGAAAAACAGCTCTAATACGGTAGTAGGAACAACAGCAACGATATCCAATCTTCCTGCGGGAACTTATACTTTAACTGTTACAGATTCTTGTTCTTCTCAAACCAATTCCGTTACCATCGGACAACCGAGTGCGGCTTTGGCTTTAGCAGCTTCTTCTAAAACAGATGTTACTTGTTTTGGTGCCAGTACCGGAACTATAACTGCGGGTGCGGTTACAAATTCCGTTGGAACGGTAACTTTCTCTTGGAAAAACAGCTCTAATACAGTAGTAGGAACGACAGTAACAGTTTCGAATCTTCCTGCTGGAACTTATACCTTAACTGTTACAGATTCTTGCTCTTCTAAAACTAATTCTGTTACTATCGGACAACCGAGTGCAGCTTTGGCATTAGCAGCTTCCTCCAAAACTGATGTCGTTTGTTTCGGAGCGAGTACGGGAACAATAACTGCGGGTGCGGTGACAAACTCCGTTGGAACAGTAACTTTCTCTTGGAAAAACAGCTCTAATACAGTAGTAGGAACAACAGCAACAGTATCAAATCTTCCTGCTGGAACTTATACTTTAACCGTTACAGATTCTTGTTCTTCTCAAACTAATTCTGTTACTATCGGACAACCGAGTGCAGCTTTGGCATTAGCAGCTTCTTCTAAAACTGATGCAGCTTGTTTTGGTGGCAACACCGGAACAGTAACTGCTGGTGCCGTGACAAACTCCGTTGGAACTGTAACATTCTCTTGGAAAAACAGCTCTAATACAGTAGTAGGAACGACAGCAACAGTTTCAAATCTTCCTGCCGGAACTTATACCTTAACTGTTACAGATTCTTGTTCTTCTAAAACTAATTCTGTTACCATCGGGCAACCAAGTGCAGCACTAGCTTTAGCAGCTTCTTCTAAAACAGATGCGGCTTGTTTTGGTGCCAGCACCGGAACAGTAACTGCAGGTGCAGTGACAAATGCGGTCGGGACAGTAACTTTCTCTTGGAAAAATAGCTCAAATACAGTAGTAGGAACAACAGCAACAGTATCAAATTTGCCTGCCGGAACTTATACCTTAACTGTTACAGATTCTTGCTCTTCTCAAACTAATTCTGTTACAATCGGGCAACCGAGTGCAGCTTTGGCATTAGCGGCTTCATCTAAAACAGATGTGGTTTGTTTTGGTGCCAGCACCGGAACAATAACTGCAGGTGCCGTGACAAACGCGGTCGGAACAGTAACTTTCTCTTGGAAAAACAGTTCTAATACAGTAGTAGGAACGACAGCAACGGTTTCAAATCTTCCTGCGGGAACTTATACCTTAACTGTTACAGATTCTTGCTCTTCTCAAACTAATTCTGTTACTATCGGGCAACCGAGTGCAGCTTTAGCATTAGCGGCTTCATCTAAAACAGACGTGGTTTGTTTTGGTGCCAGCACTGGAACTATAACCGCAGGTGCCGTGACAAACGCAGTTGGAACTGTGACTTTTTCTTGGAAAAACAGTTCTAATACAGTAGTAGGAACAACAGTAACAGTTTCAAATCTTCCTGCCGGAACTTATACCTTAACTGTTACAGATTCTTGTTCTTCTCAAACTAATTCTGTTACTATCGGACAACCTAGTGCGGCTTTAGCATTAGCAGCTTCATCTAAAACAGATGTGGTTTGTTTTGGTGCAAGTACTGGAACTATAACCGCAGGTACAGTAACAAACGCAGTTGGAACAGTAACTTTTTCTTGGAAAAACAGCTCAAATACAGTAGTAGGAACAACAGCAACAGTTTCGAATCTTCCTGCCGGAACTTATACCTTAACTGTTACAGATTCTTGTTCTTCTCAAACTAATTCTGTTACCATCGGGCAACCAAGTGCAGCTTTGGCATTAGCGGCTTCCTCTAAAACAGATGTGGTTTGTTTTGGTGCCAGCACCGGAACAGTAACTGCAGGTGCCGTGACAAACTCAGTTGGAACAATAACTTTCTCTTGGAAAAACAGTTCTAATACAGTAGTAGGAACCACAGCAACGGTTTCGAATCTTCCTGCCGGAACTTATACCTTAACTGTTACAGATTCTTGTTCTTCTCAAACTAATTCTGTTACTATCGGACAACCGAGTGCAGCACTAGCTTTAGCGGCTTCATCAAAAACAGATGCGGCTTGTTTTGGCGCCAGCACCGGAACAGTAACTGCGGGTACTGTTACAAACGCTATTGGAACAGTAACCTTCTCTTGGAAAAACAGTTCTAATACAGTAGTAGGAACTACGGCCACAGTGTCAAATCTTCCTGCCGGAACTTATACCTTAACCGTTACAGATTCTTGCTCTTCTCAAACTAATTCTGTTACAATCGGACAACCGAGTGCAGCACTAGCTTTAGCAGCTTCATCAAAAACCGATGCGGCTTGTTTTGGCGCCAGCACCGGAACAGTAACTGCGGGTACTGTTACAAACGCTGTTGGAACGGTAACATACTCTTGGGAAAACAGCTCTAATGCTGTAGTAGGAACCACAGCAACAGTAGCAAACCTGCCTGCCGGAACATATACTTTAACTGTTACAGATTCTTGTTCTTCTCAAACTAATTCTGTTACTATCGGACAACCGAGTGCAGCACTAGCTTTAGCAGCTTCTTCTGAAACGGATGCAGCTTGTTTTGGAAATAGTAACGGAACAGTTATCGCTGGTACAGTTACAAACGCTATTGGAACGGTAACATACTCTTGGAAAAACAGCTCTAACACCGTAGTTGGAACTACAGCAACAGTATCCAATCTTCCTGCGGGAACTTATACTTTAACCGTTACGGATTCTTGTTCATCTCAATCTAATTCGGTTACAATTGGTCAACCTAGCGCGGCTTTAAGCTGTTCAATAATACAAAACAAAGCAGTTACTGCTAATGGTTTAAGTAATGGTGAAGCTACTGTAACTCCACTTGGTGGAAACGGAAGTTATACCTACTTATGGGATAATAATGAAACAACACAAAAAGCGGTATTACTAAATGCAGGTTTACACTCTGTAACCGTAACAGACGCAAAAGGTTGTACTACAACTTGTACCATCACCATCTCTGAACCAAATGTATTGTCTTGTAGTATTTCTCAAGATGATCCTGCCAAATGTTTTGGTGACAGTAATGGAAAAGCGACTGTAACTGCTATAGGAGGAAATGGTGATTATACTTATTTATGGGATAATAATGAAACAACTTCACAAGCAGTTTCTTTAACTGCAGGTCAACATACTGTAACCGTAACCGACAAATTAGGTTACACTACTACTTGCTCCGTAACAATCGGACAACCACAAAAAGCGCTAAGCGCTACAAAAACACAAATTGATGTTGTTTGTGGAGGTGATGCAACTGGTTCTGCGACTGTAACGGTATCAGGAGGAACAACACCTTATACTTACTTATGGAATACAACTCCAGCACAAACTTCGGATACTGCTACTGCTCTTTTAGCAGGAAATTATAGCGTAACAATCACAGATGCTAAAGGTTGTACAATCAGCGAATCTTTTGTAATTCTTGATGGAGATTCTGTAAAACCGGTAATTGATCCTTTACCTTCAACTACAACAATCAACTGTCCGGAAGTGCCTGTCTTTGCACAAGCTACCGCAACAGATGATAGTGGAACTGTTTCTTCTTTAACCTTCCAGGACACAACAGTACCAGGCAATTGTACCGGTTCCTATACAAAAACCAGAACTTGGACCGCTATAGATGCTTGTGGAAATACTTCTCTTCCTGTTAGTCAAACAATTATTGTTCAGGATAACACTGCTCCTACTTGGTCCACTCAAGCCGGAACATTAAATACTACTGTTCAATGTAGCGACGCAACAGCTTTGGCTAATGCTCAAGCGCAATTCCCAGTAGCTACTGACGCTTGTGATACAGATGTGACCAACATTGTAAAAGTAAGCGGTGCTTTTGTAGCTTCTCAAGGTTGCGCTAATGCCGGAACATATACTAATACTTGGACGGTTAATGATGATTGCGGAAATACTTCTGCTATTTTCACCCAGATCATTACCATCGAAGATACTACTGCTCCTACTTGGTCAACTCAAGCCGGAACATTAAATACTACGGTTCAATGTAGCGATGCAACAGCTTTGGCTAATGCTCAAGCTCAATTCCCAGTAGCTACTGACGCTTGTGATACGGATGTGACAAACATTGTAAAAGTAAGCGGTGCTTTTGTAGCTTCTCAAGGTTGTGCTAACGCCGGAACATATACTAATACTTGGACTGTTAATGATGACTGTGGAAATACTTCTGCTATTTTCACGCAAGTAATTACTATCGAAGATACTACTGCGCCAACTTGGTCAACTCAAGAGGGAACATTAAATACTACTGTTCAATGTAGCGATGCAACAGCTTTGGCTAATGCTCAAGCGCAATTCCCGGTTGCAACGGATAGCTGTGATACTGATGTGACCAACATTGTAAAAGTAAGTGGTGCTTTTGTAGCTTCTCAAGGTTGTGCTAACGCTGGAACATATACTAATACTTGGACTGTTAATGATGATTGCGGAAATACTTCTGCTATTTTCACGCAAGTAATTACTATCGAAGATACTACTGCTCCAACTTGGTCAACTCAAGGGGGAACATTAAATACTACGATTCAATGTAGCGATATGGCAGCTTTGGCTAATGCTCAAGCTCAATTCCCTGTAGCTACTGACGCTTGTGATACGGATGTGACAAACATTGTAAAAGTAAGCGGTGCTTTTGTAGCTTCTCAAGGTTGTGCTAACGCCGGAACATATACTAATACTTGGACGGTTAATGATGATTGCGGAAATACTTCTGCTGTTTTCACTCAAATCATTACCATCGAAGATACTACTGCTCCAACTTGGTCAACTCAAGGGGGAACATTAAATACTACTGTTCAATGTAGCGATGCAGCAGCTTTAGCTAATGCTCAAGCTCAATTCCCGATTGCAACTGACGCTTGTGATACGGATGTGACAAACATTGTAAAAGTAAGCGGTGCTTTTGTAGCTTCTCAAGGTTGTGCTAACGCTGGAACATATACTAATACTTGGACGGTTAATGATGATTGCGGAAATACTTCTGCTATTTTCACTCAAATCATTACTATCGAAGATACTACTGCTCCAACTTGGTCTACTCAAGCCGGAACATTAAATACTACTGTTCAATGTAGCGATGCAGCAGCTTTGGCTAATGCTCAAGCTCAATTCCCAGTAGCTACTGACGCTTGTGATACTGATGTGACAAACATTGTAAAAGTAAGTGGTGCTTTTGTAGCTTCTCAAGGTTGTGCTAACGCCGGAACTTACACTAATACTTGGACGGTTAATGATGATTGCGGAAATACTTCTGCTATTTTCACACAAATCATTACTATCGAAGACACTACTGCTCCAACTTGGTCAACTCAAGCCGGAACATTAAATACTACTGTTCAATGTAGTGATGCAACAGCTTTAGTTAATGCTCAAGCTCAATTCCCAGTAGCTACTGACGCTTGTGATACGGATGTGACAAACATTGTAAAAGTAAGCGGTGCTTTTGTAGCTTCTCAAGGTTGTGCTAATGCCGGAACTTACACTAATACTTGGACGGTTAATGACGATTGTGGAAATACTTCTGCTATTTTCACGCAAATCATTACTATCGAAGATACTACTGCTCCAACTTGGTCAACTCAAGCCGGAACATTAAATACTACGGTTCAATGTAGCGATGCAACAGCTTTGGCTAATGCTCAAGCTCAATTCCCAGTAGCTACTGATGCTTGTGATACTGATGTGACAAACATTATAAAAGTAAGTGGTGCTTTTGTAGCTTCTCAAGGTTGTGCTAACGCCGGAACATATACTAATACCTGGACTGTTAATGATGATTGTGGAAATACTTCTGATGTTTTCACGCAAATCATTACAATCGAAGATACTACTGCTCCTACTTGGTCTACTCAAGCCGGAACATTAAATACTACTGTTCAATGTAGTGATGCAACAGCTTTGGCTAATGCTCAAGCTCAATTCCCAGTTGCAACTGATGCTTGTGATACGGATGTGACCAACATTGTAAAAGTAAGCGGTGCTTTTGTAGCTTCTCAAGGTTGCGCTAACGCCGGAACATATACTAATACTTGGACTGTTAATGATGATTGCGGAAATACTTCTGCTATTTTCACGCAAATCATTACCATCGAAGATACTACTGCTCCAACTTGGTCAACTCAAGCCGGAACATTAAATACAACGGTTCAATGTAGTGATGCAGCAGCTTTAGCTAATGCTCAAGCACAATTCCCAGTAGCTACTGACGCTTGTGATACGGATGTGACAAACATTGTAAAAGTAAGCGGTGCTTTTGTAGCTTCTCAAGGTTGCGCTAACGCCGGAACATACACTAACACTTGGACTGTTAATGATGATTGTGGAAATACTTCTGATGTTTTCACGCAAATCATTACCATCGAAGATACTACTGCTCCTACTTGGTCAACTCAAGCCGGAACATTAGATGTTACTTTACAATGTAGTGATAATGACGGATTGACAACCGCTCAAAACCAAGCTCCAATTGCAACAGATAATTGTGATGGAACTATAACTTATACTAAAGTAACCGGTGTATTACAAAAAGGTAGCTGTGGAAGTACTGGTACCTACACTAACACTTGGACTGCAACTGATACTTGCAATAATACCTCAACTGTCTTTACTCAGGTAATTACCGTTCAGGATACTGCAATTCCAACTTGGATTACTCAGGCTGGGACATTAAACGTAACTGTTCAATGCAGTGATGCTGCAGCATTAACTGCTGCTCAAAATCAAGCTCCTGCAGCTACAGCCAATTGTTCAATTGTAACTTACACCAAAACAAGTGGTTCTTTTATTGCCTCTGAAGGTTGTGCAAATGCTGGAACTTATACCAACTCTTGGATTGCAAAAGATGACTGCGGAAATGTCACTGACGCTTTCACTCAAGTAATTACTATCGAAGATTCCACTGCTCCAACTTGGTCAACTCAAGCCGGAACATTAAACGCTACTGTTCAATGTAGTGATGCAACAGCTTTAAATGCTGCTCAAGCGCAGTTCCCTATTGCAGCTGATGCTTGTGATACTGATGTTTCAAATATCGTAAAAACAAGCGGTGCTTTTGTAGCCTCTGAAGGTTGCGCTAACGCTGGAACTTATACTAACACTTGGACTGTTAAAGATGATTGTGGAAATACTTCTGATGTTTTCACACAAATTATTACTATCGAAGATACCACTGCTCCAACTTGGACAACTCAGCCTGGAACATTAAACGTAACTGTTCAATGTAGTGATGCAACAGCTTTGACTACTGCTCAAACACAATTCCCAGTTGCTACTGACTCTTGTGATGGTGATGTTTCTAATATCGTAAAAACAAGCGGTGCTTTTGTAGCCTCTGAAGGTTGCGCTAACGCTGGAACTTATACTAACACTTGGACTGTTAAAGACGATTGTGGTAATACTTCAGATGTTTACACTCAAGTGATTACTATTGAAGATACCACTGCTCCAACATGGACAACTCAACCTGGAACATTAAACGTTACTGTTCAATGTAGCGATGCAACGGCTTTAACTACTGCTCAAACACAATTCCCAGTTGCTACTGACTCTTGTGATGGTGATGTTTCTAATATCGTGAAAACAAGTGGTGCTTTTGTAGCTTCTGAAGGTTGCGCTAACGCTGGAACTTATACTAACACTTGGACCGTTAAAGATGATTGTGGAAATACTTCTGATATTTACACTCAAGTGATTACAATCGAAGATACCACTGCTCCAACTTGGACAACTGAGGCCGGAACATTAAACGTAACTGTTCAATGTAGTGATGCAACAGCTTTGACTACTGCTCAAACACAATTCCCGGTTGCTACTGACTCTTGTGATGGTGATGTTTCTAATATCGTGAAAACAAGTGGTGCTTTTGTAGCCTCTGAAACTTGTGCAAATGCAGGAACATATACTAATACTTGGACTGTAAAAGATGATTGTGGAAATACTTCTGATACTTTCACTCAAGTAATTACAATCGAAGATACTTCTGCTCCAACATGGACAACTCAAGCCGGAACACTAGATGTTACTTTACAATGTAGCGATAATGACGGATTGACAACCGCTCAAAACCAAGCTCCAATTGCAACAGATAATTGCGATGGAACTATAACTTATACTAAAGTAACCGGTCAATTACAAAAAGGAAGTTGTGGAAGTACTGGTACTTACACCAACACCTGGACTGCAACCGATACTTGCAATAATACCTCAACTGTCTTTACTCAGGTAATTACCGTTCAGGATACCGCAGTACCAACTTGGATTACACAAGCAGGAACATTAAACGTTACTTTGCAATGTAGTGATGCAACCGGATTAACTGCTGCTCAAAATCAAGCTCCCGCAGCTACAGCCAATTGTTCAGTTGTAACTTACACCAAAACAAGTGGCACTTTTGTTGCCTCTGAAGGTTGTGCTAACGCTGGAACGTATACCAACTCTTGGATTGCAAAAGATGATTGTGGAAACGTTACAGATGCTTTCACTCAAGTAATTACAATCGAAGATACCACTGCTCCAACTTGGACAACTCAGCCTGGAACATTAAACGTAACTGTTCAATGTAGTGATATGGCAGCTTTGACTACTGCTCAAACACAATTCCCGGTTGCTACTGATTCTTGTGATGGTGATGTTTCGAATATCGTAAAAACCAGCGGTGCTTTTGTAGCTTCTCAAGGTTGTACTAACGCTGGAACTTATACTAACACTTGGACTGTTAAAGATGATTGTGGTAATACTTCAGATGTTTATACTCAAGTGATTACTATTGAAGATACCACTGCTCCAACTTGGTCAACTCAAGGGGGAACATTAAACGTAACTGTTCAATGTAGTGATGCAACAGCTTTGACTACTGCTCAGACACAATTCCCGGTTGCGACTGATTCTTGCGATGGTGATGTTTCTAATATTGTGAAAACAAGCGGTGCTTTTGTAGCTTCTGAAGGTTGTACTAATGCAGGAACTTATACTAACACTTGGACTGTAAAAGATGATTGTGGTAATACTTCTGATACTTTCACGCAAGTGATTACAATCGAAGATACCACTGCTCCAACTTGGACAACTCAGCCTGGAACATTAAACGTAACTGTTCAGTGTAGTGATGCAACAGCTTTGACTACCGCTCAAACACAATTCCCGGTTGCGACTGATTCTTGTGATGGTGATGTTTCGAATATCGTAAAAACCAGCGGTGCTTTTGTAGCCTCTGAAGGTTGCGCTAACGCTGGAACTTATACCAATACCTGGACTGTTAAAGATGATTGTGGTAACACTTCAGATGTTTACACTCAAGTGATTACTATTGAAGATACCACTGCTCCAACATGGACAACTGAGGCCGGAACATTAAACGTTACTGTTCAATGTAGTGATGCAACAGCTTTGACAACTGCTCAAACACAATTCCCGGTTGCTACTGATTCTTGTGATGGTGATGTTTCAAATATCGTAAAAACAAGCGGTGCTTTTGTAGCCTCTGAAGGTTGTACTAATGCCGGAACTTATACCAATACCTGGACTGTAAAAGATGATTGTGGTAACACTTCTGATGTTTACACTCAAGTGATTACTATTGAAGATACCACTGCTCCAACTTGGACAACTGAGGCCGGAACATTAAACGTAACTGTTCAATGTAGCGATGCAACAGCTTTGACAACTGCTCAAACACAATTCCCGGTTGCTACTGATTCTTGTGATGGTGATGTTTCTAATATCGTGAAAACAAGTGGTGCTTTTGTAGCTTCTGAAGGTTGTGCTAATGCCGGAACTTACACTAACACTTGGACTGTTAAAGACGATTGTGGTAATACTTCTGATACTTTCACGCAAGTGATTACAATTGAAGATACCAGTAAACCAATATTTACCGGAGATCTTCCAAAAGATAGTACTGTTTCTTGTGACGCTGTTCCTGCCCCTGCTCAACTAGTAGTTTCAGACAGTTGCACATCAGATTTACCAATTGTTTTCACTGAAACAAAAAGTGATATTCAAAATCAATGTGATTCTAATTATACCTTAACACGTACCTGGACAGCAACGGATTGCTCTGGTAACACTACATCTTATGTTCAAATTATAACCGTGAGAGATACAACAGCTCCAACGGGAACTGTTCCTACAGATGTTACCGGTTTAGAGAGCATAGCTGTTATTCCTGCCGGTACACCACAAGATGTAACGAATGTTTCTGATAATTGTGATTCAAATGTAACAATCACCGTAACTGATACCAATAACGGAGGAAGTGGTTGTGATGGAAATGCTTATATCTTAACCAGAAC
>NZ_JBIPCS010000008.1:0-267273 GCF_044005985.1 Flavobacterium sp. FlaQc-49 | reverse complement strand
ATGCACGAACAAAGTAAAGTTGAAATGAGAACTTATAAAACAAAAAACACCTGCAAAAACGTTTTTGCAGGTGTTTAATTAAAATATTTTTATCTAATAATCTGTATCGATTATTTAGGACTAGTCATAAATGCTATTTTATTATCCTTTTAAACTTGCTGCTAAATACTCACGGTTCATGCGTGCAATATTTTCAAGAGAAATTCCTTTTGGACATTCTACTTCACAAGCTCCGGTGTTGGTACAGTTACCAAAACCTTCAGCATCCATTTGGTGAACCATGTTTAAAACACGATCAACCGCCTCTACCTGACCTTGTGGCAATAAAGCATATTGAGATACTTTTGCAGAAACGAACAACATTGCTGATGAGTTTTTACAAGTAGCCACACAAGCTCCACAACCAATACAAGCAGCAGCATCAAAAGATTTGTCTGCATCGTCTTTGTTAATCGGAATAGTATTGGCATCAATTGTATTTCCTGAAGTATTTACCGAGATAAATCCTCCCGCATGTTGGATTCTGTCAAAAGAACTTCTGTCCACAACTAAATCTTTAATTACAGGGAATGCTTTAGCTCTAAATGGCTCGATAAAAATCGTATCACCATCTTTAAACATACGCATGTGTAACTGACAAGTTGTAACTCCTCTGTCTGGTCCGTGCGCTTCTCCGTTAATAAACAAAGAACACATTCCGCAGATTCCTTCACGACAATCGTGGTCAAATGCTACTGGCTCTTCTCCTTTATTGATTAATTGTTCATTAAGAACATCAAGCATTTCAAGAAAAGACATATCTGGTTCAATTCCGTCAATTGGGTAATCAACGATTGCTCCTTTATCTTGGGCGTTTTTCTGACGCCATATTTTTAGTGTAAGTTTCATTTTGTATCAGTATTAAGTATAACGACTTTGCGAAATACTATTTATAACTACGTTGTACTAATTTGATGTTTTCATAAACCAGAGCTTCTTTGTGTAATACGGCATCACTTGGTTTTCCTTTGTATTCCCAAGCTGCAACGTATGCAAAATTCTCATCATCACGAAGCGCTTCTCCTTCTTCTGTTTGATATTCTTCGCGGAAGTGACCTCCACAAGATTCATTACGGTGTAAAGCATCTTTTGCGAACAATTCTCCTAGCTCAAGGAAATCGGCAACACGAGTTGCTTTTTCTAACTCCTGATTAAATTCATTAGCACTTCCAGGTACTTTTACGTCTTTATAAAACTCTTCACGTAAAGCAGCAATTTCTTCGATCGCCTCAGTCAAACCTTTAGCATTACGAGCCATACCTACTTTATCCCACATGATTTTTCCTAATTTCTTATGGAAATAATCTACAGAATGAGTTCCTTTATTATTGATAAATCTGTCGATTTGATCTTTTACACTTTTCTCTGCTTCTACGAATTCAGGTAAATCTGTAGAAATTTCACCCATTTTAATATCCGGAGCTAAATAATCTCCAATAGTATAAGGCAATACAAAATAACCATCTGCTAAACCTTGCATCAAGGCAGAAGCTCCAAGTCTGTTTGCTCCGTGATCTGAGAAGTTAGACTCTCCGATTGAGAAACATCCAGGAATCGTTGTCATTAAGTTATAATCAACCCAAGTTCCACCCATAGTGTAGTGAACCGCAGGGTAAATCATCATTGGCGTTACATAAGGATTCTCATCAACGATTTTCAAGTACATTTGGAATAAGTTTCCGTATTTACTTTTTACGATATCAGTTCCTAATTTAGTAACCACTGCCGTATCATTAGCATCTAAACCTTTTACGTAAGCTGCCTCTTTTCCATAACGTTCGATAGCTGCAGCAAAATCAAGGTAAACTGCTTCACCTGTTTTGTTAACACCAAAACCGGCATCACATCTTTCTTTTGCAGCACGAGACGCAACGTCACGTGGTACCAAGTTACCAAAAGCAGGATATCTTCTTTCTAAGAAATAATCTCTTTCGCTTTCAGATAAATCAGTTGCTTTTTTCTTTCCTTCACGAATTGCTTTTGCATCTTCTTGTTTTGCAGGAACCCAAATACGACCGTCATTACGTAACGACTCAGACATCAAAGTCAATTTTGACTGATGATCTCCTGAAACCGGAATACAAGTTGGGTGAATTTGTGTATAACAAGGATTCGCGAAAAACGCTCCTTTTTTATGTATTTTCCAAGCTGCTGTTGCATTACTTCCCATAGCATTTGTTGACAAGAAAAATACGTTTCCATATCCTCCTGAACCAATAACTACAGCATGAGCAGAATGTCTTTCTATTTCTCCTGTAACCAAATTACGAGCGATAATACCTCTTGCTTTTCCATCAACGATTACGATGTCTAACATCTCGTGACGGTTGTACATTTTTACTTTTCCACGACCAATCTGACGGTTCATTGCAGAATAAGCTCCTAACAATAATTGTTGTCCGGTTTGTCCTTGTGCGTAAAAAGTACGAGAAACCAAAGTTCCTCCAAAAGAACGGTTATCTAATAATCCGCCATATTCACGAGCCAATGGCACCCCTTGAGCCACACACTGGTCAATAATATTAGCCGAAACTTCAGCCAAACGGTGAACGTTTGCCTCACGTGCACGGTAATCTCCTCCTTTTACAGTATCGTAAAACAATCTGTAAACCGAGTCACCGTCACCTTTATAATTTTTTGCTGCATTGATACCACCTTGTGCAGCAATAGAGTGCGCACGTCTTGGTGAATCCTGAAAACAAAATGCTTTTACGTTATATCCTAATTCAGCCAAAGTAGCCGCAGCAGAACCTCCAGCTAAACCTGTTCCAACGATAATAATATCTAAATTACGTTTATTAGCAGGGTTTACTAAATTAATGTGATCTTTATAATCTGTCCATTTGTCCGAGATTGGACCTTTTGGGATTTTTGAATCTAATGCCATTATAATTGATATTAATTATTGAAATGATGAACTAAAGCGATTATCACGAAAAGTGCCGGTACTACAACCGCAAATCCATAACCGATTTTACTTAAGAATCTGGAATATTTATTGTGCATCCCTACTGATTGAAGAGATGAACTGAATCCGTGCCAAAGGTGGAACCCTAAAAGAACGAAAGACACACAGTAAATTCCTGTACGAATTGGATCGTGAAATTTGTGAACTAACTCACCATAATATCTTGTAGCATCCGGTGCAGTTCCTGCTATATACTTATAAGAAACTTCAGGAAACCAGAAATCATAAAAGTGCAATCCTAAGAATGCTAAAATAACCAGTCCAGAAATAATCATATTTCTTGAAGTCCAAGAAGCATTAGCCGCTCCATTGTATTTTGCGTATGCAATTGGTCTTGCTGCGCTATTTTGTGCTGTCAATATAAATCCCATTACAAAGTGGAAAATTACACCAACTGCCAAAACAGGTTGCATTACATATTGTATCAGCGGATTGTATCCCATAAAGTGAGAAGCTTCGTTAAAAACGTCTTCACTAATAATAGAAATAAAATTTAAGGAAACATGCAGCGCTAAAAACGTGATTAAGAATATTCCCGAAAGAGCCATAGCCACTTTCTTTAAGATGGAAGCATTCAATAGTGCAGATTGTGCCATAAGAGTTTAAGTAGTTTGTTTTAAAAAATTATACAAAAATAAAGTAAATACAAGTGAACTACAACCATTTCGCTCTTATTTATAATCATTTTAAAAAGCCTCTCCGTCAATTATTCAAATTCTTATAAAACAACAAAATAAGTCTCATTACGCGGCCATTTTCTCCAAAACCTGCATTTTATATAATTATCAAATTGCTATTTTTTAGTACTTTTTGACTTGTTTTCCTCAAAAATATAGGAGGCGCTAATTTTATTGCTTTAAAACAACAGAATTCTAAGAGCATAATTTTACCTTTATCCGCTTCAAAAAAAATGAGAATGAAAACAGGAATTGACGCTATTTCTTTTGATGTAGCCAACATACATTTACCTATCAAAACTTTGGCAACCGCCAGAAATATAGAACCCGAAAAATTAGAAAAAGGACTTGGGTTAATCAAAATGACTTTACCGGATGCACACCAGGATGCAGTAGTTTTTGGAGCCAATGCTTTAACCAAACTAATTACCGAAAATCAAATAAACCTAAACGAGATCAGCCGGATTTATGTCGGAACCGAAAGTGCTATCGATAGTTCAAAACCGATCAGTTCTTTTCTGATCGCTTTAATGGAACAAAAGTTTGGTGAAGATTCTTTAGCCGAATGCGATGTTGTCGATTTTACGTTTGCCTGTATTGGTGGTGTTGATGCGTTACAAAACTGTATGGACTTTGTAAAACTAAACCCAACCAAAAAAGCAATTGTAGTTACGACCGATTTTGCCAAATACGATTTAAACTCCACCGGAGAATACACACAAGGCGCCGGAGCTTTGGCCATGTTGGTAACTTCAAACCCAAGAATTATTGCTTTTGATGAAAATTGGGCCACAAGTACAAAAGGCGTTTTTGACTTTTTCAAGCCATACCGAAGCATTTCGAAAGAAACAATTGCACAGAACGAAAACAACGACCCTTGGTTTGATAATTTAGAAGCCGAAATCGAAATCCATAAAGACCAACCGGTTTTTGACGGTCAATATTCAAATCAATGTTATATGGATCGTACGCGTACTGCCTACTTTTCATTCAAAAAATTAAAAAACACTACCGAAACTTTATACAATACCTGGCACAGTATCATCATGCACTTGCCTTATTCTTTTCAGGGACGCCGAATGTTATCTGAAATTTATGCTTTGGATAGTACCGAAAAAATTATAGCTGACGATATCCAGCCTGCAGATTATCAAAACAAAATTAAAGAAGTTGGAAAATCAGCGGACTACCGAAAATTTGTAACCGAAAAATTGCAGCCTGCCGAATTGGCTTCTTCTCTAATCGGAAATCTTTACACAGGCTCTATTTTCATGGGATTACTATCGACTTTGGCTCATTTTTATGATACTAAAAAAGATATTTCCGGAACTAAATTCGGATTCTTAGCCTACGGAAGCGGATCAAAATCTAAAGTTTTTGAAGGAACCATTCAACCCGAATGGCAATCGACTTTAAGTCAAACCAAACTTTTTGAAAACTTAACTAAAAGTGTAGAAATTGATTTTGAAACTTACGAGAGACTTCACAAAAAAGAACAAAAAGTAAGCATCAGAACACCCAAACAAGAATGGGTTCTGGATCGAATCGAAAAAGAAATCCCTAATTTGATTGGGGCTCGTTATTATAAGTGGGAGAACTAAAAATTCCAATATTTTTAAATTCCAAATTCCAATTTGTGGCTTATAAAAAACCGAAGTTTTAACGCTTCGGTTTTTTTATGCTACTATTCTATTGTCCGTCTATATCTTGCTTGCGTTAATCGACGCAATTCGCCTGTTTTGCCATTTCGAGCGAAGTCGAGAAGTCATACAAAAAACTCCGTACAGTTTGTCATCCTGAGGAACGAAGGATTTACGTTTGCTGAATCCATACCGCTGAACTTCCCTTTACGGAATTACTTGTGAAGATACTTCGTTTCTCAGTGTGACAAAATCGCGAAAAATAGAAACGGATCAACGTGTGTGATTTCTCGACTTCGCTCGAAATGACAAATCATCCAAAATTCTTAGTCTTTTTTATGCTGTTCCGTATAATTTTGATTGCCTTTAATTCTTGTATCCTCTGTGTGCATCCCGTTTGCCATTCCTAACATGAAGGCGGTCATTACTAAAAGGAGTTTTCGTTTTATCCAATGAAGTAGTTGCTTAGATTGCTCTAAACGTGTTTTATTTTGTTTATACATTTTGTAAATGATAAATGATTAGACATTATGATATCATCTTATGCTCTGAGTAGCATAAATGCTTAAAAAATCTTAAGCGCTGTATAAACTTGTATCGAAATGTCTTGAAGTATTTATTTCATTTACAAAAATGGACTGTTTTATAAATGAATTTATGTTTTGATGAAGATGTGTACATAATCTTAAAAGAACCCGAGTTTGAAAACCAGATGCTTCTTTAATTGGAACAAAATTTAAAAGTATTGGAAACGAAATTTTTCCAATTGATTTTAGTTGGCCAAATTTGTATAATCGAAGATTTCTAACCGCTAGTTCTTTTCTTAAAATTACATAGGACGATTGATAATAATCCGCAGATTTTGATTGAGAATCTAAAGCACAGTCAGTAGCAATCACAGCAAGAGCCAGAAAGAGGTAAATGAAGTATTTTAGATGTTTTTTCAATTTCAATTTAAAGCTATAGAATACCGTTGTTATTGCCCCAATTCCTTTTTCATTTTCTCAACCAAAGGCTTAAATCTTTGGTCATTCATTAAATACGATTCTACCTCTTGAAACCAGTTATTGAAGTTTTTAATTTCTTTTTTCAAATAGTAGGCTTGCAACACGTTATAGGCATTTTCAGAGTTATAAGTTTTATCCTTGCACTCTTTAAAGACTTTACGACATACCTTTTCAGCCTCTTGAAGATTACCATTTTTAGTTTCCGCATAAACTAACTCTTTATTCGTATAAGCATCAAGCGGCTCTTTCTTTAGAGCAATCTCCAAAACATCTACTGCTTTCTGATATCGTTTCAGACAATTATAAGAAAAGGCCAATTCTACCAGAAGACCTTTATACTCAGGATTAATTACTTTGGCCTTCTCAAGATAGTCCAGCGCTTTTTCGCACTCTCCCCAGCCATTATACATATAACCCCACTTATAAAGTCGGTCAACTGAACCCTCACCTACTTTATAATGTTTAAGCCAATCCGGAGTTTTCTCAATATTTAACTCAGCAAACTTTGATTCAGGAAGAAGTGCTACCATATTGTTATTAGGTTGTAATCTATACTTTATGGAACTCTTCACTTCTGTTTTTTCCGAAATAAATTTATTACCGGACTCAATTTTAAAAGTTCCCGCATAGTCCAACGTTAATCCCGCATCTGCATCTATGTATATAAAACCGTAAGGATAAGCACCTGTACTATCTGCCTCAAAAGCCACCCATTTATCCTCGCATTGCACAAATTTCTTGTCAAATTTAATATTGTCTTGTGCAGAGAGGTTAAACGAAATAAACAAAACAAGTAGGACAAGAATCTTATTCATAAATTTAGCAATATGGATTTGCAGCTTAAAAAGCCCATTAAAAATTCAAATATATAGATTTCAACTCATTTTTACACTATCATTCCTACAAAGAAGCAATGTTAATCCCAAAACAAAAACCACACAACTCAACAACATCCAAACACCATCTTTTAATACAAAAAACGAAAAACCTATTGTGGGTGCAGCAAGAATCACCATTAAGGAACTCGTCCTATTTGTTTTAACAAAATTCAATGCATGTATAGCCAATCCAATAAAAAGTAAAGACGGCCCCACAGTCACAAAAGGATATAGAATAAATGGTGTCGTACTTATCTGGTGACTTAATGCTTCTTTGGCGAACTCGTTATTCCCGAAACTTGACATGATAAAGTCAATTGTACAAAGACCAACATGAGCAATAACCCCTAACGTAGTCACAACTGTTGCAACCGAATTTATTTTGTTCTTCGGAAACACGTCATTAAACGAGAGCAACAAACAGGCTCCAATTAAATTAAACCAATGCGGAAAATCGATTGGTTCTTGAAAATTTGGTAAAATCTTAGAAAAGAAAAAATAACTGATAAGAAAAAATAGCAATCCAAGTAGGCAAATGTGTTTTGTTTTCATAATTAAGTTTTAAAATTGATGAGACAAAACTAAAATGAAAAACTTCTGAACATACCTCCAGCATTGACTTAGGTACAAAACGCATCTTTTTAGGTACGAAATTGTAAGGCCCGTAAAGTTTCTTTATAATTTTTAGAAACCGGGAGTTCAATTTGCGTAAGTACAATCGTATTTTGATCCTTCCAGGATTTAAAATGTGATGGATTTATTAAATGTGAACGATGGATTTGAATCAAAAAAGCAAAATCCTCCTGCACTTTTTTAAGTGAAGAACGAATCAATTTGGAATGAAGTTTAGCATTTTCGATATAAAAAATCTCGACATAATTTTGGGCATTCGAAATACAAACCAAATCAGTCTTTCTGATTTTCAGAATATCCAGCTTATTCTCTCCTTTAATAATTAAAACATCTTCTTTTATAGGAATCAGTTTAATCAGATATCTTCTGGCAAGAATAAGTACGGGAGTTAGAATTAGCGCAACTTTGAGAAATATTATTGAAAAGAACGCAGCAAAACTATATCCTCCGTTTAAAATTGGACTTTTATAATAGGCAAAAATACCTATAAGATAGATCAGATAAAAAAAGATAATACTTGCTATTTCTAATCCAATATTCCATTTTGCTGATTTCTGGTAAACTATTTTTTGAAGAACAGCGAGAACAGCATAACATAAAAAGGCCAACAAGCTAAAGCCAAAACTTATTAAAAGCCATAATCGAAAATTTAGAGTCCCATCATCAAAAGGTTTTATGATAAAGGCGAAAATAAAGATCCATAAGGCTATGAGCAGACCTACTATTAAATGATATTTTATTTTCGGATTCAATTCTTTCATCTTTCCTAAAGTAATTTACAGCAAACAGAAATTAACTAATTTTCTGCTTGTTTTATAGGGCCAAGATACAAAACACCACAATTGACAAACTATTTTAAACCGTAATTTTCTCTCACAATGCCCAAAAACGGAAATTTCATAACCATATAAGTGATGTAAGTTCATTTAAAGAAAAACTTATATTCTCTTATATTACTTATATGGTTTATTTAAAAAATCGTAAAAAACCACTCTGTTTTAATAGCACCTGCAATCTGCATCAAAAAAGCTTTCACTTTATCATCAATCCAAAGAATAAGAAAACTTTAATAAACCAATTTTGTGCTGCTTCTTCAAAAAGTAGTAATTTTGAAATTCGAAGTACAAAAAACAATACTACTATGAAATATCACCAAATAAACAGCGCTCTTTTTGTAAAAAATCGCAAAAAATTCACGGCAGAAATGAAACCTAATTCTGTTGCCGTTTTTAATTCCAACGACATTTACCCTGTTAGTGCCGATAGTACACTGCCTTTTGCACAACACAGAGATATTTTTTATCTGAGTGGTGTTGATCAGGAAGAGAGTATTTTACTTTTATTCCCGGATGCTCCTTACGAAAACCAAAAAGAAATCCTTTTCCTTAAAGAAACCAGTGAGCACATCGCTATTTGGGAAGGTGAAAAATTAACCAAAGAACGTGCTTTTCAGGTTTCAGGAATCAGAACGGTTTATTGGTTACAGGATTTTCATAAAGTGTTGAACGAAATGATGACGTATGCCGATACCATGTACATTAACACCAACGAACATTATCGTGCAGCTGTTGAAACAGAAACTCGTGAAGCCCGTTTTGTAAAATGGTGGAAAGAAAAATACCCTGCACATCAGGTGGCAAAAAGTAATCCGATTTTACAACGCATTCGTTCGATAAAAGAAAGCGAAGAAATCGATTTGATTCAGCAAGCTTGCGATATTACAGAACTAGGTTTCCGCAGATTGCTTTCGTTTGTAAAACCGAATGTTACAGAATACGAAATCGAAGCCGAATTGATTCACGAATTTGTCCGTAATCGTTCTAAAGGTTTTGCTTACACGCCGATTATTGCTTCAGGCAATAATGCAAATGTGTTGCATTATATAGAAAACAACCAACAATGTAAAGCCGGTGACTTGATTTTATTGGATGTCGCGGCAGAATACGCTAACTATTCAAGTGACTTATCACGTACAATTCCGGTTTCTGGAAAATATACCGACAGACAAAAAGCAGTTTATAATGCTGTTTTGAGAGTCAAAAATGAGGCAACCAAAATGCTTACTCCGGGAACGCTTTGGAAACAATATCATATTGAAGTTGGTAAAGTCATGACTTCTGAATTACTTGGTTTAGGTCTGATTGACAAAGCCGATGTTCAAAACGAAAATCCGGACTGGCCAGCGTATAAAAAATATTTTATGCACGGAACCTCTCACCACATGGGACTGGACACACACGATTATGGTTTGCTTCATGAGCCAATGAAAGCCAATATGGTTTTTACAGTTGAACCGGGAATCTACATTCCGGCAGAAGGTTTCGGAATCAGATTGGAAGACAATGTTGTAGTTCAGGAAAAAGGAGAACCTTTCAACTTAATGCGCAATATTCCAATTGAGGCGGATGAAATTGAAAGTTTGATGAACTCATAAGCGCAAAATGAAAAGGATTTTTCTATTTACTTTTCTGCTCCTTCTTAGCAAAACTTTCGCTCAAACCGAAGGCTTTGCAAAGAACAATGACGCCAGTTTAACGTATTACAAAACATTTGGAAAAGGCGAACCGCTTTTGATTATTAACGGTGGCCCCGGAATGAACAGTAATGGTTTTGAAGCTATGGCAAAAACGTTGTCTGAAAATCAGGAAACGATTATCTACGATCAAAGGGGAACCGGAAAATCGAAATTGGTAAAATTGAATGCTACGACCATTTCGATGCTATTAATGGCCGACGATATTGAATCGCTGAGAAAACACCTTAAAATCAAGAAATGGAACATTCTCGGACATTCTTTTGGAGGAATGTTAGCTTCTTATTATGCAACGATCTACCCAAACAGCATTGATAAATTAATTTTATCATCGTCCGGCGGTGTCGATCTGACTTTATTAAAAACCGCTAATCTAATTGAAGCCGGATTAAATCAAGCTCAAAAAGATTCTCTGAATTACTGGAATGACAAAATCGAAAAAGGAGACACTTCTTATACCGCAAGAATTGGAAGAGGAAGAGCAATGGCTCCCGCTTATGTTTACGACCAGAAATACGCCCCGATCATTGCCGAAAGATTAACACAAGGCAACTCGACAATAAACGGATTATTATGGGCTGACATGCAAAAAATGAATTTTGATTGCAAAGCAAAATTGAAAAATTTCAAAAATCCGGTTTTAGTCATTCAGGGAAAAGAAGACATTATCAGCAATGAAATTGGAGAAATTGCAAATAAAACATTCCCCAATTCAAAATTAATTTTACTCGAGCATTCCAAACATTATGGCTGGCTCGATGCCAGAGAAAAGTACTTCCTGGAAATTAATTCCTTTTTAAAATCATAAAAAACTACAAACGGCTTTCAGAAATGTAAGCCGTTTCTGTTTTCAAAAAACACTTTTTCTTTAACATAAAGATTAAACGAGCCTTTTGGGCTTACTTATTTTTCAATAAATAAAAGTATGCGCAAAAGGAATAAAACCCTAAAGTTGTGGGGAAGTAAAAAATTGAATGTAAAAATTTAATTTGTCTAAAAAAACGCCAAATTCACAAAATACACACTCAGTTTGTCATTTCGAGCGAAGTCGAGAAATCACACAAGATATTCCGTAAAGAAAAGCACCAATCTTTGTCGATTTGCGAGTGCGATTTCTCGACTTCGCTCGAAATGACAGGATAGGGTAAAATTGTAAATATTAGGGTGCTACAAAAAACGTAATACCCATTAAATATTCCATTAACAATCTCCTTCATTGAAAGCAGATAATCAGAGCGTTTAACCTTTTTTAGCTTTGCGGCTTCGCGACTCTGCGAGATTTTTAATTCGTCGCTGTCTTTAGGCTTGACCACAAAACATTAAACCAATATAAATTTATAGCGCTCTTAATCGCTTAAAACAAAAAGCCCTTAATGACATTTTAAATCATTAAGGGCTTTTTTATAACTTATAAATTGAAGTTTATCCAATTTTTGAAATCTGCAAATCCAGTTCAAATTTACCGGCTGCGTCATTTTCATTGATTAACTCAAAAAGCTCTAAAGCTCTTCTTGCATTTTTCTCTTCTTCTCTTTGCTCTACAACATACCACATCATAAAGTTTTCTGTAGCATAATCGTTCTCAGCTCTACATTTTGCAATCACTTTGTTTACCGCTTGAGTAACTGCAATTTCATTTTGCAAAGCAATTTCAAATACATTTTTAAAAGAAGCAAACTCTTGTTGAACTTCAGAAACAGTTGGCGTGATTGCAATCCCGCCCATGTCAGTGATGTATTTAAAAACTTTAAGGAAATGCTCTCTTTCTTCCTCCGCTTGCTTATACATATGTGATGCTGTATTCGCAAAACCATTTCTATCCAACCATGCTGCCATAGCTAAATATTTATTAGAAGCATCGCTCTCTATTTTTGATTGTAAGTTTAGTATTTTCTCTATTCCTTCAACTAAGGAAGAACTTGTTCTTAATAAATCTTTCATGACCTTTAATTTTTATACGTGTAAAATTACAAAAATTAAAACCACTAACACTAGACGTCAATAAATATGGATTTATTCTAAGTAAACGTTAGACCAGATCAGCGGTCAAAACACTGCAAAGCATAGAGTGCAGGTTCAACGTAAATTTGGTTCCATTTAATAGTTCTCTAAGTTGCACTATTTCGCAAATGGTAAGATTTCTGGAGAAATTTCTTTTTGTAGTTTCTATTAACTGCGCATCAGACTGATCAGACAAATCATAAAGCATGTTCAGAATATCAACGTTATTGACCTTTCTTTGAAAAATCAAAAAATCCTGAATTTTATAATGAGATACGGTATCTACAAAGTTGATGACTACGCTATTAGTCAAATCACATTGATAACTGTATCCTTTTTCGGTTTCAAATAATATTTTGGTGTTCAAATCACTAAATTCTGCCATTCTTATAAAATATAATAGACCGCAAAATTATATAAATTAAATTAATTTCAAACATAATTAAGACTAATTTAAAATAAGGGAATCTTTCTTTGCCTTAAAATTTACAAAACAAACTACTCCTCATTACCAAAACCAACATAAAAAGTTAAAAATATCCTCTATTGCTTTTAAAGCATATTAACAAAAATGAAACACAATACTTTTTGAAGTCCATCGATAAAACTCTAATTTTGCACCTCATTCACATCTTCAGAGTCTTGAGAAATCTTCTATACAAAAACACCACTATATCTTATACTGATAACGGACAAGGAAACGCAATTGTATTCCTTCACGGCTTTCTTGAAAATAAAACCATGTGGAAAGATTATGTTTCTTTTTTTACAGATCAGTATCGTGTTATTACAATTGATTTGTTAGGCCATGGCCAATCCGATTGTTTGGGGTATATACACGAGATGGAAGAAAATGCACATGTTGTTCAGGAAGTTTTAGCTCATCTAAAAATTGAAAAAGCTACGATACTAGGTCATTCTATGGGAGGTTATGTAGGCTTGGCTTTCGCCGAATTGTATCCCGCTGCTATCAAAAAACTAGTATTAATAAATTCAACTGCCCGAGAAGACAGTCCGGAAAAGAAAACCAACAGAAGCCGTGCTATAAAAGCAGTAAAACAAAATTACATCGCTTTTGTAAGTTTAGCAATCGCCAATTTGTTTAGTGAAAACAACAGGACTAAATTCGCTATAGAAATTGAACGCGCTAAGCTTCATGCTTTAAAAACACCCTTACAAGGAATCATAGCCTCACTGGAAGGAATGAAAATCAGAAAGGACAGAGAAGCCCTTTTACAAAAAAATCTTTTTCCGGTTCTGCTGGTTTTAGGAAAAAAAGATCCTGTTTTAAATTACGAAGAGACTATTTCTCAAGTTGAAGACACCACCGCAGAATTGGTTTCTTTTGAAGACGGACATATGAGCCCAATTGAAAATAAAGAAGAACTAAAAATAGTATTGTCACATTTTCTTTAACAATTAAAAAGAACGAAATAAAAAAAGACCATTTCGAAATATCGAAACAGCCTTTTTCTTCTTTTCGTGGGGGCAAAAAGTATAATTTGTAAAATTTCTTTTAAAAATTTCGGCAAAGTTATTCTTTTTCTCCAGTAATCATAACCTACTGAATCACTTTTGTTTATAGTTTATAATTTGATTCTTATAAAAACAGCATCTGTAAATAAATTCGGTAAAAACAACACATTTTCTTGAAATTATAGAATTTTACTTCATAAAACTCAATTACAAAACTCTTGTTTTCGAGACTATTGCGTCCTAAAAAAGCCTTTTATCGCTTTTATAAGAGAAAAACTACTTAGCTGTATTGCAATTTTGTAAATGACTTAAGTCTTTTAACAGAATTCTATTTCTTTTTATCGTCCCAAAAAACTAGTTTATTTTCTCTTCAAAAGGAATAGTCACATCAAAAATCTCTTTCAGCAACACAACAATCTCTTCTAAATAACTGCCGAGTATTTCTTTTGAAACAGTTGTCGTCAATTCCTTATCTTCTTTAAAACCGAAGGGTAAAAAACCCGACTTCAGGTTTTTAAAGGAAATTATTCCTGCTTCTATCGGAATTTCTTTTACTTCCGTTTCAAACATAAACGCATAGGCCAACACCTGTATGATTTTATCGTTTTTAAGCTCTTGTGTCAATCCATTCCATGATTTCAGCACCACACTGGCTTTTTCCACTTTTCCTGTCTTATAATCAATGATTCTGATTTTTCCGTTACGCAACTCGATCCTGTCTACATTTCCTTTAATCAAAACCGGAAATGGCAAAGCGGGATGCTGTAGTTGGCGTTCAAATGTTTTTTCTAAAGCAATAATCTGAACTTGGTCTCCATTTGAGATTAAATCCAATTCCATTTTCAGAAAATTCGAAACATTCCGTTTGGCTACCTCAAACGCCAAGAGGTTACGTCCTTTCTTAATCTCCCCTTCCTTATAAACTACTTTGAACTGTTTTAATACTTCCTCATCCAACAATTTAAAGCAATTCTTAATGTCAATTTCTGAAATTAATCGCCCGACAAAAGGATCATACAAAGCTTTCAGAGTCTCATGTATAATAGTTCCAAGTGTATTTAAGGCAATATTTTCTTCTACTTCCTCAACCTCCCTGATTCTCAGAATTTTTTGAAAGTAAAATTCAATCGGATTTCGAATATAACTCGTCAAAGCCGAAGGAGAAAACCCGTTCACCGCAATCTCTTTTAATCGCTCCAAAACGGCCTCTGACTTCGGAACCACCATTGGTGTATTGGCCATCGCAGGTAAAACCGGATTGTAGATATCAAAAGTAAGATTGTGTTTGACTTGTTTTTCTACTTCCAATTGTGTTATAAAACGACTGCGCTCTCCTGCATCTAAACCATCATTCTCTGTGTTGTAAATAAGGTAGATATTTTTAGCCCTTTGCAGTAAATGATAAAAGTGATAGGTATAAATAGCGTCCTTTTCTTTAAAAGTTGGCAATCCCAATTCCTTTTTAACATCATATGGAATAAATGAATTTTGAGATTTACCTGCAGGAAATTTACCTTCGTTCATAGAAGTTACAATTACAGTATCAAAATCCAAAACACGACTTTCCAGGACTCCCATAATTTGTAACCCTCTTAAAGGCTCTCCTTCAAACGAGACTTCCGCCACATCAATTACCTGTTTATAAATCGCATACAGCGTATCAATATTATCGATATGTTTGTGTTTAGCATAATAGCTAATCAACTTATTGATCACTTTAAAAATCGCAAAAACAAAGGCTTTCGCTATCTTCTCCTCTTCATTATCATTGCTGAAATTCTTTTTTATAACAAGCAAAAGTGTCGATATATTCTCGAGAACAGCGATGGATCCGTTTTCCCACTTTTGAAATAGTAATTTAAAAAGATCGGATACCTTAGGATTCAATTCAAACAATCTGTTATGGGTAATAAAAGTATAATTGTTCTCTTTTATAATCTTAACTAAACTACCTGCATTTGCGTAGGGCTCTACTAGCGGATGCGTTAAAACATCCAGCACATCTTTATAATAAAAAACATAACTCTCTCCTTTTCTGGAAAGTGCATTCGTATGCATTTTAAACAATTTTGCGATCAATATTTGTGAAGGATTGTTTCTACTCGAATACCCCATCGTAATATTCAAAGCACCAACAGAAGATGGTAATGAATATAAAACCGGGATCAACAAGTTCTCTTCGCCTAAAACAACAGCCACCTTATCGAGAGATGTTGTTGGATTTTCTGCAATTATACGCTCAATAATGCTTCCCGTTAATTTAGCCTGACCAATTGTTTTTGGAGTTCCAATAACCTGAATGTTTTTTGATTGAGAAAAATCATCAACGATCCACTCAAAAGGATTTGCTTTATAGTGTTTCCAATTTTCTTTAAAACGGCGCACAAAAAGTCCGGCATCGTGGTAAGGATCATTGAGAAAGACTTGGTCTACATCCCAATAAATTCTGGCTTGATCTAAAGCCAAAAGATGTTGCACGATTTTTTCTTCCGCCGCATTTAAAGCATTGAATCCCGCAAAAAGAAAACTGCGTCCAGCAGTTGTATTTGAAAAATGATTTAAATTATGGACTGCTTCGCGGTAAATCAAGCCTTGATAGCCAATACTCTTATTGAGCAGATGATTATACAAAGACTCATAATACAACGGCAGTAATTTCCAGAAATCAATATAATTTTCTAAAAGTTTGGTTTTGTTCTCTACTTCTATCCCCCATTTTTTAATGTCTTCAATATCGTTCAGATATGACAAAACATGAGAGGGTTCCAACAGGTAACGATCAATTTCATTAAAATCCTGAAGAAGTGTTTTTGCCCAGTTGGCAAATAATTCGAATGACTGTTGATGTTGCTTTTCTGTAATAGAAAGATACACTTCGTAGAACTCGAAGAGCAATTCGATTGAATCAACAGACCGAATAGTGGCAACATCTTGTACAAAATCCTCAATACTAATTATATCCGGAGAAAGGATTGTATGGGAAGTTTCGTTTTTTAAGGCTTCAATTAAAAAAACCTTTGCTCTTTTATTAGGCAAAATAATAGTCGTCTCTGCCAGTTTATGGGAATAATCCTGAATGATAACGGTTGCTATTTTTTCGAGAAAGGAAGTATTTATCATTTGATAAAAATAAAAAAAGCCATTCAATTAAGAATGGCTTTTAGTATTTATTTTAAACTGTAAATTATAGTTTACCTTGGTATTTAGAACCAATGTGTTTAATTTCAGTTCTTCTGTTTTGAGCTTTTCCTGCAGCAGTTTTGTTACTTGCAACTGGTTGAGAAGATCCAAAACCTTTAGATTCTAAGTTTTCTTTGTTAACTCCTCTTTCAACTAACGCGTTTAATACAGCGTCAGCTCTTTCTTGAGAAAGTTTGTCATTGATTTTAGCAGAACCTGTACTATCTGTGTGTCCTTCAATGCTGAATTTCGCGTTTGGATAGTTTTTAAGGATTTCTTTAATTGCATCTAATCTAGCTGGAGTTTCTTTGTCTCCTGTTTTGAAAGTAGCTTTTCCTGAGTTAAAGTATACCGCTCTAGCTTGAACTTTAAGATCTTCTAAAGCCTCAGTAGTTACTTCTGGACATCCTCTGTTACTAGCAGGACCGTAAACTGTAGGACAATCATCATCTTTATCTGCTACACCATCTTTGTCAGCATCTAAGAAAGGACAACCACCGTTTTCTTTTGGACCCGCAACTGTAGGACATTTGTCATCTTTATCAGCGATTCCGTCTCCATCAGTATCAGGACAACCTTTTAAAGCAGCTAAACCAGCAACATCTGGACAAGCATCATCTTTATCAGCAATTCCGTCTCCGTCTGTATCAGGACATCCGTTTAATGCAGCTAAACCAAAAACATCTGGACAAGCATCACTAGCGTCAACGATTCCGTCTCCGTCAGTATCAGGACATCCGTTGAATTGTTTTAAACCAGCAACATCTGGACAAGCATCGTCTTTGTCATAGATTCCGTCACCGTCAGTATCTTTACCTCCAAATTTGAAGATAAGACCAGCAGTATGTTGGAAGTGAGATGGAGCATCTGGAGTACCAGAAGCATCTTCTCTATCTCCAGAAACTGACCATTTGTATTTAGTAGCAAGCTCTAAACCAATAGCATCAGTAAACCAGAAAGTAACACCAGCACCTGGGTTAACAGTTCCGTAGCTACTGTCTCCTAAGAAAACATAACCACCACCTACAGTTAACGAAGGATCGATTACTTTAGATTTGATTAATTCTTGGAAGCTATATTTAATAGTAGCATCAATTCCATAATACATCAAATCACCAGGATTACTTACAACCATACCTCTTGAATCATGTCCAGGAGCAGTTGGATTAAAAGTAACGTATTTGTCAATTTTGTTTACAGAACCTTGTAAACCAACTGAGAAACCACTACCAACATATTTAGACACTCCGATGTAAGACAAAGAAGGAAGGATATTCCAGTTGTCTTTTACAGCGAATGGCTGAGAAAAGTGTTGGTTGATCCAACCATTACCTCCACCAGCACTAGTCCTAGTGTCAACGGCATTAACTCCAAAAGAGATAGCCCATGGATTGTTACTGTCTTGCGCGTGAGAACTTAAACCCATCACCATCATCACAGCAACTAAAAGTTTGTTAAGATGTTTCATACTTAATTTTTTTAATTACAATTTAGTTAATTACAAGCAAAAGTAACACCAAATTTTTTAAATACAAAATGAAATGTTAAAAAAAACCTACAAAAATTCGGCCAATGTGGTAATTATATAACTTTTAACATTTTTCCGACAACTTCAAAAGCCTTTATCGCTCTGTCCAAGTGCTCTTTAGTATGGGCTGCCGAAAGTTGCACTCTGATCCTTGCTTTTTCTTTCGGTACAACAGGAAAGAAGAATCCGATTACATAAATCCCTTCTTTCAAAAGTTCATTAGCCATAGTCTGTGACAATTTAGCATCGTACAACATTACCGGCACAATCGCTGAATCTCCATCTATAATATCAAATCCGGCATTTTTCATACCTTCTTTAAAATAATTTGTATTCCACTCTAACTTATCTCTTAGTGAAGTATCTTTTTCTAACAACTCAAAAACCTTAATAGAAGCCCCAACAATAGCCGGTGCAAGTGAATTTGAAAACAAATAAGGTCTTGATCGTTGACGAAGCAATTCAATAATTTCTTTCTTAGCGGTCGTATAACCTCCCATTGCTCCACCTAATGCTTTACCAAGGGTTCCGGTTATAATATCAACTCTTCCCATAACTCCTTTTGCCTCAAGAGTACCTTTACCGGTTGCTCCGATAAATCCTGCTGCATGACATTCATCAACCATAACCATAGCATCGTATTTGTCTGCCAAGTCACAGATTTTATCCAATGGCGCCACAAGACCATCCATAGAGAATACACCGTCAGTAACAATTAGTTTAAAACGAGCTCCGGCTTCATTAGCCTTAATCAATTGTTGTTCTAAATCTTCCATGTTACTATTTTCATAGCGATAACGGGCCGCTTTACACAAACGAACACCATCTATAATAGAAGCATGGTTTAAACTATCTGAAATAATTGCATCATTTTCTCCCAACAACGGCTCAAAAACACCTCCGTTTGCATCAAAAGCCGCTGCATATAAAATAGTATCTTCTGTACCATAAAAATCAGCAATCTTTTTCTCCAATGTTTTATGAATATCCTGCGTACCGCAAATAAAACGAACAGACGACATTCCAAAACCATGTGTATCCATAGCGTCTTTAGCCGCTTGTACCACTTCTGGATGCGAAGAAAGGCCTAAATAATTGTTGGCACAAAAATTCAAAACTTTTTCACCTGTCGAAATTGTAATTTCAGCATCCTGAGCTGAAGTAATTATACGTTCTTTCTTAAAAATTCCATTTTCTTCAATAGTTTGCAACTCACTTTGCAAATGTTCTTTTATTTTTCCGTACATTTTTATTTATTTAATATGTTAAAAATTAACAACTTAACCCTAATTAAGCTATTAACAACTGATTAATTTTATCACAAATTTACCACATCGACAGCTGTTCCTATATACACCAGTGCTTTTTTTAACACTTTATATCCCAAATCCTCGATTGCATCTTGATATTCCTGAATTTGTCTGGTGTATTTCGCATTAACAGCCCCCGTTTTATAATCTAAAAGATAAGCTTCTTTGCTCTTTGTCAGCACCACACGGTCCGGTTTTAAAATCTTACCCTCCTTCTGAACAATTGTTTGCTCATTCAAAATCTTATCTTTTCCATCAAAGTAAATGGTCAACTCGGGATGATTTACAATTTCCTGAAGCGTCAACAATACTTTTTCAGACTGATCAAAAGTTACCAGACCATTCTCCATTGCTTTTACAACTGCCAGATCAATATCTGATTTATCCTTAACAAAAGCTAAGATTTCATGAACTACATTTCCATAGGAGATTGCTTCTTGTTGGTGCGTACCCCACATGAGCGCCTCGCGTTGCGCAATTTTTATATTCTTCGGATTTAAAACTTCAGAAATCATTGGAATCGTACGAACTAAATCTGCCTTTTTTGATAAGGGCGAAAGTTTCTTCTTATTTCCAAAATCATATTCTAATTTTTCCGGATCGTAAATCCCTTTATGAATCAGATATTTTATAAAAAACGAAGCCATATTACTTGGGAACTCTCCATCCTTCCGCTCTTTTAAAGACTGCGAAATAACATAAAGCTGCTCTTCGGCACGTGTTAATGCCACATACAAAACGTTGATGTTATCAAGTAATTCTTCTTGTTTTTTCAAATTAAAAACAGCCGAAGCACTTTCACCAAACCCTTCAACAGCACTACTATTGTCAATTAGCGCTTTTGGAACCCCCAAATTTTCCTCTTCGGCATCCAACCAAAGCTTGTCTTTTGGCTTTCTGTTATAATCTTCTTCCGCAAACGGCATGATAACAACCGGAAATTCCAATCCTTTCGATTTATGAATGGTCATAATCCGAACGGCATTATTTCCTTCGGGAGACGGAATACTAAATTTCTCTCCATTCTTCTCCCAAAAACTAAGAAAGTCTGCTATTCCGGCCTGATTTCTAATATCACGTTCTAAAACAATATCGAGAAAAAACTGTACATAGGCATTCCCTTCGGTTGGAAGAACGAATTTTGAAATGATAATTTCAACTGCCTCATACAAGGATTTTTTTCTGATATTCTCGAAAGATAGTGAGACATCAAATGTCAGAAGCCAGTTTTCAAAATCACTTTCAAATTTCTTACTCATTCCCTGAGCAATAAAATCATGAACCGGTATTTCGGTTTCTAAAGTACCCGTTAAAAAATGCAGAAAATTAGCTTTTGCTTCTAAATCAGCGCTATTATTTAAGTATTTCAACAGATGAATTATTAAACGCACTTCTGTTGCATTTTGAATCATCAGTGTTTCTGAAGACAATAGCGGAATATTTTGTTCTGTCAAATAATTAGCAATCGCAATTCCCTGCCCCCTTTTACGGGTCAGAATCACAATGTCTTTATACTCAAAACCTTCCCGAACTACATTCTGAATTGTATTTAAAGTAGCCAAAACATACAAATCTGATTTTTCGACCACTTCTTCTTCATCTGCAAAATCACTTTTTTCAACAACAGGAAGAAAAGAGATATTGACATAGCCTCCTTTTTTGGAATTTGCATTTTGAAAACTATGATTCTCATACAAATCTTTATAATCCTCATTTGAAAATTCAGCAGAAATCAACTTAAAAAAAGCATTATTAAAATCGATCACCTCACTATAACTGCGGTAATTGGTATCTAAATGCTCCAGTTTTTGATCTTTATTGCTAAATGGATTTTCTCCCTTACTCAATTCGATAAATTGCTCGGCTTTACCACCTCTCCAGCGATAAATGGATTGTTTGGGATCTCCAACAATCATCAAAGTACCCTTATTTCCCAAATCGTCCTGACCGGCAAGCGCATTATCAATTAACGGAATCAAGTTTTGCCATTGCATTTCTGAAGTATCCTGGAATTCGTCAATAAAAAAATGACGGTACCGTTCTCCCAGACGCTCATAGATAAAAGGCGCGGGTTGATTCTGAATCTCCCGATAAATGATCGCATTAAATTCAGAAATAGATAATATATTTTGCTCGGATTGAATTTTGGCCAATTCATTACTAACGGTATTCAGCAATGATAAAGGCGTAATATTTTTAAGAAAAGCTTTGTAGAAATCTCTTTTCTCGAAGTTTTTATAGATTTTAACCAGTGTTTGAAGCAATTCCGGAATAAGGTTTTCGATTATTGCTTTGTCTTTCGCCGTTTTATTGATGGCAATATCCTCAAACTCATGAAAGGTTTTATTCTTTGGATTAAATTTTCCATCCTTAATACTTTCCAGATGATTTGGAAAAGTTCCTCTTGAAAAAGATTTCAGGTCAATTCCGTTTTTATCAATTAAAACGAGTAATTCGGCAGCAAACCCCGCATTCTCTTTTTCCAGATCGGCACACAAAGCCGACATTTTCTTTTTTATGGCGATAAACTCCTCAATGGACTTATCCTGAAAATGCAAAATTTCATTTCGGTTGTTTTCATTCAGAACCAACCTACCGGTTTCCAGAATTTCACGCGAAACATCCCAACTCTTATCGTCGTCGGTCTTTTCCATCGTAAAATCAATAAGTAATTTGGTAAGTGTTTCGTCCTGTCCAGCCTGAGCAATAATGGCATCGACAGCTTCTACCAGTAAATTTTCAGTGTCCAGAGTAACCTCAAAAGTCATCGGTAAATTCAAATCGTGTGCAAAAGCACGAATTACCTTATGTGTAAATTTATCAATAGTAGAAATATCAAAAGCCGCATAATTATGAATCAGGTGCTTGATGATATTTTGAGATTTTGTTTTGATTCTGATGATCGAAAGCCCTGTTTCTCTCGACAAATCCTCCATTAAATCGGATGCTTTATCGGAAGGGATTTCTTTTGTAAACTCAGATAAACTGCCTACAATACGGCTTTTCATTTCATGAACCGCCTTGTTGGTAAAAGTTATGGCCAAAATATTTCGATAGGCATCGTTTTTTGACGAGGAAAGGATAATCTTCAGGTATTCCTTAACCAAAGTATAGGTCTTTCCCGAACCTGCAGAAGCATCATAAATGGAGAAAGACGGACTTTGCATAAGCTTAGTTTTTGTATGACAAAAATAGCATTTTTAAAGCACTATTAATTTTCGAAACCTAAAAACACTATTCTTTCAAAAGAACTTAGTGTTTAGGAAATGCTCTTTTATTAAAGACCAACAATATTCCAACCCCAGTTGAGATGGCTACATCAGCCACATTAAAAATAGCATTAAAGAACATAAAATGCTTTCCTCCAAAGATTGGCAACCAAGTTGGCAAATTACCTTCCCAGATTGGAAAATAAAACATATCTACCACCAAACCGTGAAACCATGTACCGTATGGCGCTGGTGAAAAAAGAGTAGCCAGGTTATGTGAACTGTCATCGAAAATTACACCGTAAAAAACAGAATCCAGGATATTTCCTGCTGCACCGGCAAAAATTAACGCTATTGCTACAACCAAATAATTGGAATGACGTTTTTTAATTGCATCTGCCAACCAATACCCGATTCCGAATACAGCAAAAATTCTGAAAACAGTCAGAATTAATTTTCCGTATTCACCCGGAATTTTTGTTCCCCATGCCATTCCTTCATTTTCTATGAAATGAATTCTAAACCAATCTGCAATAACAACTTCTTCACCAAGAATAAAATTTGTTTTTACATAAATTTTAGAAAGTTGATCCACAATTAAAACTAAAAATATAAGGAAATACGCTTTTCGTAATGACATTTTATGAAATTTTGATGGCAAAAATAACAATTAAATAAAAAAAACGCTCCTAAAGGAGCGCTAATTTTTAAGTATCTGAGATATTATCTCTGTAAATTCTTGGCTTCGATGCTCATTGTAGCATGAGGAACGATTTTAAGTCTTTCTTTACCGATTAATTTTCCTGTTACTTTACAGATACCGTATGTTTTGTTTTCGACACGGAATAATGCATTTTTCAGATCACGAATAAACTTCTCTTGTCTGATAGCCAACTGAGAGTTCGCTTCTTTAGACATGGTTTCACTTCCTTCTTCGAAAGCTTTGAAAGTAGGAGAAGTATCATCTGTTCCGTTATTCAAGTCGTTCATATAAGCACTTTTGATTAAATCAAGATCTGCTTGTGCCTTTTGTATTTTATTTTGGATTATCTCTTTGAACTCTGCCAAATCGGCGTCAGAGTATCTTGTAATTTCATCTACCATTTTTATATTATTTTGAAATTAATATCGTTGTTTTAATATCATCAAACTCAATTTCTGTGCCGTTTTCTAAAGCGTCAACAAAAACCAAACTATCTGTTAATGTTTCTGACTTAATGTAAGCTTCGTTTTTCAGAATTGCTTCTTCCAAAAGACCACTTCTTTTAAGCTGAACTTTAATTTTGTCTGTAACCTCAAATCCTGAATCTTTACGAATATTCTGGATTCTGTTTACCAATTCCCTCGCAATACCTTCATTCTTCAATTCTTCGGTGATTGTTATATCAAGTGCTACTGTTATTCCACCTGAATTTGCAACCAACCATCCTTCGATATCTTGTGAGGTTATTTCGACATCTTCTAATGATAAAGTTACGTTATTTCCAGCAATAACAATATCTAACGTCCCTTCCTTGTCTAACTGATTGATCTGATCGGCAGAAAAACCTTGTATTTCCTTAGAAATCAGACCCATATCCTTACCGAAGCGTGGTCCTAAAGCTTTAAAATTAGGTTTAATTTGTTTTACCAAAATACCTGAAGCATCATCTAAAAGTATGATTTCTTTAACGTTTACTTCGGCTTTTACCAACTCGGAAATAGCTTCAATTTCAGCACGTTGATTATCGTCAAGTACCGGAATCATTACCTTTTGTAAAGGTTGACGTACCTTAATCATTTCCTTTTTACGAAGTGACAACACCAAAGAGGAGATGGTTTGCGCCTTCTGCATTTTGCTTTCTAACGTTTTATTAACAAAGTTTTCGACAAATTTCGGGAACTCAGCCAAGTGAACACTGGCATATTGCTCAGATCCTGTAGAAACTGTCAAATCACGATACAATTTATCCATGAAAAAAGGAGCGATCGGGGCGCTTAGTTTACTTATGGTAAGCAAACAGGTATAAAGTGTCTGGTAAGCCGCAATTTTATCATGTGCATATTCGCCTTTCCAGAAGCGACGACGACACAAACGAACGTACCAGTTACTTAGGTTTTCCTGAACGAAGTCAGAAATAGCTCTTGCTGCTTTTGTTGGTTCGTATTCTTCGTAACATTCGTCAACAAATTTTATTAACGTATGTAATTCAGACATAATCCACTGATCAATTTCCGGTCTTTCGTTTAACGGAATTTCGGCTTCAGCGTATTTAAAACCATCAATATTGGCGTATAAACTAAAGAAAGAATACGTATTGTATAACGTTCCGAAGAATTTACGACGAACCTCAGCGATTCCTTCCAAATCAAACTTCAGGTTATCCCAAGGGTTTGCGTTCGAAATCATGTACCAACGTGTGGCATCAGGTCCGTATTCTTTAATTGTTGTAAAAGGATCTATTGAATTCCCTTTACTTTTTGACATCTTTAGTCCGTTTTTATCTAAAACCAAACCATTTGAAACTACATTTTTGTACGCCACTTTATCAAAAACCAAAGTTCCGATAGCATGTAACGTATAAAACCATCCACGAGTCTGATCTACACCTTCAGCGATAAAATTCGCAGGGAAGTCTTTATTCTCGTCGATTTTATCCTTATTTTCAAAAGGATAATGCCATTGTGCATAAGGCATTGCACCAGAATCAAACCAAACATCGATCAAATCGCTTTCTCGTTTCATTGGTTTTCCTGAAGCTGAAACCAACGTAATTTGATCTACTACATTTTTATGTAAATCGATTAAATCATAATTTGCTTCAGACATATTCCCGATTTCGAAATCTTTGAATGGGTTTTCTTTTTGAAAACCGGCTTCAATAGCTTTCTCAATTGCGTTGTATAATTCTTCAACAGAACCAATTAAAACTTCTTCTTTTTTGTCTTCGGTTCTCCAAATTGGCAACGGAATACCCCAATATCTAGAACGAGATAAGTTCCAGTCGTTGGCATTTTTCAACCAATTTCCGAAACGTCCTTCACCGGTAGATTTAGGTTTCCAGTTAATAGTTTCATTCAAATCGAACATTCTATCTTTTACGTCAGTCACCTTAATAAACCAGGAATCTAACGGATAATATAAAAGCGGTTCGTCTGTTCTCCAGCTGTGAGGGTAACTGTGAACATATTTTTCTACTTTAAAAGCTTTATTTTCTTCTTTTAAACGAATAGCGATTTCAACATCTACAGAACGCTCAGGAGCTTGTCCGGCGTCATAATATTCGTTTTTAACATATTTACCAGCAAACTCACCCATGTGCGAAGTGAATTTCCCTTGCAAATCTACTAATGGAACTGCTGTACCACTTTCGTCCAAAACCAACATTGGCGGAACTTCCGGCTTAGCTTCTTTTGCTACTTTAGCATCGTCTGCACCAAAAGTTGGAGCAGTATGTACAATTCCGGTTCCGTCTTCTGTAGTCACGAAATCACCAGAAATTACTCTAAATGCATTTTCTGCATTTTGATAAGGCAATGTATAAGGCAATAATTGCTCGTAACGAATCTCTACTAAATCGGCACCTTTAGCTTCTGTTAGTATAGTATACGGGATATTTTTATCTCCAGATTTGAAATTTGCAAAATCAGCTTCCTCTGTACTGGCAAAAAACCCTTTTCCAAATTGTTTTCCAACCAGATTCTTTGCTAAAACAACATTTATTGGCTCGAAAGTATATTGATTGAAGGTTTTCACCAAAACATAATCAATTTTTGGCCCAACTGTCAATGCTGTGTTTGATGGCAAAGTCCAAGGAGTGGTTGTCCATGCTAAAATGTGAACGTCTCCAAATCCTTGTAAAAATGAAGGTAGTGTTTCCGGTAGTGTTTTAAATTGTGCTACAATCGTAGTATCAGTAACATCACGGTAAGCTCCAGGCTGATTTACCTCGTGAGAAGACAATCCAGTTCCTGCTTTTGGAGAATAAGGCTGAATAGTATAACCTTTGTACAGCAAACCTTTATCGTAGATTTGCTTCAAAAGCCACCAAACAGACTCCATATATTTGGGTTTGTAAGTCACATATGGATCTTCCATATCTACCCAGTAGCCCATTTTTTCGGTTAGATCATTCCATACATCGGTATAACGCATTACGGTTTTTTTACACGCTTCGTTATATTCTTCAATAGAAATGGTTTTACCAATATCTTCTTTTGTGATTCCTAGTTCTTTCTCGGTACCTAATTCTACAGGCAATCCGTGCGTATCCCAACCGGCTTTTCTTTTTACCTGAAAACCTTTTTGAGTTTTATATCTGCAAAAAATATCTTTAATAGCACGTGCCATCACGTGGTGAATTCCCGGTAAACCATTAGCTGAAGGAGGTCCTTCAAAAAACACATAAGGTTCAGCACCTTCACGTGTAGTTACACTCTTTTCAAATATATTTTCTTTCTTCCAAAAATCAAATACTTCTGATGCCACTGTAGGCAAGTCAAGTCCTTTGTATTCAGTAAATTTTGTACTCATTTTATCCTTTTCTTAAACGAGGTGCGAAAGTAAGGAATTTTGAGGAATATAGATAAAAGATGACAGAAAAAAGAATGAAGTCACGGAATTTCTAATAAATTCAACAAAAAAGATCGTCTGTTTCGAAAATTTAAGAGAAAACTTCTTTTAAAACCTCTAAAGATTTCGGATTTTTAAATCCATCTAAGTGAAAACGGTAGTAATCAATCAGAATTTTAAGGAGTATTTGTCTTTCAGCAACATTAAAAACTTTCTGATCGTTATCAAATTTCAAATCAATCAGTTTTTTAAACAAATCACTTTCGTGTTCCGTCAGTGAACCCAGACCGTGAAAATGGGTAAAAACACCATCGTACATTTCAAAATAAGGCAAATTCATTTCTGAAACATCGGGATAAAATCCTAAATATTTGGTCGTTTCCAGCAGTAGCGTCAAGTGAAAATTAGAAATTTCATCATGCTGATCCAACCAGGTTAAAGCGGTCTCTAAAAACAAAAAAAGCGATTCGTTTTTCTCTTCTTCCTGAATGGAATAATGGAGCATCTCCGACAAAAACATCACCATTGTACTTTTTACAATATCGGTATGAATGCTTTGAAAAGGAACTGCTGTTTTTATTTCCTTGAAATTCTCTAAAGTACCTTTGTTTTTATGAACTGCTTCAATTTCCAAAATAGACAAAGGCTGAAAATACGCAATTTTCTGACTGACTTTACGCCCCGAAAAAGCATCGCGTACAAAATAAGATTTCAAGCCATTTGAAAGTGTAAAACATTTTACAATCAAACTTTTCTCTTGAAATTTTAAGGCCGAAATTACTATTGCTTTGGTTTTGACTTGCACTTTTGTCTCCTTTTTGTTCTTGTCGAGGGGTTGTTTCAAGTTTCAGGTTTCACGCTAAACTTGAAACTTGAAACGTTAAACCTGAAACTTAAAATAACTTACCGAATAATCATCACCTTCTTAACCTTAGTCTCTTCACCGTCCTGAGCCGAAATAAAAACCATATACACACCGGAAGCTACTTTATATCTCCCAAAAGCGGTTGTATCCCATTCGATTGTACCGCCTTCTGAGGTTGTTTCATAGACCAAATTGCCTTCTATATCGGTTATTTTAATATTGGCTTTATCGATTAATCCGGCTATTTTTACAGTTCCGGAATAATTTGGTCTAACGGGATTTGGATATACGAACACATTATTCAGATTTTCATTGGCACCGGTTGCTATTCCTTTAAAAGAAACCATCCCTTTATTAGTTGCTATAAAAACCTCACCCGTTGCACTGTTAATTTTTATATCATTAATCGTATTACTCGGCAGAGGTGAATTATTTACCGTAAAATGATATTTTGTTTCCTGACCATTTGGAGATACCATAAAAACCCCGGAATCCAGAGTTCCAATCCATTTATTATTTGCACCGTCTACAACAATGGCAGTTACAAATTGTTCGTACAATAATTCCTGAGCCAAATTATCGTCGATGATAATAATTGCATTCGCTTTTAACTGACTATCAGATTGAAAATTACTTACGTTCGACAAAACCCGCAATCCTTTTGTAGTACCTATCCAAAGCTGTCCTTTAGTATCGACCGCTACCGCTCTAACGTCTGCTGCCGGCAGGTTTCCTGAATCCTCTCCGGTTGTTATTTTCTTAAATGTATTTGTCTTTTCATTAAAAGCAACTACTCCTTCTCTATTAGTCCCCATCCACTTGGTACCGTTTTTATCAATAACGATATTCCCGTAACTTGTACCGTTAATATCGGTAATGATCGAACTCATCGAATAACTCTGCCATTGACCGTCTGTTTTCAGGACTTTCAAACCATTTTTAACCAAACTGTTGGTTATCCATAAATTTCCTGATTTATCAAAAGCATTTCCATTTATACGAACGTCTATGTAGTTCGGCCCCAAAAAAGTCAATGTTTCCAGACCGCTGTTTTTTTCATTATAGAGCGTAGTTGGCACATCATTATCTATCTTTAACAATCCTGAAAAAAAAGAACTAACATAGGCTTGTTTTTCATTGTTTGGATTAACGATAACCCGTGTCATTGATTTTGCGTCAAAAACACTCTCGTAAGGAATATTCAACCAACCGGAAGCATTGTATCTACTAACACCATAACTATCCAAGGGATACGGATCGTAAGATATGTTATAATCACCATAAACAGTCCAAAGCACACTTGTTGCTACATCCATTGAAAAGATGTTATTCCGCACAGGTCCACTTGGGGTATTATTCTCAAAGACCGAAACTCCGGAAAGTGTCGAAGAAAACAAACCGTTCTCTTTGGTACCGATACTAATTACATCTCCAACCGCAGTAGCACAAGTAAAACTCAATTTATCATTCAAAACCTGCGTATTGCTAATTTGACGATTCAACACCATTTGATTATTATAGACATAAACCGTATTAGGCGTTGTAATAAACAAATTATGATTTTTGGAACGAATGTCTGTAGCAGGCTGAGAAAGTTGAAAAAATCCAACAAATGTATTAGAGTTATAACGATGCAAATATCCTGCAGCATTAACCGCCACAAGCTCTGTATCAAAAGCCTCAACACCGGACCAATCTCCCATATTTACTGTACTCCACTGACTAAAATCGATAAGATTGGGATTCGTAATTTCTGCTTTTCTAATTCCACTGGAAGTTGCAGCAAAAATAGACCCGTTAAAAAAAGCCGTTTGTTTTATGCTTATTTGTGCTCCATTGTCTCCTATAAAATAAGTATCTCCAAATTGAGCGGTTTTCAGATTAAACTGAACAATTCCAAAGTCACAGGAAATATAAACCAACCCATTATACTCCATAAAATGATTGATTTTCTTTAAATTCGAAGGTAACTGCTTGTTGATAATGTCTACTTTTTTCACAATACCTCCATCAGCTTCATTGACAAGAATGAGCAAGCCATTCTCATAACCGACTAAAGTTTTTTTGGCACTTTCACTATAATATAAGGCAGAAATAGTTTGGCCGGACAAGCCATCAACAGTGGTGGTCGTTTTAATTATATTCGTAGTCGAATTTTTAGAAAACAATGCATTTTCTGAGGCAGCAAAAACAGTTGTTGGACTTTCTGAAATATCCTTTATTTCGTTAAACGAAAAATATCCCTGCCAAGACAAGGTGTTTTGCCCAAAACTCAATTGCATCAGCAACAAAAACAAAACACATAAAAACCTTTTTTTCATTATTAGATCGCTATAGAGAGACAAATATACTACAAACGAAAGTATTTGATTTTTGTTCTCTTCATAAATAATTCAGATAGCTATTTTCATGAATTGGGGCTAATTGTTTTTTTTTTGCCACGAATTTCACGAATTAGCTCGAATTATTTTTTTGCCACAGATTAAAAAGATCTACACCGATTATCTAATCATTTTGATCTTTTTTCCCGCAGATTTACTTCGTCTGTTTGTTATCGCTAGCGTTGTAGATTTTAGAAAAAGTACTAATCCAAAAAATCAGCTTAATCTGGCTAATCCTTTAAATCAGCTTGCCATTTTATTTACCTATTTCCATTTGAATGACATGCTGTAAAAGTTAGCCACTCTTCATCAAAGTCTAAAAACGTATTGTATTGCAATCTGTGGTAAAATAAAAATAGTCTCGATTCGCAACTGATTTCAGACTATAAAAAAACGCTAAAACAAAAAAATGCCTTCGATTCATCATAAGACGAATGAAGGCATTTATTAAATTGTAATTAAAATTACACTACACCTTGAGCAAGCATAGCATCAGCAACTTTAACAAATCCGGCAATATTAGCTCCTTTTACGTAATTTACGTAACCGTCTTCACCAACACCGTATTTTTTACATTGGTTGTGAATTCCAACCATGATATCTTTTAATCTTAAATCTACTTCTTCACTAGTCCAGTTCAGACGAATAGAGTTCTGTGTCATTTCTAACCCAGAAGCAGCAACTCCTCCTGCATTTGCAGCTTTTCCAGGAGCGAATAATACCTTATTGTCTAAGAATAATTTAATAGCATCTAGTGTAGAAGGCATATTAGCAGCTTCCGTTACACACAATACTCCATTATCGATTAGTTTTTGAGCATCTTCACCATTCAATTCGTTTTGAGTAGCACATGGAATAGCGATATCTACTTTTACTTCCCAAGGGCTTTTTCCTTTATGGAAAACAGCATTTGGATATTTCTTAAGGTAGTTCTCAGCTCTGTTATCTCCGGTTGCTCTCATTTCAACCATATGTTCGATTTTCTCTCCAGAGATTCCTTCTTCATCATAAACATAACCATCAGGTCCGGAAATTGTTACCACTTTCCCGCCTAATTCATTTATTTTCAAAGCAACACCCCAAGCCACGTTTCCGAAACCTGAAATAGCTACTCTTTTTCCTTTTATCTCATGTCCGATAGTACGTAACATTTGGTCTGTAAAATAAACCACTCCGTATCCGGTAGCCTCAGGACGAATTAATGAACCACCATAAGCAATTCCTTTTCCGGTTAAAACACCCGTAAATTCGTTTCTGATTCTTTTGTATTGACCAAATAAATAACCAATTTCTCTGGCACCAACACCAATATCTCCCGCAGGAACATCCAGGTCAGGACCAATATGGCGACATAATTCAGTCATAAAGGACTGACAGAAACGCATGATCTCTCCATCGGTTTTTCCTTCAGGATCAAAATCAGAACCTCCTTTTCCACCTCCCATAGGAAGTGTTGTCAGACTATTTTTAAAAACTTGTTCAAAAGCAAGAAATTTCAATACAGACAAATTCACTGTATGATGAAATCTAATTCCACCCTTGTAAGGTCCGATAGCAGAATTCATTTGAATTCTGAAACCTCTGTTTACAATGATCTCTCCATTATCATCTACCCATGGAACTCTAAAAATTATAGAACGTTCTGGCTCAGCCATTCTAAGAAGTAAGTTTTTTCCATCGTACTTTTTTCTTTCAGCGATAAATGGAATTACCGTTTCTGCAAATTCTCTAACGGCTTGAAGAAATTCTGGCTCGTTTGGATTTTTTGACTCAACAAGAGCCATAAATTCATTTATTTTTTGTTCCATTTTTTAAATAAATTATTCTAGTAAATTATTTTATTTACACTCCTTGTAAACTTAGAAAACACGTTTAAGAAAACGTTTTCGTTTTGACACGCAAAGATAGGATAAAATGATAATTTAATGCTATTTTTTTTCATTTGAATCATCGAATTATATTTTTTTCAAACAATCCGAAAAATACTATTTTACACTTCTAAATTTAGATCAAAACAACCCAATTAAAAGTAGCAAATTAAGCATTTTGCTACTTATTTTCTAATAGCACAATTTAAAATTTTGAATCGGGCATGTTTTTTATATATTTGCCAAGATTTGAAAGCCCAAACTCATGCTTAAACCTATAGTACTCACATTATTCGCCTTGTTAGGAGTCTCAACCAACGTTAATGCGCAATCTTTTGCACAAGAAGTAGGAATAATATTCGGACCTGTATCTTTTCAGTCCGATTATGGAGAAAGAAACAATTTTGACACCACTATAGGAAATACAGGATTTGGTCTGGGAATTGTACACTTCATCAACTTTTCTGCTAATAATAACAGAGGTGGTTTTTTCTCAGAACATTTTAAAGTCAGATCGGAATTATCATTCAATACTACCAAATTAAATCATTTTGGAGCATCCGTAGAAGGAAATCCATCAAAGTTATCGACTCAGCAACTCAAAGCCATGTCCGGACGTTCAACCTTATTGAACCTTGGTGCACAATTAGAATTTTCTCCATTTATGAAAATACATGATTATGAGAGAAGCATTGGTGTGTTTAGTCCTTATTTAAGTTTAGGATTTATGGCTAGTTATTACTCCACAAAAGTAAGTTCTTCATTAGGTCCTTTGGGAACTCCCGAGACCACTTATCCAAAATACCTTGTCCCTTCAGATGGTCGAAAATATGGTTTTTCTGAAGAAACCGGTGTCGCTTTCTCTTTGACAACAGGCGTCGGAGTTCATTACAAATTAAATGAAATAAACGATTTAATGTTGGATATTCGTTATCAAGGCTTTAGTTCTGACTGGGTTGACGGTTTAAACCCAAATAAAACCAGATACAAAGAAAACAAATCTAATGACTCTCAGGTTTGGCTTAACGTAGGGTACATATATTACTTTGGGGACTAACATATTTTAAATTCCAAATTTTTTGAAATTCCAAATTTTTTGAAGAGTATACTTTTTTGGTTTTAAATCTAAAGTTTTTTTTCTGCTGTTTGTGGCTTTATTCTGGGTACAGCTTAAAAAAAATTAAACCGATACTGTGGGGTATTTTCATTTCCCTGATCCTAAAGTGGTAGGTTTTAATTAACCTCTCCATAAATAAAATGGATCTGTACCCTAATCAATACCCAACAAACAAAACAACACTTTACAAGAATTTCGGTGCCTTTTAAACTTGATTTCAAAGTTTTAAAAACGCATAACGAATATGATTTTATTCATAACACCGATAAAACACATAAGAGTTAAACCTAATAGTATCCTGAATTTTGTTTTTCATAACATATAAATATTCTTTTTATGAAAAACTTCTACGCTACATTATTACTTTTATTAATTACCTGCTCCTTCTCTCTTGCTCAAACCAAAATATCTTTTCACAAAAAAGGAGACAATACAGCACCCGTAGATTCAGACCCCCTTAACTTAAAATACTATCCGAACCCGGTTAAAGATGTTTTCTATATTTCCTTTGACAAAGAGATTACAACTATAGCGGTTATTAATTTCTTAGGGCAGACGGTTATCGAAAAATCAATTCATTCGGCTCAGGGAAGTGTAGATATGTCAGCTTTAGCTCCAGGTGTTTACTTTATAAAAGTCACAACCCCGAGTCTTTCTAAAACCTTAAAAATCATAAAAGAATGAGGGTTTCTTTGAAATAAATTCCAATTTTTTAAATTCCAATTTTTTACAAGAAGTACAAAAACTATATTCGTCTTGAAGATTCGTGTGCATACTTTAAACCAAGCTGCAAACTGATCTTTTTAGAACTTCTTTCAAAATGACAAAGTCCAGCTAAAACAAACTCACCTGACTTATATGGTTAAATTTTAACGCCGAGACACTAATTTAAACTTAAAAAAGAAATGAGTCCCAGTTTACAGTCCCAGTCTCAATTAAGAACTGCAAACTGAGACCGTAAACTGAGACTCATCCTTACATTTATTCATAAAAAAAACGCCTCCAATGGAGACGTTTCTTATTGTCCTTATGCTAAAGCCTGTTCTAAGTCGGCGATTAAGTCTTCTGCATCTTCGATACCCACACTCAAACGAACTAAGTCGTCGGTGATACCGACTTCTGCTCGTTTATCAGCCGGAATAGAAGCATGTGTCATTAAAGCTGGATGATTTGCTAGTGACTCCACTCCACCTAATGATTCTGCAAGAGTAAAAACTTTAAGTTTCTCTAAAAAGGTAATCGAATCTTCTTTTTTACCTGATTTAAAATCAAATGAAACCATTCCACCAAACGCTTTCATTTGCTTTTTAGCAATTTCATGAAATGGGTGACTTGCAAGTCCCGGATAATAAACTGTTTTTACTTTTGGATGATTTGCCAAAAACTCAACCACTTTTTCTCCATTTTCACAATGTCTTTGTACTCTAAGAGAAAGTGTTTTTATTCCTCTCAAAACCAAGAAACTATCCATTGGCCCAAGTGTTGCTCCGGTTGCAAATTGCTGAAAATGCAATTGCTCTCCTAAAGCCTCATCTTTTACTATAAGCGCTCCGGCGATAACATCGGAATGCCCGCCTAAATATTTTGTAGCAGAATGCATCACGATGTCTGCACCCAAATCAAGCGGTTTTTGCAAATAAGGAGTCGCAAAAGTATTGTCTACTGCTAACCAGATTTTATGTTCTTTGGTTATTTTTGCTATTTCCTGAATATCGGCCAATTTCATCAACGGATTTGTTGGTGTTTCTACCCAAATCAATTTTGTATTTTCATTGATTAAAGCTTTCAACTTTGCGATATCGGTCATATCAACAAAATGAAATTTAATCCCAGAATCCTTATAAACTCTTGAAAACATTCTATAGGTTCCCCCATATAAATCGTCCATGGCAATTACTTCGTCGCCTGCTTTAAAAGATCGCAATACACAATCTGTAGCCGCCAAACCAGAAGAAAAAGCCAATCCACGTGTACCGTTTTCTATACTTGCCAAAGCATTTTCTAATGCTGTACGTGTAGGATTTGATGCACGACTGTATTCATAATCCCCCAAAGGTTGCCCCGGACTGGTCTGAATATAAGTTGAAGTTTGATATACCGGAGGCATAACAGCTCCTGTACTCGGGTCATGATGTTGACCACCATGTATCACTTTTGTGTTGAATTTCATATAGTTACCTTTTTTTAACCTGATTTACGAATACAAATTTACCGTTTAATTTATTTTAATCCTGCCACAACTTCTTACCTTTGTATATAATTAACATTTTTACACATGAAAAAGTATCTTTTTTTAGTCTTTACGTTTCTCCTATTCATCAGCTGCAGCAAGGAGCTTTCTTTTGAAAACGAAACATTTCAAAAAAAATCGGCTTTGCCTTGTGATAAAGATTGTCCAAACATCAGCATCGATCTTCCAATTGCAAAAAACATTCCGATTGTAGCAGACAGCATCAATAAAAAAGTATTCTCGGTAGTAAAAGAAATTGTTTACTTTGAAGAGAAACCATTAAAATCAGCGGACTATAATTCATTAGCTTCTTCCTTTATTGCTTCCTATGAAGAAATGCACAAAAAATTCCCAACAGAAACTTTTGGCTGGGAAGCTAAAATCATAGGCAATGTCGAATTTCAATCGGAACAGATTTTAAATATAAAAATCGATCATTATACTTTTACAGGAGGAGCACACGGTTATCAGGGGTATCGTTCTTTATTGTTTAATCCTAAAACCGGAAAAGTAATTTTTAACGATCAGATTTTCAAAAATCAAAAAGAATTTAAGGCTCTTGCCGAAAAAGAATTCCGAACTAAATACAAAATTCCTGAAAAAGCGAACATTAATGCTACGGGACTGATGTTTGAAAACGACAAATTTCAATTGCCACAGAATATTTTTTATACTTCAGAGGGCTTGCTTTTATATTACAACTCCTATGAGGCTGCCTCTTATGCTGATGGTCCAAAAGAAATTCTTTTTCCATATGAGAAAGTAAAAGCCTATCTGCTTTTCCAATAATTTATCTCTATACCAATTACGTTTATAATACATTGAAAGCCGAATATAGTTTTAAAAAAGAAGCTAGACTCTAATTTTGTACATTAGAAATGAAACATTAATTCATTTTCTAATGCTAACATAGGATTATTAGTCCCCGAAAATCATGTAAATAGCTTTAGATATAGTAGCGACAAAGCTTATTGGATGGATCGGTTTACAAAAACAAGAAGGATTCGAGGAAATCGGTTATCAAAAGGCTTTGTTGAAATAAATTTTTAACATACCTCAGATGAAAGATAATAAACTATATCATATACTGGATTTAATCGAAGAGATAGATAAAGTCGACAAAATGATTCTTTTACATGAAAATTCCAGTTCCGCTGTAATGTCAAATCAATATAAAAATCAAAAACTAAAATTAAGCAATTACCTAGTTAAAGAGCTCTTGACAAATAGTGACAACAGATCTGAAGTTATGTATATCATTAAACTTTTCATTGAAAAATTCTATACTAATGAGATCAGTCACCTACAATTCGAAGAGAATGATAATTTAAAAAAGATAGAAAATATATTTATCGAAAACTACGGCTAGTCTTCCTTTTACTGCACATCATATTTCATTTTTCGTAGAATACGCAACGCCTCTTTAAAGGATAGATAGACCTGTCCAAAAGGTTTTAGAAGTAATTTGGCATCAATTAGTTTTTGCTTGGCGTCGTCAAAACCATTCAGATAACAAATCATAAAAGTAGACGGAAGATTTTCTAAATCCACTAATTCCCTTTCAGAAAGGACAACTCCTTTTTGCAATTTCTGAAGCAATGTCACATTCGAATTGTAAATATGATAGAGCATTCGTATGTTAAACTCCGGAGGCTGAAAAAGTATTTTACGATCGATTTTATAGTAACCGTTATCAAAAAAGCGAATCGTTTGTTCTTCCAACGGATAGTAACTTGTTTTATCATTTAACCCCAAAGGAACATACTCGGTTATTGTAAAACTGTCATCATCAAACACGATGGTAACCACATCCTGAGCGGAGTAAAAAAGCTTAATTTGCTCATTAATCAATTCGATATCTACCCGCGATAAAAAGGTCTTATCCCTTGATTTTTTTGGCACCCCCGCCCAACAAATTACAAACAATTCTTTAAAAACATGGTATTTAGGCGACATGTCTTTGTGCCTGAAATTCATAAAATCGATAACACCATCCAGCGTATATTGGATACTGTTTCTGGAACTGTTTTCAATTCCGATTACGGTCTCGGTATTTTGGTAATTCTTTTCAACTTCTCCTTCAACAGGAATCGAATTACTCCCACGTCGCACAAAAACACTATTGGCGACAATGGTATGAATGCCTTTTTTAAAATAGGAAATTTTATTTTTTGGTTTAATCGTAACCAATCCGACTACCCTGTCTTTTGGAAGATTCGGAAACGGTACATTCTCGTACTGTATCTTAGGTGGATTTTCTAAAAAGGCATTCACCAGATTTTGTATTCGGCTATCATCGAAGAAGTCATCACCGACGATCTCGTTATCCTGGTCTTCAACCCCCACCACGATATAGGAATTATTGGTAGGATTTGAATTCGACAAGGCACAAATGTGTTTCAGGAACTTTCCTTTTCCTTCACGGGTATGTAGATTCAACTGTCTTTTTTTATCATAAAAACTGCTCTCGTCATTGTGAGCGAGTAAGTTTTTGATTAAAAGACGTTTATTGATCATAGTTTCGTTTTTTTGCCGCGAATTGCACTAATTTTTAAAATTAAAACTTCACCTCTTTACTATTAAATTTAATCACAAGGTTAGCAAAGTTTAAGTATAACATTACGACTCCTTTTTAATTTTATGCCCGATTTTTTCTGCACGCTGATCTAGCAGATTAGGCTGATCTTATTTACCTCTTATTAAAAATCTGCGCAATCTGCCAAATCTGCGTGAAAAATTTAACTCTGTTTATTTCTCAAAGTAAGGTCAAAGTTTACAAGGTTTTACGCAAAGTATGTTATTTTTTATTTACAAAAACTTTACCTTAATAAACTAGACTGTAGCTCTTTTAGAACTATCATAAAACAATCTTAACTCCTTTTAACAATCGTAGATGATGCTTGTGCTGTACTCATCACAACCAAATCGGCGATATTAACATGATAAGGCCTTGACACTACAAAATGAATAATATCTGCAATATCTTCTGCCTGTAACGGATCAAATCCTTTGTAAACATTAGATGCCCTCTCTGTGTCTCCCTTAAAACGAACTTCGCTAAATTCGGTCGCAACCATTCCCGGGTGGATTCCGCCTACTCTAATTCCGTATGGATTTAAATCGATTCGCATTCCATTTGTAATTGCATCAACGGCATGTTTTGAGGCGCAATATACATTTCCGTTCGGGTATACTTCTTTTGCAGCTGTGGATCCGATGTTGATAATATGCCCTGACTTTCTCTCGATCATTTGTGGCATTACTGCTTTCGAAACATACAAAAGTCCTTTTACATTAATATCAATCATAGCATCCCAATCCTCAACATCTCCATTCTGAATTGGATCTAAACCATGCGCATTCCCGGCATTATTGATTAAAACATCAATCACGGAAAATGCTTCCGGTAAAGAATTAATACGCTCAAAAGTTGCCTTTTTATCTCGTACATCAAAGGATAAGGAATGGACTTCTGTAAAAGCAGAAAGTTCTGCTTCCAGTTCAGCCAAACGGTCTGTACGTCTTCCGCAAAGGATAATTTTATAGTTGTTTTTAGCCATTATTTGCGCGGTTGCTTTTCCAATTCCGCTAGTGGCTCCAGTAATTAAAACTGTTTTTTTCATTCTGAGAATTTGTTTGTTTTTTTGCTACGAATTTCACGAATTTACACTAATTTAATTTGTGTCAATTGGTGAAATTCGTGGCAAAATATTTTTAATTTACAATCTTACCTTAGTAGAAGAATTAAATTCTGATCGTATTTAACGAGTCACAAATTAGGCAACATCATCGCCCATACTCTCGCTCCAAATAGCAAACCAGTCTTCTTTATCCATTTCTAATTCTACTGCTTTCATCAACGATTGAATTCTGGCGATGTTAACTGTTCCTGCAATCGGAATTACTTTGGCCGGATGCTTTAAAATCCAGGAAAGTAAAAGTGTATCAGAACCAAAATGGTACTTTTCCACTAAAGTTGAAAGCAATTTTTTCAGACGACGTGTTTTTTTGGTGTCTTCTCTAAAAACAGTTCCAAGCGGATTCCATGACAATGGTCTAATTCCATGCGTCTGCATATAATCTAAACTTCCGTCGGTCATCGCTTCAAAATGCGTAGCCGAAAATTGAACCTGATTGTAATTTACATCTGTTTTCTGACGAATCAGCTCGGTTTGAGAACTAGTGAAATTGGAAAGTCCGAAATCTAAAATTTTACCTTCCGCTTTTAATTTTCCAACGGCCTCTGCAATTTCATCCGCCTGCATTAGAGGACTTGGTCTGTGCAATAAAAAAACATCTACATAATCTGTTTTTAGTTTTTTTAATGATTCTTCAACCGACCAAACAATATATTCTTTAGAATACTCATAGTGCTTTATTTTATTCTCCGGACGCTTTTCAGCAATCATCTGAATTCCGCACTTGGTGATTAACTGCAGTTTTTCTCTTGAAATTTTGCTTGCCTGGAATGCTTTTCCGAAATCGGCTTCTGTAGTATAGGATCCGTAAATATCGGCGTGATCAAAAGTTGTAATTTTGTTTTCGATACAAACCTGTATCATATTTTCCATTTCTTTAGTTGTAAGGTTTTTATCCCATACTCCCCAATTCATAGTGCCCGAAATTATAGGCGATAATGTTGTTTTGCTCATGGTAGTATTGCGTTATTTTTGGTATTAAATATGCATTTGTAAAGCATAATCATCAAAGTTCTTAAAAATATAAAAATAGATTCACAATTCACCCTTAAAATTAGTTCGTTGGTCGAAGTTTTAACCATTCTTTAACATCTTACTTATCAAAAAATATTCAATTTGCACTCTCAAAAGTTAGGCATAAAAATCAACGTCTTAAAAAAGTTTTAAAAATATTTATATGGAAGAGAATACGACGACTTTAGACATTAGAGCGATAAATGAAAAAATTGAAAGAGAAAGTGCTTTTATAGACCTTCTTACAATGGAAATGAACAAAGTCATTGTGGGCCAGAAACATATGGTCGAGCGTTTATTGATTGGTCTTCTAGGACAAGGACACATTTTATTGGAAGGTGTTCCGGGATTAGCCAAAACTTTAGCGATTAATACTTTGTCACAAGCGGTTCAGGGATCCTTTAGCCGTATTCAGTTTACACCTGACTTATTACCTGCCGATGTTGTCGGGACGATGATTTACAACATCAAGCAAAACGAATTTTCTATTAAGAAAGGTCCAATTTTTGCCAATTTCGTACTTGCGGATGAGATTAACCGTGCTCCGGCAAAGGTTCAATCTGCCTTATTAGAGGCCATGCAGGAGAAACAGGTTACTATTGGGGATACTACTTTTAAACTAGATCGTCCGTTTTTAGTTTTAGCAACTCAAAATCCTGTTGAGCAAGAAGGAACATATCAGCTTCCGGAAGCGCAAGTCGATCGTTTTATGTTGAAAACGGTTATTGACTATCCAAAAATTGATGAAGAACGCTTTGTAATTCGTCAAAACCTAAAAGGAAGTTACGAAAAAGTAAATCCGGTTGTTTCTGTTGAACAAATTTTGCGCGCGCAAGAAGCTGTTCGTGAAGTCTACATGGACGAAAAAATCGAAAAATATATTTTAGATATCATCTTTGCTACCCGTTATCCGGAAAAATACAAACTAGCAGACTTAAAACCTCTTATCAGTTTCGGAGCATCACCACGTGGAAGTATCAATTTAGCTAATGCAGCAAAATGTTACGCCTTTATCAAACGTCGTGGTTATGTAATTCCAGAAGATGTTCGCGCTGTTGTACATGATGTTTTACGTCACAGAGTCGGGATCACGTATGAGGCCGAAGCCGAAAACATTACTTCTGTAGACATTATCAACAAAATCGTAAACGAGATTGAGGTACCTTAAAAATTTGTTTAATGTTTCAGGTTTCAAGTTGTTGAAAAAACGAACTTGAAACTTGAAACTTTTAAACTTTAAACAAATAAAATGGATACAAAAGAGCTTTTAAAAAAAGTACGGAAAATAGAAATCAAAACCAAAAGACTGAGTAATCATATCTTTTCTGGAGAGTACCACTCTTCTTTTAAGGGACGAGGAATGACTTTTAGCGAAGTGCGTCAGTACCAATACGGCGATGATATTCGTAACATCGACTGGAATGTAACGGCACGCTACAACGAAGCTCACGTGAAAGTTTTTGAAGAAGAACGTGAATTGACCATGGTTTTAATGGTTGACATCTCAGGTTCAGAAGGTTTTGGTTCAAAGAGCCAGTTCAAAAAAGACATTGTAACCGAAATTGCGGCAACAATGGCTTTTTCGGCTACACAAAATAATGACAAAATTGGTCTAATATTATTTTCAGACAATATAGAATTGTATATTCCCCCAAAAAAAGGGCGTTCACATGTTTTGAGAATCATTCGCGAATTAATCGAATTCGAACCTAAAAGTCAGAAAACCGATATTGCTCAGGCATTGAAGTTTTTATCGGGGACGCAAAAAAAGAAGGCTATCGTTTTTATGATTTCAGATTTCATGTCTGAAAATTATGAGCAAACATTAAAAATTGCTTCTAAAAAACATGATCTTACAGGCGTTCGCGTATACGACATTCGTGAGGAAAAAATCCCAAATTTAGGAATGGTAACCATGCTTGATGCTGAAACCGGCAAAATTCAGCTGGTAGATACTGGTTCTAAAACGGTGCGATTGAATTATGAAAAACATTATCAGACAAGAGTAAATTATTTTAAAGAAACGTTTAGTAAATCTGGTGCAGGTGTCGTAAACACAAGGGTAGATGAAAATTACGTAACCAAATTGTTGGGGTATTTTAAATCGAGATAAATCATAATTTTAGATGGCAGATTGTAGATTATTAGAAATCGAATAATTTAAAATTCTGTTTTATACCAATAAAAATCCGTTTAAATCTGTATCATCCGTGTTCCATTTTTAAGCATTCATTTTAGACTAAAATCTGAAATCATAAATCAAATGAAATTTAAACTTTACATATTTTTATTTTTACTTTCTTCAACTGTTTTTGCGCAGAGCAAACCGGTTGAAACCAGTATTGATACTACAAAAAATAAAATTGGAGCTGAATTTAAGTTAACTCTTAAAACAGTAGTGAGTTCAAAATCTAAAGTTGTTTTTCCAAAACTAAAAAACATTGGACCTTTAGAAGTAATTGAATCCTACCCAATTGATACTGTTAAGAAAAATGACACTTACGAGCTGATCAAAAAATACGGTTTAACCCAATTTGATTCGGGAAAATATACCATTCCGAGCATCAAGATTTTAATTGATAAAAAACCTTACTTAACCGATTCAATCCGGGTTGAAGTAGCCAATGTAAAAGTGGATACTTTACAGCAAAAGATGTACGACATCAAAGACATAACCACTATTGACAGTGGTTTTGGCAATTGGTGGAAATACGTTTTAGCACTACTTTTACTAATCGGAATTGGTGTTTTTGTGTATTGGTTTGTGAAAAAACGTCAACAGAAAAAAATCGAAGAAGAGATTTACAAAACTCCTATTGAAAAAGCGACCAGTTTATTAAACAATCTGGAGAAAAAAGAACTTTGGCAAAAAGGAGAAGTAAAAGAATACTATAGTGAATTGACTGATATTGCTCGTAATTACATCGAGGAAGCCATTCAGATTCCTGCTATGGAAAGCACCACTTCTGAATTAATACAGGGAATCAGAACTGCTTCTACCAAAAAGAAAATGACACTGACACCTGAAACGGTTGAAAATTTAGAGCGTGTTTTACGTCAGGCGGATTTAGTGAAATTTGCAAAATCAAAACCACTGGATTTCGAAATTACGGAAGACCGAAACAAAATCCAGAAAGTGATTTTGACACTTGATAATGCGATTCCGACCGAAATTCCGACTGAAGAAGATGAAATTTTAAATGAAGCGCAGAGACAAAAACAAATCAAGCTTCAATTAAAGAAACAACGCAACAAGCGAATTACAATAGCGATAGGTTCTGTTGTTTCCCTAATAGTTGCAACAACCCTATTCTTTATTGCTACGAAAGGTTTTACTGCCGTAAAAGACACCATTTTAATGAAAGCCACTAAAGGGCTTTTAGAAGGTGAATGGGTAAAAAGCGAATACGGAAATCCTGGTGTATTAATTGAAACTCCAAAAGTCCTGAAACGTATGGACGCTCAAAAAGTGCTTCCAAAAGAGACCATGGCTTTGATTAAAGAAATGCAACTTTTTGCATACGGAAGCATGCTTGAAAATTTTTACATTACAGTTTCTACCAGTAAATTCAAAAACCCGGTAGAGCTGGATTTAGCCAAAACGTTAGAAGGTTCTTTAAAAGTAATCGAAGCGCAAGGCGGGCAAAATATAATCGTAAAACAAGAAGATTTTCAAACCAACGAAGGTGTTCAGGGACTTAAAGGCTACGGAACAATGACCATTATAAATCCGGTTGACAAAACAAGTGCAAAAGCTTATTATGAAATTTTGCTTTTCAAACAAGATCAGGGATTACAACAAATCACGATTTTGCATGAAGAAGGCGATAAATATGCCAACGATATCGCTACCCGAATATTAAATTCTGTTGAACTTAGAAAAGCAGGTAACTAATGAGCAAGATAACTTTTTTAAATCCAGAATTTTTTTGGCTGTTTCTATTAATTCCAATTGCAATTATTTGGTTTTTATGGAAACGCAACCAGCAGACCGCAACTTTAAAGATGAGTTCAACAGCCGGTTTTAAAAATAGTGCTTCACTATTGACAAAGCTAAAACCGTCTTTATATGTTTTCAGAGTCATTGCTTTATCTTCTTTGATTATTGCATTAGCGAGACCTCGTACCGTAGACATAAGCAACCAGACCAAAACAACAAAAGGAATCGATATTGTCATGGCAATTGACGTTTCCGGAAGTATGTTGGCCAAAGATTTAAAACCTAACCGTATGGAAGCTTTAAAAAGAGTAGCAGCTGACTTTGTTGGGGAAAGACCTAATGACAGAATCGGATTGGTTTTATATGCTTCTGAAGCTTATACGAAGACACCTGTTACAAGCGACAAAGCAATTATCTTAGAAGCAATCAAAGGAATTAAATACGATACTACGCTGCAAGACGGAACCGGAATCGGAATGGGACTGGCAACAGCCGTAAACAGACTTAAAGACAGTAAAGCCAAAAGCCGTGTTATTATATTACTGACCGATGGTGTAAATAATGCCGGTTTTATTGAGCCTGAAACAGCAGCCGATATCGCCAAACAATACGGAATAAAAGTATACACCGTGGGTATTGGAAGTAACGGAATGGCAGAATCACCATATGCTTACGGGCCAAATGGCGGATTTTTATTTAAACTGCAAAAAGTAGAAATCGACGAACGATTGATGAAAAGCATTGCCAGAAAAACCGACGGAACTTATTTTAGAGCAACCAGTAACGACAGATTAGCTCAGATATACAATGCGATTAATAAATTAGAAACCACCGAAATTCAGGAACTAAAATTCTACGATTACGACGAAAAATACAGAAGTTTTGTTTTACTCGCAGCCTTTTTATTACTGTTAGAAATTGGTTTACGAAATACGGTTTACAGAAGCTTCATTTAATTTTTGCAAAATTAAAAAATTTCAAATTTTTAAAATCCCAAATTCCAATTGGAATCTGAAATTGAAATTGAAATTATAAATTGAAGTTTACAACGATTAGAATTTAAAATTTGAGACAATCTAAAAGGTTGGAACTTGGAATTTAAACCTCTAGACCATCCAAAGGTTGGAATTTGGATTTTCTCATTTGGAATTTAAAAAAATTATGGAATTAGACGAAAAAAAATATTTATACCTTTTATTCTTGCTCCCGATTGTGGTGTGTGTTTTTCTTTTCAATATGTATTGGAAAAGAAAAAAACAACGCGAATTTGGTGATTTGGAAATGGTGAAAAAACTGAGCCCTGAACGTTCTGTTTTCAAACCGGTATTAAAACTGGTTGTGCTTCTTTTGGCACTGCTTTGTTTAATTATCGGACTGGTGAATCCGAAAATCGGGACCAAAATGGAAACCGTAAAACGAGAAGGGATTGACATTGTTTTTGCCGTTGACGTTTCTAAAAGTATGCTTGCCGAAGATGTGGCGCCTAATCGTTTAGAGAAAAGTAAACAATTGGTTTCGCAAATTATAAATCAATTAGGAAGTGACCGAATTGGTATTGTAGCCTATGCGGGAAGTGCTTTCCCGGTTTTGCCGATTACATCCGATTACAGCGTTGCTAAAATGTTTTTGCAAAGCATGACTCCGGACATGGTCTCCTCACAAGGAACGTCTCTTGACGAAGCCATCCGATTATCGTCGACTTATTTTGATGAAAAAAGCAAAACCAGTAAGTTATTAATTCTGATTTCTGACGGAGAAGACCACTCTGAAGGCGCTTCAACTGCAGCCGAAGAAGCCAATAAAATGGGGATGAAGATCATTACCATCGGGATCGGAACTGAAAAAGGAGGCACCATTCCTTTAAAAGTAAATGGTGTTGTACAAAGTTACCAGAAAGACAACAATGATCAGGTGGTGATTACCAAACTAAATCAGGAAGGGCTAAAAACCATTGCTAAAGCTACGAAAGGTGGATATATTTATGGCGGCAGCACCAAAGAGGTTTTAGAATATGTGAAAAATGCACTGAATAACATCCAGAAAACAGAATTTGAAGCGACACAAATGGCAGATTTTCAATCGCAGTTCCAATGGTTTATTGGTTTTGCATTCCTGTTACTGTTTGTTGACATTTTCCTTTTAGAAAGGAAAACAAATTGGATCAAAGAGTTGAATTTATTTAACGAAAAGAAATAAGTGTTCCGGTTTAAAATCGGATCAAAAAAAAATAAAAAAATTAGAATGAAAAATTTACTTCTTTATATTTTACTAACGGTTTCTCTGGCGGTTTCGGCTCAAGAGAAAGACAAAACATTGCCTGATGCCAATGAGGAATATAAGCAGAATAAATTTGTTGACGCAGAAGCAAATTATAGAATTTCGGAATCTAAATTTCCTAGACGCAGTGTTGCTTCTTACAATTTAGGAAATACGATTTACAAACAAAATCAGGCTTCTGAGGCAAAACTGGCTTACGCGAAAGCTATAAAAAATGCCAAAACCCGACCTGACAAACATAAGGCTTTTCACAATATAGGAAATGTCTTCATGAAAGAGAAAGATTATACGCAGGCAGTAGAAGCGTACAAACAAGCGTTGCGTAACGATCCTACAGACGATGAAACGCGTTACAATTATGCATTGGCCAAGCAAAAGCTAAAAGAAAATCCGCCTAAAAAAGACAAGAACAAAGACGACAAGGACAAGAATAAAAAGAACGACAAAAAAGACGATCAGAAAAAAGACGGCGACAATAAAGACAAAAAGGACGGAAAAGACGATCAGAAGAAAAAAGACAAAGGCGATCAAGACAAGGATAAAAAAGACGGAAAAAACGATCCGAAGAAAGACGATAAGTCCGACAACAACGGAGAGCCAAAACCAATGCCAGGCGGAATTTCAAAAGAACGTGTTCAGAATTTATTAGATGCCGTAAATAACGAAGAGAAGAAAATTCAAGATAAAGTAAACGCTCAAAAAGTAAAAGGAAGTCCTAAAAAAACCGAAAAAGACTGGTAAATATAAGTTGAATCGTTAATTTGTTTGATTGTTAATTTGCCAAATAAACAATTAAACAGTTAAACGTCCAAACAGCCAAACACATAAACAGCTAAACGATTAAGCGATTAAACAGTTAAACAATTAATGAAACGATATTTAATTCTATTACTATTCACTTTTCAAGGGCTTATGGCTCAAGTTCAATTTGAAGCCAAAGTAAGTAAAAACACGCTTGGACTAAACGAAAGACTTCGAATTGACTTTATCATGAATGTTGACGGAGATAATTTCGATCAGCCTACATTTGACGGATTTAAAGTCGTAGCAGGACCGAGTCAGCAGGTCAGTCAGTCTTGGGTTAATGGAAGAAGTTCTTTCCAGAAAATCTACTCTTATATTTTACAACCGGCACAAAAAGGAACTCTCACGATCAAACAATCTTCTATAGATTATAATGGTCAGACCTATAAAACATCCCCTATAAAAATAACGGTTACCAATGCAGTTGCTCAGGAAAGGGACCCTAACGACAGACCACAGGGATCCGGAAGCGAAACACTGAATCTGGTAGCAGAAATTTCAAAAACAAACCCATATCTGAATGAACCGATTACAGTGGTTTATAAATTGTATTTCAACAACATTGGAGTAACCGGTTTTAAAGAGCTGGCCAAACCCAAATACAATGATTTCTGGAATCAGAATATAGATGTAAAACAGTTGTCTATTGAAGAAGGAAACTATCAAGGCCAAAGATGTTATTTTGTTGTACTGAAGAAGACTATTTTATATCCACAAAAATCAGGAAGACTAACTATTGAGCCACTCTCTTTAGATATTGGAGTTCAATTTCCAACAAATCGTCGTGATATGTTTGGACAAATGATTCTCTCTGACGGGAACAAAGTCGTATCAGCCGGTGCTAAAACAATTAACGTAAGACCACTTCCGGAATCGAGTAAACCCGAAGGATTTAGTGGTGCTGTAGGTAAATTTGACTTTAGAGTTACTCCTTCTAAAACAACCCTTAAAAACGGTGAAAGTCTGGACTTAGTGGTCAGCGCTACCGGAAACGGAAACATGAAATTGTTTACCCTACCAAAACCGGTTGTGCCAAATGCATTAGAAATGTACGATCCGGTTCATGATGAAAAAGTAACCACTTCGTTGAACGGAATGTCCGGAAGAATATCCGATAAGTATACCATTATTCCACAATACAAAGGAAAATATGCGATCAAACCAATGCAATTTTCTTATTTTGATTTGAATACCGGTTCTTATAAAACGATTACTTCATCAGAAATAATGGTTGATGTTTTAGACGGTCCTATGCAGGCTGAAGCAAGTGCTACCGCAAATGCATCGAAAAATGTTCTTTCAAAAACAGAACAATTCAAATACATCAAACCTAAAACAACATTAGTTTCAATCGTTAAAGACGACTTTTATGGTTCGGATTTGTATTACGGATTGTTGTTCCTTCCTTTTGTAATTCTGCCGATTATCATTTTGGCTAAGAAGAGAAAAGAAGCAATTGATGGTGACGTAACCGGAAACAGAATTAAAATGAACAATAAACTGGCTAAAAAATATTTATCTGAAGCTAAAAAACAGCTTGCTAATAAAGAGCCTTTTTATATTGCACTTGAAAAAGCAATGCACAATTTCCTGAAAGCCAAATTACATATTGAGACTTCAGAAATGAGTAAAGACAATATCAGGGAGTTGTTATTATCCCGAAATGCCAATCCGGAATCGGTGCAGAATTTCATCAACCTAACAGAAAACTGTGAATTTGCGCGATATGCTCCGGCATCAAGTACTTCAATTCAACAGGATTATGACAGAGCCGTTTTGATTATCTCTGAATTAGAGAAACAAATTGTTTAACGCATACAGCAGTACACTAAGAAATTAGATAACAATGGACCGCATGCCAATTCGAACGGTTTAAATTATTGTTACAATAAAGAACATAAAATGAAAAATATACTTTACGTCTTTTTATTAATCTCCCAGGTTTTCTTTGCCCAGAATGGCTTTGAAAAAGGAAATGTTTTGTATCAAAAAGGCCAATATCAGCAAGCGGTAGAAGAATATGAAAACGTTATTAAGGAAGACAAACTGCAATCGGCTGAATTGTATTTTAACTTAGCCAACAGTTATTACAAACTCAACAAAGTAGCGCCTTCTATATACAATTATGAAAAAGCATTGGTTCTAAAACCGTATGACGAACAGACTTTAAACAATTTAAAGTTCGCCAAAAAACTGACTATTGACGAAATCAAAGAAGTTCCAAAAGTTGGTTTTGCCAAACTCATTCAGAATTTTACGGGTATTTTTAACTATAATACCTGGGCAAAAATTGCCGTTGGAATTGCTTTCGCCTTTTTACTAAGTTTTATCGGGTATTATTTTTCACAACTTACCCTTTCAAAAAGAATCTATTTCATCGGAATGTTTGTTCTTTTGATTGCGTTAATCCTAAGTGTTACAGCCGGAATGTCTGAAAAAAGTCATTTTGATAATGACCGTCCTGCCATTGTTTTTTCTGAAATGAGTGAAGTAAGAAGCGAACCTCAAAAGGCGGGCTCTGCGATTATCCTATTGCATGAAGGAGCAAAAGTTTATGTTATGGAAACAGTAGGAAGCTGGAAAAAAATAGAATTAACAGACGGAAGTGAAGGCTGGATTGATGCTACAACTATTAAAGAAGTAAAATAACTTTTTTTTTTAACCATATAAGTTATATAAGAGCATGTAAGCTCCTGTTTTTCTGCGTTGTTGGTATTTCCACAAATTAGCAGCCAAACTTATATTTACTTCTACAACTTATATGGTTTAAAGAATTAGCACCTACTCCTATTTTGCGTAATCTTGTCCTTTCAACGAAGAGTGGACAGAACTGAGAGCTGGATCGATGCTTCAACTATCAAAGAAGTAAAATAACTTCTTTTTGAACCATATAAGTTATATAAGAGCATGTAAGCTCCTGTTTTTTAAATTGTCGGCATTACCAAAGCAACTAAACTTATATTTACTTGCTTAGCCATTCCCACAAACAAGCAGCCAAACTTATATTTACTTATATAACTTATATGGTTAAAAAAAAAACAGTAACCCTTAAAACGTATATACCTTCTCTGGTGTAACGCAATAGTTCAATTTTATATCTAATTCAAAAACGTCTTCAATCAGGTTTTCCGCCTCAAAGAAAGAAAGTCCGATTTTGATGGTTTCGGGTTTGCATGCTGCTAAGAATTTATCGTAGAAGCCTTTTCCGTACCCCACACGATTTCCTGCAAGATCGAAAGCCAAAAGCGGCACAAAAACAACTTCTATCATTTCTGCTGCTACTGGCAAACCATTTACCGGTTCGGGAATATTGTATTCGTTTTTTTTGATTTTGGTATTATCGGTCAATAAAAAATGGGTCATCTCTCTGGTTTCAAAATCACTTTTAGAAACCACAATTTCTTTGTCTTTCCCCGAAAGCAAATGCAAAATATATTCGGTATTTACTTCTTTTTGTTCTTCGATGGGAAGGAAAACATGGAAATACGTTTTATTCCAAATAGGCAGTTCGATTAGATTATTGGCGATGGCCAGACTTTTATCTTCAGCAACATCAAGGGGTAACTCTTTGCGAAAATTTTTATACTGTATTCTTAGTTCTTTTTTATTCGTCGACATGATCGGGGAAATTTTTAGACATATGATAAATCGCGTCACCTTCGTAAACAATCGGCGAATGATTGGCATTGATTATAAATCCGTCGTGAGGCGCTTTTACTTTTTGTTCAAATTTACCAAAGGGATCTGTAATTATGGCCAAAATAGTTCCTTTAGTTACAAATCGACCAATCATATTAAAATCATGCAACAAACCCGAACATTTCGCCCGCAGCCAAACAGAGTGTTTAATATAAATCGAAGGATCCTCTGCCTCTTCTACTATTTGTTTTGCATCCAGCATTTTTAAATAATGAAGCAGGCGCTTCGCTCCCATCACTCCCTCATTGGCCACTTCGTTATTGATATCTAATGATTTTCCTCCTTCAAAAAGAAGCATTTTGACATTGGCTTTTTCAGAAGTATTTCGAAAAGAACCGCTAATATTTTTAGAGTACAAGGTAAATGGCGCATTAAAAACATCGGCCAAAACCTTCAACTCGGGATTATTCTCTGTAATTCTAATCTGCGGTGCATTAAAACGACTGGCACCTCCTGCATGAAAATCTACCGCATAATCTATAATCGGAAGGATATGTTCTACGATATTATAAGCAAAACGACTGGCCAAAGAACCTTTTTTACTTCCCGGAAAAACACGATTCAAGTCACGTCCGTCGGGAAATTCACGTGATTTATTTACAAAACCGTACATATTAATAACCGGAATACAAATAATAGTTCCTCTGCTTGGTCGATTAATTCGCTTGCTGATTAACTGTCTAACCACCTCGATACCATTAATTTCGTCTCCATGAATTCCGGCAGAGAATAACACTACAGGGCCTTCTAATTTTGAACGACGGACAATAACGGGAATATTAAGTTTTGTAGTGGTATGCAATCTGGCGATTTCGACATTTATGGTTCTGCTTTCTCCCGGCAGGATCGTCTCACCAAAAATGATAATGGGCGTGTTATTTTTCATATAGAATTATAAAATCTAAATATAGAAATTATTCTTTTGATTTCGTAAATTTGAAACTAAATCAATGTTACGCTTATTTTCAAAATCGAAGCACTTTTTGAAAAAGTTTCGCAACAATCTTCAGTAATAAAAACAGAATGCAAAAACCGTCTTTAGATCTTCAAATTCAAACCTTGCCGGACAATCCCGGTGTTTATCAATATTATGACAAAGACGGGAAAATATTATACGTTGGAAAAGCCAAAAACTTAAAAAAAAGGGTTTCTTCCTATTTTAATAAAATTCACGATACTGCCAAAACAAATGTACTCGTAAAAAAAATTGTTACGATAAAACACATCGTGGTTCCTACCGAAACCGATGCGCTTTTGTTAGAAAACAACTTAATCAAAACCTTGCAACCGCGTTATAATGTCTTGTTGCGCGATGACAAAAGTTATCCTTGGATTTGTATAAAAAAAGAATCTTTTTCGAGAATATTCTCTACCCGAAGAATGGTCAAAGATGGTTCTGAATATTTTGGCCCTTACACCAGTTTCAAAACGGTACACACCATTTTAGATTTAATCAAAGAATTGTACCCATTACGAACCTGTAACTATGATTTGAGCGAATCCAATATCAATTCAGGAAAATTTAAAGTTTGTCTGGAATATCACATCGGGAACTGCAAAGGGCCTTGCGAGGGATTGCAATCTTTAGAAGACTATCAAAAACAGCTGGATGCTATTCGTGAAATTCTGAAAGGAAATTTCAAGGAAAGCATGAAAGATTTCAAACGTCTGATGACCCAATATGCGCAGAATTTGCATTTTGAAGAAGCACAAAAAATAAAAGAAAAAATAGAAGTTCTGGAAAATTACCAGTCGCGATCGACTATTGTAAATCCAAAAATTACCAATGTAGATGTCTTTTCTATTGTATCGGATGAAAGTGCGGCTTATGTCAACTTTCTCCAGATTTCACATGGATCGATTATTCGTTCACATACTTTAGAAATGAAAAAGAAACTGGACGAAAGCGACGAAGAATTATTAGAACTTGCCATTATTGAACTTAGGGAACGCTTTCAATTACTATCCAAAGAAATTATTGTTCCGTTTGAAATTGATTTGGGAGAAAAAATCAAAACAACTGTTCCGCAACTTGGAGATAAAAAGCAAATTTTGGATTTATCGATTCGAAATGCCAAATTCTACCGCATAGAACAGCTCAAACAATTGCAAATTGTAGATCCCGATCGCCATACCAACCGTATCATGGCACAAATGCAAAAAGACTTACGGTTACCGACTGAACCACGCCACATCGAATGTTTTGACAACTCGAACATTCAGGGAACAAATCCTGTTGCGGCCTGCGTTGTTTTTAAAGACGGAAAAGCCAGCAAAAAAGACTATCGCCATTTTAATGTAAAAACGGTGGAAGGCCCTGATGACTTTGCTTCGATGACCGAAATTGTGTATCGTCGCTACAAACGTTTACTCGAAGAAAACGAGCCTTTGCCGCAACTTATCATTATCGACGGTGGAAAAGGACAATTATCTGCCGCTCTAAAAAGTATTGACGAGTTAGGATTAAGGGGTAAAATTGCCATTATCGGAATTGCAAAACGCCTCGAAGAATTATTCTATCCCGGAGATTCGATCCCGTTGTACTTAGATAAAAAATCAGAAACGCTAAAAGTAATCCAGCAATTGCGAAATGAAGCGCACCGATTTGGTATTACTTTTCACCGTGATAAACGCAGTAAAGCAGCACTAAACTCTTCTGTAGAAAGCATTCCGGGCATTGGCGAAAAAACAATGCTCACGTTAATACAACATTTCAAAAGTGTTAAAAGATTAAAACTGGCTACAGAAAAAGAAATATCAGATGTAATAGGAGTATCAAAAGCCAAAAAAATTGTCGACTTTTACAAAACCAACTAGTTATTTTTTATGCGCCCAATTCAGCTGTCCATTTCAAATACTCAGTCACAAAGATTTTCACGTCTCCCACAGCCTTTCCTTTCGATACGGAATGTGCCGTTGCTTCTTTTTATATGCTTGTTTCTAAATATTCAAAGCTCTTTTTCTCAGGAAAACGAAAAAAAAGCAACACAAGACACAATCCGAAGACCCAAAATTGGTTTGGTTTTAAGTGGTGGTGGTGCCAAAGGATTTGCTCATATTGGTGTTCTGAAAGTATTGGAAGAAGCCGGAATTAAGATTGACTATATCGGAGGAACCAGTATGGGATCTGTAATTGGTGGTCTTTATGCCTCCGGTTACAACGCTGCTCAAATTGATTCGATATTCAAAAAGACCAATTTCGACGAATTAATAAACGACTATATTCCGCGCTCGTCAAAAAACTTTTATGGTAAAAAGAATGACGAGTTATATGCCATTATTTTACCCTTTAGTAATTTCAGAATTGGTATTCCCGAAGCACTTTCAAAAGGAATGTACAATTATAATTTATTGAGCAGTCTGACACGAAATGTACGTCATATTCGCGATTTCAACAAACTGCCAACACCCTTCCTGTGTATTGGAACGAATATCGAAACAGGCGAAGAGGTTTTACTTAATAAAGGGAATCTCGTTCAGGCAATGGTAGCAAGTGCGGCCTTTCCGTCCTTATTCACTCCTGTAGAAATAGACGGAAAATTATTAGTAGATGGTGGAGTTGTCAACAATTATCCTATAAAAGAAGTTCGAAACCTTGGCGCCGATATTATTATTGGGGTCGATGTTCAGGATGATTTATTAAATCGAAAAGGCCTTAAAAATGCAACCCGAATATTAGTTCAGATTACCAATCTCCAATCGATTGATAAAATGAAAAGCAAAATAAAGGATACCGATATTTACATCAGACCCGACATCCGCGATTATGGTGTGGTTTCGTTTGATAAAGGAGAAGAAATAATCCGAAAAGGAGAAGAAGCAGCCTTTGCTGTTTACGAAAAAATCAAATCGTTAACCGACGAAAATCATTTTTACAAAAAACCAAAACTAAAAATAGGCACGGACACCCTTCAAATAAAAAAAATAAACAACGACAAACTAGACAATTACACTAAAGAATACATTCGGGGTAAACTCCGTTTTAAACCCGGAAGTACTATAACGTACGACGATTTGAAAACGGGAATAAACAATCTGAACGCTACGCAAAACTTTAGCACAATTTCGTATTGTTTAGAACCAGACGGAGATCAGGACGATTTAGACCTTACTTTACAAGAAAATCCAACGCAAACTTTTCTAAAACTTGGTTTGCACTATGATGGTCTTTACAAAAGTGGCATTTTGCTGAACCTTACCCATAAAAAGACATTACTGAAAAATGATGTCACTTCTCTGGACATTATTTTAGGTGATAATTTCAGATATGATTTTAATTATTATGTTGAAAACGGTTTCAACATCAGCTTTGGATTTCGTTCCAGATTAAACAAGTTCAATCGAAACGTTACTAGTAATTTTAACAATCTTCCAAAAGAAAATGTGGAAACAAATCAGATCAACGTAGATTTTACCGACCTGACCAATCAAGCTTATTTTCAAACGATCTTTGTCCAAAAGTTTCTCATGGGCGGAGGTTTAGAATACAAATATTTAAAAATAAGTTCCCCGACTCTAGCAGACATCGAGCAGGTTATTGAGAAAAGTAACTACCTCAGTGTTTTTGGTTATCTGAAATATGATTCTTTTGACAACAAAAGCTTTCCTCATTCGGGATTGTATTTTTCTACCGACCTGCAAACCTATTTAACATCTTCCAATTACACCAAAGCATTCAAGCCTTTCTCAACTGCAAAGGCCGAAATTGCCTTTGCTGGCACACTTTATAAAAAAGCGACCTTCAAAATCGGAACCGATGCCGGATTTAATATTGGCAGTGATAGTGTTCCTTTTTTCGATTATATTTTTGGAGGATACGGCTTTAACAAAATAAACAACTTCAATTATTTTTACGGATACGACTTCTTAAGCATTACCGGAAACAGTTACATAAAAGCAGATCTGACCGTTGATTATGAAATATTTAAAAAGAACCACGTTAATATTTCAGCTAATTTTGCCAACCTTGGTGATGATATTTTCACCACGACAGACTGGATCTCAATGCCCAAATATTCAGGCTATGCCGTAGGTTACGGACTCGAAACTATTATTGGTCCTATCGAAATTAAACATTCCTGGTCTCCTGAGATGTCAAAGAATTTTACTTGGTTTAGTATTGGATTTTTATTTTAATTTGTAATTTAAATCAATAAAAATTACGACATTTGTTATAATGAAAACAGAATGGACAGGTTTATTGGAGTATCTTCAATTTCTTATTAAGAGAAATCCGGAGTAATGCTATCGAATTGAATAATTAGCCAACTTAGAAAATGAGCTAGTTATCTGTTCACAATTTACATTTTCTAATTATCTAATTTATAAATTATCTAATTGAAAAACGATGCCATTATACCACAAACTTGGAGATTTTCCTCAAAAAAGACACACCCAATTCGAGAAACCAAACGGAGGTTTTTATTACGAACAATTATTCGGAACTGAAGGTTTTCACGGACATTCCTCCTTGTCTTATCATGTTCACAGACCAACGCAGGTTAAAGAAATTTTAAATTCTTATTCGGTTGAACCTAAAATTGCAATCGGAAAAAACATAAAATCATTACTATTTAAAGGATTTGAATTAAAACCGGAAAATGATTTTTTAGACAGTCGTAAAGCAATGATGGTCAATAAAGACTGTATTATTGGTTTGGCAGCACCTAAAGAATCACTTCGAAATTATTTCTATAAAAATGCCGATGCCGACGAAATGCTTTTCATCCATAAAGGAAAAGGAAAGTTACGTACGATGCTGGGCAATATTCCTTTTGAATATGGAGATTATCTGATTATTCCAAGAGGAGTTATCTATCAAATAGATTTTGAGACTACCGAAAACCGACTTTTTTATGTCGAATCTTATTCTCCTTTTTACACTCCAAAACGTTATAAAAACCAATCGGGTCAGCACTTAGAGCATTCACCATTTTGCGAACGAGACTTTATTTTGCCAAACGAGTTGGAAACACACGATGAAAAAGGTGATTTTTTAATTAAAATCAAAAAAGAAGGAATGATTCACGAAGTTGTTTACGCCACACACCCATTTGATGTTATTGGCTGGGACGGCTACAATTTCCCTTATGGATTCTCCATTCATAATTTCGAACCTATAACCGGACGTGTGCATCAACCGCCACCGGTACACCAAACTTTTGAAACAGCAACTTTTGTTGTTTGCTCTTTCTGTCCAAGACTTTACGATTATCATCCAAAAGCAATTCCGGCACCTTATAACCACAGCAACATTGATTCAGACGAAGTACTGTATTATGTTGATGGCGATTTTATGAGCCGTAATAATATTGAGCAGGGTCATATCACATTACATCCAAAAGGAATTCCGCATGGTCCGGCACCGGGCGCAATGGAACGCAGTATTGGTCATAAAGAAACGCAGGAATTAGCCGTTATGGTTGATACTTTCAGACCACTTATGGTTACGGAAGAAGCCATGGGTCTTGACGATGGTCAGTATTACAAATCCTGGACGGAGTAAAATAAGACGTAACCTGTTTAACCGCAAAGTGCGCTAAGAATTTACGCAAAGGCCGCAAGGATTATATTATCCTTGCTGATGAATATTAGTAATCCTTGGCTATTTAAAAAACAAATCAAAAAAAACAATTTCGAACTTCAAACTTCGAAGAAAAAAACATAGAAAACATGAGTAAAGAAGTAAAATCAGTAGAATACGGATTAGAGAAAATCTTCGAAGGAGCACAAGACTTCCTTCCTTTATTAGGAACAGATTATGTAGAATTCTACGTAGGAAATGCAAAACAATCAGCGCATTATTATAAAACGGCATTCGGTTATCAATCATTAGCCTATGCAGGATTGGAAACAGGAGTAAAAGACAAAGCTTCTTATGTTTTGAAACAAGACAAAATCAGAATTGTTCTTACGACTCCATTAACACAAGACTCTCCAATACACGAACATCTTAAAAAACATGGTGACGGTGTAAAAGTTGCCGCTTTATGGGTTGAAGATGCCAGAAGTGCTTATGAAGAAACGATGAAACGTGGTGCTCGTTCTTTCATGGAACCAACTGTTGAGTCAGATGAATTTGGAGAAGTGATTCGTTCGGGAATTTATACGTACGGAGAAACAGTTCATATTTTTGTAGAAAGAAAAAACTACAACGGTATCTTCTTACCGGGTTATAAAGAATGGAAATCGGACTACAATCCCGAGCCAACAGGATTGAAATACATCGATCACATGGTAGGAAATGTGGGTTGGAATGAAATGAATACCTGGGTAAAATTCTACGAAGACGTTATGGGATTCGTAAACTTCTTATCTTTTGACGACAAACAAATCAATACCGAATATTCGGCTTTGATGAGTAAAGTAATGTCTAATGGAAACGGAAGAATCAAATTCCCAATTAACGAACCGGCAGAAGGAAAGAAAAGATCTCAAATTGAGGAATATTTAGATTTCTACGGAGGACCCGGAATTCAACACATCGCAATTGCTACAGACGATATTATCAAAACGGTATCTGAATTAAAAGCAAGAGGTGTTGACTTTTTGTCTGCACCACCTCATACCTATTACCAAGCTATTCCTGAAAGATTAGGAGTGCATATGGATATGATGAAAGAGGATATTAATGAAATTGAAAAGTTAGCCATTATGGTCGATGCCGATGAAGATGGTTACTTATTACAAATATTTACAAAACCTGTTCAGGACAGACCTACCTTATTTTTCGAGATTATTCAAAGAATGGGAGCAAAAGGATTCGGTGCAGGGAACTTTAAAGCCCTTTTTGAGTCAATCGAGAGAGAACAGGAATTGCGAGGAACTTTGTAAAAACGCATTATTTTTACATTATGCAAAAAAATTCTCTGTAAAACGATGCTTTTTATGCAAATGATATGTTAAACTCACTTTTTACTATTTATTTCTTGAACTTTGTATCTATCTTTGCACTCGCAAATCAGGAAGGGGTGGTTTCCTTCCGAATTGATATAAATTTCATAATTTATAGTTTTTTGGTTAGTTAATAGCATAAAAACTCAGTCATTCCTTGACTGAGTTTTTTTGTTTTGGTACATTTGGAATAGAATTTGCATTTATCCTCATAAATAACTGTCAATTAGCACTATGAAAAAAATAGTCCTCATCCTATTAGTTCTCACTACATTTAGTTTCGACTCTCAAAAAGAAGATGCCTTCGATACTGGAGAATATTTCAAATTTAGAATTCATTACGGAATCATAAACGCCGGCTATGCAACTTTAGAAATAAAAGATGCTACGGTAAACAACAAAAAAGTGTTTCATGCGGTAGGTAAAGGTTACACCACCGGAATGTCGAAACTCTTTTTTAAAGTCGAAGATTTATACGAAAGTTATTTTGACAAAGAAACCGGCAGCCCCTATCGATACGTCAGAAAAATAAACGAAGGCGGATACACCAAAAATCAGGAAGGTTTTTTTAATCAAAATGAAAATAGAATTCTGGTAAAAGACTACAAACGCAACACCGAAAAAACGCTTGTAACAACTGACGCCGTTCAGGATATCGTCTCCTCTTTTTACTACTTGAGAAATCATCCGAATATAGATAAACTTAAATCCGGCGACTCCATTACAATCGATATGTTTTTTGATGATGAAATCACAAAATTTAAGTTAAAATTTATAGGCCGTCAAGATATTACGACTAAATTTGGAACCGTTTCTACAATGGTCTTCAAGCCTCTTGTACAAACAGGAAGAGTATTCAAAGAAAAAGAAAGTTTAACACTTTGGATCACAGACGACAATAACAAAGTCCCGATTAGAATTAAAGCAGACCTCGCCGTAGGTTCTCTTAAAGCAGATCTTGACGAATACAAAGGATTAAAAAATCCATTTAAAGCAAAAAAATAATGAACACCCCAGATAATACGGAATCCATCTTAAAAGAAATTGATCTTAAATTTCAAGCTATAAATCAAAAAACAGAAGTTCAACTTGAAGGTTTGCTTTGGTCAAAACCAATCACCTATTGGGATTACATTCAGACCGATGCTCTTTTGAGTCTTCAAACGCAACGCACCACCCTTCCTGATGAAATGGTATTTATCATGTACCATCAGGTAAATGAGTTGATTTTCAAAATGATCTTATGGGAAATTGACCAGATTGCGGATACCGAAAACATTCAGGTTGCTTTTTTTAGTGAAAGACTATCGCGAATCACTCGTTATTTTGACATGCTGACCAATTCTTTCAGCATTATGGAAAACGGAATGGAAGTAGAACAATACATGAAATTCAGAAACACCCTTACTCCGGCAAGTGGTTTTCAAAGTGCACAATACCGCTTAATTGAATTTGCTTCTACCGATGTAATCAATCTGACAGATCGCAGATACAAAGCCAACTTTGACGAAAATACCGATTTAGAAACCAGTTTCGAACATTTGTATTGGCAGGCCGCAGGAAAAGATTACCAAACAGGCAAAAAATCGTACTTACTTCAGGAATTCGAGAACAAATACAAGGAACAGTTTTTACGTCAAATCACCACATTTAAAACAAAAAACATCTGGCAAAAATTTACTCAACTACCAGAAGAAGACCAACTAAATCCGGAACTAATTCAAGCGATGCGTCATTACGACCATACGGTTAATATCACCTGGGTTATGCAACACCTTAATACTGCAAGAAAATACATACTGGAAAGCGGAAAAGGCAATGGAGAAGCTACGGGCGGAAGCGATTGGCAAAAATATATGCATCCAAAATACCAAAGACGCATCTTTTTTCCTAAATTGTGGACCGAAGAAGAATTGTCCAATTGGGGTAACGAAACCATCGTTTAATTTCCCAGTAAAAAAATAAAAGTTTGAAAAAAGCAGTCGTAATTATTATAATATTGTTTTCAATATTTTCATGTAAAAAAACAGAAGAGAAAGTCGAAACCAAAATTACCAAACCAAAAGCTAAAAAAGTTGAATTTGGTTTTAATTACACTGATTTTAATGTTATTCACGACACCATCCAAAAAGGAGATTCTTTTGGATCTATCTTCCAAGGTCAAAATATTGGAGATAAAAAAGTGTATGACATTGTAGAACAGATCAAAGATTCTTTTAACGTAAGAAGCATCCGCTATAACAAACCTTATACGCTACTTCGATCCAAAAACAAAACAAACAACCTTCAGGTTTTTATTTATCAACCCGATGCCTTGACCTATTATGTGGTTGATTTCAGAGACAGTATCGCAAAAGCTTATAAAAAAGTAAAACCCGTTACACTAAAACGTAAAATAATTGGTGGTGTTTTAAAAAGCTCTTTATCAGAAACTTTAGGAAACGAAAGTGTTGAAACAGCCCTTGCCAGCAGAATCACCAAAGTATTCTCGTGGTCCATTGACTTTTTTAAACTCAAAAAAGGAGATCGTTACGGACTCATTTTCACGGAACGTTTTATAAACAATAAAGTTTACGACGGAGTTGAAGAGCTGGAAGCTGCTTTTTTTGAATACAAAGGAAAAATCATTTATGCTTTTCCGTTTGAGAAGGACACGCTTTCAGGAAAAATAGAATATTATGATGATCAGGGAAGAACCTTGAAAAACTTTTTCTTAAAAACACCGATCAAATTCAGCCGAATCACTTCTCGTTTTACCATGAACAGATTCCATCCCGTGCAACACACCTGGAAAGCACACAAAGGAACTGATTATGCCGCTCCAACCGGAACTCCGATTTCTACAACGGCATCCGGAGTTGTTGAAGCAACAGGATATACAGCCGGAAACGGAAACTTTGTAAAAGTAAAACACAACGGAACCTACTCTACTCAATACTTACACATGTCCAGAATTTTAGTGCGCCGTGGTCAACGTGTAACACAGGGACAAAAAATAGGCTTAGTAGGAAGTACCGGCCTTGCATCAGGACCTCATGTTTGCTACCGTTTCTGGAAAAATGGTATTCAAGTAGATGCCCTTCGACTTAATTTACCAACCGGAGAATCCTTGACCGGAAACGACAGAACCCGTTTCATGAAACAAACTGAACCGTTAAAAAGAGAATTGGACAGCATTGGAAATTTGTAACAACGTTTTCTAAAACAAAATCAAATATTATTTCTAAAATTTAAAAAGAACAAAGGTTGATGTCATATCGGTCTTTGTTCTTTTTTTTATTAATTCAAGTTGCTATTAATTATCCTTTTAGAATTAATTGACCCCATTTGACGGTAGTACAAAAGGATTGATTTCCCTCCTGCTTCAGCTGAATGAGGTTAAGTTAAGAACTGTCCAAAAAAAGTCTCACGCAGATTTTAGCAGATCAAAATAAAAAATCCGCAGAATCTGCAGAATCTGCGTGAAAAAACACCTTAACTTAATCACATTGAGCTTCAGCCGGAAATAAATGATTGAGAAGTGTATCATTGGCTTTAACCAAAAGAACCTGGGCACAATTCGATTAAAGTCATTAAATCTTGAACTACTTATATTCCTCCAACTGAAGCAGGAGGCCATTCAAAAATTACATCTAAAATAATTTAAACAAAAACATTGCTTAAATACACTACGAGTCTAACCTTTATTTGTTTAACACTTTATCGATATCGCTTTTTCAGGATTAAAAACTAAAAATCAGGAAAACGTTTTCGTAACTAATTGTTATATAATTGCAAAGCTTTAAGCTATTAAAAACTAATTTCAGTATTTTTGTTTTTGATAATCCTATCCTTAATTAAACAAAAAAATGGCTTTAAACACAACAAACCCAACCGGGACTGAAGCGTGGAAAAATCTGCAAAACCACTATAACGCTACTCATAAAAATACGATACAGGAATTATTTCAACAAGATACTGCTCGTGTTGAAAAATTCAACTTACAATGGAACGACTTTTTAGTAGATTATTCTAAAAACAACATTAGTTCCGAAACGATCTCACTTTTACTGGAACTGGCCAATTCTATTGGATTAAAAAATGCCATTGCGGATTATTTCAATGGAGAGATCATTAACCTGACAGAAAACAGAGCCGTTTTACACACTGCATTGCGCGCTCCGGAAGCTGCCGTAATAAAAGTGGACGGAGAAAATGTAATTCCGGAAGTTTATGAAGTAAAAAACAAAATAAAAAACTTTACTCAGGAAGTTATATCCGGTCAAAGAAAAGGTTTCACAGGAAAAGCTTTTACTGATATCGTGAATATTGGTATTGGAGGTTCTGATCTTGGTCCTGTTATGGCGGTGGAAGCTTTACAATTTTACAAGAACCATCTGAACTTACATTTTGTTTCTAATGTCGATGGAGATCATGTAAACGAGATAATCAAAAAGTTAAATCCCGAGACCACTCTTTTCCTGATTGTTTCTAAAACGTTTACCACACAAGAAACTTTAACCAATTCTGAAACCATAAAAGAATGGTTTTTAAAATCGGCAAAACAAGAAGATATCGCCAAACATTTTGTGGCAGTATCGACAAACATCCAAAAAGTAACCGAATTCGGAATCAATCCTGACAATGTTTTCCCAATGTGGGATTGGGTTGGAGGAAGATTTTCTTTATGGAGCGCTGTTGGTTTGAGCATTGCATTGGCCATTGGTTTTGATAATTATAATGATTTACTACAGGGTGCTTATGAAATGGATGAGCATTTTAAAACCGCCGAATTTGACGAAAACATTCCGGTAACCCTAGCCTTACTAAGCGTTTGGTACAATAATTTCTTTGGAGCAGAGAGCGAAGCCCTAATTCCTTATACTCAGTACTTACAAAAATTAGCTCCGTACTTGCAACAGGCTACCATGGAAAGTAACGGAAAAAGTGTCGGGCGCGACGGAAAACCGGTAAACTACCAAACCGGAACTATCATCTGGGGAGAGCCGGGAACGAATTCGCAGCATGCTTTTTTCCAATTAATCCACCAGGGGACAAAAATAATTCCAACAGATTTTATTGGATTTGTAAAACCTTTATACGGAAATGAAGACCATCACGATAAATTGATGTCTAACTTTTTTGCACAAACAGAAGCTTTGTTACACGGAAAAACGGCCGATCAGGTTCAGGCAGAATTTGACAAGCAAGGACTTTCTCCGGAAAAAGCAACTTACTTAAAACCGTTCAAAGTTTTCACAGGAAACAAACCAACGAATACCATCCTGATTCAAAAACTAACACCAAAATCATTAGGTTCTTTAATTGCTTTATATGAACATAAAATTTTTGTACAGGGAATCATTTGGAATATTTTCAGCTTCGATCAATGGGGAGTAGAATTAGGAAAACAGCTGGCCAATTCTATATTAGATGAAATAAATACTAAAACTGTAAAAACGCACGACAGTTCAACTACATTCTTATTGAATCATTTTTTAAGAAATAAGTAAATTCACACTCCTTTATAACACACTGAAACGCTTTAATTTAACACAAATTAAGGCGTTTTTTCGCATAAAACACCCTGTAAACAGACCATCTGAACACCACTTTGAACGTTTTAGACTACAACACTGTAAAAAACATTATCATTTTAACAAAAAACAGCCCCTAAAATTCAAAAAAAAGTCATTTTGTTTAACACAAAAAGAAAAAATCATTTTAATACGCAACATATTATACAAAACTTGCTTTTCTTAACATTTTGATAACATTATCCGATTTAATTGTTATAATTTTGCCAAAAACAATAAACAATAAACTAATAACAAATGAAGACAATGAAAAATTGGTTACTTACTGGACTTTTGTTCATGATAGTTTCAACCGTATTTTCTCAAGGAAAAGTTTCCGGTACTATTACCGACGACGCGGGTGCAACTTTACCTGGAGCGAATGTTGCTGTTAAAGGTTCTACTAATGGGACTTCAACAGACTTCGATGGTAAATTTACAATCGACGTTAAAACTAGTACGGGAGAATTGGTTATTACCTATTTAGGATACGATTCAAAAACCTTAAAATTTTCAGTTTTAAACGGCGCAACAACTAATTTAGGCGCAATCGTTTTGGAAAGTAATTCAAACGAATTAAGCGAAATTGTTGTAAAAAGTACAGTAGTTGATATCGCAAAAGACAGAAAAACTCCTGTTGCTGTATCGACAATTAAGGCTGCTGAAATCCAGGAAAAACTTGGAACTCAGGAGTTTCCGGAAATCCTAAGAAACACTCCTTCTGTTTATGTAACTAAATCAGGTGGTGGTTTCGGAGATTCAAGAATCAATATTCGTGGTTTTGACCAGAAAAACATTGCTGTTATGATTAACGGTATGCCGGTTAACGATATGGAAAACGGTTCTGTATTCTGGAGTAACTGGGCTGGTTTATCAGATGTTACTTCTGCTATGCAGGTACAAAGAGGTTTAGGTTCTTCTAAACTTGCAACTCCTTCTGTTGGAGGTACGATCAACATTGTAACCAGATCTTCAGACAAAAAAGAAGGTGGATCATTCTCTTCTGGTTTTGGAAATGGAAGAAACTTTAAAGTTCAAGGTTCATACAATACAGGAAAATTAGCAAACGGACTTTCTGCTTCTGTATTATTATCTCAAACAATGGGAGATGGATACATCAACGGTACTCAATTTGAAGGAACAAACTATTTTATTGCTTTAGGATACGCTACTAAAAATAACAAACATGACTTTCAGTTTACTTTAACTGGTGCTCCTCAATCACATAGTCAAAGATCTACAGTTTCTACCATTGCAACGTACCAAAAATATGGTTCATTAAGCGATCCGAACATCAGATATAATGCTGATGCAGGATATTTAAATGGTGAAGAATATAACATCAGAAAAAATTACTACCACAAGCCGGTAGCTTCTTTTAACTGGGATTACAAAATCAACGAAACTACAAAATTATCTACAGTGCTTTACGCTTCTATGGGTCGTGGTGCTGGCGCTGGTGCTACTGGTGGTGTTGGAGGATTAATCTACAACAGTCCAGCATTTTTATTACCTAATGGAATGGTTGACTACGATAAAATACAAGCATGGAACTCTGGTCAGGGAACTGTTAACTTTAACGGAGCAAACCAAACAAGAACACAAATTGGTGGTGTTTACCAAAACAGTTCTTCAACAGGTAGAACAGGGACATCAGCGGCAAATTATGTTTACAATACTACATCAGGTATTTCGCAAACATCATCTATCAACTCACATGACTGGTTTGGTGCTGTAATCAACTTGAACAAAAAATTAACGGAGTCCTTAACTCTTGATTTCGGTCTTGACGCAAGAACTTACACAGGATACCACTTTACAGTAGTAAATGATCTATTAGGTGGAGGTGAATTTTATGACAATAACATTGCTAGTTTAAAACCAGCAGGAAGACACCTTACAAGTACTTACCCAACAGAGGTTCAATGGAATGTTTTCGACAAAAAATCATACGACAAAATTTCATTTAACAGTACTGGAAAAGTAAAATGGTTAGGTCTTTTTACACAACTAGAATACTCTAAAGATAATTTAACTGTATTTGTTCAGGGAGCTGCTTCTCAACAAGGATTTAAGAGAGAAGATGACTTCGTATATCTTCCAACTGATAAATTAGCTTCTACAAGCTACAAAAACATCTTTGGAGGTAACGTAAAAGGAGGTGCCAACTACAACATTAACGAAAAAAACAATGTTTATGTTAATGCAGGTTATTACTCAAGACAACCTTTCTTTAACTCGGTATACCCTAACAACAGATCTATCGTAAACCCAAATCTTACTAATGAGAAAATTACTGGATTTGAGGCTGGATACGGTTTCCGTTCAAGACTTTTTAACGCTACAGTAAACGTTTACAACACTACTTGGAACGACAGATACTTAAAAGGTAATGCATTACCAAGCGACAACACTACTTACACAGAATACCTAGGTCTTAACGAGGTACACTCTGGAATTGAAATAGAAGCAAATTCTAATATTACAGAAAAACTAAAAGTTAACGCAATGTTCTCTTATGGAATCTGGGAATACAAAGGAAATGCAACTGTTAATGCTTACTTCCAGGCAGACAACTCACCAGTTACAGGATTTACTGACGTACCAGTTTATATGGACAAAGTAAAAGTTGGTGATGCTGCTCAAATGACAGCTTCTTTGGGAGCTTCTTATGAAGTTTTAACACGAGTAACTATTGATGCTAACTATAATTTTAATGATAAATTATACGCTGGAATTAGCCCTACTAACTTCTCTTCTCCAACAAACAAAGGAGCATTAGAATTACCTTCTTACGGTTTAGTAGATGCTGGTTTCTCTTACAAGATGTTAACTGGAAAAAACAAAGACAAATCTGTTAACTTCAGATTAAACGTAAACAACTTGTTTGATAAGATCTATATTGCTGAGTCAAGAACAAACATTTTCGCAAGCGACAATGTAACTTCAAACGCTGCTGCAGGAACTTATGCTTCTAACAACAGACTTTACAAAGGAATTGCTGACGGTAACCAAGTATTCTTTGGTTTCGGAAGAACTTGGAACTTCACATTACGTTATGATTTCTAATATTTAGAATCTAAATAAATACCAAAAACGGCATTGACTTTTAGTTTAATGCCGTTTTTTTATAGTCCTTTTTTGTTATATTTGTTTTCAACAAAAAAACATTTTATGTACCATTTTATACAAAAACTCCACTCTGGCTGGGCTTATCTGGCATTGTTGGTTTTATTGATTGCCGTTGTAAATGCTATTATTGGCCTTACTTCAAAAAAAGAGTTTACAGCAAAAGACCGCAAAATTGCTTTATTTGCTTTAATCGGAGCGCACACCCAACTTTTAATCGGTCTAATTCTTTATTTTGTATCTCCTTTAGGGAAAGCTGCTTTTGGACAAATGTCTAATGCCGAACTTAGATTAACTTCATTAGAACACCCGCTAATCAACATTATTGCTATTGCTTTAATAACTATTGGTTGGTCAAAACATAAAAAACTTATCAATAGCACATCAAAATTTAAAACATTTGCTATTTTTTACGGATTAGGATTATTACTAATCTTTAGCAGAATACCATGGAACCTTTGGTTTCAATAAAAAAATTAAGTCCTAAAAAATAGGACTTTTTTTATCTCGGCATATTATTTGTACAAACTCCCCAAGTCTGAAAAAAATAAACTATGAGAATTAAAAAAAACATTTTAATCCCTTCACTTACATTACTTTTTTTAAGTTGTTTTACTTATGTCATAAGTCAAACGAAACCCACTACAGAACCTAAAATCATTCAGGATACTGTAAAAAATGTTAAACCGAATATAATTGCAATCCCAACAGATTCTGTTTTTACTGACAAAGGTTTAAAATTAAAGCCATACAAGAAAAATGCACATGCCTCCTACTACGCCGACCGTTTTAACGGAAAAAAAACGGCCAATGGAAGCCGATTCAGTAACAGTGCCTATACTGCAGCGCATAAAAAACTTCCCTTCGGAACAAGAATAAAAGTTACAAATGAAGCCAACGGAAAATTTGTAATTGTAAAGGTTACAGATCGCGGTCCATTTGTTAGAACCAGAGAACTCGATTTATCAAAAAGAGCCTTTATGGAAATCACCAAAAGCAAAGGTGCCGGTGCCATGAAAGTCACAATCGAAACTATAATAGAATAAAAAATAGCCGCCTCACAACAGAGACGGCTATTTTCTTTTACGAATACTGCAGAAGCAATAAACAACAAAGTTTAAACCATATAAGTTATAAAAGAAAATATAAGTTTAGCTTAACATGAACTTACATCACTTATATGGCTTAAAAAAAGCTTTATGTTTCACAAAGAAAACCTGTTTACCAACTGCAAACTTATTCCTTAAACCAACTTCCTGATGCTCATTATCACACCCGTGTGAATTCCTTCATGAAAGTTATTGAAGCTAAACGCATCCTCTATATTATGAAGCGTAAATCCGATACTTGTTGTATATTCCTGATATCCTTTGAAGAGTTGATTCTCAAAATCTAAAATAGCCTGATCAAAAGTTTCCTGAAGCAATTTTCGTACCTCATCAACTTCAGCTTGTGAAACATCACCTTCGGGTTTAGTGTCTTTTCTGTATTTGGCAATAAATTCATCTGAAACCTTCATTGGTAAACCTGACAATTTATACAATAAAACCTGCTGTGTAGCGACACAATGCGCCATATTCCAAATCAAATTATTACTAAAACCGTCCGGAATTTTATTCAACTGTTCTAGCGAATGACCGTCCAAAACCTTTAAAAGAACGTTTCTTATCGTTCTGTGCACTTCAAAAACTGAATTCATAATTGTAATTTTTTTATAAAATTAGGCATTTTTATATTTCAAATGAATTTTCTTTGTACTCAATTAAAATTAGAAATCATGAACAAAATATATTACCTGGCTTCTTGCGATACTTGCAGAAAAATCATCAAAAACTTACCTAAAGACAACAATTTGGTTTTTCACGACATCAAGCAAAATCCGATAACCGAAGCAGAATTAGACGAAATGTATCAGCTTTCGGGGAGTTACGAAGCTTTGTTCAGTAAAAAAGCACAGCTGTACAAATCGATGGATTTGAAAAACAAAGCATTGACCGAAGCCGATTTTAAAAAATACATCCTCGAGCATTATACTTTCATAAGCCGCCCGGTTTTTATTATAGATGGTAAAATTTATGTCGGCAACACCCAGCAAAATATCTTGCAGGTGATGAAAGCTTTGGAATAAAAGCACGTCAAAAACAACCTTCACAAAACTTACCCACGAATTTCACAAATAAAACCCGCCCGGAATTTATGAAATTCGATCTTTTCTAACATTGAATCGTTCACATTCGTGAAATTCGTGGTAAAAAATTGTAAAATCTGTTGTAGGCAACAGATTAACGATTTGCAACTCAAGACTGCAAACTTTTAATTATCTTTGCGCCTTTACACTCAATTATATGATACAATCTATGACAGGGTTTGGCAAAGCTTCTTTGCAATTGCCTACAAAAAAAATTACCGTCGAAGTAAAATCCTTAAACAGTAAAGGTTTAGATTTAAACGTAAGAATGCCCTCGCTTTACCGCGAAATGGAATTAGGCTTACGAACTTTTATTTCTACTAAACTTGAAAGAGGAAAAATTGATTTCGCAATTTACATCGAAAGTACTGCGGAACAAACTTCGACTAAAGTAAATGTTCCTGTTGTTAGAAACTATATCGCCCAACTACAAGAAGTTTACCCTGATGCTGATGAAACGGAATTAATGAAAATGGCTATTCGTATGCCGGACACTTTAAAAACGGAGCGTGAGGAAATTGATGAAAATGATTGGGAGCAGATTCAGGTTATCATTGAAGATGCACTTCAGAACATCTTAAATTTCAGAAGAGACGAGGGTGAATCTCTTGAAAAAGAATTCAATCTTAGAATCGGAAACATTCGTCAATACATGAATGATGCATTGGCTCTTGATCCGGAACGTGTTCAGGCCATAAAAGACCGTTTACAAACGGCTATTTCTGAATTGAAAGTAAATGTAGATGAAAACCGTTTTGAACAAGAATTAATCTATTATTTAGAGAAATTAGACATCACGGAAGAGAAAGTACGTTTGACGAATCATTTAGACTACTTTTTAGAGACGATAAAAGGCACAGAAGCCAATGGTAGAAAATTAGGCTTTATTACACAGGAAATGGGCCGTGAAATCAATACTATGGGATCTAAGTCCAATCACGCTCAAATGCAAAAACTGGTCGTGATGATGAAAGACGAACTGGAAAAGATTAAAGAACAGGTTTTGAATGTTTTGTAAAAGCCCCGTGCTTTATGCCTTAAGCTTTAAGCCATAGGCAAATAATGACATCAATAAAAAGCTTAAAGCGTACTGCCTAAAGCCTAAAGCATATATAATGAATAAAGGAAAGTTAATTGTTTTTTCGGCACCTTCAGGATCAGGAAAAACAACTATAGTTAGACATTTACTTGGGAAGGAAGATTTAAATTTAGAATTCTCCATCTCAGCAGCTTCACGCGACCCGCGTGGAGAAGAAATTAACGGAAAAGATTATTATTTTATTTCGTTAGAAGAATTCAAAAAACACATTAAAGCCGAAGATTTCCTGGAATGGGAAGAAGTATACCGTGACAATTTTTACGGTACTTTGAAATCTGAAATCGAACGTATTTGGGCTTTGGGTAAAAATGTTATTTTCGACATCGATGTTGCAGGCGGATTGCGTATCAAACATAAATTTCCGGAGCAAACACTGGCTGTTTTTGTAAAACCTCCAAGCGTTGACGAATTAAAACGCCGCTTAAAACAACGTTCTACCGAAAGCGATGACAAAATCAATATGCGAATCGCAAAAGCATCTGTAGAACTGGCTACTGCTCCACAATTTGATGTGATTATCAAAAACTATGATTTACCAGTAGCTTTAGAAGAAGCGCATCAATTGGTTAAAGATTTTGTAAACAAATAATTATTACACAAAGATTCACAAAGCAAAAAAGAGCTTCACAAAAAATTTATAAATTGCTTTGTGAATCTTTGTGAAAATTTTGCGAATCTCTGTGAAACAAACTATTTATGAAAATAGGCCTTTATTTCGGAACTTATAACCCTATTCATGTTGGTCATCTGATCATTGCCAATCACATGGCGGAGTTTGCTGATTTAGATCAGATTTGGATGGTGGTGACTCCTCACAATCCGTTAAAAAAGAAATCAACATTACTGGACGATCAACAGCGTTTAGAAATGGTTTATCTGGCTACCGAAGATTTTCCGAAAATAAAACCTTCTGATATTGAGTTTAAACTCCCTCAGCCTAGTTATACGGTTAACACCTTGGTGCATTTACATGAAAAATATCCCAACCATGAATTTTCTTTGATTATGGGTGAGGACAACTTAAAAACACTTCATAAATGGAAAAACTATGAAGTACTACTGGCCAATTATGACATTTATGTATATCCACGCATATCAGCTGAAGAGGAAAATATCGAACTAAAATCACATCCGAAAATCCATATTATTGATGCGCCGATTGTGGAAATATCGTCCACTTTTATTCGCAACAACATTAAAGAAGGCAAAAACATTCAACCGCTTTTACCTCCAAAAGTTTGGGAATATATTGATCATAATAATTTTTACAAGAAGTAACCCATATTATTCAACGATTACGTTTCTTGTTGGCGAGGAGGTACAAGTTCTCTTCCCGTCTTTGATGGTAACAGTTCCTTTTACGGCAAAAGTTCCTGCTGTACTGTAAATGTGTGAAATTGTTTTAGCGGTAACCTCCTGAAACGTTCCATCTCCAAAATCCCATTTCACATAACTAAAGGTATAAGTCCCGCCATAATCCACAGTAAAGTTAACTTTCTTTTTGTTAGTGGCGTCCTTACTGTCTGTTATATGAACAAGTATAGATTCTTCAACACAATCAATTATTTTTTCTGTATCCTTTTTACTACAGCAAAAACCAAGAAAAACAATTGCAACTACTACGATAAGAGATTTCAATTTCATTTTTTTTTAAAGATTTTAATTACTATTTAGTTATTTAATACCTATAGAAAATAAAATTAGAATTGCTCTTCAAGATTTTTTAAAGAAAATCATAACTGATAACGATAAAATCATATATGTAAAAAGCCCGAATGCGATTTACATTCGAGCTTCTGTGTTTTATACTGTTGTCAGCTCTTTTTTGACATTATTCCTGATTTCAGCAAGCGATTGATCTATTAGTAGTTTTCCATCTCTAAAAACTTCTTTAAGCTCTCCTTTTCGTTCTTCTTCCCAGGAAACATTATCGGTTAGCTTATACACACCGTCTACTAAATCAATTTTCATTAATCCTTTGGCCGACTTTTTAGTTCCGTCATCCGTAATTGGATCTTTGAAGATGGCTCTTCCTTCTCCGTTTACTTCTCCGTAAGTCGCCTTCATTGCAAAACCAAAAGTATCTCTTGTATTGTATTGGTAAGTAAAAGAACCGATTCCGAGAACAATATTGGTAGAAGCAAATCCTTTTACTTTTAATCGCTCACAGATTTGAGTTGCTCTGGCTACGGTAATACTGTCTCCGTAGATTGCACCAATTTGCGGTACTAATTCTTTAAAGCCTTTATCGTTTGTACTGCCGCCGAACACCTCCCAAAGCAATTCTATAACTCCTTTCTTTTCTTGTACTGTTTTTCCATTTGGATTTCCACAGATAATATCTACCGGATCACCACTGTCTGGACGAATCACCACTTTGCCTTCTCTCGAAACTATTTCCTCTTTTAATCGAGGTAAATAATCTGTTAGTACTTTCCATAAATCCCAAGTATCAGAAACGATTGAAACAATCCCTTTTGGATAGACTTCAGAAATTAGTCTTTTGAAAGTTTCATACTCCCCTTCCGTAGTTCCCATGCACATTACCGAATGTTCTGTCGCAGCAACCGAACCGGCAATTAACTCCTTATCTGAATCAGCATTGTAGTACTCTTCCATAAAATCAATAGCGGGAATCGTATCAGAACCAGTAAAACTCAACAAATGTCCTGCAGAAGATGTTAAAGAAGCTTCAATACCTCCCATTCCACGCATAGAGAAATCATGTGCCTGCCAATCTACAAATTCGGGAACTGATGAAGTTTCCTGAGCATATTTGTCTAAAACTTTTCGGTACTCTTTAGCAATTGTTGCCGAATTACATGGTAACCAAACTACAGCTGAAAGCAAGGTTTCGAAATAATTGGTCAACCAGAAAAACTCCGGAAGCGTGTTGTACATCGTGAACATTGGTACACGAATTGGCACACTTGCTCCTTCCGGCAACGCTTTAAAAACCATCGGAATATATCCTAAATCGTGTAAATCTTCGATATGTTTGGTTCCAACTAAATTTTCGCCTAAGTAATTATTGATTCTTCTTTCATATTTTCTAACCACTTCTTCTTTGGGTTGTTTGAAAAAATGCAATTCGAAGTCCTGAATAATATATTTTTTAATGAAATATTGCAATCCGAAAAACACAACTTCTTCAATACCTTCAATTCTTGATTTTCTTGGCGTCCAGTTAGAATACACGACTGTTGTTCCATCGGGATATTGTCTTCTGTGGTCTACTTTGTAACCATCAGTTAGTAATAATGGGTTCATGGTTTATTATTTTAATTTATAACTTTAATTTTTTTCGTTTGAGTATAACTCTTTAACTACATCACTTAAAACTCAATATATCTTGCAGGAACTTCATCCGTTAACCAAACACCGTTTTCCGAAAGATAAAATTTGAATCCCTCTAATTGCATTCTTTCGGCATCTACAGTTAAAATGACAGGCTTTCCTCTTCTTCCTCCAACTTTAATTGCCGTCTCTTTGTCTTTGCTGAGATGTACGTGCTGACGACTCATTTTCTGCAAACCTGTTTCTTTAATGCTATCTATACTGGCTGCTATAGTTCCGTGATATAAAAAACCCTCTGGTACAACCTCATTCAAATTCAACTCAACGTTTATAGAATGTCCTTGGCTGGCTCTTATTTTTGTTTTGTCTTCATTGAAAATAAAACGTTTTTTATCATTGGTTGCTACCACAACCTGAAGCAAGTCAAAATCTAGTGGCACTTTATGTTTATTAGACTGAGGAATCAATTCATCAACATTTGCCCAGCCATTTTCATCTAATTTTAAATCAATCGTTTCCGGTGAATGTCGGAGAACAAAACTCAGAAACTTGCTTATTCCTTTTATGATTTTTTCATCCATGATTTCTAAAACTATCTAATTTATTTTTTAATTCTGCATTACTACTTATAAAAGATCGCTCTGTAAAAAAAACATTTACCAATTCTATTCCATTACATATATTGGCATTAAACTCCATTAAATCCTCAGAAGGAACCCAAAGTTCATTATGACTTTTATCGCCCACATTCTGAACTTCATATTTTTCTAAGAAAGCAGTCTTTACTTCAAAAGCTGTAACGATCCCGATAAATCCGGAGAACTCATCTACAGTATTCCATTCAAAGGCAATTTGTTCTGCATATTGTTGATTCGTAACGGGATAAAAAATAGGCTGCCAATCTAATCTAGGCGGAAACTCAGTATAACCGGTCTCTGCAATTAATTCCATTTCTCTCAATCCTACCGGACGATACAATCGTGTTATTTCCATAGTCCTACTTATTTCAATTCATCTCTAACTTCCATCAAAGCAAAACCTAAAAGATTTAAACCTTTCCACTTCTCAGGATTATTAACTTCCTTATGATCTGCTGCCATTCCGATTCCCCAAATGGGATCAACGGGACTTGCTTCTACCAAAATTCTGTCTTTGGTGTTGCTTAAAAATTCTTTCAACTCTTTATTCTGACTGAACTTATAAAAATTCCCCAGTCGAACAATTTCATATCTGTTTTCTAACCAAACTGCATCTACATAATTTTTAACTTCTCTACCTAATTTCTTTGCTTCAGCCGGAGAATTAGCACGAATTATTTTTTCTAAAACAGCAGTATCATTAAACAATTCTGCTTTTTTGGCCATCATCCAGTGCTCGGCTGTTTTATACGTTATGTTATCAACTTCAAAAGAACTTAACCACCATTGACTGAAGCAGGTTTTAGAAATACTTCCGTCTTTATTCGGCTGATGTCCCCAGAAAAAGAGGTATTTATTCGCTTTTTTTTCTGTTATCAATTGATCTATAGTATATTTCATATCAATTCTTTTAAATCTACAACCTCAACTCTTTTATCCTCAAAATCTCTAAAAGAATTGGTTGTGAATATTTTTTCGAAGCAATCTAAAACTTCAAAACCTTTATTAAAAATCCCGTGGCTGACTGCTAAGTATAATTTTCCGGCGTTTTTGTTTTTTAATTCTTCGGCAAGACCAACAAATGTTCCGCCACCGTCACAAATATCATCTACAATTAAACAATCTTTTCCTTGTAAATCGTCTTCATATACTTTAAAGCCAGACAATCTTCCTGTTTTCACATCACGGCTTTTACTGCATTCTACTACCTCAACACCACCTAAAAATTCAGAAACTTTATAGATTTTCTTTAAAGCTCCTCCGTCCGGAGAAATGAGTTTTACGTCATTACCGATACTTTTAATAACCGTTTGAATAAAGGTATGATTCGGAATCACTTCACAGTTGTTCACCAATGCCGGAGTAACTTCAGAATGCGCGTCGAACACAAAAACTTTCTCTAGTTGCATTGCATTAATAATATCAGCATACACTTTTACAGACAGTGGCTCGCCTTTGATCATTACTCTGTCTTGTCTCGCCGCAGGAAAATACGGAATGAAGAGGTTTATGATTTTCACATCCATTCGTCTTAAAGCGTCTACGGTAAGACACAATAATCCTAAATCATTGAATGAATTTAAACGATGTGTAATGGTGATTTCTTCTTTAACATCAAAATCAGGATTAATCTTGATGTGTGGTTCTCCTCCTGAAAAGGTAAAACTTTTAAATTCTATTTCTTTTTGACCATTAAACGGTCTGAAATTTGGGTCTAGGTTAAGTATCATAATTTCTTAGTTTGCGTTAATTATACGCAAATATACATTTAATATTTTATTGAACAATTATTTTGTGTAAAAATTACGCAAACTTAATTTCAAAGTGAAACCCTTCTTTCACTAAAGCATTGTATTTATGAGCATTAAACCTAAATAATTTTGCAGGTCTTCCTGTTTTAACGGGTGAAAAATTAGCGGTTTCTTCTATAATTCCGTAGCTCAGGATTTTTTTTCTAAAATTTCTACGGTCAATTTCCTTCTCTAAAATCGTACAATACAGATTTTCGAGTTCAGAAAACAGAAACTCATTGGGTAGTAAATCAAAACCAATTGGTTCGTAGGTGAGTTTTGCTTTTACTCTTTCTATTGCTTTTTTCAGAATCAGATTGTGGTCAAAAGCCAATGCAGGAACTTCTTCTACCTTACACCATTGCACTTTTTCCGCATCAGAGTCGGCTTTGATTATTAGCTTGGAAGGATCTACCAAAGCAAAATAAGCAATGGAGATTACCCGATTTCTGGGATCCCGAAGAACGTCATCACCAAATGTAAATAACTGCTCTAAATAATTTACAGCAACATTGGTTTCTTCTTTCAACTCTCTTTTAACCGCAGCTTGCAGAGATTCCTCATTTTGCACTAATCCTCCCGGAAAAGCCCAATACGACTCACTGGATCCAAACTTTTGCTCGATTAAAAGCACATACAATTGATTGTTTTGATAGCCAAAAACAATTGCGTCTACTGCAACCCGGATATTTTGATTTGCTGACATAATGCGTATAATTTACACAAATATAGATACAAATTATTTTAGGTAATCGACGAGAGATTAAAAAAGTAGTTTTTCACAAAGCCCAGACCCACACTTCCCCCTATGTCAGGCTGAGCGAAGTCGAAGCTCTCTCTAACTTAAACAGCCTTCGACTTCGCTCAGGGTGACACCTCGACTTCGCTCAGTTTGACAGTTGTATAAATGAGAAATTTAACTATCATTATCGCAAAACTGCCTTCAATTCTGCAGAGACAATCTCAAAGAGCGAATTTAAATTATTGTTTTTAGCAGTTAACAGAAATACATCTACTTCAGGCAATCGATCGCTTTCCCACAACAACTGCAACTTTTGGTCCTGAATAAACTGTTTGGCATTACAACTCCACGTAATAGCAACACCAGAGTTTCTCGAAAGTGTTTCTAACATTTGATATTCTGACGGAATAATATAATTAGGAACCATTGACGGCCTTTTTTTATTGAAAGCATGCAACCAGAATATTTTTATATGCGGAATCCTTGCTTCGTGACTGTACCATTTCTGATCATTTAGCCAATGTTCTACTTCAGTGAAATTTTGAGATTGCACTTTTTGATTAAACTCCTGGATTTCTTCATTTATAGAAGTCACCATGACCAATTTTATCTGACCTACAATTTCCTGAACCGTATCAAACGTATCATAACGTTTGGTCACAATCGCAAAATCAAGCTTTTTAGCATCTATAAGAGCAAAAAGAGAATCATTATCGGCAAAAGTAAAATCAATAAAATCAAACTTAGAAATCAAAATACTCCCTAAACTACTGTACAAATTTTTCGAAATACCTACGGAAACTAATCTTTTAGAATCCTGTGCTTTAGCTCTAAAACCGCTTTCCACATTTTCTAAACGATCGAGCGCATCAATAATTAAATTATTAAGTAACTTAGCGTATTCGGTCGGCTCTACTCCTTTTGATTTTCTGTTGAATAATTTATTACCCACATGCGCTTCCAACATTGACATCTGCTGACTTACGGCAGGCTGACTCATAAACAACTCTCTTGCCGCAACGGAAAAACTACCGTTTTTATAGACCGATTTAAAAGTTCTGTACCATTCGAGATTGACCATGATATAAATATATTTATAACAAACATAGTTTATTTTATTTTTACTGATATCACTAAAGCACTAAATTTGTTTAAAAATCAGACATTATGAAAAAAATAGTTTTACTCGCGATTATAGCAATCACGGCTGGCAGTCTTTCTGTTACAGCTCAAAAATCAAATAAAAAAGGAACAAAAAAAGTGCTGTTTGTTGTCACCAGCAATGATAAACTAGGAAACACCGGAGAAAAAACCGGATTCTGGTCAGAAGAATTTGCCGCGCCTTATTATGAATTACTGGACAAGGGTATTGAAATTACAATTGCTTCTCCTCTTGGAGGCCAACCCCCAATTGATCCGAAAAGTGCAGATCCGGCTTCGGCAACAGAAGACACCAAGAGATTTGACGCTGACAAGGTTTTACAGGAAAAATTAAAAAAGACGCATAAACTTTCCACGATAAATCAGGCAGATTACGATGCTGTATTTTATCCGGGAGGTCATGGTCCACTGTGGGATTTGGTGGAGGACAAAAGTTCTATTGCTTTAATCGAGTCTTTTTATACGCATAAAAAACCAGTCGCATTTGTTTGTCATGCTCCGGCCGTTTTGAAAAACGTAAAAGTAAAAGGGCAATATCTGGTAAAAGGTAAAAAAGTGACGGGTTTTACCAATGAAGAAGAAGCTGCAGTTGGCCTGTCGAAAGTAGTTCCTTTTCTATTGGAAGATGCTTTAACACAAAACGGAGCAAAATTTTCGAAAGCAGGAAACTGGCAACCGTATGCAGTAGAAGACGGTCTTTTGATTACAGGTCAAAATCCCGCTTCGTCTAAATTGGTAGCTGGAAAATTATTAGAACAATTAAACGTTAAGAAGTAAGAGGAGGTGCTAAGGTTCTGAGTGGCTAAGTCTCTAAGATTTAGTCTTTTTAAAAACTTAGACACTTAATACCAAAATAACTAAACCCTGAGAAATAAGAAAAGAGGCTAAGAGTCTGAGCGGCTAAGTTGCTGAGATTCTTATCTTAAAAAACTTAGACATTTACTTCCTTTAAATTAATAACCCGAAATTATTAAAATTAATAGCCGGAAAATTATTGCAACAATTAAACGTTAAGAAGTAAGGAAGAGGTACTAAGGTTCTGAGTGGCTGAGTCTCTAAGATTTAGCCTATTTAAAAACTTAGACACTCGCCTCTCTAAATTAACGATCCGAAAATTATTAAAACAACACAATACTGAAAAGCAAAAAAAGACATTAAGAATCTGATTAGCTAAAATTTACATTAAAAAAAACTTAGCATCTCAGCAACTTAGCACCTCAGTATCTTTAAAAAAAAACACTATGTTAAACTTTGAATTATACAATCCGACGAATTTGATCTTCGGAAAAGGACAAATAGAAAAACTTTCAACCTTAGTTCCAAAAGACGCTAAAATTCTTTTGGCTTACGGAGGGGGAAGTATCTTTAAAAACGGAATTCACGAACAGGTACTCCAGAATTTAAAAGGTTTTCAAATCGTAGAATTTGGCGGAATAGAACCCAATCCACATTTTGAAACTTTAATGAAAGCGGTTGACGTTATTAAAGCGGAGAAAATAGATTTCATACTTGCCGTTGGGGGCGGTTCTGTGATTGATGGGGTAAAATTCATTTCGGCCGCAGTGAACTTCGACGGAAATCCGATTGATATTTTACAAAAACGCCTTTTAATAAAAGAAAACGCGGTACCATTTGGAACCGTTCTAACTTTACCGGCAACGGGAAGCGAAATGAATTCAGGAGCTGTAGTAACGATTCAATCCACACAGGAGAAACTGGCTTTTGGCGGAAGTGCTTTATTCCCGAAATTTTCTATTTGTGATCCGACTGTTATTGCTTCTTTACCAAAAAGACAATTGCAAAACGGTGTGGTAGATGCTTACACTCACGTTATGGAGCAATACCTGACCTACCCACACGAAGGTTATTTGCAAGACCGAATTGCAGAGGGAATTTTGCAGACTTTAATTGAAGTTGGTCCAAAAGTGGTAGAGAATCCAACCGATTATGCTTTGGCTTCCAACTTTATGTGGAGCTGTACCATGGCTTTAAACGGCTTGATTCAAAAAGGAGTTCCTTCTGATTGGGCTACGCATATGATTGGTCACGAATTAACCGCTTTGTATGGTATCGATCATGCCAGAACTTTAGCGATTATTGGTCCAAGTCTGTACCATGTAATGTTTGACACCAAAAAAGAAAAACTGGCACAATACGGAAGACGTATTTTTAATTTAAGCGGTACTGATGACGAAGTGGCTAAAGAAGCGATTAATCATACAGTAGCGTTCTTTCATACTATGGGAATGGATACCAAACTGTCACAATACACCAACGATTATGATAAAACCGCTGATTTCATTGTAAACCGTTTTGATGAAAGAGGTTGGAAAGGTTTAGGTGAAAAACAATTGATCACGCTGGATAAGGTTAAATCTATTGTGGAGATGAGTTATTAGTTTGCGGTTTTCAGTCGCAGTAGTCAGTAAAATTGAATCGCAGTTTTTGACTGAGACCGAGAACTGACACTAAATACTACAAACAAAAAAAGGCGTTCTTAAGTAATTTAGGAACGCCTTTTCAAAATACTAAAACAAAACTAACTAACTCAATTTGTGCTAAACTCATTAAAATTCTAATTTATAAATACTTACAACGTACGGATTACAATTTTATTGTCTGACTGTTAAAATATTTTTAGAATTATTCCAAACTACCTGAAAACCATTGTGCTTACAAGCGTCACTTTAAATTTCTTAAATCAGATTTTGTATTATTACTACTTTATTAAGTACTTTTGCTTTAAATTATTAAAATAATGAGCGAAAATTTAAAGTTTGCCGTAATTGGAGGAGGAAGTTGGGCTACAGCAATTGTGAAGATGCTTTGCGTAAATCTTTCTGAAATTTCGTGGTACATGCGTAATGATGCTGCTATAGAGCACATTCAAAAATACAAACACAATCCAAATTATTTAAGTTCGGTTGAATTTGATACCCAAAAACTTAAATTAACCAATAATATAAATGAAGCGGTTGCTTACGCAGATTATATAATTTTTGCAATTCCATCAGCTTTCTTGGATGCGGAACTTAAAAATCTTACCGTTTCTCTGGCTGATAAAATTATTTTTTCTGCTATTAAAGGTATTGTTCCGGAAACCAGTTTAATTGTTGGAGAACATTTCCACATTCAATACGACATTCCTTATTACAATATTGGTGTTATTACCGGTCCTTGTCATGCTGAAGAAGTAGCATTAGAAAGACTTTCGTACTTAACTATTGCCTGTGGAGACCCGGACAAAGCTAAAAACGTGGCTACATATCTTTCCGGAAACTATATCAAAGCCAAAATCTCAGACGACATTATCGGAACAGAATATGCTGCAATGCTTAAAAACATTTACGCTATTGCTGCCGGAATTGCACACGGTCTTGGTTACGGTGATAATTTCCAATCGGTTATGATGAGTAACGGAATCCGCGAAATGAAAAAATTCATTCGAAAAGTACACAAAATGAAACGTAACATCAATGACTCTGCCTATTTAGGAGATTTATTAGTTACAGGATACTCTGTTTTCTCGAGAAACAGAATGTTCGGAAATATGATCGGAAAAGGATACACGGTAAAAAGTGCCATGATGGAAATGAGCATGGTAGCAGAAGGTTATTACGCCACCAAAAGTGCTTACAAACTAAATCAGGGTTACGGTGCCAAAACACCAATTATAGACGCTGTTTATGCCGTATTATATGAAGGAAAAGATGCTAAGTCGGTTTTTAAGAAACTAACGGAGTCTTTGGATTAAGTCGCAGTCGCAGTCGCATAAAAAAAAGAGTCAGAAATAATGCTTATTTCTGACTCTTTTTTTTTATATTTTTCCCTGAAAATTGGGACTGAAGACTGTAAACTGAGACTGAAGACTAAAAACCCTACTTCACCATAACCCCTTCAACAAATAAAATCGGCACTTCCTCCGTATCGTTTTCATTGATCAGATTGGATTTGAAAATGAATTTCTTATCGTATAATGTGTTTCCGATAAAGAAAGTCACCATGAATTCGTTGTTTAAAACCAAAAGACTTTTTTCAATCATTTCGATTTTCACTACAGAAACAGCGGGAACCTCAACAAAAGCGTGGCGTAAAACTGAGGTCTTTTTCATTTCACCTTCGATAGTTCCAAATGCTTTGGAGACTACCATAACACTATCCAGATTAAAGTCACTGTCGTTTACCAAATAAGCGTACCAGACTTTTTCCATAAAATCATCGCTCCATTCCTGAACGGCAGCAAGAAATACGTTTTCTACTTCCGGGATTGTTATATCTTTTTTCATTTTTATTAAAAGCTTTAAAACCTTTGTCAAAGCGTAAAACTCTGACAAAGGTTTATTGTATTTTTAATTAAAGATTTTAGAATTGCAAAAATTAAGCTGCACCTAAAACCTACAATTTTTAATTATATGTTTGATTTAAATTGCTCCAAGAAACGAACATCATTCTCATAGAACATACGGATATCGCCAATTTGATACAACAACATGGCAATACGCTCTACTCCCATTCCGAATGCAAAACCGTTGTATTCATCAGGATTGATGTCACAGTTTTTAAGAACATTAGGATCCACCATTCCACATCCTCCAATTTCCAACCAACCGGTTCCTTTGGTGATACGATAATCTGTTTCGGTTTTTAAACCCCAATAGATATCGATCTCGGCACTAGGTTCTGTAAATGGGAAGTACGACGGACGCAAGCGAATTTTTGACTTTCCAAACATCTCTTTTGTGAAATACAATAGGGTTTGTTTTAGATCTGCAAAAGAAACGTTTTTGTCAATATACAATCCTTCCACCTGGTGAAAAATACAGTGTGAACGTGATGAAATTGCTTCGTTACGGAAAACACGCCCCGGAGAAATCGTACGGATTGGCGGTTTGTGATTTTCCATATAACGCACCTGAACAGATGACGTATGGGTACGCAACAACACATCAGGATTAGTCTGAATGAAAAAGGTATCCTGCATATCACGTGCCGGATGGTATTCCGGTAGGTTTAAAGCCGTAAAGTTATGCCAGTCATCTTCGATTTCCGGGCCTTCAGAAACGTTAAAACCTATATTCGCAAAAATATCAATAATCTGATTTTTAACAATCGAAATCGGGTGACGTGAACCAATAATCACCGGTTCTGCCGCACGCGTTAAATCGCCAAAAACACCTTTAGCTTCTTCTTTGCTTTCTAATGATTCCACAATTGCTTTTACTTTATCTTCAGCAGCTGTTTTTAATCCATTAATAACTTGTCCGAATTCTTTCTTTTGGTCGTTTGGCACGTTTTTAAATTCAGCAAAAAAGTCGTTTAAAACTCCCTTTTTTCCTAAGAATTTAATACGGAATGCTTCCAGCTCTGCAGCGTTTTCTGTCGAAAAGGCTTCTGCTTCGCCGATATACTCTTTTATCTTATCTATCATTTCCATTCTATAATTGAGGGAACAAATTTAGTCATTTTAGTTGAAAGTTAACAGTAACAATCACAGTTTTAAGAATACAATTAGCGGAAAACTGTGACTGCGGCTAAAAACTATTCAATAAGTTTTCTTTCTAAAAAGTAATTTACAATCGCTTCTTTCATTAAAACCGATTGTTCGCCCGCCTTTAGTGACGGTAATTCTTCTTTCACGCGGTAATGAGGCCAGCCTTCATCATCAAAAAATTCAAATTCATAGAAACCATAAGGCTCCAATAATCTGCAAATGGCAATATGCATCAAATTTAATTTTTCATCTTTCTTGAATTCACGGTGTACTTTTCCAAGTTCCTGAACTCCGATTAGATAAATAATGGAATCTAAATCCAAATCTTCGCCTTGCGAAAATTGATTTGAAAGTATATCGACGAGCTTCTCCCAACGCTCTTTTAATTGTGTATCTCTGGACATATCTATTTATGATTTTAGATTTTAGACTTCAGATTTTTGTTAAACGTAAGATTTTAAATCTAAACTCCGCCATCTGAACTCTAAAACTAGAAATGCAAAGATAGGTAGATTGTAGACTTCAGGTTGTAGAATTTTGATTTTAGATTGTAGAATTTTGATTGCAGATTTTTGATTGTACATTTTAGACTGTACATTTTTGATTGCCGATTTTTGATTGCCGATTTTTGATTATACAAATTCTACTCTTCACCTCTAACCTTTCACTTTAAAAAAAACCTTCACAATACCTCCATTATTCTTTTATATTTGCGCCTTCATTAATCACAAACACGAATATGAGTTTTTTAGATATTATTTTGGGAGCCCTTTTGGCTTTTAGTTTATACAAGGGTATTAAAAATGGACTTTTTGTAGAAATTGCTTCTTTCATTTCTTTATTGTTGGGAATTTATTTAGCTATGAAATTCTCTTCTCTAATGAGAGATATGATTGCCAAACATGTAAGCTGGAATCCCACTAATATTCAAGTTACCGCTTTTATTCTGACTTTCATTTTAGTAGTGGTAGGTGTCTATTTATTGGCCAAATTCTTAACCGGAATTGCTGATTTTGCTCAACTGGGATTAGTCAATAAGTTGGGTGGTGGTTTTTTTAGAATTCTAAAAACCATTCTTATCGTAAGTATCGTTATCGCTCTTTTTGAAAAAGTAAACTTCAACAACACTTTTGCAAAAAAAGAAACTTTAGATCAATCTATTTTTTACAACCCGATTAAAAAAGTAGCGGCCTTTGTCTATCCATCAATTGAAAAATGGTACGAGACTTTTAAAGAAAACCACAAAGAAGGCAATCAGGAAAAGCCTTCAACGGAATCTGAAAAAGAATAATTTTCAGAAACACTTCTACCTCAGATATCTGACAGAAATAAATTATCTTGCCTACTATTTCCAACATGGGATCTAACTAAAACCTATTAGAATATGTTGTATTTGGCAGGCATCATAATTACTGCTTTTTTGGTTTTTATTCTGATTAGCAAAAAAAACAAAAGCAATCCGGACAAGATTCTGGCGCTTTGGTTGTTTTTTACCGGTTTTCATTTGTCTTTATTTTACCTGCATTTTAACGACCATTACATCAAATTCCCTTTTTTATTAGGGCTTGAACTTCCTATGCCTTTGGTTCAGGGTCCCTTTTTATATTGGTATACTACGGCTTTGACCAATCCAAATCAGAAAAGAAAATATGCTTTTTTACATTTCATCCCCTTTCTGATTGCGTTTCTGGTTCTGACTCCTTTTTTCAATTTGCCGTTTGAAAAAAAGATCAGCATTTTTAGAAATGGAGGAAAAGGTTATGAAGATTTGATCACAATTTTATATGCTTCAATCTTACTTTCGGGAATTACCTATGCCTTGTTTTGCTTAAAAGAACTTTCAAAACACCGAAAAAACATCACCAATCAATTCTCCTTTACGGAAAAAATCAATTTGGCGTGGCTGCGTTATCTCATTTTAGGTTCCAGTTTTATTTGGCTTGTTGTCATTTTCTCTAACGATCGGTACATTTTTTCCGTCGTTGTCTTTTATCTTTTCTTTATTGGTTATTTTGGAATCAAACAAGTTGGAATTTTCACCAATCAGCCTTTAGCAGTAAACAACCCTGCAGAAAACGCTACTATTGAAACTGAGACAACGGAAAATCAACTGGAAAAAATTAAATATGAAAAATCAGGTTTAAGTGTTATTGAACTTCAATCCATTCATCAGAAGCTAACGACCATTATGCGGGAGGAAAAACAGTATAAAAATCCTGATTTAACTTTAACCGAATTGTCCCAAACGCTAAATGTACACCCCAACATTCTTTCGCAAGTCATCAATTCTGTTGAGCAAAAAAATTTCTACGATTACATCAACTGTCAGCGTGTTGAAGAATTCAAAAATCTGATTCAATTACCCGAAAATCAAAAATACACTTTCCTGTCTTTGGCTTTCGAATGTGGGTTTAATTCTAAGACGGCATTCAATCGCAATTTCAAAAAAGCAACCGGGCTTTCTCCTTCAGCCTATTTAAAATAAAATAGAACCACCTTACAAGTTGGGGCGACCCGCAGCGTCATACGGCACATCTTTGCAGAAATTTAAAAAATTATGCCATGAAAAGTACCGTAATTTATTCCCTCACATTAGCCGTTTCTCTTTTTCTTTTTTTAGGCTGCGAACAGGAAAATTATATTAATGACCCCGGAAATCTGGTTCCAAAAACCGTTGATCAGGATCCCACTCTTCCCTCCATTTTTATTAATGGAACACAATTACATGCCGAGACTTTTGGAAATCCCAACGATCCGATTCTTATTTTTTTACACGGCGGACCGGGCTCTGATTACAGAAATGGTCTTAACACCAAACAACTTGCCGACGATGGTTATTATGTAGTATTCTATGACCAAAGAGGTTCCGGATTATCGAAAAGACAGGATAAAAAAAGCTATTCTATACAATTGGTTTTAGATGATCTTACTGCGGTTATCCAATATTACCGAACCAGTCCTGATCAGAAAATTTTCTTATTCGGACATTCGTGGGGCGCGATGCTTGCCGCGGCTTATGTAAATTCTTATCCCGATCGGATCGATGGTGTAATACTGGCGGAGCCAGGCGGACTTACTAAAAAACTACTGGATGATTATGGCGAAATGAGTCGAAAAATGGATTTATTTTCTGAAGCAACAAACAATTTATTTTACCTCGATCAGTTCTTATCCGGCAAAGAAAACCAACACGAAATACTCGATTACAAATTCGGTATTTCCACCAGTTTTTCATACGCCAAAGGCAATAAAGAAGGCATTCCCAGCCCATCACCCTTTTGGCGAATCGGAACTACTGTTTTAGAAAGTTTTTCAGATATTTCTGAAAATGACGGTTTTGATTTCACTACAAATCTCAAACAATACCAGCCTCCGGTCCTGTTTTTATACGGAGAACTTAATCAATCTTACGGTTTTGGTTTTGCGCAAAAAGAAGCTGCTTTCTTTAATACCGCAACCGTATCCGAAGTAAAAGATACGGGTCATGAGATGATCTACTTTAAATGGGAAAAGGTACATCCTTTAGTATTGAATTATTTAAACGCTTTAAACTAGTCACAAAATGAGAATGACACAACTAATTATTGCAATACTGCTCTGGCTTTTGAGTTTTACGACAACGCTCGCCCAAACCATTAACTGGAAAAATCTAAAAAAAGAAGAAAAACACCTCCTAAATGCGACTGTCGGATGGGAACATGGTCTGGTTTATGGAGTTGCATATGGCTATAAACTTAAAACCAAACTACCTATTGTTGTTGACGCTTCGTTTTCTATTCCATCAGGCGAAACTGTTTTTGATGATTTTAAGTCCAAAATTGGTGGGCAAATCAATGTGTATCAAATCAATAATTTTCATTTTAATACTTCTTTGCATGGTATTTATCGCCGTTATGAAAATCCTCTGGTAACATTGCAGAATTTTGGTGCTGATGCAACTGTCGTTATCGGCTATTACAAACCTAAATGGTTTACCGCAATAGAATTGGGTTTTGACAAAGCCATCGTCACCCATTTTAAACATACCGAAATATATCGGGAAGTATATCCGGCTGTAAAAGACGGGTGGTACGAACCGTCAACAGGAGGAAATGCGAATTACGGAATACAAGGCGGCTATTCTTTTCATCGAAACGACATCACTTTAAGACTAGGAAAAGTGATATCTCAGGATTTTAAAACGGAACCAATGGTCCCTTTTTATATACAATTGGGTTATAATTACAAACTTTAGTATCATTTTTAAATTGCAAACCCGACAGGTTTTAAAAACCCGCCGGGTTTAGTTATTAGTATAAATTCAACTATCAAACGACAACGATTCCAGAATCCAAAACTTTGCGCTATCTTTGCGCTTTAATAACATGCTCTAAGGCAATTGCTCTGGCGCAGATTTTAAACAAAAATTACTTAAACTCGTTTAGAGAATTGACATATTAAAATGAAGAAGATACGTAACTTTTGCATTATTGCACACATTGACCACGGTAAAAGTACATTGGCAGACCGCTTACTTGGCGCCACACAAACGGTAACAGCTCGTGAAGAAAAAGCACAATTGCTTGACAACATGGACTTGGAGCGTGAGCGTGGAATTACCATTAAGAGTCACGCTATTCAGATGGAATACACCTATAAAGGAGAAGAATATATTTTAAATTTAATTGACACTCCCGGTCACGTTGACTTTTCTTATGAAGTTTCCCGATCTATTGCAGCCTGTGAAGGAGCGCTTTTGATTGTGGATGCTGCACAAAGTATTCAGGCACAAACGATTTCAAACTTATATTTAGCTTTAGAAAACGACCTGGAAATCATTCCGGTTTTGAATAAAGTAGATTTACCAAGTGCTAACCCTGAAGAAGTTAGTGATGATATTATTGATTTGCTAGGTTGTAAATTAGAGGATATTATTCATGCTTCAGGAAAAACAGGCTTTGGTGTTGAAAACATTTTGGCAGCTATTATCGAAAAGATTCCGGCTCCAAAAGGAAATGTTGATGAACCGTTACAAGCATTGATTTTTGATTCACACTACAATCCGTTTCGTGGAATTGAAGTAATCTTCAGAGTTGTAAATGGTGAAATCAGAAAAGGGCAAAAAATTAAATTCATGGCTACAGGCAATGAATATTTTGCTGATGAAGTAGGAACTTTAAAACTAAATCAAGTTCCAAAAAGTGTTATTTCTACCGGTGATGTTGGTTATTTAATTTCTGGAATTAAAGAAGCCAAAGAAGTAAAAGTTGGTGACACACTAACCGATGCTAAAACACCAACTACTAATATGATTACAGGATTTGAGGATGTAAAACCAATGGTTTTCGCCGGAATCTATCCTGTTGACACAGAAGATTATGAAGATTTGCGTTCTTCTATGGAGAAACTGCAATTGAATGATGCTTCGTTAGTATTTACTCCTGAAAGTTCTGCCGCTTTAGGATTTGGTTTCCGTTGTGGATTCTTAGGAATGCTTCACATGGAAATTATCCAGGAACGTTTAGAGCGTGAGTTTGATATGACTGTAATTACTACAGTACCTAACGTTTCGTATTTGGCTTACACCAAAAAAGATCCGGAAACTCCTTTCGTTGTAAACAATCCATCGGATTTACCCGAACCATCTAAATTGGATCGTGTTGAAGAGCCGTTTATTAAAGCTACTATCATCACAAAAGCTGATTTCGTAGGAAACGTAATGAGTTTATGTATCGAAAAACGTGGTGCAATCACCAATCAGACGTATTTGACAACAGAACGTGTTGAATTGAATTTTGATATGCCTTTGGCTGAAATTGTATTCGATTTTTACGATCGTTTAAAAACCGTTTCTAAAGGGTATGCTTCTTTTGATTACTCTCCAATCGGAATGAGAACTTCTAAATTAGTAAAACTGGATGTCCTTTTAAATGCACAAACTGTTGATGCTCTTTCTGCATTGATCCACGAAGACAACGCTTACAACATCGGTAAAAAAATGACCGAGAAATTACGCGAATTAATCCCAAGACAACAATTTGACATTCCGATTCAAGCCGCAATTGGAGCTAAAATTATTGCTCGTGAGACTATTAAAGCGCTTCGTAAAGACGTTACCGCAAAATGTTATGGTGGAGATATTTCACGTAAACGTAAATTACTTGAAAAACAGAAAAAAGGTAAAAAACGTATGAGACAAGTAGGAAACGTTGAGATTCCTCAAGAAGCTTTTATGGCTGTTTTGAAATTGAACGACTAGTTTTTTTTAGAAAATAGAATAAAGAGAATAGAATATAGATAAAACCTGATAGCGAAAGTTGTCAGGTTTTTTTGTTTTAAACAGCTAATTATCAGTACTTATATACAAACGGATAAGGGTTGCAATTTCCAAATATTTATCGTCAGAAAAAACTCATAAATCATTATGTGAAATGCTCAAAAAGCTGATTATCAGCAATTTTAAGTAATATGTTGGAGGAAAAAAGCTACTTTTAGTATTAGTAACTAAAAAATTAATAACATGAAAACGAGAATCACACTTATTTTAGCGCTATTTACTTTTTATTTTGCGAATGCTCAACAGGATCAGGTTGATTCAGAAATGAATTCAGCGAAAGGCATCACCTTTAAACATGGAGATATGTTTATTGAAGGCTCCATACAAATTACCACAGGCGGAGATCAGGATTATTATGCTCTAAATCCCAAATTCGGATACTTACTGAATGACAAATTTGCCGTTGGAGGGCAAGTAAACTTTTCCAGTAACAAATTCGAATCAACAGGAATCAAAACGAATGTTTTTGGAATAGGTGGTTTTGCCAGATACTATTTCTTAGAACTAGATAAAAAACGGTTTAAAGCTTATGGCGAAGCCGGTTTGGGTTATGGCAGAAACAAAGTAGAGTCTCCAACAGGTTCAAATGACAGTAATAGCCTTACCGCTAATATTAACATTGGTTTAAACTATTTTCTAACTAAAAACATCGCGGTAACTTTCACACTGGCAAATCTCTTGTCCTACAACACCGTTTCTCCGGAAAACGGACCTAGTTCGGATACATTTCAATTAAACATCAATTTATTCGAGAACATTTTTGATCAACCAAAATTTGGAGTGCTTTACAGATTCTAAATCATTTAATTACAAACTCAAAAGAAAGCACTCACTCTTTCGAAAATACAAAGACCAAATAATAAACCTCTAAACCTGATAGCGAAAGTTGTCAGGTTTTTTAAATTTAGAAAACAAAGAAGTTCATTAATTCTTATATCACACTTTTGCAAAATATCCCGCTATTTACTGTCTATAAAGCAGTTCAATCACTTCGACATTCAAAAAATTCAAAGCCTAATATACCCATCTATTTTTACATTAACTTTGTCTATATACAAACCATAAAACTAAATATAGATTTGAATGTCGATCAACTCATTGAGGATGCAAAACAACTATCTCCCAAGGACCGATTGAAACTCAATGATACCATTTGGAATGAAGATGTGGCTATTCCTGTTGAACATCAAAAAATAGTGCTGGACAGAATGGCAAAAGCTAAGTCCGATCCTGAGCAATTATTAAACTGGGAAGAAGTTTCTAAAACGCTTTAATTCAATTGAGTTATATTCTAAGGATAGATACATATGCATTTAAAAATATTCAAGAGACTATTGAATGGTATGAAACGTAATCAAAAGGTTTAGGAATCCAATACAATGAAATACGTTGTAAAAAAATCGAAAAATTCCCCTTCTTAATCCACTATACTATAAACGAGATAGAAAAAACCATACTGATTTTCGCTATTTTTCACACTTCAAGAAATCCTGAAATATGGAAAAACCGAAATAAATAATGAGAACCCAGTAGCGAAAGTTTTGGGTTTTCTGTTTTTGAACTGTATCTTTGAGTCTTAGAACCTCAGCAGCTCAGAACCTTAGAACCTTCAAAAAAATGCTCGACGAAACTCCAAAACGATTTGACCGTATTGTTGCCATACTGATTCAATTGCAATCTAAGAAAATTGTAAAAGCACAGGAATTGGCGGATCGTTTTGATTGTAGTCTTCGAACCATTTACCGCGACATTAGAACTCTGGAAGCATCGGGAGTACCAATCTACAGTGAGGCCGGGGTTGGTTATGCGTTAATGGACGGTTACAGACTACCTCCCGTTATGTTTACACGTGAAGAAGTCAGCAGTTTTATCGCTGCCGAAAAACTAATGCAGAAATTTACCGATCCTTCTCTTGGTAGCCATTATGCCTCGGCGATGTATAAGTTAAAATCGGTTTTGAGAAGTACAGACAAGGATTGGCTTTCGAACATCGAATCAAAAATTTTGATGCATACCGCACAGCCTTTATTTAATGACAATTCTCCTAATACGCTAGCGCCACTGTTTGAGAGTATAGCCGAAAAAAAACAAATTCTATTATCATACAAAACAGTAGAATCTGAAGAAGCAAGCGATAGAAATATAGAACCCGTAGGTATTTTTCATGAAAATAATAATTGGTACTTTCTGGGATATTGCCATTTACGAAAGGATTATCGCCAGTTTAGAACAGATCGAATTCAGGGAATTAAAAAGACAGAGCTCAAATTCACGATCGAACATGGTCCATTAGAAACTTATTTAACAAAAAAAGAGCACTCCAATACCACAACAAAAGTCCGCATTCTGGTTTCAAAAAAAGTTGTCGGCCACCTTCGACATGAACAAAAATACCATGGTTACGTTTCTGAAAAAGAAGTCGACGGACAAATCGAAATGACGTTTATGTCCCGTGATATCAAAAATGGTTTTGCGCGTTGGTATTTGATGTTCGGGGATTATGCCAAAATACTGGAACCCGAACTGCTAAAAACAACCCTATTGGAATTACTGGAAATTAATAAAAAAAGACTTTTATAAAAAAACTCCTCAAAAGCATAGGTGCCTGAGGAGTTTTTTCTTCGTTTTTTGAAAATGAATCAACTATAATCTTCTATAATAACTACTGCACTTTTACAACATTGTAAAAATTATAATCTGTATTTGTTGCATCAGTGATCCCAATATTTCGTCCCATAGTTACAATTTGACCTCTGTGATACGTGCCATGATTGACCACTTGCAGCAAATAATCGCTAATTGGTAATTCGCATTGGAACCAAGGGTTCTCGATTTTAACTTTTTTCAATAATTGTTCTTCAGATAACGACTTAATAAATTCAGCCAACCGGGTTGATCTGTTTAGCAATCCTTTGAATATTTCCTCCGTGATCAACTCCTGATTTTCTCTTTTATCAAATTCAGCAGTTTCGGCTATAACGGAATACCAATACTCTTCGGTTGCCCAAATGTGATTAAGTGTTTTACTAATACTTGAAAAACTTGACGGAACTTCCTTTTGAAGTAATTCATCCGATTTTGTAGAAAGCCAGTTTACAAATTGTTGATTTACCCACAAATTGTATTCCGCATAATTGGTTATTATATTTTTAAAGCTCATAATATTGCCGTTTTACTTATTAACTATTTGAACTAAAGAAAGATAAGAATTATTCTTTTATCTTTCCCAGAAAAACGGAGGTTCAATTCCTAAAGCTCTAAGATAAACGTATCCTTGTCCACGATGATGTACTTCGTTATCAATAAAATACAAAACATTGTGAATAATCGGGAATTCGTACTGACCAAAAAGATTAAACGTGTCATTAAAATCTTCAATAGTCAGTTCTTGCCAATATTTATCAATTTCAGCGGTAGCCTCATCCCATTTTTCAAGGTATTGCGCTTTAAAAATCAATTTTTCTTCTGGTTCACTATAAGGCGAAACTTCTCTGTTTACAATTCCTTTTAGAGCCGGAACTGCAATAGACAGAAGTTCATCTGTTAATTTTGCGAAGGTTCTCATTCCTCCTATTGAAAATTCGAAGAAATCTTTTTCAGGAAAAGCTTCGATTACGTGACGTGTCAATGCACGATGTCCTTGCCAGTGTTTCAACAAATCTTCCGGAGTAATAACTTGAGCTGCTAATGTTTTCATGATTTTAAAGTTTTAATTATTTAGTACTTCAAAAGTAAAACGGGCTGGTGACAACAGTTTGTCAGCAGGAAAATAAAATTTATTCTTTTTTGTAATTTTTTATTATTTATCACCTTTTATCGCCGATACGCGGTCAAAATAAATCTAAATAAAACCTGTACCTTTGCAGCTTAAAAACATTGGAACATAGAAAAATGATAGAAGATAAAAATCCGCAACGTACCAGTATAGCGCAATTAGGTGAATTTGGTTTAATTGAACATTTAACCAAGAACTTCGATGTTATCCAGGAATCTACTTTAAAGAGTATTGGTGATGATGCCGCAGTTCTTGATTTTAAAGACAAAAAAGTAGTGGTCTCTACCGATTTACTAATTGAAGGAGTTCATTTTGATTTGGCTTATATGCCCTTAAAACATTTAGGATACAAAGCAGTCGTTGTAAATGTATCTGACATTTGTGCCATGAACGCCAAAGCAACTCAAATAACGGTTTCTGTGGCTGTTTCTAACCGTTTCCCACTAGAAGCCTTAGAAGAATTATTTGAAGGGATTACACACGCTGCAAAAGAATATAAAGTAGATGTTATTGGCGGAGACACCACCTCATCGCAAAAAGGACTAATTATTAGCATTACTGCCATTGGTGAAGCTAATGAGGATGAAATCGTTTATAGAAACGGAGCCAAGCAAACCGACCTTTTAGTGGTGACCGGTGACATTGGTGCGGCATATATGGGATTACAGGTTTTAGAAAGAGAAAAACAGGTTTTTCAGGTGAATCCAAACAGTCAGCCTGACTTAGACGCGTACTCTTATTTAATCGAACGCCAGTTAAAACCTGAAGCACGAAAAGACGTTCGTACGCTGTTACACGCCCTTGAAATCAAACCAACTTCTATGATTGATATTTCTGACGGATTATCTTCAGAAATTATTCATTTATGCAAACAATCTAAAGTGGGTTGTAATCTCTACGAAGACAAACTTCCATTAGACCCGCAATTTATTAATGTTTGTGAAGAATTTAATATTGACAGCACAACCGTTGCGATTAATGGTGGTGAAGATTATGAATTATTATTTACCATTGACATCAATGATTTTGAAAAAATAAAAGGGAATCCGAATTTTTCTATCATCGGCCATATGGCTGAAGAAAGTGAAGGAATTCATTTGGTAACCCGTGCCAATACTAAAATTGCTTTAAAGGCCCGCGGTTGGGATGCTTTAAGCGAATAGATAAAAGCTTTTTAAACAGAAAACGACATCCAAAAGATGTCGTTTTTTATTTGCTTTCGTTTCTAAAAAAGCGATTTACTTTTAGCTTCTTTTACCAAATCGTCATCCAATCCGGATTTTATTTTGAGAAGCTCTTTTAGATTCGTTCTTCTTTTTTCTATGGCGTTTATAGAAATCGGAATGTATTGTGGCATGTCTGCTACCGAAGTTCCTTTTGATAAATGAAATAAAATTTGCTTGTCGAATTCATCAATTTCAATCGAATTATGAGGCGACTGATTCAGCATTTTTTGTACCGACTGACTGTAATACTTTTCATTTTTCATCACTCTGTCAAATGCAAACAGCAATTCATCAAAAGTAAGATCGTTTTTAATAATCAGACCATTGGGGTTTATGGTTCTGATAATCGTCTTAATTTTCAACAATTCCGTATACATCGTTAGCAAAACAATCTTGCAATGCGGCATTTTCTTTGCGATTAATCTTGCCAGATCTTCGCCCGAAAAAATATCTTTTTCTTCATACGGCGGCATACTAATATCTAAAAACGCAACATCAAAATTTGGTGTTGTACTATTTTCTATCAAATCATATCCTGATCTGCAATCATGAGCCTGTGCAATAATGAACTCATATTGTTTGGTATTGTAACGCGTTATCGCATTTTTGTATCCTTCAATAATAAAAGGATGATCATCAACAATTAAAATATTTTGTTTACTTAATTGTGAAATTGTAGTGTTTGGGTCAACTGTCATTTCTTTTGTAGGTTAATTTTTTGATCGATGGGTATTTTTACCAAAAGCAGCGTGCCTTCTCCTTTGGCAGATTTTATGGTTACGGTTCCCTTACATTCTGCAGCTCTGTATTCGATGTTGTGCAATCCGATTCCGTTTTTGGTTCTTTTTACATTAAATCCAATTCCATCATCAAAAACAGCTACGGCCAGATGATTTATCTCGCTTTTAAATTCAACTGTAATCGTTTCTGCCTGCGCATATTTATTACAGTTCTGAAGTGCTTCCTGGATAATCCGGTACAGATTAATTTTCACAGCATTACTGACCAGTTCCCATTTGATTTGGGAATCAAAAGCAGTAACCAACTTAGAAGGGTAGGTCTGTTGTTGATTTTCAAACAACTTGTTCAAAATCAAGACAAAATTATTAATTAATTCGGATTTTTCTCTATTTAAATCATGCGAAATTTCCCGTATATCTTCCTCGATATTTTTAAGTTCTGCCAAATATTTTTTTCTTTTTAAGCACGCATCAGCTTCCTCTATTTTATCCAGACTATCCAAACTTATCCTAACACCAAACATTCTTCCCAAAACACCGTCATGTAACTCCTGAGCCACTTTTTTCTTTTCCTTTATGCGAGTCATTTCAATATCATTTTGCTGTGAAATCATCAAATTATAGATGTCTTCATTTGCAATTTGCTGTTGTTGTTTAAAAAGTAACTCCCTGTTTTTGGCTTTTTGGGTTTTGTAAACATAAAAAACCAAACCAATCAAAGTACAGATGCTAAAAACATAAACTAAGGTTTTAATTTTCTCCTGAAGATTCGAGTTTTGGTCTTTTATTTCATTGGTCTCATACTCAATTCTGGAGAACTTCTCTCCCATTTTTCGTTCCGCCTTCAACATTCGGTCGTTCAATCGGATATATTCTTTAGTATAAACAGAAGCATTTTTAGGATCCACTACTTCTATTTGTTTCAGCGCTTCGAGGATATCTCTGATTTTTTTTAAACTACGCGACAAAACCAGTGCTTGTTTAGAATATTGAATTGCTCTAAAAGTGTCTTTCTTAAAAGCATAATATTCAGACAAATGTATTTTACTCAACACAACACCTGATTTTAACCCAATACTGTCTCTAATTTTTAATGCTTTAAAAAACTGTCCCGGAAGTCCATCCGACTCTTGCAATTTAAATTTAGAATACGCCAGATTATCTAATATAATGGTATACAATATGGTATTCTCCCTGAATAAATTTTTCTCCTCAAGACCTTTTATAAAATATACTTTTGCTTTACTGTAATTGCGCATTCTTAAATTAACAAACCCAATATTATTCAATGAGGTTGCTTTTAACTGAAAGTCCGCAGGAATTGATTTATCTGCAAGAATGCGTAATGCATTCTGATGGAATTCAAGCGCTTTTCGATACTCTTCCCTTTCATTATATAAGATGCCAAGCAAGTTATTACAATCATAAAGCAGGTCGTTCACATTTTTTTGTTGCTTTAAAATCCGAAGTGCTTTAAAAATGTTGATCTCACTTTCAAAATAATCACCTTCATTGTACTGAAGTGTTGCTTTGCTTAAAAAAGTTTTGGCTAAATTATAGTGATCGTTAATTTTAAGATACACCTTTTCTGCTCTGAAATAATTCAAAAAGGCACTGTCTGTAACTGCATGTACCGTATAATAATCTCCCAGATAACTATACGCTTTAGCCATATTAAGCGAATCCCGCGAGCTTCTTGACCGATCTAAAATTAGTTCTGTGGTTTCAAGATAAGAAACCCAATCACTCATGTTATAATATCGATTGGCAATTTTAAAAAGATTAACTTTATTAAGCGAATCATTTTTCTGATTTATAACAATGGCAAAAGCCTTCTTATTGTACCCTTGTTTGTAGTTAAAAGGCAGGTTGATATCATTTGCCAATGATAAATAAGTGGCAAGACTATCTTCTGATAAATTGACATTTTTATCGCTTTTGTTTTTCTTGGTACAGCCAAAAAAAACAATACAGAGAAGGAATAATATTAAGTAATTATTTTTCAATAGTGTCTTTGAGTTTCATCAAAAATACTAAAACTATAGGCTAAAAAAAAGGCTGTCAAAAAATTGACAGCCTTCTCTTGTATTTTTATTTTTTTTAATCCAATTTCACATTCGCACGTGTTGACTGGTTATCTGTAGTAAAACTCCCGGATTGATTCGCATTTACATTCATTTGCATTTCATGTCCGTTAACATCACTCTTACGCCTTCCCATTGAAGTACCGTCTATTGGGTTGATAATGTTTACATCTGTATCGGCTGCATTGTTTACTTCGTCCGGAGTAGTAAAAGAAGTTACTACCATTACTAAAGATAATAATCCGATTGTTAGAGCTGCTTTTTTCATGATCTTGATTTTTTTAGTTTATGTTTTTTATTTGGGGCATGTGATTCTTAGAAAAGAACCACGGTGTAAAACTAAGCCCGTAATCAAAAAAAAATTGCACAAAAAAATTAGTTTGTGGTGAAACATACCCAATTGATAGTAAACAGACACCAAATCAACGTAAACACTTAATTTTTAGACCTCTAAATAATTCCCTATACTAAAATCCGAGATTATTAAATCAACATTTGATTTGTATGTTTTTGAGAAAGGAATCTTTTTCGCCGTGTTTTTTATGTAACAAACTGAGTTTCCGCTATGAATGCGTGCCACATAATTCCGATTAACGATATAACTGTTGTGAATTCGGAAAAAAGGATAAGATAAAACATTCTCAAAATGTTTAAGCGTTTTAAAAGCCGTTATCATTTCACCTGTATTAAGGTAGATGTCTGTTGAATTATTATCGGCCTGAAAATAGATGATATCTTCTGCATTGAGATAACGATAATCACCATATGACTTTATACAAATAACAAGCGGTTTCTCGCAGTCCTTAGCGGGAGCACAAACCGGAGCAGAGCTATCATTTCTTGTACTGACTAATTCTGTCACCAAAGTGGTTTTATTCAATTTTAAAATAAGCTTCTGCAAGTCAATCTCCAAAACCGGTTTCAGTACATAATCAAAAACACCGTATTGAATTGCTTCGTAGGCCCATTCTGTTTTTGAAGTGGTAATAATTATTTTAGGAATAATCGATAAATACCGGTACAATTCATTGATAAAATAAAGCGATAACTTGCTTAAAGGGTCTTTAGGATCAATTTCTAAAAAGACAAGAGCGGGTTTGTGTTGCAAAATCAGATTTAATCCCTGTTGGTAATTCACAGCTGATCCCACAAAAGTTAAGTCCGAAAAACCAGCTGCAACAGTTCTGGTTTTCAAAATACTTTCAGTGTCATCATCAATAATAATATACGAATACTTTTTCAATATCGGAATGTCTTGATTCTATCTACAATTAAAGCTACGAATTACAAACGCATAAACATTTCATTGTTAACACATTACCAACAAATGTTAAAACATAAAGATAAAATACCTATATGTCCGATGAAATACAAGGTCTAAATTAAAAAAAATCCCAAATTCCTGATGTGGAATTTGGGATTTTTATATTTCTATTTGAAAAATTACATCTTCATTAACCAGTTTTTCATTGAAACTTCGTTCTCAATGATGGCTCTTAATTCAGCAATTTTCACGCGATCTTGTTTCATCGTATCTCTATGACGAATCGTAACCGTTTCATCTTCGATAGTCTGATGATCTACTGTAATACAAAATGGAGTTCCTAAAGCATCTTGTCTTCTGTAACGACGCCCTACTGCATCTTTTTCGTCATACGCTACATTGAAATCCCATTTTAAATCTTCGATGATTTTTTTAGAAATTTCAGGCAAACCGTCTCTTTTAATTAATGGTAAAACAGCTGCTTTTGTTGGCGCTAAAACTGCCGGTAATTTTAGAACCGTTCTTGTAGAACCATCTTCTAAAGTTTCTTCTTGCAATGAAGTTGCAAAAACCGCCAGGAACATACGATCTAAACCAACTGAAGTTTCTACTACGTATGGCACGTAGTTCTCATTCAATTCAGAATCAAAATATTGTAATTTTCTTCCTGAGAATTTTTCGTGCGCTTTTAAATCAAAGTCTGTACGAGAGTGAATTCCTTCTAATTCCTTAAATCCGAAAGGGAAATTAAACTCAATATCAGCCGCTGCATTAGCGTAGTGCGCTAATTTTTCGTGATCGTGAAAACGGTAATTCTCTTTTCCTAATCCTAAAGATAAATGCCAGTTCAAACGTGTTGTTTTCCAGTGTTCGTACCATTGCATTTCTTCACCCGGACGTACAAAAAATTGCATTTCCATTTGTTCAAATTCACGCATACGGAAAATAAATTGTCTTGCTACAATTTCATTTCTAAAGGCTTTTCCCGTTTGAGCAATTCCAAAAGGAACTTTCATACGACCAGATTTTTGCACATTGGCAAAATTCACGAAAATACCCTGAGCCGTTTCCGGACGCAAATATAAATCCATTGCAGATTCTGCAGAAGCTCCCAATTTGGTTCCGAACATTAGGTTAAATTGCTTTACATCTGTCCAGTTTCTGGAACCTGTTTCAGGATCAGCGATTTCCAATTCTTCGATTAAAGCTTTTACATCTTCCAGGTCACCATTGCCCAAAGAACGTCCAAGTCTTTCACGAATTTCTTTTTCTTTTGCAAGATATTCAACCACTCGTGCATTAGTTGTAATAAATTCTTCTTCATTAAAAGCATCCCCAAAACGAGCTTTTGCTTTTTCGATTTCTTTTTTGGCTTTCAGATTGATCTTTTCAGCATGATCTTCAACCAAAACGTCTGCTCTGTATCTTTTTTTCGAATCTTTATTGTCAATTAATGGATCATTGAAGGCATCAACGTGGCCTGAAGCTTTCCAGGTCGTAGGGTGCATCAATATTGCAGCATCTAAGCCGACAATATTTTCATTCATCTGAACCATTGATTTCCACCAATATTCACGAATATTCTTTTTTAACTCGACGCCATTTTGTGCATAATCATATACTGCACTCAATCCATCGTATACTTCGCTTGACGGAAAAATAAATCCGTACTCTTTTGCGTGCGAAACCACATTCTTAAATAAATCTTCTTGTTTTGCCATAGTGATGCAAAAATATAAAAAGTACCATTAAAAAAAAGAAAAATAATAAAGTTTGAAGGATTGATTTCGTTATTTTTGTAACTAAATTCTTTCTATTTGTGTTTAATTATATTATTGACCTGTTTTTTCCTAAAGTTTGCGCCGGATGTCACAGCGTTTTAATGACTTATGAATCTGTTTTGTGCACCAAATGCCGTCATGAACTACCACTTACACAATATCATTTAGATCCTCAAAATGAAGCGGTCAAGAAATTTTACGGAAAAATTGCTATCGAGCATGCTTCCGCTTTTCTATATTTCAATAAAAAAGGGATCGTTCAGGAACTCATTCACAATCTAAAATACAAGGCACAAGAAGAAATTGGAACTGTTTTAGGGCATTGGTACGCCGAAGATCTGAAGAAACTACCATTAGAAATCCCTTTTCATGCTCTGATCCCGGTTCCACTGCACAAACGAAAATTTAAAGAAAGAGGTTATAATCAGGTCACAACTTTTGGAAAAGCCTTGGCCGAAGGTTTAGACACTCCATATGACGATACTATTCTTTACCGCAAAACATACACTAAAACACAATCCAAAAAGAACCTTTCCGGACGTTCAGAGAATATCGAAAATATATTTGATGTACATTTTTCAGAAGAACACCATTATAAACACTTTTTAATTGTCGATGATGTTCTTACCACAGGAGCGACACTGGAGGCTTGTTCCCGGGCCTTATTAAAAATTCCGGGCGTAAAAATCAGCATTGTCTGTATGGCAATCGCACACTAAAAAACCAAGTTTGATTATTAAACTGCTTATTTTCAAGCATTCCTATTTTCCTGCAAGCTCTTTTTTGACCTTGTAGGTATCTTAATTTATGTTTTACCCCCTACAAGCTCAAAAAAGACCTTGTACAAAATAAAAAAACAGATTAAATATAGTCCAATACTGATTTAAATTTCGAATAGCAGTCCCGTTTAGGTTAAAAAGATTTTACCTTAATTGATTACTATTTTCTTAACGGTTTTTCGGTTGCCATCAATAACACTTACCAGATAAATCCCTGAGGACACATTTGCAAGTTGAATGTTTTGATTAAAAATAGCCGATCCTGCAAAAGAGTTTGAATAAACAGTTCTTCCCAAAATATCATTTACAAAAACGTTAATTCCTGAACCTGATTCCGATAAAAATTGAATCGTGAAACTACCTTTATTTGGATTTGGATAAAGAACAAAATCAATAGGCGCCTCAACCTTGTCCGTTCCTAATGTAAATTTTTGAGTCTTAATTGTAATCGATGCAGCATTTATGGTTCCTGTTTCTCCGACATCAATATCGCGAACCATTAAAGTCCAGTCTCCGTAAGGACTCTCTTTATTGAATGCACTTAATTTACCTGCCGGAACAACGATTTGCAAGGTGTTTGCTCCGCAAGAAAGAGCAGCACCTGCATCATCATATTTTAAAGATAAGGTGTTTGAAGTACTACCACAACCTCCATCAAACAATGGAACTATCGTCCCTTTTGGACTCTTTATACTTATCTGAACATCGGATAAAAAAGAGTGCGTAAAATTAATATTCAAATCTACATCAAGAATTTCAGCTGCATCAGCAGTAGTCACTGTTTTTTTAGCAGCACTGTCAGCATCGTTTAATCCTGCCGTAATCGTATTTTTCCCTGTAGGAGCAGATACCGTAATTATTCTTGTAGTATATACCAAATCGTTATCCGGAATTACAATTGGCGCAGCAAAAGTGTACGTATTTGTATTTGCAACAGTGTTGTATCCTACTGCAAACTGTTTACTATTTACAGCATAATAAATATTAGCCGTTGGCTCGATCAATAACCTGCAAGCGGTAGCCTTAAGATCAGCAGGAACAGTAATGGTTTCCGAACCGTCATTTGGCGTATTTGATACTAAAGTTATTGGAAATGTCAATCCCCCATCTGTTGAAAGTTTGATATTAACATTGGAAGAACCCGCTAAAGTATTTGTATTATTAACCGTCCAGGTTATCGTTTGCAGACTACCATTTATCCAACCGATATTGTCTGTATTTTGCGACGAAATTGCAAAGGGACCTGCGTTAGCATTCACAACAACAACCATAGCATCCGTATTAGTCTGCGCTGTGCCCTGAGCAGCATTGTCACGCCCTGTTAAAGTAAAATTCAAGGTTCTTGCTATAGAAGAAACGGATTCCCATGTAGATGTTAATTTATTGTTCAACACATCATTTTGCTGGGGCATATACCTAATTGGTGACGTAACCGGTAAAAAAGAACGAAACAAAGGTCCATCCGGTTTAGTAGGATAAGCTATACTGGTCTCTCCAGCTGTAATGCTTGCAACATCATTTTCCTCCCAACAATACGTTACTGTATCTCCATCCGGATCAGAACCTGTTCCTTTTAGAATAAAGGCGGTTTCTTTTGGTATAGTATAATCTGGACCCGCACTTATCGTTGGCGGATTGTTGGTTAAAGGCAAACTCACTGCACAATTCGCAGTTGAAAGCACATTCTGAATTTGCAAAATACTAACATAGGCAAAATAATCGTCTGATCTGTTTTGCACATCGTAACCTTTAGAAATCCCGGCATATCCCATAATTGTAGAACCACTACCGGGCTCTACATTAACATTTGTTCTCTGACTGCCATCAAACGAAAAAGTATGTTCGGCTCCTAACTGGTGTCCAAATTCGTGAACCACAAAATCAATATCAAAAGTATCTCCTTGAGGTTTTTTATTTGAAGGCGAAGTATAAGCACTCCCTTTTCCTAATGGTTCAGAGCTTGTAGGATTCGTACAAATACAACCTACACAACCAGCATTTCCTCCTCCGCCTGAAGCACCAAATAAATGTCCGATATCATAACCGTCATTACCTATAACATTGGTTAACGTAGTTTGAATCTCCTGATTCCAGGCTCCTTCAGCACCTACATCAGCAACTGAATAAGGATCCGTATTCGCATCCGTATAAATAAGGACATCATTATTCGCAATCAAAATTACTTTAATGGCGAGATCTCTGTTAAAAACACCATTAACTCTTGTTAAAGTAGCATTCATACCTGCTAATGCACCTTGTTTTGTCCCTCCAAAAAAAGTAGTATACTCTCCCGTACATGACAAAGCCAATCGCAATGTTTTGAAAACTTTATTATTTGAACTGCTCTTTCCAGTATTGGCCTTATTAGCTGTTTTTTTATTAGCTGTAGATTCTTTCGTAGAGCAAATCAGTGTTGATTTTGAAAGACTGTTTTTTGAAGTAAAAGCAACATATTGCGTTTTATTATCCGGGTTCTTTTCTACAAACTCGGGATTTTTTTCTGCGCGTAGTACCATAGATTGTACTCCGTCCGGAGAAACACTAAAATGAATTTTTGCTGATTTATCATCGATCCCATTACCTTCATATGCCCTAATGTCCGGATATTTTGCCTGTAATTCAGGATCAAAATTCGATGACTCCCAAACAGAGAATCGCTCTAAAACTCCGTTCGAATTTGGAAAAGTAATTTCAGTAGTAGTACTTTTTGCTTTTTTATCGGTGGTAGTGGACAGCTTTGTCTTCAGAAAATCTGAGTTTAATTTGAAATACATTTTTTCTGAATCATCAGCCGTTACTTTTCTACCAAGATTAGAAGCTGAACTTACTTTTTGCCATAAAACATCGCTTTGCGCATTGATTTCGGCACTATAAAAAAGAATCAATATAAAAAGTAGTAGTTTTTTCATAAATTCAAAAGTATTTTTTAAACATCAAAGATAAGCTAATTAAATTAAAATTTCGCTTCCATACGTGTAGTGAATTCCTACATTAATAAAGTGATTTTCCCTTTTTTACCTATGACTCTTGCTCTTTTCACAAAAAGACACTCAATTTCATTAAAAAAATCAATTGAGCTGAGTATCAAATTTAAAATAGATAGTATAAATTTGCAGCATCTTAAATAATTTGCTTTGAAGCTTTTTCATTCTATAAACGATTTTCGGTCAACCAAGAAAACTATTTTAACTCTTGGCACCTTTGATGGTGTGCATATTGGTCATAAAAAAATTCTGGAACGAATTACTCAAAATACCGAAAATGGAAAATACGAAAGTTTAGTGCTTACTTTTTTTCCGCATCCCAGAATGGTACTGCAGGAAAAATCGGAAATAAAACTATTGAATACCATTGCTGAAAAGACAAAACTTCTGGAGCAAACCGGAATTGAAAATCTGGTAATACATCCGTTTGACGAAAGTTTCTCCAGATTAACTGCCGAAGAATTCGTGCATTCTATTTTAGTAGATCAATTTCATATTCAAAAAATAATCATTGGCCACGATCATCGCTTTGGCAGAAACCGAACGGCCAATATTGATGATCTGATTGCATTTGGAAAAGAATATGGTTTTGAAGTGGAACAAATTACGGCTCAGGAAATTCAGGATGTTTCGGTAAGTTCAACCAAAATCAGAAAAGCTTTAGACGAAGGTCATATTACTTTGGCCAACGAATATTTAGGTTATAATTACTTTTTAAGTGGTGAAGTTGTAAAAGGAAAACAGCTCGGAAGAACAATCGGATTCCCCACTGCCAACATCCATATTGAGGAAGATTATAAAAAAATCCCGAAAAATGGTGTTTATGTCGTTCAGACAACATTCTATAATGGAAGAAAAGTTTTTGGAATGATGAATATCGGTTTTAACCCCACTGTAAACGGGGACAAACAAACCATAGAAGTGCATCTTTTTGATTTTGATGCTGATATTTACGGTAAAAAAATAGAAATTTCTTTGCTAACTTATCTTCGCGAAGAACAGAAATTCGGCTCTGTTGACTTACTCAAAGAGCAGCTCAATCAGGATAAAACAAATGCTTTAGCTTTTATCAATCAGCTTTAGAAACTCCTCTTATACTTTTTATCGTTTTTAAATCATCGTAGTTATTTTTTTAGTAAATTTGATATACAACTCTGTTTGTCAATCGCTTACTATTAACTTCTTTAAAAATAACCATTATGAAATTACCTAAAGAAATAACCAACGGTTTTTTGATATTCCTTGGAATTGGCGTTTATTTTTTATTGATGAATGTATTAGGTTTAGCCCATTTATTCTATTTACGAACCTTAAATGTGTTTTTTATATTTTATGGCGTAAATAAAACCATGCGAATGAACCTTCACGAAGGAGAAACCAACTTTGTTTCGAATGCCGTTTCTGCGATGGCAACCTCTGTCGTTGGTGTCGCAATGAGCGTTTTCGGGCTGTTAGTTTATAGTTATGCAAGAGGTGGAGATGCCTATGTTAAAACATTATCAGAGACTTTTATGTTTGGAGGAAATCCCTCAGTACCAACTTACTGTATCTGTTTATTGTTTGAAGGGATCGCATCGTCGGTTATCGTCACTTTAATGATGATGTTATACTGGAATAACAAGTATGTAGCCGATTAATTTTTCAAAGTAAAACAAACATTTTAGCACTCTAAAATCATAAAAAAATATAATTCTATGATTTTAGAGTGTTTCTTTTTTGAAAATGCCTATCAAATATTCATTTACAGAACACATCATTGGTTGATTAGAACAATTTAACTACTTTTGGAGCATCAAAAAAATGTATCAATGAGCATTACGAAACACAACTGGACAAAAGACGAAATAATCGCAATATATAATAAACCTATGATGGACTTGCTGTATGAAGCAGCAACACTTCATAGACAAAACCATGATCCAAACGTAGTACAGGTATCTACACTGTTATCTATTAAAACAGGAGGATGCCCTGAAGATTGTGGTTATTGCCCACAAGCTGCGCGTTATAACACCGGAGTTGAAGGAAACGACTTAATGAGTGTAAGTCAGGTAAAAGCTCAGGCTTTGCGTGCTAAATCAAGCGGATCATCTCGTGTTTGTATGGGAGCTGCCTGGAGAAACGTAAAAGACGGAGCAGAATTTGATCAGGTATTAGAAATGGTTCGTACTATCAATAAGCTGGACATGGAAGTTTGTTGTACTTTGGGTATGATCACCGAAAATCAGGCACAACGACTGGCAGAAGCTGGTTTATATGCTTACAATCATAATTTAGATACTTCTGAAGAATATTATAAAGATGTTATTTCAACCCGTGGTTTTGAAGACCGTTTAGAAACTATCGAAAATGTTCGTAAAACCAATGTTACGGTTTGTAGTGGAGGTATTATTGGAATGGGCGAAAGTATTGAAGACAGAGCAGGAATGCTAGTAGCGCTTTCTACCTTAAATCCACAACCGGAATCTGTGCCAATTAATGCTTTGGTTGCAGTTGAAGGAACACCAATGGAAGATGAAAAACCAGTTGAAATCTGGGAAATGATTCGTATGGTTGCTACAACAAGAATTGTAATGCCGGATACACAAGTTCGTTTGTCTGCAGGAAGAACCAATATGAGTCGCGAAGGACAGGCAATGTGCTTTTTTGCCGGAGCAAATTCTATTTTTGCCGGAGATAAATTGCTTACTACACCAAACCCTGATGTTCACGAAGACATGAAAATGTTCGAATTATTAGGATTGAATCCACAAAAACCTTTTACAAAAGTTTCGCAACCTAAAACGGTTGAAGCAGCTGACTCTCAATTTGTCCAACTGGGTGAAAAACCAAAATGGTCAAGACCGGGGCATAGCATTGAAAGAAATCTTGAAGCTTCAGGTAAAGCAAAAGTTTAATAAAAAGATTTTATAAATCTCAAATACTATTTTAAATTGCTTTTGGCTTATCGTCAAAAGCAATTTTTTTATTTAGGAAAATGAGAAGGAAAAATCTCGAAATTTGATTCTATTTACAAATTTTACAATTGTATCAAGTCTGACTAAGGAAGGATCTTCCCCTGTTACGTTCATCAGTATTAATAAAGCGCGTTTTTTTGATTAATCATGCAAAGACGCGAAAACGCAAAGTTTTTTCTCTTTGTCTGACTTCGACTTCGCTCAGTCTGACAAAGAGAAACCTTTATTTAGGAAAGGTATTTAAAAACTTGTTTTAACTATAAAGGAGTTTCAAAGTTTTTTAACCTTTGTCTCACTCTGCCTCTGTATCTTTGAACCTGAAAATTATTCCTCACAAAGTCGCAGAAACGCAAAGTTTGATTCTTTACAATACTGCGACTCTGCAAGAAAAACAAGTCATCACACTCGTTTTAGCTTTTAAAACATCACTTTCTTAATTGATACTGTATTATTCTCTAACTTAACTTTTACAAAAAGAAGCTGATCCTGAGATTTTAAATTTACAATTTGAAAAGTCGGATCATTAATCGCTGATTTTTTATAAATCATATTTCCGCTTACATCAAAAATAAGAATCTCACTAATTGTACTTTCAGAAGCATTGATATTGATTATTTTATCTTTTGCGCTTACAATAATCTCTTTTCCTTTATTTTCAAACTCGCCAACTCCCAATGATTTGTTGACATAACGCAATATAAAACGATCGTCAAAGACACCTATTCCGGTTGAAAACTTATAATCACTTTCTCTTAAATCATGTACTTGTCCGGTTATTTTATCTTCGATATAAATGGCCTGATGTACCAAATTCCCATCGGAATCATCTATAGAAATAGTAAAATCACTTACAATTGCAGAACGATATCCCAAAGGAATTGTATCGGTGTCTAAAAAAGGCAGCGCACGCCCTTGGATAACATATTTTTTGTTACTGTTAATACTATAAAAATCCAAAAACGGATTTCCGTCAAGTGTTACACCATCAAATCTATTATCATGACCGTTTGTTGCTCCTTCCACATAACCAATCAGCAATTGTTTAAATGCTCCTTCCTCATTTTCCAGATCAAGCCATATGCGGTGTCGCTCTAAATCGGTATTTTTTGAAGTATTTTTTATTTTAAAAAACTGACTGTTATCCGCACCCCCCAACCTCATTGCATTAGTAAAAGCAACCGTTCCGGCACTAACTGTTGTGGCGAAAAAAGATTGTCCTGCCCCAATTTTACCTGTTGGTTTAACCCCGGCATCCGTAGCCGGATTATCCGTATGCCCGGGATCACTTTTTGCAGATATTGCTACACCTCCAACAACATTATAACTCGCATAATCATCTGCGTTGTATTTATATGGTCCTACTCTACCTATAGGCGTATTATGGGTCCAGAAAAAGATAGTTCCATCCAGAAAAGAATTTGCAGGTAAAAAAAGATCCGCGTCCAGAGCAGAAGGATATGGATTTCCGATTAAATAAAAGTTACCCGCATCCATTGTTTCTCCGGACAAAGCACCATTGTTTGGAGCGCCAACAAATTGAGCTGTATAATCGGCTCTTACCGTATTTGAATAACTTTGAGGTCCACGAATAATATAACCTTTACCAATTATCATTTCGGTATTGGAACTGGTCATCACCCAGTTTGTTCCATTAAAACTAAAATATTTATCGGATAACGTTAAGGGTGACACATCCACTAATTTTTGTGGACTCACCGGTGTTGACCAATAAATATAATCATATATAAAAATCTGTTTACCTGTACGTTTGTAACTAATAGAGCCCGAATTCAGTAACGGATTATCATTTGCCTGAACTAAACTTGCATTATTCTCAAACAGTAATTCCGTTCCCGGTGCTGAATCAACAGTTAATGCATTAGTTACCGTTAGCGTGTTTAATGCATTTATGGTCACTTTTTTCCCTGCATTTACTTTACAGGTACAACTGTTTATATCTCCTGTTGTCGCATAATCGTCAGCAAAGATAATATTATGATTTATTGTTGGCGTTCCACCCGACCAGCCTCCTGCTGTAGTGTAAGTGTTTGTTACAAGCGGATTTATAACTATATTCGATAAGGGTGGTGAAGCACAACTACCACTATATTGAACAATAAAATTATAGGTTCCGGGTGCAAGTCCGGTAATTGTATATGTTGTTGGATCAGGGCCAGCACCTCCCGCATAAGTATTGGGGAAAGAACCGCTTTGCGTTATCGTATAATTACTCATATTGGGCAATCCATTTAAAACTAACGTACCTGTCGGCGTTAGACATGTTGGATCAGTAATTCCTCCATTAACGGGCGCAGTTGGTTGTGGAATTATTGTGATAGTAGCAGAACCACCTGTAAATGCTGAACTTCGAACACAAGTATCAGCTCCGGTTACAGAAACCAAAGTATACGTTGTAGAAGTTGTAACCGGAGTGGTAAAAGTCGCAAAAGCAGTACCACTGGTAACATTAGTCTGTGTACGATTGGCACCACCATTTTCCTGATAGACTACTGTATAAGGACCTGTTCCCGCGGTTGCTGTAAAAGTCAATTGTCCAGCTCCCGTTGCACAAAAAGGACCATTGGCCGTTAAACTACCCTGAGGTAATGGGTTAACCGTAATTGTCGCCGAACCACCAGTAAAGCCGGAGCTTCGAATACACGTATCTGCCCCTGTTACGGAAACCAAAGTATACGTTGTAGAAGTCGCAACCGGAGTGGTAAAAGTCGCAAAAGCAACACCACTGGTCACATTAGTCTGCGTACGATCTGCTCCGCCATTTTCTTTATAAACTACTGTATAAGGCCCTGTTCCCGCGGTTGCCGTAAAAGTTAATTGTCCAGCTCCCGTTGCACAAAAAGGACCATTGGCTGTTAAACTACCTTGTGGTAGTGGATTGACCGTAATTGTCGCCGAACCACTCGTGAAACCGGAGCTTCGAACACAAGTATCAGCTCCGGTTACAGAAACCAAAGTATACGTTGTAGAAGTTGTAACCGGAGTGGTAAAAGTCGCAAAAGCAGTACCACTAGTCACATTAGTCTGTGTACGATTGGCGCCACCATTTTCCTGATAGACTACTGTATAAGGACCTGTTCCTGCAGTTGCTGTAAAAGTTAATTGTCCAGCTCCCGTCGCACAAAAAGGACCATTAGCTGTTAAACTACCCTGAGGTAATGGATTAACCGTAATTGTTGCCGAGCCTCCCGTAAATCCGGAGCTTCGAACACAACTATTTGCTCCTGTCACGGAAACCAAGGTATAAGTCGTAGAAGTCGTAACCGGAGTTGTAAAGGTCGCAAAAGCGGTACCACTGGTCACATTAGTCTGCGTACGATTCGCGCCTCCGTTTTCCTGATACACTACAGTATACGGACCAGTACCTGCTGTTGCCGTAAATGTTAGTTGCCCTGAACCTGTAACACAAAACGGACCATTGGCTGTTAAACTACCCTGGGGTAAAGGATTAACTGTTATTGTTGCCGAGCCCCCTGTAAATGCCAAACTTCGCGCACAAGTATCAGCCCCTGTTACAGAAACTAACGTATAAGTCGTAGAGGTCGTAACAGGAGTTGTAAAAGTCGCAAAAGCGGTACCACTGGTCACATTAGTCTGCGTACGATTCGCACCACCATTTTCCTGATAGACTACTGTATAAGGACCTGTTCCTGCGGTTGCCGTAAAAGTTAATTGTCCAGCTCCCGTTGCACAAAACGGACCATTGGCTGTTAAACTTCCCTGTGGTAAGGGACTGACCGTTATAGTAACGGTAGCAGAATTTACAGCAGCACAAGAACCGTTTTGAATTACGGCTCTAAAATCTATCGTTTCAGTAAGTGGTCCTGACGTATAAGTTGTAGTTGTGTTAACAATATCATCCCACGTTCCAAATGGACCTGATGATTGCCATTTTAAAATGGTTCCGGTATATCCACTCAAAGTTAACAAACCACTTGTAGCTCCTGCACAAATTGTTTTTGCGCCACTTATAGTTCCTCCAACAGTTGTTGCAGAAACAATTACATTTGTTGTATTGTTTGCCGCAATATTTGAAGAACACACTCCCGATGTAAGATTGGTAACAGTAATTGTACTTGTTCCTATAGTAGTCAAACCAACTGCTGTAAAAGTCCCCGTTCCTGCAGAGGTAACCGTCATAGCTGCAGTAAGTGCAGTCCCGGTGGGATTAGTTCGATTATATGTTACTGTATAAACTCCAATAGGTAAAGAAGCTGCGCTGGAAGTTACCGTTATTACGGAAGTACTCCCAACCGAATTACAAACACCTGCTCCTGAAATTCCTGTAATACTATAAGTTGGACAAGTATAAGTAACGATAACCTGGCCACGTGCGCCATTACCGCCACTCTGAGCGCCGCCCGACGCTGAGTTCATTGCTCCACTCCCCCCTCCACCAGGAGGAGTTCCAAAATTTCCGGGGCCATTACCCAATAAAAGACTGCTGAGAGCAGCTCCTCCGGCACCTCCTCCGGTATCACCTCCCTTTCCTCCGGCTCCCGAAGAGAGTCCTAGACTTAATAGAGCAGAAGCACCATTTCCCCCTGTGACACCAGAGGTTTTTGTTATTGAACCAAACGAAGCCGTATTTAACCCTCCGGCACCTCCGGCTGGTGCTCCTCCTGCCGTATTCGCAACACCTCCATGTCCACCAACCGCTAAGAGAATAGTTTCAAAACCAGTTATCGTAGAACTTCCGCCATTACCACCGGTAGCTGTTGTACCAGTCGTTACTCCTGCCACTTTAACAGCCAAGGTATTTCCTGCCACAACTGTGATAGCACCGTGTGCAAAAGCACCACCACCACCACCAGCGCCGCTTCTTCCAGCTAATAATCCGGCTCCACTGGCTCCTCCTCCAGCTCCACCACCACCCCAAGCTTGTACATCCATTGAAGTAATTCCAGCCGGAACTACTAATGAACCATCAGCCGTAAAGGTGTGAGGGGGTTGCGCCCATAAAGAGCCAAAAACAAATAAAAACAGAAAGGAGAGTTTTACCTTTAGAAATGATGTTTTTTTATAATGCAGCTTCTTTTGAGAAAAACAATGCATTAAAAATTGAAGCGGGAAAGCTGGTAATTTTTTTTTCATCGCACTACTTTTTAAGTTAAAAAGAAAAATTAAAACCAAACAGACGTTTGGTTAAAATGAAACTCTAAATACCTCAAAAAATAATTTTGACTATCAAAATCAACTTATAATTAAAAGCAAAAAAAATACTAAAATGCTGCTTTTTAATTTGTGGTATTTAAAATAGCAATCAATATTTTGGCAGAGAAAAACAGAAAAGAGATGTACTTCGTCGGGCTTATAGGTACGTTTGTCGTACAAGCATAGCAACAAGGTACAATTTTATTTACAAGACAACAAAATATTTCACATAAAATTGTAAGAATTAGACACTTAAATAATTATGAGTTGATATAAAAACAGCATATTCTCCTTTAAAAATGGTAGTTCATCGGCAAAAAGCGCATTTTGTCGAGTGTCTTTATTTACTGATAAAAAAATGAGATTTTCAAGCCATGAAAAAGAAAACATTCTGTCTTGCATCATTGATGTAGCTAACCCAAAAAATAATCGCATCGAATCAAATGTTTTTTTTTCACGCAGATTGTGCAGATTCTGCGGATTTTTTTCAATCTGCTAAAATCTGCGTGAGACTTTTTTTGACAATCCTAATAACTTGTTTCATTTTAGAGATAAGAGAACCTGCGGCTTGAATTAATTAATTTAAGTTGCTAGTTGTTTTATGTTTGAAATTAGACCCCCTATACCCTATTTCTGAATTATAATAATGTAAATTTCTAATAAAAATTAAAATATTTGCAAAGGTACCTTTTTGAATAGCCTCCTGCTTCAGCTGGAGGATTACAAGTAGTTCATGATTTTATGGCTTTAGCCGAATTATACCCCGGATCTTTCGGCTAAAGCCAATGATTCACCTCTCAATCATTTACCTCCAGCTGAAGCAGGAGGCAAATCAATCTTTTTGTGTTTTCTTCAAATAGAATCAACTAATTATTAACTAGTGACTTGAATTAATTAATATCAGAATACTATTTTTTGAGCTATAGTATGATTGTTCTCCAAAACAACTTTTACTATTAGAAGTTGATTGCTGCATGACGGATTTGAAAATTGAAATGACCTCGCATCGATTTTATCTTTATAAAAAAGTAGTTTTCCACTAACATCAAAAAAATGAACTGACTTAATGTTCGTTTTTGCTGCTACTACATTTATGGACTTGTCTTTTACGGTTATCTGAACGCCGTCTTCCAATTTCTCCAAAGCTTCCTTTTTTAAGGTCTTTTCGGTGTAGTGTATTACAAAACGCTCCTTAAAAACTCCCTTGTCAGTAGTAAACAGATAGGGGGCTTCCTGTAAGTTATGTGTTATTCCCTTCGTTTTGTCTTCTAAATAAACATTCAAGTTCTCGAAGAGCCCTTCCTTTTTAGCAATTTTAATACTAAACTCCCCCTCAACAGCAGTCTCGTAACCCAGAGAAATTGAATCAGATTTGTCAAATACTGCTGTTGTTCCCTGAATTACCAAATGTTTATTTTCGAGGATACTATAAAAATCCGCCCATTTATTTCCTTTAAAAGATTCCGAATTAAAACTATCAACCGACGCATCGGGTGCTCCATACACATAACCAACCAGGATTTGTTTAAAAATGCCTTCCGTATTCTCAAAATCCAACCAAATACGGTGTTTTTCGATTCCGCTTCTGATTTCCTTTTTATTGCTTACCGTTGTTTTAAAAAAAGAAGTATTTTGACCCATAATTCGCATGCTGTTGTCAAACGCAACAGATCCAGTATTCTTGCTTACAACAAAAAAAGCCTGATTCGAAGCAATTGTTCCATCCGGTACGGTCTGATCCATTCCGGAAGAAAGTGCTGCTCTTGTTCCTACACCTCCCAGCAAATTATAAACTGCATAATCATCTGAAGTATATTTATGATCTTTAACCGGAGTATTATGTGTCCACAAATAAAGAGTTCCTTTGATGTTTTGACTGTTTTTATCCAAAAACAAATCTGCACTAAGAGCTGAGGGGTATGGATTCCCAATTAAATTAAAAGTATTTTCTTTTCCTAAACCCAAACTAATCTTCCCATTATTCGGAACTCCTTTAAATATTGCGTCATATGCCGAAGCTGCGGTAGCTGAAAAATCCTGAGGTCCGCGGATACAATATCCTTTCCCCGGGGTCATAGTATGTTGCGGATCTTCAATGCTCCAATTATCTAACTCATAGTTATAGGAGAAAAACTTATCCGATAATGTCTTCGGAGAAACAGCTATCAATTTTTGATCCACTACCGGAGAGGCCCAATAGGTATAGTCAAATTTTAAAATCGGAGATGATTTTCTTAGAACCTGCACGATTCCCGTATTTACAATTTCATCATCATCTTGATATAAACTGGCCGCATTATTTAAAACCAGCGCCCCCAAACCGTTATAATCAAATTCAATTCCTAAAGTATTACCACTTAAAAGCGTAACAGTCTTCCCTTCCTTGATTGTACAGTTACATATCGCTGTCGCTGTTAAACCCGGATAATCTTCTGAAAAAGTGACTTCTTTTCCAGCGGACGGAAAACCATTTGACCATGCGATACCATTCCAATCGGTCGCTTCTAAGCAAATTTTCAAACGAGCAACCCTATGTTTTGATTCTCCGGAGACGGAATTAAAATCGCCACCAATCATAAGTTTGCGATCAGCAGTAAAATGCATCGTACGTACCTTATTGTTTAAATTTGCCTGAAAGCTGTTATCATAATCCCCCCACCTTAATAACCGTATTAACCTTAGGCAAGCTGTACTTTTGTAAGTACCTGAAAAAGTTCCTCCCACTAGGATACGATCATCGGGTTGTACCAAAATACTAAGTACATCTCCTTTACTAAAACCGGATCCAGAATCAAAAGTCGTATCCAGACTTCCGTTGGAATTCAATCTCAGAATCCGTTTTTGTGGAGCCCCATTGTACATTAAAAATGATCCTCCTACTATTATTTTCTGATCCGATTGTAACGCAATTGCACTTACTTTTTTATCAAACCCGCTACCTGTGTTAAAAGTGGCATCTATACTTCCGTCCTCATGAAGACGTACTAAACCTGATACCATAGTACCGTCAAAAGAAGTAAATCTCCCGCCAATCAGAATTTTTCCGTCCGGTTGAACCAGTACGGCCTCTACAATAGCATTGGCACCCAAACCAACATTAAAATCAACATCAAGCAAACCGTTTGCCAACAATCTGACTATTCTTCCAACCTGTGCAGTATTATATGACGTAAAATTACCGCCAACAATTATCTTTTGATCGGGCTGAAGTGCCATTGCATAAACCTGATTATTAAAGCCTGAGCCTAAACTAAATGTTGGATCAACGGTTCCATTTGCTAAAATACGAGCAATTCTATTGCAAGTTGATTCGTTGTATTTTGTAAAATTCCCCCCAAAGACAATCTTATCATCTCCTTGTAAAACGGCCATTTTTATGCTGTTATTCGCTCCCAATTGCTTGGAATTAAAAGTATCATCCGAGGCTCCATTTTCTAAAACTCTGGCAATTCTTGAAGAAAAAGCTCCATTGAATCTGGTAAAATTCCCAAATACCATCGTTTGTTTACTGGGCAACGGCAAAACTTTTAAAACAGAATTATCAAAACCAATTCCGGCAGCTAAATATCCGGTATCTTGTTCTCCTCCGCTATCAATTCTAGTCAGTCTACCCTGATTCAGACTATCAAATACAGAGAATGATCCCGCGATATACCAAGATCTGTCTGCCGTACTCTCTAATCCTAAAACGGAAGCAGATCCCGGTCCTGCTCCAGTATAGAAATCGTTTCTTATCGTTCCGTTAGCATTTAAAAAAAATAAACGGTTTACCTCACTATTATTGTAGTAGCCTGTGAAAGACCCTCCAACAGCAATAGTCCCCGAAGCATCAATTTTGATTACCTGAACCGCATCTTTACTGAGACCGGAGCCTGATAGGAAACCAGAATCGAGGGTTCCGTCATAATTGATCCGGATAATCCTGTTGGCACTGTTTCCGTTATAATTTGTAAATTTTCCTCCTAAAATAATTTTTCCATCGGACTGTATCGCTATTGCATTTACATCATCATTAAAAGCAGCTCCAATACAAAAATGTTCATCAACTCTGCCATCAGGATACAGACGAACCATTCTGTTTGCCGCAGCTCCATTAAAAAAAGTGAAAGCGCCCGTTACTATAATTTTTTGATCCGGTAAAATTTCAACATTAGTAATGAGTGCTGAAGCCCCGGCTCCTATATTAAAAGAAGAATCTAATGTTCCATTGGGTAAAACACGTGCCATTCTATTTACGGTAACGGCATTGTATTTGGTGAAACTGCCCACTATAATTATTTTTCCATCCGATTGCAAACCCACTTTATAGATGATTCCTGTCGCAGCTGCAATTGCTGTATTGAATGATATATCTTGTGATCCATCCGTATTTAAACGAATTAGTCGACCCGCGCTGACGCCGTTGTAAGCTGTAAAACTTCCACCAACAATAATTTTTCCATCCGGTTGCACACAGACGCTGTAGACTTTTCCGTTGAAACCATTTCCCATCTGAAAACTCTCGTCAATCGATCCGTCTGTATTCAACCGAGTCAAATAAGAGAGTTGTATTCCATTAAGAGTCAGAAAATCACCTCCTACGATCAGTTTTTCATCGGACTGCAAAAATAAGGTTCTAACTGTATTATCAAAACCATCCCCGATAGTCCCGTCATCACGTATATTAAAGTGCTTATCCACTTTTCCTTGCTGTGCATACAAGTCGGCTTTATTGATAAAACTGACTACTAATACTAAAAGAATTATATTTCTAATCAAAGTCAGATAGATTGAGTTAAATACTTGTAAGATTTAACTGCAATTTATTTTTCTTTTATAAATCTGACAATACCCACTTGACGGGATATTTAGGGTATGTTAATTTTCAATTTGAAGAAAACGCAAAAAAAAAATCCATTTGCCTTTGACAAATGGATTTTCTATAAGCTTAACTAGTGTTTTTTAGTGAAATATAGCTTTCTTGGTAGTTGTGTGACCATTTTCCAAAACAATCTTGATCAATACCATCTGATTGGCTGATTGTAAATTTGCTATTTGCAATTCAGTTGCTCCAACTTTATTCTTTTCGTAAAGCAATTTCCCCGAAAGATCATAAACCATAACTTCTTTAATATTTTCTTTTTCTGAAGTTACTTTGATTGCCTTATTTTTTACGGAAACAATCAGATCACTGTCTGTATTTTCAAAATCATCAATTCCTAATGTTTTATTTGTGTAGCGTAGTACAAAACGATCCGAAAAAGTTCCTTTTGCAGTCGTAAAGGTATATTTTCCAGCTCTTAAGTCATGAACTTTAGCTGTTACTTTGTCTTCTAAGTAAACAACCTGATTAACCAAATCACCATCTGTCTGCTCGATAGAAATTGCAAATTCACCTTCAATAGAACTGCGGTATCCTAAAGGAACAATATCGGTATCCGTAAAAGGCAAGGCACGACCCTGAATTACATAATTTCTACCATTATCTATACTATAAAAATCGATATACGCATTACCATCAAAGCTTTCACCGTCAAATCTGTTTTCAAAATCATTGGTGGCTCCTTCAATATATCCGATCAAAACTTGTTTAAAAGCACCGGTTTCATTGGTCATGTTTAACCACATGCGACCGTTCTCTGCTTCTATATTTTTTGACGTATTATCTCTTTTAAAAAACTGATTGTTAGCACCCACCGGACGCATACTATTATTAAAAGTAACCATTCCGACATCATTTGTACTAATAAAAAAAGATTCTCCTGATGCAATTTTACCAGAGGGCGTATTCATATTGCGTCCGGGTGCCTGAGAAGGTCTCGTTGCTACACCTCCGGTAAGATTATAACTTGCATAATCATTTGAATTGTATTTATGTATTCCTACCACGCCAATTGCTGTATTGTGGGTCCAGAAGTAAATAGTACCGTTTATAAAAGTATTCGCATTTAAAAACTTAGCAGCGTCTAATGCCGAAGGATATGGATTACCAACTAAATAAAATTTATCAGCCAAAAGAGATTCCCCTTTAATAATTCCATTATTAGGAATTCCAATAAAATTTACCGTTTGAGAATACGTACTAGTGTTCCAATAATCTTTACCATTTGGATATCCGGTGTCTCGTTTAGGAACACGAATAATATATCCTTTACCGGGTTTCATAATCGTATTTCCGTTTTCAATTATCCAATTTGTTCCGCTAAATGACATGTACTTGTCGGCTAGCGTATTGGGTGACAAAACATTCAATTTTTTATCTGCTACTGCTGATGACCAGTAGGTATAATCGAAATCTGCCATTGGAGTTGAAATCCGTTCCATATTAAACGAATTTACAGCTCCGGTATAAGTAGCATTATCATTGGTCTGAACCAAGGAACCATTGTTTTTTATTATAAGTTTACCATCTCCATTTACCACAATATTTTCATTAACGGTAAGAGTTTTGTCTCCCGCGATCGTCAATGTCTTTCCTGCTGCTATGGTACAAGTACAAACTTCTAAATCGTTAGTCAGAACTGTACTTTTATTCACCGTAATTGAAGAGCCGCTCTGAGGTGCCACTGATCCATCATAAACAAAAGGAGTATCAATAAAATTAAGGGCTAACTTGGCATCACCCCCATCTTCTCTTAAACGTACTTCTACAGTTGACGTTTTATTTAAAGGATACGTTTTTCCTCCGTTAATTAATGAAGTAGTATTGGTATAAATAGATTGTGTAAATATTTTGACTCCATCAATATAAATTTCACCCACATCATCACAATTTACAAGTTCTAATTGATAACGACCGCAAGGAAAACCTTTACGTTTATAGGTAATGGTAAACTGATCAACGGGCATTGGAGCACCTTCCCAACCCGAATAATAAGAGGGTGATACCAAAGCATTCCACTTTGACTGTGTATTGATATCTAAACTTGTATCTACATAAGTTCCTGCATAGGTGTCTGCCACTAAGGCAATATTTGCTGAATTAAAACCAAAAACATTCCACTTATTATCTCCGAAAGGCAGTAAAGTATCTCCTTTTATTATTCCATACATAATGGATAATCTGGATGCACCTTCTTTTTCGTAGTATTCTAAAACAAAATTATGTGTCCCTGCTGTCAGGTTATATAGCGTAGATCTTACTGCATAACCTTGATCCTGCCAGTTGTCTATCACTAAATCACCATCAATATACAAACGGTAACCATCATCACCCCCTACTGTAAAGTTAAATTTACCGGCCTCTGTTGTAGTCTTCATTAGGTAGCGAACATAAAACCTTTCGCTTGGTACTGTACCGCAAAATGCATTTGGCGCAACACTTGTATCTCCTGTAATTACATCTGTACCTATTTTTCGGTCAAACATCGCTTTCTCTGCAACAGATCCAACATAAGTAGTCATCGCGGGAGTATTTCCTGTATAGGTATAAACATAACCTTTCCAGCTGTTAACTCCGGCTGTTAAAGAGGGAACACACGGTGGTGGCGTTACCGTAACTGTAACGGTTGCAGACGAATAATTTTTCCCGTCATACAAGGTGTAGACAAAAGAACTCGTCCCGGTGAAACCCACTGCAGGAGTAAAAGTCACATTGGTTTTATCATTAACTTGAACAGACCCTCCTGAAGCCGGTTGTGTTGAAGTAATAGATGCCAATGCGCTGTAATTTTCATCATTTTCCAGAATCGGTACAATTATAGCCGTATTGGAATCGGTCGTAATTAGATCCGGATTTGCCGTAAGTAAGTTAGACGTATCGACAATACCCGAAATGGTTGGCCCTAATTCTCCTCCGTAATCGTGTTTGATTCTAAAATATCCGTTGTAAATATTCTGAACCCCATAAGGATAAATTCTAATATAAAATGTTTGATTTGGACTGCTAGTCACCACAGTATTAGCAGGAAAATTAAGGGTTACCTCAGTATCTGTACCTTGTACTGCTGTGGTTGACCCCAAAAGGATCTTACCGTCATCAGGAAAAGTAGGATCTGTGGAGTAACGTACTTCGTATTTTGTTGCTCCTTCATTTCCCGAAGGAGAATTGTATATAAACTTAAATTGCGTTAAAGTCAGTTTGTAATTGCCTTTTGGCCTAACACTTACCTGAGCATATTTGTTAAGATTTACCGTATTTTTAATCGTACTGGTTTGAACATTAGTAAGATTAAAATAATTTGGATTACTGTTTGTGGTTAGATTAACACCTGAAGCACTAATGTCATTTGCAATGATATTGGCATCAGTGACAACTGCTTTGGGCTGATCTACTGCACCATTCCAGATGATTAGCCGAGGTGTAGCTTCTTCAACAAAAACCGAAACTGTAGCTGTAGCTGTTTTGTTCCCTTTTTTTAACGTATACGTAAATGAACTGGTTCCTTTAAAATTTGTTGCAGGTATAAAAGTAAGGATATTGTCAGTGTTTGTTACCGTTCCGTGAGCCGTTGGCGGTTGCGTGTAAGTCATCGTTGAACCGTTATAGTGGGTATCGTTAGTTAACGGATCAAAGGTTACTGCTCTTTTTTCTTTCGTTGAAACAAGATCATCATTTGCATTCAAGTCAGAGGCATCATAAGGCAAAACAGAACCTGTAATCGTAGGTGTTGTATTGCCATTTTCAATTGAACTCAAATTAATCAAGAACAATGGTGAATTAGGATCGCTATTGGGTTTTAGTTTGTAGCCATAAATACGAATGGTTATCGTTTCTCCGGCATATAGGGTAACATTAGACAAATTCAATGACTTGTTTATTCTTCCCGGGCTTGTTGTTTCGTCTACTAATAAAGTACTGGTGGCAAAATTATCTTTGGAATAACGAACCTGATAGCGGTTCACATACAAATTAGCATCGCCTCTATAAGTGAATTTGAAAGCATTCAATTTAATTTTATATCCCGTTTTTGTTGTCGTTGTAAATTGAAAATATTTAGTATCGTCAATAGCAAATGAGGTTGTCCATGGACTTCCTTTAAACCCTTCTCCTTGCGCAGGAGTTACAGTCAAATTACTTCCATTACTTAAATCCCCTGCAGCAACTGCTGCTGTGTAATTCGTATTAACAGAGGCCGCTTTAGTACCAGGACCATTCCACTTTACTAAATCTTCTTGTGCAAAACCAATAAAGGGTAAAAGTAAAAATAAAAGTAATTTTCTTGTCATTTTAGTTGTTTCTATCTGATTAGTATGCAGGCATATAATTTTGGGCTTGCAAAGATAGAGACAACTACGTACTAGTCATAAAAGTGGTTTTAAGAAAACCCGTATAATCGACAAAGCAAAAGAAATACTCGATGAAATACATCATAAAAAGCATCAAACTGTGTTAATTCTTATAAAAGCAAAGCGACAAAATATAAGAATAATCGTAAAATACAGTTGTAAATAGCGTGTTTTTTAATTTAAAAAGTCTAAAAAAGCGAGTTTTGATGCGTAATATGCAAGAAAGCCTCAATTTACAAACATAGGTTCCAGGGTACTAAATGAGGTTTAACACTAGCAGTCTGATTAGTGCTAATGCCTTTTTTAAGTAACGCAAAAATTAGATTTTTACTACCGGAAAAGAAAATCGAGTTTTATTCCAGTTCCTTCATTTTTTCATAAACCAAGTTACTTTCATAACCTCTTCGCAACAGATAATCGCAGAATTTCTTCCTTTTTTTAAGGGTGTTATTTTCGTGAATACTATTCCAGCATCTTTCCGAAAGTTGTTCAAAAGTAGTTTCATACTCTTCCGCCGAAATTTCTTTTAATGCCAAAGTGATATTAACCGCGGAAATCTGTCTGGCTTTTAACTCATTTGTGATCCGAATTCTGCCCCAAAATTTAATGCGGTGTTTACCTCTGGCAAAACTGCAGGCAAAACGCGTTTCATTTAAAAAATTACCATCAATCAATTGAACTACTATCACATCAATTTCATCTGAAGTCATCTTTAAACTGTACAATTTGGCAACCACTTCTGCATGACAGCGCTCCTGATAGGCGCAAAAATGTTCTAATTTGAGTAAGGCCTCCTTTGGGGTACATGTTGAATTCATAGCTTTTTTCCTGCTTTTTAACTATTCTTGCGAAAAATAGTCATTTTGTTGTTAAAATTCGGCCTTTATTTTTCAATTATCTCAGAAACTCTTTTTCTAAAATGTTGTATATGTGCAGAATTATAATATTTTTGTACGCCGAATTGGATTATTCAATAATGCTCAAAAACAAGCACTTAAATAACTGATTCTAAAATTTAAAACCAAAAGAAAAACACTACTCAGGTTTACTATCCGACATAATAGAGAACCGGTGCTTTTTTTATGTGTTTTAGCCCAAAACAAATTTAAAATATAAATACCACACGCTGATGATTAAAAAATTACTTTTATTCGTTGATTTCTTATTTTGTCAAAAAATAAACAAACCCAAAAGTTATAAGGTGTTTGGTTTACTTCAATTTCTTTTTTTACTATTTTTTACCGGAATTGGGAATGCACAGGTTGCTAATTATTCTTTCGCACAAGCAACCGGAACATACGCAAGCATTACCGGAACGACAATCTTTCCAAGCCCATGGGATGAAAATGTAAGTACAAATATTTTATTAGGTTTTACATTTAAATATAACGGTATAAATTACACAGAATGTTCTGTAAACACAAATGGTTTTCTAACATTTAGCCCTTCAGCATCTCCAATTTATTCAAACACTAATGAGTACAGCCCTATTTCATCAACAACCGGATATAGTGGTGCAATTAGTGCTTTAGGAAGAGATTTGATAAGCAACGGTTCTTCAATAATTTACAATACTATTGGCACAGCACCCAACAGAATTTTTGTAGTACAATGGACAAATGCAAGACGTTATTACAGTGGTAACTCACGTAATGGAGATTTCAATTTTCAAATTAGATTAAATGAAACCACTAATGAAGTACAAATTGTTTATGGTGCTTGTACTAGTAGCTATAACACAGATTTAACTGTACAAGTAGGTCTAAGAGGCGCATCTAATGCAGACTTTAACAATAGAACCACATCAAATAACTGGCCAGCATCAACAGCAGGAGGAGTTAATAGTAGTACTTGTAATACCGGTAACGGATCAGGAGAACTACCTACCAACGGTTTAACCTATACTTGGACCCCAAGCGTATGTAGTTTTACCAATTTTACAACGGTAAGACAAATTACCAATGTAAAGCTGAATACAATAGATAACAACAGTACAGGAACCACCAGTTACGAAAGTTTCACAGGAGTCAATACCACTTTAGTTAAAGGACAAAATTACACGGTCTCTGTAAAAGGTGTTACGGCATCAAACAGCAACATTTTCTATACTGCTTATATAGACTGGAATCAAGACAATGATTTTACTGACACTGGTGAAAAATTTAACATTGGCTCCATTAACAATTCTAACGGAGCGGATGGCAAAATTGCGTCGGTTTATTTTCAAATACCTACTGATGCTACCGTAGGAAGTACCCGTATGCGCATCATCGGTCAATCTACTGACTATGTTACAAATCCTTGTACCACAACCGTAACAAGTCCAGAGGGACAGGTTGAGGACTATACGATAATTGTTGGTGATGTATGCTCAGGAACACCAGCTGCCAGTACTACTTTATCAACAGCCACAACGGTATGCCCAGGTACCCCATTTACATTATCTCTGGGAACTACTTATTCAGATGGTGCTACTTATGTATGGCAAACTTCACCAAATGGTGTTGATACATGGACTAATGCTACCCCGACACCAACCACTTTTTTCGGTACTGAAGCCTTTAGTTCACTGCCTGCCAACACCAGTATTTCCGGAAATGCAAGTATAACCGGTGGTCAATTAGTATTAACGCCCGCTGCTACTAGCCAAAAAGGAGGTTTCTTAGTTGACAAATCTCCCGGCTCTAATATAAATGCTTTTACAACTTCATTTGATTATACTGCCGGAGGCGGAGGCGGTGCTGATGGTTTTAGTTTAAGTTATGCAGGAGCATTGACAAATACCGATAGTGGCGGAGAGCTTGGAGAAGGCTCAGGTATTATAGTTCAATTTGACACCTATGATAATGAGGGTGTAGCAAATGGTAGCCGTATTCGTATTCTTTATAATGGAACAGGTGTTTTTACTTCCGCTCTGGATGTTCCTTTCAACATAAGAACTACTACAGCACGAAATGTTGTTTTGTCAGTAGATAACAAAGGATACCTGTCTCTTACTATGGTAAATTCTTCAGGTACTATAATTACAGTAGTCTCTAATTTTTTATTACCAGCTGCCTATCTTTCAACGGATAAATCAGCCTGGAAATTTAAATTTTCAGCACGAACAGGAGCTATAACTGACATCCATACTATTGATAATTTACTTATCCGATATTTAGATGTTACAAACTCTAAATCAACCTTTACTACTACGCAAACTGTAAAAACATTTTATCGTGCAAAGATAACCTGTACTGCTTCAACAACTGACTCTACACCAGTAGCGGTTGATGTGATTTCTGCTACCATTACTCCAATGACAGCTTCAGTTTGTTCAGGATCTCAATTTACAGCAACACCAACAACGGGAACCAACGGAACTATCCCATCCGGAACGACTTTTACCTGGACAACCCCAACTATAGCAGTATCGGGAGCCATCACGGGAGGTACAGCAAGTACTGGTACTCCAAATGGTAACATTATTGGTACACTTACAAATACAACCACAACGCCACAAACGGCTACTTATACCGTTACTCCAACTACATCGGGTTGTGTAGGGGTTCCGTTTACTTTGACAGTAACCGTAAACCCTCGACCAATCGTAAGTTATACAGCGCAACCGGGAACAAGTACTTGTATAGGAACAAATGTTACCTATACTACTCAACCTAGTATGACTAATTACATCTGGGGATTCCCAGGAGTTGCCGGAACAGATTATACTATTGTTTCTGGAGGCACAAATGCAAGTAACACCGTAACTTTAAAATATTTAACAACCGGAAGTAAAACAGTAACGATTAACTATACAAACGCTAATAGCTGTACAGCAACAACGGCAACTTCATCAACTGCAACTACAGTTAATGCGTTACCTATTGTAACTTTTACAGCTCAACCGGGAGCAAGTGCTTGTGTGGGAACAAATGTTATCTATACTACTGAAGCTACTATGTCTAATTACGTTTGGGTATTCCCTGGAACTGCCGGAACAGATTACACCATTGTTTCAGGAGGTGCAAGCACAAACAATACCGTAACTTTAAGATATTTAACTACCGGAAGCAAAACGGTAACCGTTAATTATACCAACACCAATAGTTGTACAGCAACTACAGCAACTTCATCAACTGCAACTACAGTTAATGCGCTACCTATCGTAACTTTTACAGCTCAACCAGGAGCAAGTGCGTGCGTTGGAACAAATGTTACCTATACTACTGAAGCTACAATGACCAATTACGTTTGGGTATTCCCTGGAACTGCCGGAACAGATTACACTATTGTTTCAGGAGGCACAAATACAAGTAACACAGTAACTTTAAGATATTTAACAACCGGAAGTAAAACGGTAACCGTTAACTATACCAACACCAATAGTTGTACCGCAACTACGGCAACTTCATCAACTGCAACTACAGTTAATGCTCGACCTATCATAACCTTTACAGCTCAACCGGGAGTAAGTACCTGCGTTGGAACAAATGTTACTTATACTACTGAAGCTACTATGTCTAGTTACGTTTGGGTATTCCCTGGAACTGCCGGAACAGATTACACCATCGTTTCAGGAGGTGCAAGCACAAACAACACCGTAACTTTAAGATATTTAACTACCGGAAGTAAAACGGTAACCGTTAACTATACCAACACTAATAGTTGTACAGCAACTACGGCCACTTCATCAACTGCAACTACAGTTAATGCGCTACCTATCGTAACCTTTACAGCTCAACCGGGTGCAAGTACTTGCGTTGGAACAAATGTTACGTATACCACTGAAGCTACTATGTCTAATTATGTTTGGGTATTCCCTGGAACTGCCGGAACAGATTACACTATTGTTTCAGGAGGTACAAACACAAACAACACCGTAACTTTAAGATATTTAACTACCGGAAGTAAAACGGTAACTGTTAATTACACCAACACCAATAGTTGTACCGCAACTACGGCAACTTCATCAACGGCAACTACAGTTAATGCTCGACCTATCGTAACCTTTACAGCTCAACCAGGATTAAGTACCTGCGTTGGAACAAATGTTACTTATACTACTGAAGCAACTATGTCTAGTTACGTTTGGGTATTCCCTGGAACTGCCGGAACAGATTACACTATTGTTTCAGGAGGCACAAGCACAAACAATACCGTAACTTTAAGATATTTAACTACCGGAAGCAAAACGGTAACCGTTAATTATACCAACACCAATAGTTGTACGGCAACTACGGCAACTTCATCAACTGCAACTACAGTTAATGCTCGACCTATTGTAACCTTTACAGCTCAACCGGGAGTAAGTACCTGCGTTGGAACAAATGTTACCTATACTACTGAAGCTACCATGACCAATTACGTTTGGGTATTCCCTGGAACTGCCGGAACAGATTACACTATTGTTTCAGGAGGTACAAGCACAAACAATACCGTAACTTTAAGATATTTAACTACCGGAAGTAAAACGGTAACCGTTAATTATACCAACACCAATAGTTGTACCGCAACTACGGCAACTTCATCAACTGCAACTACAGTTAATGCGCTACCTATCGTAACTTTTACAGCTCAACCAGGAGCAAGTGCGTGCGTTGGAACAAATGTTACGTACACCACTGAAGCTGGTATGTCTAATTACGTTTGGGTATTCCCTGGAATTGCCGGAACAGATTACACTATTGTTTCAGGAGGCGCAAACACAAACAATACCGTAACTTTAAGATATTTAACTACTGGAAGTAAAACAGTAACGATTAACTATACAGATACTAATAGCTGTATAGCAACATCTGCTACATCTTCTACAGCAACAACAGTAAACGCAGGACCAACAGCACCAATAGTAGGCACAATAACACACCCAACCTGTATAATAGCAACAGGAAGTGTACAATTAAGTGGCTTACCTGCTACAGGAACCTGGACCTTAACAAGAACACCGGGTGCTGTTCAAACAACAGGATCAGGAGCAACAACTTCAATAACAGGTCTTGCAGCTAATACTACCTATACTTATACCGTTAGTAGCGGTGCATGTCCGTCTGTATCTTCAGTCAACGTTGTTATAAACCCAATACCTCAATTGGCAACCTGGAATGCAGGATGGACCAATGGACCTCCAACAATTAATCAACCCGTTCTTTTTGAAGGAGACTACACGTCAACAGCGGATGTAAATGCTTGTAGCTGTACAATAGGCTTAACAGCTAAAGTTGTAATTAGCATTGGAAATACTTTAAAAATCACCAATGGCCTGACAGTTGCAAACACAGCGAGTCTGACTTTTGAGAACAATTCAAGTTTAGTACAAACCAATGATGATCCTACTATCAATTCAGGGATCATCACCTACAAACGCAAAACATCACTTCGCCTTACTGATTACGGATACTGGTCTACGCCTGTAAATCCTAAAAAATTAGTAGATGTATCTCCTTTAACTTTGTCTGATAAATACATGGGCTTTAATGGAACAGGATGGGTCATCACCAATTCAAATACCGAAATGATAATTGGTAAAGGATACATTATTCGTGGTCCTCAAACCTTTTCTAATGTAGATAGAGCGGATTTCACTGCTGAATTTAAAGGTACTCCAAACAATGGTGCTCTAAACGGTGAGACCGTAGAGGCTGATAAGTTTTACCTCATCGGTAACCCTTACGCATCTGCTCTGAACGCTAATAGTTTTTTAGATGACAATCCTTTCATGAACGGAACGCTTTATTTCTGGACACACAATACCCCTATAGGCGGTTCAAATGGTCTGAAATATCTTGCTGATGATTACGCTGCTTTTAATCTAACAGGGGGAGTAAATACCAAAGCACCTACCGGCGATGATGCTCCTGGAAATAACGATTCTGAGCCATCCGGTTATATCGCTGCAGGACAATCTTTCTTTGCAAGTGCGGCTAGCCCGGGAACAGTTTCTTTTAAAAACTATATGCGAGAAGGTGGCGCAAATAACGGTCAGTTCTTTAAACCGGCAAGACCATCAAAAGAAAAAGCAAGCAGAAATCGCATCTGGATTAACATCATCAATAAGGAAGGGATTTTCAAACAAACACTTCTTGGTTATGTCAACGGTGCAACAAATAGTTACGAAAACAGATATGACGGTGAATCTTTTGACGGTAATCCTGCTCTTGACTTTTACAGTATCAACAACGATCGTAATCTTGTTATTCAAGGACGTGCTCTGCCTTTTACAGACACTGATATTGTTCCTTTAGGGTATCGTAGTGCCGCTGCGGGTGATTATACCATCTCAATAGGAAAAATAGAAGGCGATCTGATCAATCAGAACATTTTCATTGAAGACAAAACGACAGGGAAAATCCATAATTTAAAAACAGCGAAATATACCTTTACAACTGCAAAAGGAACTTTTGCGGATCGTTTCGTACTGCGTTATACAGATAAAACATTAGGAACCGGAGATTTTGAAAACACCGAAAACAATGTTTTTGTTACGGCTATAAACAAAGTAATAAAAGTAATCTCTGCAAAAGAAACGATTAAAGAAGTTACGATTTATGATGTTTCAGGAAAACTACTTTATAACAAAAAGAAAATTGGTGAAACGGAATTGCAAATCGCAAATTTACAATCCGCTAATCAGGTTTTATTGATTAAGGTTATCTTAGACAACAATCATACAACCACCAAAAAAGTTATATTTCAATAAGATATAAACACCGATTTAAGCATAAAAAAAATCCATTTGTTCAGACAAATGGATTTTTTTTATGCTTTATTTAAATGTTTTCAATTAAGCCTTTTCAATTAGAATACTGACCGCATTGCCTCCAAAGCCAACGGCATTAATCAATATTTTTTTTAATGGCTTACTTTGTTTTTGTACTTCGGCAAAAGGAACATTAACAAATGTATTGTGCTGCAACATCAAAAGAGCAAGTTCCAGACTCAATATTCCGGAAGCGCCAAAAGTATGTCCGATCTTCCATTTATTAGTCGTTAATAAAGGTGTTTTAGCCCCAAAGACTTTTTCAATAGCACGCAACTCCGTAAGATCTCCTTTTATGGTTCCGGGAGCATGCATTACAATCGCATCAATTTCCTCCGAATTAGTATCCTTTAAAGCCATTTTCATGGACTTTTGAAAACAATCCGCTTCTGCAGAAATCGAAATATTATGTTCTAAAATTTCTGTTGCATAGCCCACGCCTGTAATATAGGCTATAGCATTTTCTTTCTCTCCGGCTTCGAGACAACATACCGCAGCCCCTTCACCCAAAATCATAGTATTTTGCGTTTTCTCAAAGTCAAAAGCAAGATTAGGCCACGATTCTTCCTCCTGATCAACACGGGAATATATTTTTAGTGCTCTCATCTGAGCGATCGTAAAATCGGTCAAAGGCGCTTCACTCCCTCCTACCAAAAATTTATCCGCCATTCCTGATCTCAACCATGCCACACCATTTAAAAGAGCATGAAGTGCTGTTGAACAGGTAATCGAATGCGAGATTTCCGGACCAACGCTTTGTAGATCGTGCGCTATCCAGGACGAGATATTACCCAAAGTTGTGGTTGGGGAAGCTAAAGTCTGTGCTTTACCGGTATCGATATATTCCTTATAATGCTTTTCGAATAAATCGGTAGCTCCACGGGAAGAACCTATATTTATTCCGAAAACGTCCTCTTTATTCCAACCTGCTTTTTCGACCGCTTTTCGCGAAGCAGTCAAAGCAAACAGAACAGAGTCGTCTAAAAATTTGTACTTAATATCCGATTCACGAACCTCGGCTACAATTTGTTTTGATTCAACATCCAAAGCCGCAACAGAAGTTTGCTGCTGATCTAAAAATCGCTTCGAAAAACAATGTTGATTATCCAGATATTTTTCCCAGATTTCTTCCGCATTATTACCCAATGGAGAAATAGACGAGAAAGCTGTTATGGAGATTTTTTTATTCAATGTTTTTTATTTAACCGCAAAGTTCGCAATGTTCCTGCAAAGTTTGCAACGTTATTAAATATTTAAGCTACTAAAGTCAACTAAACTTAGTTTAAATGAACTTATATAACTCATATGGTTTAAGTCAATTAGACCATATCAATCGCTTCTTCGATAGTCGAATAGACTTTTTGAAGCTGCGCATCAGTCATAATGTATGGAGGTAAAATGTAAACAATATTACCAACCGGTCTTAAAATAACTCCTTTTTCAATAAAGAAATTGTAAAGCTTAGTTCGCATCGAACCGTAATAACTTTCTTCTGAATCTGATTTTATTTCAACTGCAAAAATAACCCCTAAAGTTCGGGCAGTAATTACTTTTGGATGGTTCTCGATTTTCTTCTGAAAATTTAGATGACTTTTATTTATTCTTTGAATGTTGTCCTGCATTTCATCTGTCTGCAACAAATCAATACTGGCCAAAGCCGCTGCACATCCGGTTGGATTTGCCGTAAAAGTATGACCGTGGAACAAGGCTTTATTAATATCATCATCATAAAACGCATCAAAAACCTCCTGTGTAAAAGTCGTAATCGCCATCGGAATAGTCCCTCCCGTTAATGCTTTCGACAAACAAATCATATCGGGTTCTTCGGTAACATAATCCATTGCAAAGGTTTTTCCGGTTTTACCAAAGCCCGTCATTACTTCATCGGCAATGGTTAAAACTTTATTCTCTTTACAAATTTGAAGTAAGGTGGCCAAAGCTTCAGGTTCGTACATAACCATTCCGGCCGCCCCCTGAACTAAAGGTTCAAAAATAAATCCGGCACAAGTATGGTTTTTAATCACGGCTTTCAATGCATCAAAACTTAACTGTTCCGATCCTTTCACAGGAACCGGAATTCGTACCACATCAATAAACATTCCTTGAAAAGCTTGGGTATAAAAAGAGATTCCGCTTGCCGCCATAGCCGCAAAAGTATCTCCGTGAAAGGCATTTTCAAAAGCAATTATAGTGGTTCTTTTTTCATTTTTATTGAAAAAATATTGCAGTGCCACTTTTATAGCTACTTCAACCGCTGTTGAACCATTATCTGAAAAAAATATTTTCTGCTGATTCTTTGGTAAAATTTCAATAAGCTTCTCCGCCACTTTTATCGCAGGTTCATGCGTAAAACCGCCGAACAAAACATGCTCTAAAGTCGTTAATTGCTTGTAAATCGCATCGGCAATAAATTTATTACTGTGCCCAAACGGATTTACCCACCACGATGCAATCGCATCAATATATTCTTTATTATTCTCATCCCACAACAAAGCGCCTTCTCCTCTCGAAATGGCTATTGGAGTTTGTGCGGTTTTATGCTGTGTATAAGGATGCCATAAATATTGGCTGTCTTTTTCTGTTAAGGTCATCTAATTTTAGATTTTAGAATGTTGATTTTAGATTGCTAACAAATTCTCGCGGAACAAATCTGCGTACTCCCGGATTACATTTTGATCAAAATAAGGTTCTTCATCTATTCTTCCGATGCATTTTACCGCTGTTTTATTCAAAATTAAATCTTCGGTAGCTTTGTTTTTGTTTCCGCTAAAGATAATCCCCGCCACTTCAAAACCTCTGTTTCTTATTGCTTCAATAGTCAACAGAGTATGATTGATGCTTCCTAAGTAATGCCTTGATACTACAATCACTTTGTAATCGGATTGAATTAAATCGACAATTAAATCGGTTTCATTCAGCGGAACAAAAATTCCACCGGCTCCTTCTATCACCAAATGATTATCGGTTTTTGGCTCTTTGATTTCGCTCAATTCAATTCTCACTCCATCAATTTCTGCTGCCAAGTGCGGACTTGCAGGTGTATTCAACCGGTAGCTGTTTTCTAAAATACGGGATTTAGAATTTGAAATTTTTGACTTGATTTTATCACTGTCCGAGTTATCCAGATCTCCGGCCTGAACAGGCTTCCAATAGTCGGCTTCTAAAGCTTCAACCACAATTGCAGAAGTCACCGTTTTACCTACATCTGTAGAAATTCCTGTAATAAATATTTTCATTGCTCTCTTTTAATAGTATGCAAAAATACCAATAAAAACAACAAACCCATCATTACGATGGGTTTGTTGTTTAACTACTCTTCTTTTAATTGATCTATAACCTTCTTTATTTCTTTGGCGTACTTACCATAAAAAAAATGAACCCACCACTCTAAACCCAATCCCATAGAAAGAATCGCAAAAACAACCACCGAAAAGACACTTATAATTTCTGCATTGCTAAATTCAAACATCACAAAATCAGCTTCTTTTGAAGACTTAAAATAAACAAAAACAACTAAATACAAGATCATAAATGGCGTCAATGCAAACCCGAACGTTTTATACAATTCCATATTTAATCTGATATCAAAATAAGTCTCGTATAAACTGTCTTTTGTACTTAATGCAACGGTGTTCAATCGCTTGTAAAACAAATACAGCTTCGCCAAATAATATATCGTAACAGCGACAGCCATACTGTATAACAAATAGAAAGGCACAATAAATTTTTGCTCAAACGAACAGATATAAGGCACAAATCCGATTAAAAAAACTAAGACAACCTGTAAAATTAGCTCATATTTCAGATTTTTTCTGATCCTGTCCAAAGGTGTATTGGCGGACCTGATTTTCTCTAAATTATCCGGAAGAATGATCGAATCCGATTTTTCATTGTTCCATGCGTTTTGTATGTCGTTAAAATCCATATCCCTGATTTTTTATTATTTCTTTTAGTTTTTCTTTTGCTCTGTTTAATTTTACTCTGGCATTTCCCTCTGAGATTCCTAAATTATCTCCAATTTCTCTATGTGAAAATCCTTCTAATTGGTAAAAAATAATTGCTTTGTCTATTTTTTCTAATTTTTGAACTGCTTTATAAAAATGATCAATCTGACTTTCTTTTATGTGCGAATCATCCTCCTCTTCTTTAATATTCTCTGAAGCAATCTCGTATTTATCAACCTTCCGTTTTTCTTTCTTTAGGAAAACAATTGCCGTATTAATAGCCACCCGGTACATCCACGTCGAAAATTGGCTTTCATTTCTAAAGGACTCATACGATTTCCAAAGCTGACAAACAATTTCCTGAAACAAATCCTGCTGATCATCGGCCGTATCCATGTACATTTTTGACACTTTGTACAAGATTCCTTTATGCCTTTCTATTCGATTTAAAAATTCTTTTTCTTTCTCTTTCAAAATAGCTCTAATTCATCACTGGTTTTACTGTGTATCCCGCTTTTCTCAACAAATTAATTATTCCTGTATCACCACCCAAGTGAGCCGCTCCAACTGCAAAAAAGACACTTTCCTTTTTCATCTGCTCCGGCATAATCTTGATCCAATTAGCATTTCTATCGTCAAGCATGTATTTCTTAGCTTTAAGATTCATTATTTTTTCATCTGTCGTCAATTTATACAAAGACTCCACATCTTCATTTTTATAGTTCGCTACTAATTTAATCGTTTCATCAGCACTTGTTTCTTCAAGCATAGCAATCATTTCAACATCAGAATAGGCATTTTCAAAACTCTCGCATTGCGATTTTACGGTTTCAAGACCTCCAACCTCAATTTGACGTTTTTTTGCCATTTCGATAAAATTCAATTCATAAAATTTCAGGTCAGTACAACCAAAGCTTTTCATTGAGATCAGACTCATTACGGTCAACAAACTAAAACCGTCCACCTGTTGTATCGTCATTCCGGCATTTTTTTGCAGAATTAGATTCAGTTTTGACAATTGCTCTGCAGTTAACTTTTTGCTTAACCGCTCTTTCCCCATTGCCACTCCCTGCAACTCCACCATCTCTTTAGGGTCGGCAAAATTAATTTCCAGTACCAATTTATCTGATTTCTCGAATGCCTTATTTGTTTTTTCAGAAAGAAAATAATCCCCTGCGCAAATCATATGAACGGTTCCATACAAATAAGATGGTTTAGTTAATCCTTTTCCTGACACTTCCCATAGAAGCGAATTTTCTAATTTAGGAGCATTCGTTTGAGCGTTGGTTGTTCCATTAAAAATAAATAGTACTATAGCAATTGTTGATTTTATAAAATTTTTCATTTTGTTGATTGATTAAAATTATTTGGTTTAATTATTTAAAAATTCTTCTATTTATTCACTGATCTTACTTTTTTGCCAAAAAACTACAGACAATAAAAAACAGGACACAGCACTAATAAGAAAGTGTTTGTTCGGATGGTTTAACAAAAATTGATTCACCACCGCAAATCCAAATACTGCCGAAGTAAAAAAGATAGAAATAAAATGGAAGCTTTTTGAATTTGATAAAAGTGATATTGTTTTCATAATGGTTTTGATTTATTTGATTACGACTCGTAAGTAATCAAAGCATAAAAACGTTACAAAAAAAAAATTTTTTTTTCAGAAAGCGAGAAAACACAGCAGTTTCTAGAGTAGTAAACCTTTTAATCCATACCCTTTATGGCTGGTCACTGATCTAACGGATTATACGGATTAACGCGGGTTATTAATGTTGGTTTTTCTGTTGTTTGTATAGATTAAACGTTTGAAATCCGGTGTTTCACCAAAATTCAGAACTAAACCAACTTCAATACGCGTGCACCTCAAATAATTCAATAATTGAGAAATGTGCGAACTAAGTAAACATTCGCACGCCTTAAGTTCAACAATTATTGACCCTTCAATTATCAAATCAGCATAATATTCACCAACAATCTGATTTTTATAATATACCTTAATTTGTTTCTGCGCCTCTACTTCATAACCCTGAGATTTTAACTCAAGATACATCGCATTTTGGTACACTTTCTCAAGAAAACCATAGCCAAGCTCGTTATAAACATCGTAAAACACACTTAGAATGGGCTTAGAAACTTCTCCATGTAATAAATCACTCATTATTTTCAGTGTAAACCCGCTTAATCAGTTTAATCGGTGAGCTAAAATACGAAATTTCCTAATAATATTAAAATCTGATTGATTTCCTCTTCCGAATTATAACTATGAATACAGAAACGAAGTCTTTCCTGCCCTTCCGGAACGGTTGGAGAGAGTATTGGTTTTACATCAAACCCTTTATCTTGTAGTTGTTGCGCTAGTTTTTTTACATTTTCGTTGCCCGGAACGATCGCCGACTGAATAGCCGATTTACTTCGAACAAACATGGGCTTCAAACCCAACAAGTTTTTTTGCTGATTAAAAAAGATAATATTCATTCGTAATTTCTCGATAACCAACTTTTCAGTTTCCAAATGCTGGTAAGCGGTCAGAATTGTAGATACCGAATGTGGAGACAATCCCGTAGTATAAATAAAACTTCTGGCAAAGTTGATTAGGTATTCTTTAAGTTCAACACTCCCTAAGACAGCTGCTCCATGACACCCCAATCCTTTTCCGAAAGTCATGATGCGGGCGAAAATACGATTGTGCAACTGCAAATACTGCATTAATCCTTCTCCTTTTTCCCCAAAGACACCCAATGTATGTGCTTCATCAACCACCAGAAAGCAATTGTATTTTTCAGAGAGTACGACCAGTTCTTCTAAATTCGGACTATCTCCATCCATAGAAAAAACAGTTTCGGTAACAATGTAAATAGTCGTATCCGGAAATTTAAGAATAAGTCGTTCTAAATCTTCAAAGTCATTATGGTTAAATCGATAGGATTTGGCATTAGACATGATAATCCCATCACGAATCGAAGCGTGACTCAATTCATCATACAGAATAACATCATTTCGCTGCGGTACAGCGCCAAAAAAACCAACATTGGCATCGTAACCCGAATTAAAGATTAAAGCTGATTCAGCATCATGAAACTGCGCCATAAAAGATTCGGTGATTTGATACAACGAATGGTTCCCTGAAATTAATCGTGATCCCGTTGCTCCATTCTGAATGAGTTCGTTTTCGATTAAATAATGATGTGCAAGTTTAAAAACAGATTCCGATTTAGAAAACCCAATATAGTCATTAGAAGAAAAATCAACAAGATTATTAAAACTTGGTAATTGTCTCAGCGAATTATTTTGCTTTCTGTTTTCCAGCTTTTGGGTAAGATTTTCGGGTAATTTCATAAAAGCAAAGTTATGAAATTCCAATTTATGAAATTCCAAATTCCAACTTTTCGAATTCTATCTTTTCAAAAAAGCTTGCACGAAATCCTGTTTGTTTAAGCGAATGAGACTATTTATGAAAATCATTCGGCTCTGCAAAAAGCCCAACGTATCATTAACGATTAACATAAATAGTATTGTTAATTAAAATATTAATATTTCTAATTTTCAATTCACAAACTGATTATGAGTAATTTGTATATTGCATTAAAAAAGAGAAGAATGAAGATTATTTGCAAAAACTGTGAAACAGAAAATTATCCGGATTTTAATTATTGCCCTGAGTGCAGTCAAAGAGTAAATTTGCATCGTATAAGTCCGCACGAGATTTTTCATGAAGCTATTCATTATTTTTTACATGCAGACAAAGGGATTTTTCAACTTATTATGTCTTTGACATTAAAAAGCGGAACTGTAGCTAAGGAATATATCAATGGTAAAAGAAAGAAGTACTTTCCTCCACTTAATTTTTTCTTATTGGTTGCCGCTATCTTTGTTTTCATTTCCAATATTCCAAAAGAGACACCTCCTATTGATATCCCAAAAGAAAATCAGGAGCTTAGCGCTATTTCAGATCCTGTTCAAAAAGAGAAAATCATACATCTTTACGAACGAAAAGAAAAAATGTTTCATTTCATAAAAAAATATTCCAATCTAATGGCGATGATGGCGCTACCGCTACTTGCCTTTTTTTTCTGGCTGTTTTACAAAAAAGAAAACTACAACTATACAGAGCATCTTGTAGCAGGTATGTACATGTTAGGCTTTTGTATACTCGTCAATACGCTTTTAATTTTACCCATACCTTTATTATTCCACTTATCGACTAATTATCAAGCTTTGTTTTTTCTACTGTTTCAGCTCTTTTATTTTACACTCTTTTATTATAAGTTTTTAAATAAAGACACCAAACTTCAACTTGCAAAAACCTTTGCAGTAAGTGCTTTAGGGATCATATCCTGGTCAATTATATCAGGACTTACTGTACATACTTATATTTCGAGTGGTTTTTGGGGAATAATACAATAACACGACAAAGCCGTCCATCTAAAATAAACAAAAACAAAAAAGCCAGACAAATGTCTGGCTTTTTTACTTATTCTAAAATCGTCTTAGTCTGCTAAAACAATAATCTTATTGTCTTTCATTTCGATAGTACCTGATTCAATTTCCAAAGTATAGGTTTGATCATTTACTTTCGTGAATTTACCCGCTACTTCTTTAGAAAAACTGAAGCTTGAAGCTACAATTTTAACAGTTCCTTTTTCTAAAATAGAAACGATAGGAGCGTGATGATTCAATATTTGAAAGCTTCCATCAACTCCAGGTACTGTAACCGAAGTTACTTCTCCTGAAAATAATTTTGCTTCTGGTGATACTATTTCTAAAGTCATAACTATTTTTTAAAATTCCAAATTATAAAATTCCAAAATCCAAAATTGGAATTTGGAATTTTTATTTTTTTAAGTTGATCAAGCTTGGCTTGATTATGCTTCAGCCAACATTTTCTCTCCAGCTTCAATTGCATCCTGGATAGAACCTTTCAAGTTGAAAGCTGCTTCCGGAAGGTGATCTAATTCACCGTCGATGATCATGTTGAATCCTTTGATAGTATCTTTAATATCAACCAAAACTCCAGGAATACCTGTAAATTGCTCCGCTACGTGGAAAGGTTGAGATAAGAAACGTTGTACACGACGTGCTCTTGATACAGATAATTTATCTTCTTCAGATAACTCTTCCATACCTAGAATCGCGATAATATCTTGCAATTGCTTGTATTTTTGAAGGATCTCTTTTACTCTTTGTGCACAATCGTAGTGCTCATTTCCTAAAATTTGAGGAGTCAAAATTCTTGAAGTAGAATCTAACGGGTCAACCGCAGGATAAATACCTAACTCAGCAATCTTACGAGACAATACTGTTGTAGCATCTAAGTGAGCAAAAGTTGTAGCCGGTGCCGGGTCAGTTAAATCATCCGCAGGAACGTAAACCGCCTGTACAGATGTAATAGATCCTTTGTTTGTAGAAGTAATACGCTCTTGCATAGCTCCCATCTCTGTTGCCAAAGTTGGTTGGTATCCTACTGCAGAAGGCATACGTCCTAAAAGTGCTGATACCTCAGAACCTGCTTGTGTAAAACGGAAGATGTTATCAACGAAAAACAATACGTCTTTACCTTGATCAGTTCCAGCTCCATCACGGAAATACTCCGCAATAGATAATCCTGAAAGTGCTACACGAGCACGAGCTCCAGGTGGCTCATTCATTTGTCCGAAAACGAAAGTAGCTTTAGACTCTCTCATTCCTGGCATATCTACTTTAGACAAATCCCATCCTCCATTTTCCATAGAGTGCATGAAATCATCACCGTATTTAATAATACCTGACTCTAACATCTCACGAAGTAAGTCATTTCCTTCACGTGTTCTTTCTCCTACTCCTGCGAATACAGAAAGTCCACCGTGACCTTTTGCGATATTGTTAATCAACTCCTGGATCAATACCGTTTTACCAACACCTGCACCACCAAACAATCCAATTTTACCTCCTTTTGCATAAGGCTCGATCAAATCGATTACTTTAATACCTGTGAATAAAACTTCTGATGAAGTTGATAAATCTTCAAATTTTGGAGCTTGTCTGTGAATAGACAAACCGTTTTCTCCTGTTTTTGGCAAGTTTCCTAAACCATCAATTGCATCTCCAATTACATTGAATAATCTACCATATACGTCTGGACCGATTGGCATTTGGATTGGATTTCCTGTTCCAACTACTTCATATCCTCTACTCAAACCGTCAGTTGAGTCCATAGAAATGGTACGAACAGTGTTTTCTCCAATATGAGATTGTACTTCTAGAACTAATAATGTTCCGTCTTTTTTTGTGATTTCTAATGAATCATAAATTTTTGGAAGTTCAACATCCTTTCCGTTGAAAACTACGTCAACTACTGGTCCAATGATTTGAGCAACTTTTCCTATTACTTTTGACATTACTTATGTATTTATTAAATAGCTATTTAGGTTTATCGAAAATACCTCTTTTTTCAGAGCGCAAAGATAAATTTTTAAAATATAAAATCAATATTTTTTTTATAAAAAATACTACGATTTTGTTTGATTCCTAAAAGTCAGGCCCAAAATCGCCAAAAAAGTATTTTTTAACAAAATAAAAAAAAGCCAACATGGTCTAAAACCAAGTGGCTCTTTTACTAAAAAAAATTGGCTTTATTGTATTACTTTAGGATATAGTATCTGATACTTTCCTAAATTAACTCCTTTTAAGTTTGATCCGTACTTAAGATTGATCGCCTCTATAAATTTATTTGCGATCAATGCATACCCTCTTGGTGACGGATGCACACCATCTAAAGAAAAGGTTCCTCCTGTTACGAATGTTGATGTCATTGTGTAACCATCTACCACAATTCCGGCAGTAGACAAATCTTCCATCACCTTTTTCGCATCAACAAAAGCTAAACCGTTTGCTTCCTGAGCTGCTTTAATAGTCACATTATAAGCATCTGTAGCTGTTCTGATTTCAGCTATTTCAGTTGGGATCAGAACAAACTTGTCCTGTAACGGATAAGTAATTCCAAACTTGTCTAATGGAGCCGGTGGTGCCATTCCAATTCCTGAATTAGCAGCAGTCGGAGCTGTTCCGATAGCCGATCTTGTGGTTAAAAGCACTAAATCTGTTGCTGTAGCCTGACGTGCCTGACCAAAAACCAACCCATAAAAGGCAGCGGTCTGCGCTCCCACTGAAGGCGTAAGAACTGCTGTAAGCTGTGCGGCTAAATTTGGCAAAGACTCGTCTTTTATCAACAATGGATTTGCAGCAGTAAGAGACAATAATTCAATTCTATTGGTTACACCTAGATAATTTAACGCCCCTTTTAACGGTCCGTACAATTGTGCATTAAGCGCATTAATAGTAGCCGTTCCAACAGCAGCATTCCCATTACCCAAAACCGAAATCGTTAGCGGATTATAAGGAACTGTTGTAAAATGCGGCAGTGTATTGATATATGGCAAGTTTGCCACAACTCCTTTTTTCCCGTTTTTAGATAATTCTGTTGCCAGATTTTTGTAAACTGCATCAAAAGTAGCAGGAGCAGTAATCGGGTTTGATCCGTCTCCACCAGTTGTAGCATACCCTAAAACATCATTACCACCAATCCACAAAGAGAAAAAAGTAGGATTTTGAGCCAAAGCATCTGCCAAAACAGTTGCCGTAGGCGAAGACGCTATTCTACCGAAATAAGGATTAGCAGTAGCATATCCGGCAAACGCTAAATGCGTTGCTTTTGCACCCGGAATACCCATATTACTAAAAGCTCCGGTCAAATGTGTACTAATATCGGTACCCGAAATACCACTTACCGGAACAGGTGTACTTGTTGCTACATCCAAATACAATCTAACACCAAGCGAAGGTACCTGAGCACCTCCCGAAGAAAACCCTCCAAGATTGTCTGCCATAAAAGGAGTTGAAAAAACACCCCCTCCTACTAATGCAAATTGTTGTGCCAGTATATTTGGATAGGCATTTGTCTGACCTGCTTTAAACAAAGCATTATCTGAAAAACCAGCCGCAAAAGAATCTCCTAAAGCTACGTATTTCGAAAAATTAGCTGTCCCCGAGGTCAAGGGCTGTCCATCAGATGAGTTTACTACAGCCGCAGTATCATCATCGCTATTACAGGCCATAAAGGTAATCGAAACCAATAAAAGCCATTTGAAATTTTTTATCATGATTTAGTATGTTTTATAATTATCCTTTTCCGAATTCGAGATTCCAAAAAGCGAATAAAATGTTTGTTACGTCCGTTAATTCAAATTATGGATTGATTGTCCAAGAAGCAAAATACTGTTGACCGATTAATCCGGCACCAAGTACCTGAGCATATTCTTTTCCTCCAATATTTGCAGCTCCCAATTTCACAACTGATTTTAGTTTTGGAAGTGCATAGTTAATCTGTGCATCAATTACAGTAGCCGATTTGATTATACCATCAGCAAATGTAGATTCCCATTTGTATTCGCTGTTCCATCTTCCGCTAACATTAAATCCGAAGTTTTCGAATAATTTCTCATTCCCAACAGATACTTTCACTCTGTGTTTCGGCGTATTGAACCCAGCTTCAAAACTTGGATCTTTTGCCTGATCAAAGTCAAATTGAGCATAGTTGTAATTCACACCTAATTCGTAATCAGCAATTATTTTTTTAGAAAGACCAACACCAAACCCAAACGATTTAATCTCAACATCTGTATTGGTATACAACTGATATGCTCTGTAATTCCCGTTCTGAAGTGCATGAATTGACTTAAGAAACTCAGGATTTGGCACTCCCCCGGAAGCAGTAGGCGAATCTTGTGCAGTACCGTAATATGGCGCTACCACATTTAGATTCCCAATAAAGTGATTATAGATATTGTAATAAGCATTAAGATCAATAGAAACATCATTAATAAAGGAACGATACCCAAGTTCAAATGCCTTAACCTCTTCCGGTTTAACATAATCAACATTTGTTTTTCTCAAAAGCCCCAATGCACCACCAGGATTACTTCCGGCTAATGCGCTAAAAGCATTTACAGAACTTGCTGTATATGAATTACCATAAGCATTTTCCCCATTCATTATCGCTGTTGGTCCACCGGCATAAATCTGACCTTGTGTTGTTGAAACACTTAAAGTCTCAGTAAAACGCAATAAATTATCCGGTGCAGAACCTAACAACACTGCATTTCCAACATTAAATCCAATATACTGATCTTGAGTGGATGGATTTCTGAAACCGGTTTGGAATGATCCCCTGAAATTATGATTCTTTTTCTCTCCTCCGGAATAAACCAAAGACACTCTAGGAGAAAGATTACCATCGAAATTTTTTGATTTATCATAACGAATAGAACCCGTAAATTTCAATCTTTCATCTAAAAACTTTTTCATTACCTGTGTGTAGGCACCATATTCACTGTAATTAATAGGCCCATCTGCATCTGTATAAATCCTGCCGTGAGAATTTAACTCATACAATCTATAAGATCCTCCAACTTGAATTTCAACAACTTTTATCAAATCCTTAAAATTATAATTTAAATCAGAATGGTATATTCTTGAATTATCAACCAGTTTTGAACCTGTAAGCACACTCTCATCAGCAATTACCTGATTAAAAGCATTCTTAAACGCTGATGTTCCCGGTAAAAAACGCCCAGTATCTGCAGTAGCCCTTGCAGCTCTATGAGCATTTTCAGGTGTCATTCCACCTAAAGTTGCTTGCGCATAAGCTCCCGCATACTGACCAAACCAAGTTTTATCATCTTTCCATTTTCTGTTTACATTTATCCCTGTAAATACCATATCATAAGAATGTCCACCATCTTCTGAAGTTGTGTATCCTCTCAAGAAAAAGTTTCTTCCTTTAAATTCGATTTTATGTTGTTGCATAAAAAAGTCATTTAAGTAATATCTATTCGCTCCTTGATAAACCGCATTTCCGGTACCAAACTTACTTTGCCAGATAATTTCTAATCGGTCATCTCCAAAAGGTCTTCCGTGTAATGAAAAATCGATTTTAGTATTTCCGGCTTTGTTGTTGGTAAGATCAATTTCGTTATAACCTGTTCTACTAACATTTGTATTTGGCAATAAATTTACTGCGGCCGCCGGCAATAGACCTAAAGCAGCTAAAGACTGTCCTACGCCTTTTATATTTGTAGAAACTTCGTCTCCGTATACATTTATTCCATCATAGTTAATATTGCTTCTGTCAATTCCCGCAATTGTTTTATCATTATAATTTGTAGCATACCAATCTGTAGCTTCCATATAAGTAAAGTTGGCTTTGGCAGCAAAATATTTATTAAACGCATGTGAAAAGCGCACTCCAAAATCGTAGTAATTATTTACTCCTGCAGCATCTTGTGAGGTCATTCCGTATTTAAAATAAGCAGATACTCCTTGATAATTGAATGGGCTTTTACTATTCATAAATAAAATTCCGTTAAAAGCATTCGCCCCATACAAAGCAGATGATGCACCCGGCAACAACTCAACACTTTGAACATCTATTTCTGAAACACCAATTAAATTCCCTAAAACGAAATTCAAAAGAGGAGATGAATTATCCATACCATCTACCAATTGCATAAAACGGGTATTTGCTACAGTCGCAAAACCTCTTGTATTGATTGATTTAAAAGACATACTACTGGTATTCATCTGTACTTCTTTGAGGTTTTCCAAACCATCATAGAAAGAAGGAGAAGCTGTTTTTTTAATATCCTGAATTCCCATTCTTTCAATAGTTACCGGAGATTCAAGCACTCTCTCAGGAGTTCTGGAAGCAGAAACTACAATCTCATTCAATTTAGTTTCTTCTTCTTTTAACATTACCTCTATTTTTTGATTCAAGGAGGTTACATTGATTGTTTTAGCCTCAAAACCTACAGCCGTCACTTTAATTGTAAAAGGCGGTTTAGTAGAGACATTCAATTTAAATGTACCATCAAAATCGGTAGAAGCTCCGGTAGAACTTCCAACCACGACAATATTAGCACCTGGGATTGCTTGTCTGTTCGCATCGGTAACAGAACCGGTAATTGAATTCTGCGCAAAAGATATTCCGCTGAAAAACAACATAATTAATAAATAGACTCTCATTTGGTTAGTTTTTGTTAGTTTATACTACCAAAATACAAATAATTTCCATATGTATAAAAAAATGTTAAAATAAACTGATATTCGACATGTTTTAATTGATAATTATGACGATTTAGCAATGCCTTTTATTAAATTAAAATCAAATAATAAACCTTATGCAAAACAATTACTATGCACACATATTATTTTTGAAGGAAAAATTACGGATTTACTAAAAATACACCGTTCAGAAAAAAAATCTGATAATAAAAAAAAGCGAGACCTAAATCTCGCTTTTTTAACATTTAATATATTTTAATCTTTTATTCTATTGTAACTGATTTTGTTAGGTTACGTAGTTGATCAACATTATCATGCGCGCTCTTTATTTTTTTCCTAACCTTTCAAATTTACCTATTAACTCATTTAACAATGTCACTTCCTCACTATTAATCAATCCTTCTTGCTGGTAAGGTACAATCACATCTATTACAAAATCATATTCACGAATGTTATTAATCTTTTTTCGCTTTAGGATCTTCACCACCTTATTCTCTCGTTTATAAGGCAAGTTTTGCTTTTTTATTTCTTTCCAAAATTCCTCAACACAATTACCACCACCTTCTTGAAAGTATATAAACACATCATTAATCACATATTTCAAACTCTTCAAAGTCTCATATCGTGGTTCCGGGTTTAAAGCTCTTTCTCTACATTCTAAATAAGCTTCTACAAAAACATCTAATGTTTTAGTGTCCCACTCATTAGGTGTATAATTTCTAAAACAATAAATCGCAATATCAATTACCTTACTTATAGCATTCTTTGCATTTATATAACTATCTTTTGACATGTACTTTTCTAAACTAACAAACTTCCCGACTTAATTCCTTACAAAACCTACACTTTTTTAAACATTTCCGAACTCACCTAAGGCATCACCAGTTCTTATTTTAATTATTTCAACCTCTCTTATTATACAGCATGATGACCAGATAATAATTAAAAACCTAAATACTCCGAGACATTATATTAATCAAAAAGAAAACAAAAAAATGCGACAAAAGTTTGCCACAAAAAAAGCGAGACCTAAATCTCGCTTTTCTAAAATCTATATGTTTTTAGTATCTATTCTACTGTAACTGATTTTGCCAAATTACGTGGCTGATCTACATTACACCCTCTCATTACTGCAATATAGTACGAAAGTAACTGCAATGGTATAGTAGTAATTAGCGGAGATAAAGCATCCGAAGTTTCCGGAATTTCGATCACATAATCCGCTAATTCGCGAACCTGAGTATCCCCTTTGGTCACAACAGCGATAATTTTACCACTACGTGATTTAATTTCCTGGATGTTGCTTACGATCTTATCATAATGACCTTGTTTAGGTGCAATTACAATTACCGGCATATGCTCATCAATCAAGGCAATTGGACCGTGCTTCATTTCTGCCGCCGGATATCCTTCTGCATGAATATAAGAGATCTCTTTAAGTTTTAAAGCACCTTCAAGCGCTACAGGGAAATTATACCCACGACCTAAATACAAACAGTTTGGAGCATCTTTAAAAGCTGCTGCAATCTCCTTTGCACGATCGTTTGTTTCTAATGCTTCGGCTACTTTCTCTGGGATTATCTCTAATTCCTGTAAGTAGGCATGAAAATCACTATTTGATAAAGTTCCTTTAGCTTTACCTAATCGCAAAGCAATCATTGTTAAAACCGTAATCTGAGTTGTAAATGCCTTAGTTGAAGCTACTCCAATTTCAGGACCTGCGTGTGTATAAGCACCTGCATGGCTTTCTCTTGAAATAGAAGAACCTACCACATTACAAACTCCGAATACAAAAGCACCGTTTTCTTTTGCTAATTTAATAGCCGCCATAGTATCAGCCGTTTCTCCTGATTGAGAAATAGCGATTACCACATCATCTTTATTGATAATCGGATTACGGTATCTGAATTCAGAAGCATATTCTACTTCAACCGGAATACGAGTGAATTCTTCAAAGATATACTCAGCCACTAAACCGGCATGCCAAGAAGTTCCACAAGCCACGATTAAAATACGCTTTGCATTTAAGAATTTCTCAATATTATCCTCAACACCAGCCATCTGAACAATTCCTTCATTTGCATGAAGTCTTCCTCTGTATGTATCCTTAATTACACTTGGTTGCTCGTAGATCTCTTTTAACATAAAGTGATCATAGCCTCCTTTTTCAATCTGCTCCAAATTCATCTGAAGCTGCTGAATGTAAGGATCAACCAAAGAATCATCCTTTATTTTTCTAACTTTAAGTGGTTTATGCAATCTGATGTTTGCCATTTCACCATCCTCAAGATAAATTGCATTTGACGTATACTCAATAAAAGGAGATGCATCAGAAGCAATAAAAAATTCACCTTCTCCAACACCAATAGCCAAAGGGCTACCTAGTCTTGCCGCCACAATTTCATTTGGATTCTTTTTATCAAAAACCGCAATTGCGTAAGCACCCACAACCTGATTTAAAGCAATCTGAACTGCTTTACCAAGTTTGATACCTTCATTTTTCTGCACTTCTTCAATCAGATTTACCAACACTTCTGTATCCGTATCTGATTTAAAAGTATAGCCTCTTTTTATTAATTCTTCTTTAAGAGGTGCATAATTCTCAATAATTCCATTATGAATAATTACCAATTCTCCGGAATTAGAAAGATGTGGGTGCGAATTCACATCATTTGGCACCCCATGAGTTGCCCAACGGGTATGTCCGATTCCTATAGTTCCGTTTGTACTAAATCCTTCTTTAGTCTTAGCTTCAAGATCTGAAACCTTACCTTTTGTTTTACAAAGTTTTATGCTATCCTGGCCGTCATACAACATAACCCCGGCACTATCATATCCTCTGTATTCGAGTCGTTTTAATCCCTTAATAATAATAGGATACGCCTCTCTATGACCTATATATCCAACAATTCCACACATATATATTTATTAATTTGGTTTCGTGTAGTAAACTTCAAGCCTCAACCTTTTAGCCTCAGGAACCGTGGATGTTCCTCCAAACAATACTGTTCCTAACGGACTTATAACGGATGCTTTTGGCGCATCAGTAATAAAATTATTTTTCAATTTCAATTTATTTGAACCGGCCGTACTTATATCTCCGGTAACCACCAAGCCCAATTTAACATTAACTGCCGTAGTGTTTCTTATAATATTTCGAATATGATTTGTTAGCCTGATTTTATAAGTAGTTCCCTTTTTACTGGTAGGATCAACATTAATTATACCACTATACACTACTTTCCCCATCGCTGCTCCACTACCGGTAGCATCTGTTAAATAGTCTAAAATAGGGGTGTTATTTGTTAAATCATACAAATAAATTCTTTTAGGTTCACGAGTACCAGCTGTTGCATCCGGTATTCCAAGCATCTTCTCTGAGTCAATATGAAAAACTAAATTAGCTTCATTAACCATCCATTTTTTTTCTCTAATATCTTTTAAGTTTGAACCAAAATCCTTAAGCTCAATAATAGCGAGTGATCCCTGACCTCCTTTTAAATAAAGAGATTCATCGCCAAGAATTTCATTTTTTGAATCTAATGCGCTTTGATAAGTCGGTACCTTAGCATCATTCAACAAACTTGCTGTTGCACCACTTAGGTTAATAACCATAGATTTATCCTCTGTTGTAGCTTCCGGATCCGTAGTGCTATCCGTTTTCACTTTGTATTTTATCGTAATTTTCCCTTGCGCAAAATTCAACAAAGCCATATTTCCAGGACTACCGACTGCTTTTTCAACTTTAAAATACAAGCCTTTAAAATACTGTTGAAACACATCTTGCGAAGAAAGATTTGCAGCAGTCGCTTTTAAAATTTTAGTTTTAAAAAATTCCTTATTCAAATTCAGACGCATTTGGGGAATAGCTTTAGTTGTAGTTATCACACCCGTCGTCGGGTCTCTTACATCATCAGAACGCTCAGATGAATCAAAAAAGAACTCCGCATTTTGTGACTTATCGCCACTATCATTCAAAAGTTTACCGCTATTCACCTGATCTTTAAATGTGTTAAAATCAGCATTTTGATCCGTATAGTACAACTGTGCAAACTGAGATCCGTTATCAAAATAAGAAGAACGCATTTGAACACCTGATTCATAAACACTTAATTTAAACTTTTCTCCGGGTTTACCATAAATAGAATCTAACACATAAGTCGTTACACCATTATTAGTACTTGTCGCATGGCTAAAATAAGGGATAGATAGTGTTACAGTTTCAACTTCCGGATTAGGATCCTTACTAATAGTCGGAGCGTAACTCTCAAGTGCAACCTGAGTAGCATAACTCGCTGTTCGCTCTCCAAAAACACCATCGTTATAAATACCTAAAGCACTATTTGTGAATGCATTTGACTGAATCGGACTAATTTCCTGATCGTAAGCCACAACATCGTATTTTTCAGATTCTAATCCGAAATGATTATCTCCAATCAAATCGTCGCCAATGGCGTTAAAATCTTTGTCACAAGAATATAAAAGAACAACTGATGCAATTAATAGCGTTTTCTTAAAAAAAGAAGTATTATACATGTTTTATAATAATGTTAAAATTTAAAGACCCATACTTTTGTAGAAATTTGTATACGCATCAGCGAATGCATCTTTCGTGGCGAAAGGTAAAAAAGGTTTTCCTGAAGATTCTATAAATTTTGTTAAACTTGAAGATACGTTCGGTGATGCAATAATGACAGCATCAGAATGCAATATACTGGCCTTTAAAATATTCTCATAATTTGGTGTTTCCAAATCAGCTACTGATTCGTGTGGCACACCATCAAATTTCACCTTGTTAATCATTTCCAAATCTAAATTTTCATCAAATGACTGTCCGTAAACAGAAGTCACAATTTTAGTTTCAGAAAACAATGCTTCATTTTTGTAATAATGTTTCATATAAATTGGAAGCATAGCGGCTAACCAACCATGAACATGAATAATATCAGGAACCCAATTGAGTTTTTTTACGGTTTCTACAACTCCTTTGGCAAAAAAGATCGCTCTCTCATCATTATCAGGATACAAAACCCCTTCTTCGTCAGCAAAAGTTGCTTTACGTTTAAAATACTCATCATTATCTATAAAATAGACCTGAATTCTTTCTTTAGGAATTGAGGCAACTTTAATAATCAATGGCATATCCAAATCATTCACTACCAAATTCATTCCTGAAAGTCTAATTACTTCGTGTAACTGATGTCTTCTTTCGTTGATGTTTCCATATCTTGGCATGAAAATTCTTATCTGACCGCCTTGATCATTAATCATTTTCGGCACGTCATAAGACATTAAAGAAACCTCATTTTCAGCCAAATAAGGCACGACTTCAGATGATACATATAATATCCTCTTATCTTTCATAATAGTATTTTACTTAATTTTTGGTAATAAAAACGTTGCAAAATTACAAAATTTTATGCAGTTATTAACTAATATATTATGTTTGCACTAAATTTTAATAATACCGACATGCATATTTTCTACGGTAAAGTAGCTTTGATAGCCTATTTAAAAACTATCAAAACCACAAATTCGACCATCGGATTTGTACCAACAATGGGCGCTTTACACCAGGGGCATCTGGCTTTAATGCAGAGATCTCTTAAAGAAAACGACGATACTGTAGTTAGTATTTTCGTAAATCCAACTCAGTTTAACAATCCTGAAGATTTGGCAAAATATCCTAGAACTCTCGAAGAAGACGTCAAAAAAATGCGTGTTCTGAGCGACAAAATAATTCTATATGCTCCGTCTGTAGAGGATATTTATGAAGGCGATACGGTTTCTCAGCATTTTGATTTCGACGGATTAGAAAATCAAATGGAAGGAAAATTCAGACCCGGACATTTTGATGGAGTCGGAACAATTGTAAAACGCTTGTTCGAAATTGTAACCCCGACAAATGCTTATTTTGGAGAGAAAGATTTTCAGCAATTGCAAATCGTCAAAAAAATGGTAGAAAAAAACAATATGCCGGTAAATGTTGTTGGTTGTCCTATTTTCAGAGAAGACAATCAACTTGCAATGAGCTCCCGAAATGAACGTTTAACACCGGAAGAAAGAAAAGAAGCTGCCCTAATTTACAAAACTTTGACAGCTGCTAAAGAACTTTTTCAAACCAGTACTCCCGAGGAAACTATTGCCTTTGTTGAAGAATCTTTCCAAAACAATGAGCGGTTTACCTTAGAATATTTTGTTATTGCTGATGAAGCTACCTTATTACCTATCGACCACAGAAATAAAGACAAAAACTACCGTGCGTTTATAGCGGTATTTGTTAATTCTATAAGACTGATTGACACCATTTCATTAAATTAAATTACCTTTGCACCATGCAAATTCAAGTTATAAAATCCAAAATTCACCGTGTGAAAGTAACGGGAGCCGATTTAAATTATATTGGCAGTATTACTATTGACGAAACACTACTGGAAGCTTCAAACATTATTGAAGGCGAAAAAGTAGCTATTGTAAATATCAATAATGGCGAACGCTTTGAAACTTATGCTATTAAAGGAGAACGAAATTCAGGTGATATTACCCTGAATGGTCCTGCAGCCAGAAAAGTTCAAAAAGACGATATCATCATCATCATATCTTATGCAACCCTGGAATTTGAAGAAGCTAAAACCTTCAAACCGTGGATCATTTTCCCTAATGAAAACGATAATTCGCTAACCTAAGCTTTTCTTTTACACCGTATTTCTTCAGCATTTGATATTTTTTTTATCAGAGAGGAATTCTTTTACCCCTATCCAAAGTAAATAGTAAGTGATAATTAAGGCATTACCGTTTTTAGAATTCCGAAATACTAAAAAAGCAAATAAAATGTTATATTGCTACACTATTTCAATACTTTTTAATTCACTGAAATGCCCCAAATCATGAAAAAAGTTTACCTACTACTTACGTTAATTTCAATTTCTGTTTTCTCTCAGAAAAAGTTTGACAACATCAAATCAGAGAAACTGGGAGAAGAAAGAAGAATCACTATCGGACTTCCTGCCTCTTACGAAGCTAATCCCGAAAAAAAATACCCGGTTTTATACTTATTAGACGGCGATTATTTATTTGATCCGTTCTCAGGAGCTGTAAATTATGGTGTTTATTGGGACGATTTACCCGAAATGATTATTATTGGTGTTCATCAAAACAAAGATGGCGAACGCTACGACGATACTACTATTGATCAAAACACCGGATTGCCTTTTGAAAAGGGAGCTGATTTTTTTGAATTTATTGGCGCTGAATTAGTTCCTTATATTGAAAAAAAATACCGCACCTCTCCTTTCAGACTTATTGCCGGACATGATACAACAGCCAGTTTTATCAATTTTTATTTGTACAAAGAACAACCTCTTTTTAATGCCTATATTTGTTTAAGTCCAGAACTTGCTCCTAAAATGGAAGTTCGAATTCCGGAACAACTAGCAAAACTAAAAACACCATTCTTTTACTATCTTTCGGTAGCCGACGGTGATATCAAAAAGATCAAAGAACCAATAGAGAAATTAGATGGCAACATTAAAATTGCCAATAATCCGTTGATAAATTACAAATACGATCTTTTTAAAAATACCACTCATTACACCGAAGTTCTGCATTCGATACCAAGTGCGTTATATCAAATTTTTGAGGCTTACAGACCGATAAACTCAGACGAATACAACAACAAAATTGCAATCCTCGAAACTGGTTACGCCGATTACCTGGAAAACAAGTACAATGAAATGTCTAAAGTTTTAGGAGTCCAGATTCCGGTTAGAATGACCGACTTTAAAGTAATTGAGAACATTATATTAAAAAAGAATGCTTACGACGAATTAGGCAAAATGGCAGAAATCGGAAATGTCAATTATCCTAAAGCAATGTTGGGTGAATACGAGCTAGGATTGATGTACGAAAAAATGGGTGACCCGAAAAGAGCCTCAAAAAAATACCAAAATGCTTCCCAAATGGAGCCTATTGGAGATTTGAATAAGGATGTGATGTATGAGAAAATTGACGAAATGAATACGCTTTCAAAAAAACCATAACTAATGTCAAAAGTTAAAACTTCTTTTTTTTGCCAGAACTGCGGAACTCAATATGCCAAATGGCAAGGACAATGTAATGCCTGCAAAGAATGGAATACTATAGCCGAGGAAATTATTCAAAAACAGGAAAAAGTAGCCTGGAAGAGCGAACCCACTCCAACGGGTAAAGCACCACGTCCGTTAAAGATTAATGAAATTGATTCGGCTCAGGAGATTCGAATGAATACAACCGACGGAGAACTTAACCGTGTTCTTGGCGGTGGTCTTGTTCCTGGTTCTTTAACACTTTTGGGAGGAGAGCCCGGAATTGGAAAGAGTACACTTTTACTTCAGATCTCCCTAAAATTACCTTATAAAACACTATACGTTTCCGGTGAAGAAAGTCAGAAACAAATAAAAATGCGTGCCGAAAGAATCACGCCGGATAGTGACAACTGTTATATATTGACCGAGACCAAAACGCAGAACATCTTCAAACAGATCGAAGCGATGGCACCTGAAATTGTTATTATTGACTCGATTCAGACTTTACATACGGATTATATCGAATCAACTGCCGGAAGTATCTCTCAGATTAGAGAAACCACTGCCGAACTGATCAAGTTTGCCAAAGAAACCAACATTCCGGTTATTCTGATTGGACATATAACGAAAGACGGAAACATTGCAGGTCCAAAAATCCTGGAGCATATGGTCGATACCGTTTTACAATTTGAAGGCGACCGAAATCATGTGTATCGAATTTTACGTTCGTTAAAAAACCGTTTCGGATCAACAGCCGAACTGGGGATTTACGAAATGTTAGGAAGTGGTTTACGGGAAGTAAGCAACCCATCAGAAATATTAATTTCACATAAAGACGAAGAATTATCGGGAACTGCGATTGCCAGCACTCTTGAAGGCATGCGCCCGTTGATGATCGAAATACAATCGCTTGTAAGTACGGCAGTTTACGGAACTCCACAACGAAGCACAACCGGTTATAACGCCAAAAGATTAAACATGATTCTGGCCGTTTTAGAAAAAAGAGCCGGATTTCGTTTAGGCGCTAAAGACGTTTTCCTCAATGTAACGGGAGGAATTTCTGTAGATGATCCCGCGATTGACTTAGCGGTCGTTGCAGCCATCTTGTCTTCAAACGAAGATATTCCGGTAACAAAAGGATTTTGTTTTGCAGGTGAAGTTGGCTTATCGGGAGAAATTCGTCCGGTAAATCGGGTAGATCAAAGAATTCAGGAAGCCGAAAAATTAGGTTTCAATACTATCTTTGTTTCCAAATACAATAAAATTGCCTTAAAAAACACAGGAATCAAAATTGAACTCGTGGCTAAAATTGAAGATGTAGCCAGTATTCTTTTTGGTTAATTTTCTATAAACCTACTTTATGAAATTTCCAAAACAAAAAATAAAAAAAGCACTCTTAATACTAGCCCTGGTATTAGCAGTGCTTTTTTTAGGATTTTACTTTTTCCGTGATTCGCTTTTAAAACAAGCCATTGCAAAAGTAACCCGCAAAATGAATGTGGAATACAACAGTACTTTTTCTGTAAAATCTGCTTCTTTTGAAGGTTTATCCGGCATTAAATTGACGGATGTGATTCTGGCTCCAAAAAATGCGGACACTCTTTTTCATATTCAAAAAATAGAAACCAGCGTTAGCTTGTCTAATTTATTAATTGGTGACGTTCAGGTTGGCACTTTAAAAATAGATAACGGATACATTCAATTGGTCAAAAAAGGAAAAATCCGCAACTTTGATGCGTTTCTTAAAAAAGACCCTTCCGATACCGATAAAAACGAAAAACGCAAGTATGCTACTTTTGCTTATCGTATTATCTCCAAATTGCTGAATTTGGTTCCTACGGATATGAAATTGGAAAACCTGATTTTTAAGATTGACGACAATGGCAAAAAAACGTCTGTTGCCATAAATAAACTCGTTTTAAACAACAAACAACTCGAAACCAATCTCCATGTACAAAGCAAAGATTTTGACCAGCGTTGGAACATAAAAGGATTTGCTGATCCAAGAAACAAAAAAGCAGACATTCGTTTTTTCAATTTAGACACCGGCGCTATAAAAGTTCCGTATTTGGATGAACGTTATAATCTAAAAGCGAGTTTTGATTCTATACGTCTGAATGTAGAAAACATTGAGAAAAGCGGAAGCGAATTGCACATTGACGGTTACACTTCGATTTCAAATCTAAAAATAAATCACCCTAAAATCGCCAGCAAGGATGTAGTGATTAAAAATGCGCGTTTTGACTATCGTTTCTTATTGGGTAATGATTTTATCTCGATCGACAGTACTTCGACCATGCAGTTGAACAAAATAAAAGTGCGTCCATATGTTTCTTATAATACAGAATCAGATACCATCTACACCTTAAAAGTTGCTATTCCGAAAATGAAAGCGCAGGATTTTATTGTCTCGCTTCCCGATGGATTGTTTACTCATTTTCAGGGAATGGAAGCAACAGGGAATTTTGATTACAAACTAGATTTCAAATTCAACAAAAACAAACCTAACACGCTGGTTTTTGACAGTAAACTAAACAAAGAAGATTTAAGAATTACAAAGTATGGGGAGGCTGACTTGAATAAATTAAATGGTGAATTTGTATATCGCGCTATTATTCAAAATGTAATGCAGCGTCCGGTTTTAGTTGGAAATGGAAATCCAAATTACACACCTTTAGACCAGATTTCGCCTTATTTAAGGAAATGTGTTTTAACGACGGAAGACCCTTCGTTCTTTTCGCATCGTGGCTTTATCAATGAAGCGTTTAAACAATCGATTCTAAAAAACATCCGAACCAAAAAATTCTCGCGTGGCGCCAGCACCATCAGCATGCAGCTGATTAAAAATGTCTTTTTGACGCGTGAAAAAACCCTTTCACGCAAACTTGAAGAAATTTTATTGGTTTATATCTTAGAAAATAACCGCATCGCAAGCAAAGAAAGAATGCTCGAAGTGTATTTCAACATTATCGAATGGGGACCTAACGTATACGGAATTGGAGAGGCGAGTCATTTTTATTTCCAGAAAAGTCCGTCGGCTTTAAATGTTGATGAATGTTTATATTTAGCGACGATTATTCCTAAACCACGAAAATTCATGTACCAGTTTAATGACCAGGGTAATTTGAAAGACTACGCCATAAAGAATCAGAAATTCTTACGGAATTTGATGTTTCGCAGGGGTCTTTTAATTCCCGAAGATACTATTGGACAATTACCGGTTTATATATCCGGAAATGCCCGTTCGTTATTGCGAATTAAAGCACCGGATTCAACAGCGGTTCCTGTTGATTCTTTATCAGTAGATGACGAATTTGATCTTTAAAAATTATACAATTAAGCCCGACAGGTTTTTGAAACCTGTCGGGTTTAGTTTTATATTACGGTGCCGGATCGGGAATTATTGCCTGAACTTCATTAATTTCAGCAATAATTTCTTTGGAAAGCACCACATCAATTGTATCGATGTTTTCTTTTAATTGTTCCAAAGTTGTAGCTCCAATAATCGCACTGGTCAAAAATGGCTGTTGTAACACAAATCCCATTGCCAATTGAGTCAGAGTTAAACCGTGTTTGTGTGCAATTTCCTGATACAAACGGGTAGCCTGTGTACATTGCTCACTGTTATAGCGCGTGTATTGCGGGAAAAGTTTGATTCTTGCATTTGGATGTTCTTCTCCGGTTAAGAATTTACCGGTCAATACACCAAACGCCAAAGGAGAGTAAGCCAATAAACCGATATTTTCATATTTTGAAACTTCAGCAGAACCCACCTCAAAAAGACGATTCAATAACGAATACGGATTTTGAACGGTTTTGATTCTTGGCAGATTATTGTATTTACTTTCTTCCAGCAAACGCATCATTCCCCACGCATTTTCATTAGAAACTCCAATGTGTTTTATTTTTCCTTCTTTGATCAATACATCAAAAGTCTCCAGAATTTCTCTGAAGTTATCTTCCCAAACATCATCATGACCGTTAAAAGCACGTTGCCCAAAATAATTGGTTTTTCGTTCCGGCCAATGCATTTGGTACAAGTCGATATAGTCGGTCTGAAGGCGTTTTAAGCTATTTTCTACCGCATATTTAATACTAGCAGGCGAGAAATCTAATTGATCTCTCATATAGGTGAAACCCGGATTTGGACCTGCAATTTTGCTAGCCAAAACTACTTTATCACGATTGCCTGATTTTTTAAACCAGGAACCAATGACTTTTTCGGTACTTCCATAAGTTTCCTGACGCGCCGGAACCGAATACATTTCGGCAGTATCAAAAAAATTCACTCCTCTTTCGAGTGCGTAATCCATTTGAGCATGTCCCTCGGCTTCTGTGTTTTGCTGACCAAAAGTCATTGTACCAAGATTGATTTTACTAACTTTTATATCGGTGTGCGGTAACGTTGTGTATTTCATTTTTTTTCTTGAGGTTCTAAGTTACTAAGTTTCTGAGGCTCTGAGATTGCCTGTTCTGAATTATAAGACTTCAAATATACAAAGGGAATTAGCAATGGGGAGTAGGACAAAAGTTAAAAAAAAGTTACACTTTTTTTTAAAGGTGCTGAGGTGCTGAGTTGCTAAGGTGCTGAGTTTTTCTATTTGAAACGATAAAAGGCTCAAGATTTCACCTTGAGTCTTTTTGATATAAATCTTAGAGTCTCAGCATATCAAAACCTAAACTACTTCAGTCATTTCAGGCTTTTTAATGGATTCTGTATTGAATTAAAAATCCTAATTACAAAAACAGAATTTTCCTTAATCTGATATAAAATTTTATAATTTCTAACAATAATTCTTCTGCAGTCTAATCGATATTCATCTAATTGAAATTGCTCTAAAAAAATTATATTATCAGTACTATTAAACAATTCACCTCTGATTTTTAAAGCAATTTCTTTTGAATATCTTTCTTTTAGTTGAGAATAAACCTCTTTTAGGTCTTACTTGGCATTATCTGTCCAAAAAACTTCAGGCATAACATTATCCATTATCCCAATCTTCCATTTCTTTTGATAAATTTTCTTTTGAGACTATTCGATTATACTTGACATCATCTAGTCCCTCTTCAACTTTATTATGGTATTCAGATAATGATACAGGGTATCCTTTTGCATCATACGAAACAACTTCGTTTAAATAATTATCAAAAACAGAAGATACAATTCGCAACACTCTTTCATCTGCCAAATCCAACTGAAGTCTTATCTTATCTTTTAATTCCGGAAGTCCCATAATTTTAGGTTTTAAAAAATCAAAGTTACGAAAAACTATAATTTATCTAAGCTATTGAAAAACTATAACTTTAAGTTTTCATTGAAATGACAAAAGGCCCAAAGAAAATCCTTGAGCCTTTTGCATATAAATCTTAGAGTCTCAGCAACTCAGAACCTTAGCAACTTAATTAATACTATTCAGCATCTCTGCGATTTCATCTAATCTTGGTGTTAAGATGATCTCAATTCTACGGTTCTTCGCTTTTCCTTCCGGAGTCGCATTACTGGCAAGAGGAGAAAACTCACTACGTCCGGCAGCCGTTAATTTTTGCTTATTGATTTTTTCATTTTCAGTCAAAATAGCCACAATTGCAGTTGCTCTTTTTGTCGATAGGTCCCAGTTGTTTGTAATTGGCCCTGAACCTACATATGGATCATCATCAGTATGTCCTTCAATAAGAACCGAAAGATCGGGATTATCACCTAATACTTTACCTAATTCAACAACCGCTTTTCTACCTTCTACTCCAACAGCCCAGCTTCCTGAATTGAAAAGTAATTTATTTTCCATAGAAACGTATACTTTTCCGTTCTTCTGTTCTACTGTCAGACCTTTTCCTTCAAAACCGTTTAAAGCTTTAGACAAGGTATCTTTTAGTTTTTTCATTGCGGCTTCTTTGGCAGCAATCATAGCTTCAAGTTCATTTAAGCGGCTTGCAGTTTTGTCTAAACGCGCTTGTTCTTCGGCTAATTTTTTTGATTTTGCTTCTAGTTGTGCCAACAATTCGCGGTTTTTATTCATGTTGCTTTCCAAAGCATCATTGCTGTTTTTTTCAAGTGCATTGTACGAATCCTGTAACACTTTGTATTTTTTTTGTTCTGCAGCCAGATCCGCTTTTTGTTTTTCAAGATCGGCTTTGGTACCTGCTAAATCTTTAGTTAATTTATCACGGTCTAATTCTAACTGATTTTTTGCTTTCTTTAAATCTGCATTTTCATCACTAACAGAACGATTTTCTTTTTTTAGATCTGAATACTTAGATTCCAGATCGTTGTAAATTTTCTTAGAGACACAAGAAGTTGTAGATAAGGCTAATACTAGCAATCCGATTGAGGCTTTTTTAATCATTTTATTTAATTTTTATTTGAGGCGTTTACTAATTTAAAACATCTTGTTTACTGAAGCTCCACGATAACCGTGCTTTTTACTTGTCCTTTCGAACAAAGAAAAACCACAGCATAAAGCAGGGGCATCACTTGAAAACGTAATTTTTATAACAATAACGATACCAAGATTACTCAATCTCTACTAAAACCGGGCAATGATCGGAGTGCACGGCATCCGGAAGGATAACGGCACGCTTTAATTTATGTTGCAAGGAGTCGCTTACCAAATTATAATCGATACGCCAGCCTTTATTATTGCCTCGGGCTCCTGCACGATAACTCCACCAGGAATAATGATGCGGATCTTTATTGAAATGACGGAAGCTGTCCACAAAACCCGATTTCATAAAAGTATCCAACCAGGCACGTTCGGCCGGCAAAAATCCCGATACGGTTTTGTTACGAACCGGATCATGAATATCTATCGCTTCGTGACAAATATTATAGTCCCCACAAATAACCAAATTTGGTATTGTAAGTTTTAACTCGTTTATATACGTTTGAAAATCATCCATAAACATAAATTTATGGTCTAATCTTTCAATATTTGTTCCCGACGGAAGATACAAACTCATCACCGAACAGTCGTCAAAATCAGCACGAAGGTTACGTCCTTCAAAATCCATATGATGAATTCCGGTTCCGTAAATGACATTATTTGGCTTTATCTTAGACAATATAGCCACGCCACTGTACCCTTTTTTTGTCGCAGGATAATAGTACTGATACGGGTAACCCGCTGCTGTTATGTCGTCTACCGGAATTTGTTCTTGTGTTGCCTTTATTTCCTGAAGACAAATAACATCCGGATTGGCCTGTTGCAACCAATCGATAAATCCTTTTGAAATTGCGGCTCTGATTCCGTTTACATTATAAGAAATGATTTTCATTACAGTTTTATTTTAGGATTTCAAATGTAATAAAAAAGTGGAAAGTTTGCGTTTGAAACAGCAAAAAGTAGAGTTTTTTGTTATCTTTGTTCGCTGCTCTAATAAATTAAAAATAGTACATGGGTTTAGTTACCGCGAAAGAAGTTGCAAAGGCAATAAATGTTGACAAGTACGGAGTATTAGGTACTTTTTCGGGTTGGATGCTTATGAAGGTTCTAAAAATATCAACCCTCAATAAGATCTACGACCACAATAAACATTTAGAGGATGTTCCGTTTTTAAACGGAGTTCTTGATGAATTGCAAATTAAATTTGAAATTCCTGAAGAAGATCTAAAGCGTTTACCAAAAGACGGCGCCTATATTACCATTTCAAATCACCCACTTGGAGGAATTGATGGTATTTTGTTGTTGAAATTAATGCTTGAAAGAGAGCCTAATTTTAAGATTATCGCCAATTTCCTGTTACACAGAATCGTTCCTCTTAAAAAATACATCATGCCTGTAAATCCTTTTGAAAATCATAAGGATGCCAAATCAAGTGTGGTTGGAATTAAAGAAACTTTACGTCATTTAAGCGACGGAAAGCCTTTGGGAATCTTCCCTGCAGGAGAAGTTTCTACTTACAAAGATGGAAAATTAGTCGTAGATAAACCTTGGGAAGAAGGTGCTTTGAAGCTGATTAGAAAAGCAAAAGTTCCGGTTGTTCCCATTTATTTTCACGCTAAAAACAGCAAATTATTTTATTGGCTTTCCAAAATCGATGATACTTTGCGCACAGCAAAATTACCGTCTGAACTGTTAACGCAAAAAGATCGCGTTATCAAAGTACGTATTGGAAAACCGATTTCTGTAAACGAACAAAACGAAATTGAATCGTTTGAAGAATATTCCGAATTTTTAAGAAAGAAAACCTATATGCTTGCTAATCCTTTCGAAAAGGATAGCAAATTAATAGATACTGCAAGTTTAAAAATACCGAAAGCACCTAAAAAAATCGTGACACCCGCAAGTGAAAGCGCCATGATTGCTGAAGTAAACGCATTGCGATCCAGTGATTGCCGTTTATTGCAAAGCAAGAATTACGAAGTGTTTTTTGCCAGAGCGAAAGCAATTCCGAATGTGCTGCATGAAATTGGTCGTTTACGTGAAATTACTTTCCGTGAAGTTGGAGAAGGAACCAATGAGTCTATTGACTTAGACCAGTACGACAAATACTACCACCATATGTTTTTGTGGGATGATGATACCAAAAGAATCGCCGGTGCTTACCGCATGGGATTGGGTTCTGAAATTTATCCAAAATACGGTATTGAAGGTTTTTATCTGAATGATCTTTTCCGATTTGAACCGGAATTACATGATATGATGCATAAATCGATCGAAATGGGTCGTGCTTTTATCATTAAAGATTACCAACAAAAACCGATGCCTTTGTTCTTGTTGTGGAAAGGAATTATTCATACCACTTTGCGTTATCCTGAGCATAAATATCTTTTGGGTGGGGTAAGTATCAGTAACCAATTTTCTGATTTCTCTAAATCGCTGATGATTGAGTTTATGAAATCAAACTATTACGATCCATATATCGCGCAATACATACATCCGAAAAAAGCCTATAAGGTTAAATTGAAAGATGCTGATAAAGATTTTATATTTGATGAAGCCGAATCTGACTTAAACAAATTTGATAAAATCATTGATGAACTAGAACCGGGGAATTTACGTTTACCTGTTTTAATTAAGAAATACATCAAGCAAAACGCCCGCGTAGTAGCTTTTAACGTTGATCCGTTGTTTAACAATGCTGTAGACGGCTTAATGTACATCAGAATCGCCGATATTCCGGAAAGCACTATGAAACCCGTTATTGAAGAGTTTCAAATAGAATTAGAGCGTAAATTATCTGAAAAAGAAGATTAGCGCTTTACACTAAATAAACAAAACCCGTTTCGAACTGAAACGGTTTTTTTGTTTTTTACTTAAAACGGATTAGGCTAATTCTTTTCCAATCTCGTCCATTTCATCAAACTCATCTTTCGGATCGGCACCATACTCATTTTGCCCATCATCTCCTTCCGTACAAAGGGAGATAAAGAACCATATTACACCAATCAAGGGAATTAAAATAATAAATATAAACCACCCACTTTTACCAACGTCATGCAATCTTCTCACCATTACTGCTAAACCTGGGATAAAAACTACTAAACCGTATAACCCTCTAAAAACTCCCAATTCCAAACCTCCCGGGCTTAAGTTAGCAAAATAATCAAGCACTCCTAAAATCATAGATATTAGCGCACTAGCTAAACAGTAGTACCAATATTCGCTTCTTCTCGCTCTTCCACTAAAATTTGCATAGTTTTCAAAAACTACCTTCTTGTACCACTCAATCATGATTATTCTTTTTTTTTAATAATTTTCTTACTCTTAAGGATTTTCAGTTCCTCCTTTGGATTTAACTTTCACAGAAATAATTCGTTCCAAAACCAAATTATACCGCTATCTTTCTCAATAACAACACCAAAGACATTCCTTCAAAAATTGCATAAAAAAAATACAATCCATCTCTTTTGAGATGAATTGTATTCGTATAAAAACCATCGTAATAAATGGTTCTTGTCTTATTTAGAACCAGCCTTTTTGACCAACTTGGTAAGTCTCATAAAACTCGTCGTCTGTTTTTATTAAATATAGAATTCCTTCTATAAGTCCTATTACGGCACCAATTCCACACAAAAGACCTAATATCAACTGAATAACTCCTTCTTTTGTATAACCTAAATAAAACTTATGGATTCCTAATCCACCTAATAAAATTGCAAGAACTCCTGCAACCACTTTTTTATTTTCTTGTTTCACTCCTTGTGGAGCATTCCATGATTCTTGTTTTGTAGTTTCCATCTTTATATTGTTTTTTCTTTTAATTATTGCAATTCAACTTTTCCAATTTCATTAATCTCCTCAGTCGGATTTTTAGGGTCTGACCCGTATTGGTTTGGTCCATGATTTCCTTCGGTACAGAACAAAATAAGAATCCAGATTCCTCCGATAAATGGAATAAAAGCAATTAAATAAAACCAACCGCTTTTACCAACATCATGCAATCTTCTAACCACAACTCCCAAAGTAGGAACAAGTGTCAGCAAGCTATAAATTCCAAAAAGAACATATCCTATAATAACTCCCGTTAATGCATCTCCAAGAACGCTACCAATTATAACTCCTATTACAATTAATAAAGTAAAGATTATTCCGTTAGCAAGTGCAAAATACCAATACTCACTTCTTCGTGCACGTCCTTTAAAATTTGCATAGTTTTCAAAAACCACTTTTTTGTACCATTCAATCATAATTAATATCGTTTATTAGTTAATTTCTGTTCTCCGGAATTTTTACTTACTCCTTTCAAACCTTATTTAATTGTATATTTTTATCAAAACACTTTCTTGAACAAAAGCGCAAATCCCATTTATTACAATGGGATTTGTATGTTTTTAGAACCATCCTTTCTTACCAACCTGATAGGTCTGATAAAAATCTTCATCTGATTTTGTAAGATAAATGATTCCTTCTATAAAACCAATAATCCCTGCAATACCACAGGTTACAATACTTAAAACGAGTTGAATTACCCCTTCTTTGGTATATCCTAAAACGAATTTATGAATTCCTAAATACCCAAAGATTATTCCCAAAACTCCGGCAAGAACTTTTTTGTTTTCTTGTCTTGGAGCTAATGGAGTATTCCAGGATTCTGTTTTTGTCTCTTCCATATTATAGTTCTTTTATAGATTATTATAGCTCTGATTTTCCAATTTCATCAATTGTATCACTATATCCTTTAGGATCTTCACCATACTCATTTGTACCTTTATCTCCCTCCGTAGCCAACAATATGATATTATAAATAGGAATCAGAATATACCAACCACTTTTACCGATATCATGCATTCTTCTGATTGCAACAGCAATTGATGGAATAAAAACGGCTAAGCTATAGACGTTTGCCAAAGGGGTAATGCTAGGCGAGATTAATGCAGCAATAAAACCTACTATAAATCCAAATATAATGCTTACAATAATGTTTGCCAAAAAGAACATCCAGTACTCTTTTCTTCTTGCTCTTCCATCAAAATTTGCATAGTTTTCAAAAACCACTTTTTTGTACCATTCAATCATAATTAATATCGTTTGTTAGTTAATTCCTACTCTTTAGGATTTTCGGTTACTCCTTCAGATTCTAAAGAAATCCTATTTAGATTGATTCTTCAAAAAATCGAAAACAATATTATTAAAAATTAACAAATAAAACTAATTATCGTCACAATATTTACAGGAAAAGACTCGTTATTAAAACCCAAAATAAAGGTTAAGAAACAGAATAAAGCGCTTTTATTTTATCGACAATTACCTGAGCCAGACGTTCATGACTTTCAAATGTCCATCCGGCAATATGAGGTGTCAGCAAAACGTTTTTTGCTTCCAGTAAATATTGGAAAGCCTCGGGTGTATTTTTATCTTGAAAAAGCGTCTCAAAAGATAACTTTTCGTATTCTAAAACATCTAAACCGGCCCCTAAAATCTTTTGCATTTTCATCGCTTCCACTAAATCGGCCGTTACAATATTTTTACCTCGAGAGGTATTGATAATCCAAAATGGTTTTGCAAATGCTTTTATAAAATCGGCATTGACCATTTTATCTGTTTCGGGAGTCCATGGAAGATGCAAACTCAACACATCAGCTTTTTCTTGCAACTCCGACAAAGAAACCTGTTTAGCGTTTTCATCACCAACATTATCCAAAATATCATAACAAAGAACCGTTGTCTCAAATCCGCGCAGTTTCTTCGCAAAAGCTTTCCCCATATTTCCGTACCCAATAATACCCACTGTTTTGCCATCAAGTTCATGACCACGGTTACTTTCGCGGTTCCATTGTCCGCTTTTTATTTCTGTATCTGCCTGATTCAAATTATTAAACAAAGACAAAATTACTCCTAACGAATGTTCTGCAACAGCGTTGCGATTTCCCTCAGGTGCTGCAATCAGATGAATTCCTTTTGCTTCAGCATACTCACAATCAATACTTTCTAAACCCGCTCCCACTCTGGCAATAAATTGCAGATTAACGGCTTTGTCTAAAAAGGTTTTATCAATTTTAAAACGGCTTCGGATTACGATTCCATTATAATTGTGAATTTTAGCTTCTATTTCTTCTTTAGTAGATTTAAAATCGGCCTCATTTTCAAAATTAGCTTCCTCTAATTGTTTCCAGAGAATAGGGTTATTACTGTCGATATGTAGAATTTTTGTGCTCATAAATAAATTTAATTATACGAATTGAAAAACAAAAATACAGCATATTCTTCATTTTTGAATTCCAAAAAACATAGTTTCCGTCCAAACAAAACGTTCTGACTTTTTTATTGGCTTTATTTTTTTTAACTTTGAATAATCGAGAAATCTCAGGCTTTTTTGCCTTTCTCTTGTTTCCGCATCTTTAGAATATATTCCACATGAAATTAACCAAAACTTTTAAAGCCTTTTTTGCAAACGAAAAATCAGGAGGGCTTCTTTTACTTTTTGTCACTATACTGTCCCTTTATCTGGCTAACTCTTCTATGCAAGCTGATTATATTAGTTTCTGGGATCACGATTTGGGAGGACATTCAATCACACACTGGATTAACGACGGTTTAATGACGATTTTCTTCTTATTGATTGGTTTAGAATTAGAACGTGAAATTTATCATGGAGAGCTGTCCAGCATCAGAAATGCCTCACTGCCAATTATGGCTGCTTTTGGTGGTATGCTTGTTCCTGCAGCAATTTTCCTTGCTTTAAATTTTGGTACCGCTACGCAAAACGGGGCCGGAATACCAATGGCAACGGATATTGCTTTTGCCATCGGAATTTTATCGCTTTTGGGAAGCCGCGTTCCTGCCTCTTTAAAAGTATTTTTAACCGCATTGGCTGTAATCGACGATTTAGGAGCGATCATTGTTATTGCCATTTTCTACACCACAACGATAGCTTTTGTAAATCTTGCCATTGCATTGGGAATTTGGGCTCTTTTATTTGTCTTGAATCGAATGAAAGTTTACAATATTATTCCATATTTAATTGGTGGTGTCCTGATGTGGTATTTTATGCTTAATTCCGGTGTTCACGCTACTATTACGGGAGTTATACTAGCCTTTGTAATTCCTTTTGGAAATGGTGACGAAAATTCTGTTTCTCATAAACTGGAGCACTTCCTGCACAAACCTGTTGCTTTTGTTATTCTTCCTTTATTCGCTATGGCAAATACCTGTATCCCCATTGAATCGGACTGGCACGAAGGTTTAAACCATCCCAACACGTACGGTATTATTTTAGGACTAGTAGTTGGAAAGCCTCTTGGAATCTTTTTGTTCTCTTTGATCGGAGTAAGTGCCGGTATGTGTACACTTCCCAAAAACCTCAAATGGGCTCATGTCATAGGCGCGGGAATGCTTGGAGGAATTGGTTTTACCATGTCAATCTTCATTACCATTTTAGCTTTTCACGATCCCGAAACCATTGTTTTTTCTAAAATAGCCATTTTAATCGCCTCTGTAGTTTCCGGACTATTTGGCTTCTGTTATTTGAAATATACTTTGAATCAAAAGAAAAAAACGAAATCCAAAATTCCAACCTAACGTTGTTGGAATTTTGGATTAAAAAATTGGTCTATATAAAGTACTTACAATTGCAAAACAATTCCAGTCTAAAGATGTAGCGGACCAAATACCCTGACCTTGCCGCTAAAACCATTATTACTTGAGGTTGCGCCAATAGCCTCAATGCTACCATCTGCCGAGAGTGAGACACTATTACCGCTATAATCATTGGCTTTACCATTAATACAGGCAACCTGTGTCCAACCTTCCACCCTATTTTTGTAGACCTTCACTTGACCGGAATTGACACCATTGACATTGCCTCCCGTAGCTCCAATCGCCAATACATTACCGGCTGCAGAGAGCGAAACACTAATACCGAAATAATAACCGCTTGCTTCTCCATTAATTGTTGTTAACTCCGTCCAGCGTGTTGAGTTCCATTTATATACCTTAACCTGTCCTGAGTACTCCCCATTAGACTTTGCACCATATGCTCCTATAGCCAAAGTACCGCCATCCGCAGCGAGGGAAACACTTGCGCCAAAATAACTCCCCTTTTTACCATTAAAAGTAGTCCCTAATTGCACCCAATTCCCATCATTATTTTTATAGACCTGTACCTGACCTGAATTTTCACCATTGGCATTACCGGCACTGGCTCCAATAGCAAGGATACTACCATCTACAGAAAGGGAAATACTTTGTGTACTGCAATAGCTGCTTGCTCCTCCAATAATTGTATTTCCAATCTGTGTCCAATTTCCATTCCAATTTTTATAGACTTTCGCTTGTATGGCATCACCATCTGATTGTCCCCTGGCCACAACAGCAAAAACATTACCATTTGATGAAAGCGAAAGACCATTACCGTAAAAACAACCATTAGAAAAAGCGACTTTAACATCAATCCCTTGCTGTTTCCAATCTCCATCCTCTTTCTTATATACCCGAATCAAACCATTGTTCGTTACAATAGCCAACGTATTACTATCAGCAGAAAGAGAAACAAAAGAACCAACGGTTTCGTAAGCCGCTTTTCCATTAATTGCAGTACCTTCCTGCGTCCAGCCTTCTGCAGTATTTCTATACACTCGAACCTGACCTGAAGATGTTCCGTTATCTGAAGCGCTGGGTGCCCCAACAGCCAGTGTCTTACCATCTGCGGAAAGCGAAACACTTCTGCCGCTATTAGAATTAAGCTCCCCGACAATATCAACTCCAACTTGTGTTTGTCCAAAACCAAGTATTGGAAATAATAAAATAAATAATTTTGTTTTCATCCTTGCAAAAATTTATAAATCAATGCAAAGTACTTCTCGGTTATCATACCGACTTTATTCACTTTATTTCTGTGAAAACAAAAATTATACTCGTATGTTCTCTTGAGAAATTTGATAAAGGAAAAGTTTAAACTATCATCAGCCAAAAAAGAAAAAATCCCAAATCCCAACGTTCATAAGTTGGAATTTGGGATTTAAAAAATTGGGATTTTACTTCCCGAAGTTTATCCTTTTATCTGTTTCAGCGAAGTTTTGATTCCTTTTATTAAAGAAGAACTAAATCCGTTATGTTCCATTTCATTAAGTCCCACAATGGTACAACCTTGCGGTGTCGTAACACGATCGATTAATTGTTCCGGATGTACCTTTTCCTCTAAAAGCATTTTTGCAGCTCCTTTCACCGTTTGCGCTGCTATGGCTAAAGCGGTATTTGAGTCAAATCCAATCTCGATTCCGGCCTGCATAGAAGCACGAATATAACGCAATGCATATGCTGTACCGCAAGCTCCCAAAACAGTTGCAGCATCCATCAGTTTTTCATCGATTATAGGAGCAGTCCCTAAATCCTGAAACAAATCTACAATTGGCAATGCTTTTTCTCTGTCTTTTTCCGGGAAAGAGATACAGGTAGCCGATTCTCCAAACTGAGCCGCAATATTGGGCATAATTCGGATCACCGGAAATTCATTATTTGTTTTAGTTTGAAGCATCTCAAGAGATAAGCCACTCACAGCAGAAGCGATAGTTTGGTTTTTGATCACCGGCAAAATTTCTGCCAAAACGGTATCAACCTGATACGGTTTAATGGTTAAGATCACCACATCAGCCTCTTGAATATTTTGTTTATTGTCGGATGAAACTGTAATTCCGTATTCAGACAAATACTGAATACTGGCTGTATTTCTCCTTGTAACAGTAACCTGATTGTGTTTAGAGAATTGTGCAATTCCGAGCGCAATAGAAACACCAAGGTTTCCTCCTCCTATAATGTGTACTTTCATTTTGGTTGTTTTTTGGTCTGTTTTCTGAGCTGATTAACAGTTTGTTTTCCGCTTACAAATTACATAGATTTTATTCATTTTAAATCACTGAAATCCATCAATTTGTGGCAAAAATTTAAAATCCAAGAATCAATTTGGCGACTCCAAAGTAGAGCATAATTCCAAAGACATCATTGGTCGTGGTGATAAAAGGACCTGTTGCAATTGCCGGGTCGATTTTATTTTTATGTAGAAAAAGCGGCACTAAAGTTCCTAAGGTTGCAGCAAACAAAATTACCACGATCATCGAAATTGAAATTGCTAATCCTACTAAATATTGCTGATACATCACCGAATGGTAGCCTAATAAAAGTAACGAGATAATCGTTCCCGAAATCATCGATACGCTAATTTCTTTGCTGAAATATCCGCGGCTAAATTCTTTTAAAGTTCCGTTCGCCAAACCCTGAACAACGATTGCCGATGCCTGAACACCGATATTTCCTGCTGTTGCAGAAAGTAAAGGCACAAAAATAATTAAAGTTGAATATTTTTGAAAGGTTGCTTCATTGCCTTTCAGCACAAAGGAAGCGACAATTTCAATCACCATTCCGATTAGAAGCCAAGGTAAACGTGCTTTTGTCAGTTCAAGAACGCTGTCATTTGACTCTACGTCTTGTGTAATACCGGCTGCTAACTGGTAATCTTTGTCGGCTTCATCTTTTATCACGTCTACGATATCATCAATCGTAATACGGCCCACCAAACGTCCTAATTCATCGACAACAGGAATCGCCTCCAAATCGTATTTCTGCATGATACGTGCCACCTCAACATCTTCGGTATCTACGTTTACAAAATTCAGCTTTCGGATATAGATATCACTAATTTGAGTTTTAGTGGAAGTTGTTAATAAATCTTTTAGCGAAAGCCTTCCTTTCAATCGGTTTTCGTCATCAACAACATAAATAGAATGTACTCTGGATACGTTTTCTGCCTGAATACGCATTTCTTTCACGCAAGTTAGTACATTCCAATTTTCATTGACTTTTACCAACTCTTTTCCCATCAAACCACCGGCAGAGTTTTCATCGTAACGCAATAATTCGACAATGTCTTTTGCGTGTTCAACGTCATTTAACTCTGAGATTACTTCGGCTTTAATTTCCTGAGAAAGTTCGGCGATAATATCTGCCGCATCATTGGTTTCAAGCTCATCAAGCTCTTCTGCAATTTCTTTCGGCGAAAGTCGGCTTAAGATATTCTCCCGCAAATCATCTTCCAACTCTAAAAGAATCTCAGCCGTTTTATCACTATCTAAAACTTTAAAGATGTAAGTTGCCTCATCAAAATCTAATTCATCTAAGATTTCGGCGATATCGGCATGGTGCATATCATTCAGTAAAACTTCAAGTTCTTTGTCGTTTTTACTAACAATGTGCTCTTCTAATTGTTGGACTAATTCTTTGCTAACTTTGAACTCCATCGGCTTCTATTTTTTGAGTCAAAACAATAAATTCTTCAACGCTCAGCTGCTCGGGACGTTTATCAAAGATAGTGTCTTCTCGCAATTGGTCTGATAAATTTAATGTTTTCAAACTGTTACGTAATGTTTTTCGTCTTTGCTGAAAAGCAGTTTTCACCACTGTAAAGAACAACCTTTCACCACAAGGAAGACTATAATCTTCCTTTCGGGTCATTTTCATCACACCCGATTTAACCTTGGGCGGAGGAATAAAAACATTTTCGTCAACAGTAAACAAATACTCTGTATGATAGAAAGCCTGAGCTAAAACGGATAAGATTCCGTATGCTTTTGATCCTTTTTTCTCGCAGATTCGTTCTGCAACTTCTTTTTGAAACATCCCCGAAAACTCCGGAATCTGATGTTTGAACTCCAAGGTTCTGAAAACAATCTGAGTCGAAATATTATACGGGAAATTTCCAATAATAGCGAATTGTTTGTTCTCGTAAACCTCGTTAATATTGTATTTCAGGAAATCCTGAGAGATAATTTTATCTTTAAGTTTTGGATAATTTTCACCCAAATACACCACTGATTCTGTATCAATCTCGATCACATGGGTATTAATTGGTTTATCAAGCAAATATTTAGTCAGCACACCCATCCCCGGTCCTATTTCTAAAACCTCATCATATCCTTCTAAACTCAAAGTATCTGCAATTGCTTTGGCAATACTTTCATCTTTCAGGAAATGCTGTCCTAAATGTTTTTTAGCTTTTACTTTTTCCATTATTCTATTTTATTTGCCACAAAGGCCTACAAGGTTTGGTTTAGCCACGAAGGCGCTAAGACACAACTCTTTATTTTTTGTTTATTTCTTGTAACTGCTGAATATTTCACAAATATCTAGTCTCTTTTAATTACAATAAGAAAATTGTCTTTATTCTTATCAATCTTATTTTTCACAGGAAATCGACTAACTCTCTCCATTAAACGCAAAAAGCTATAGAATCTCTCTACTTTAGACAACTTAAAAAATTCCTCTTGCTGTTGTTTATTGCTTTCTTCTTTAGTTTGAAATCGAATTTCCATTAGATTATCTATTTATAAAAATGAATCCTTATATCTTAAAGATCGAAACTGAAAACGGAGACTGAGACTGACACTAAGACTGAAATACTAATGTTCCGAAACTACTTCCAGTTCTGTTCTGAAAGAAAGCATTTTATCTGCGAAAAGCTCTAAAGCCTCCTGACGAAATTTTGGTGCATCTTCCATATAATACTGCTCCAAAGTCTGTTTACTATCCGTAACATATTGAACAGAGTAGGTTACACCGCCCATTTCCTCTTCAATTAAAACCTTTACAATTCTGGCGGAAGAAAATTTCCCTGTCCCTAAAATTTCCGGTATATGTTTTTCCTGCATCCATTTTAACCATTGGTCATGAACGCTCTCGTGTATGTTTGTGGTAACGTTGTAAATAATCATTCTGTCTCTTCTTTTAATTCTTATTATTCTCAGAGTTTGGAATTTGGAATTTCCTTTTTTTGGAATTTTACAAATTGGTATCTCCCCGCAATTGGCGGTATTTTTTTCTCGCATCAACAAAGTAAATACTGTCCTGATGGTTAAAAATTATCTTTTCATATAAAGGCTTTGCCTTTTCTGTGTCTTTCAATTCATCGTTGTAAATTTCTGCTGAAAAGTACAACGCCTCGTCTACATAAATTCCTTCGCTGTGATGGTCAATAATTTGCTGATATTGACTTAAAGCTGCACTATAATCTGCCAGACTTTCATAAATTTTACCTAAACGCAACATAGTAACAGCTTCAATTTCCTGTCCTTTAAAGGTTTTCAAAATCCCCTGAAACTGGGCTATGGCTTCCTGTTTTTTATTTTGATATAGCAAAAAATCACCCTTAGCAAACTGTTTCAATGCCGTTTGTGTCGAATCGGCAACGGTATTATCGTTTATCAGCAAAAAATATTCAAGAGCATCATTGGCAATCAATTGTGTATTGGCCGATTTAAGTTCTTTAAACTGTTTTAAAGCCCATTCAAAATCGGTTTTGTAATAACTTGTTTTAGCAGCTTTCAAACTCGCCTCATGTGACATGACATCATTCTTTAAATCCAATTGAATTTGCGAATAATAAATCAAGGCTTGATTGAATTTTTCTTCCAAAAGCAAGATATCTCCCAACTCCATTTTAGCATCAGCCTGTTGATAATCGTTCAGATTAAGCTCTAATGCCTTTTTAATAATTGCCTTGCCTTCTTCCGGTTTTTTTAAATTGAAAGCCAGAAAATGTGCCTGAATTATTTGCAAAGATAAGGTAAAAGGAGTGATTTCATAGGTTGTAAGCAATTGTTGCAGTTCTGCATCGATTGCAGGGTAGTCTTTTTCTTGTGCTTTTGCAATTTTAATCTCCATCAGACGTGCGTTTGTCTGAATCAACAAATCTAAATCTCTGGTATTTAAAAGAATAAAATTTAGAATTTCTGAGGCCGTTTCGGTGTCGTCTTCATTCAGTGCAAACTGACTCAAATTCACAATACTCATCAACGATTCCGGTTCTCTTTTATAAATGGCTTTCTCCTGAATAAAAGCCTTTCCGAATTCCTTCTGTTGTACATAAAACCAGCTCAGATAATGATTCCAGAACACGTCCTGATCTTTTTGTGTTCTCAGGATTAATGCCTTTCTCATGGCATCTTTAAAACTCGTATTATCTGCCTCGCCATTCATAAAACGGGACAATTGTGTTTGAATTAAATTGGCATTTTGCGGATTCTGGTAGGATTCGGTTAACAAAAGATCAATCATCAAATCGGTCTTTCCTAACTGACCGTACAACATTCCGATTTGAAAATTAAAATTGTAATTCGGCTGTATTTCCATTGCTGTCTGATACGCTTTTAAAGCATATTCCAACAATACTTTTTTCTCGAATGAATTTCCGATTCCGTAAACATCATTTGGGTTTGTTCGGATTTTTTCAATTGCCTGCTCGTAATAGTCTTTGGCTTTGGATTCGTTTTTCTGAAGTTGAAAATTATATCCTAATTCTACTAAGAAAATACCTTGTTTGTATCGGTTGTATCTTTCCTGAATCGCTTTTTGGGCAATATCAAATTGCTGTAATTGCTGGTAGCAATCTACAGTTCTTAAAAAATACTGACTGTTGGATGGTGAACCGCTTAAAAGCTGTTCGTAACTGACTTTGGCTTTTTCAAAATCGCCTTTATCGTAGTAATATTGAGCGAGTTGCTCATTTTGTGCAAATGTAAGGGTGGACCACAACAAAACGATATAGATAAAGATGTTTTTCATATTTCAGTTTTTTTGAGTTGTAGTTGCCGTTACTAAATTAAACCTAACAGGTTTTAAAAGCCTGTTAGGTTTGTATTGTAACTATAAAAGTTAATCTATAATGTCAAATCCGCAGTAAGGACGTAATACTTCCGGGATTACGATTCCTTCCGGAGTTTGGTAGTTTTCTAAAATTCCGGCCAAAACTCTAGGTAACGCCAATGAACTTCCGTTAAGTGTATGTGCCAATTGGTTTTTACCGTCTTTGTCTTTGAAACGTAATTTCAAGCGATTGGCCTGAAAAGTTTCGAAGTTAGATACTGAACTGATTTCTAACCAACGATCTTGTGCCGTAGAAAACACCTCAAAATCATACGTCAAAGCTGAAGTAAAACCCATATCGCCGCCACAAAGACGTAAAACTCTGTAGGGTAATTTCAATTCCTGTAAAATGTTTTTTACATGCTCTACCATTCCGTCAAGTGCTTTATAAGAATTGTCCGGATGCTCGATTCGAACGATCTCTACTTTATCAAATTGGTGCAAACGGTTTAATCCGCGAACATGTGCTCCGTAAGAACCTGCTTCACGACGGAAACATGGTGTGTATGCCGTATGTAAAACCGGTAATTCACTTTCGCTTAAAAGAACATCACGGAACAAATTGGTCACGGGAACCTCAGCTGTTGGAATCAAATACAAATCATCAATCGTTGAGTGATACATTTGTCCTTCTTTGTCCGGCAATTGTCCTGTTCCGTATCCTGAAGCTTCGTTTACCAAATGAGGTACCTGAACTTCATTATATCCTGCGGCTGTATTTTTATCTAAAAAGTAATTGATTAAAGCACGTTGCAAACGAGCTCCTTTTCCTTTGTAAACCGGAAATCCGGCACCTGTGATTTTTACACCCAATTCGAAATCGATGATATCGTATTTTTTCACTAAATCCCAGTGAGGTTGTGCACCTTCGTGCAAAACCGGAATTTCTCCTTCTTCAAAAACATTCAGATTGTCGTCCGGTGTTTTTCCTTCCGGAACAATATCTGCGGGAAGATTAGGTAATGTGTATAATTTGTTCGTTAATTCGACCGCCAAGGCTTCTGCTTTTTCGGCTAATTCTTTGCTTTTTTCTTTTAAGGAAACTGTTTTTTCTTTTAAGATTGCGGCTTTCGATTTCTCTCCCGCTTTCATCAGTTCTCCGATATCTTTGGACAATTTATTAGATTCAGATAAAACATTGTCTAATTCTGCCTGCGCAGCACGACGGTTTTCATCTAATTGCACCACTTCTTCAACAACGCTTTTAGCATCGATATTTCGTTTTGCTAAAGCCTTGATTACTTTCTCCTGATTTTCTCTAATAAATGCGATTTGTAACATAGCTTGATTTTTGTAACTATTTTATTTTTATATAAAGGAAGCAAATTTAAGGAAATGTTTGTTAAGATTAAGGACAAAGTTGTGTGTAAAAGAGAATTTCACGGAGTTTCGTAAAACTAATGTGGCGATTTACCAAAATTCAGGTTAATTCCGCAGAGTTGCGCGAAGCTGACACAGAGATTCGCTAAGATTTATATAGGACTCCGTGAGCCACAATTCTCCAAAAAAAGAATTCCACAGAGTTGCACGGAGCTGGCACAGAGATTCGCAAAGATTTATATTAAACTCTGTGTCTCTTTGTGTTTTTTCTTTGCGAATCTCTGTGGAATAACAAAAACTAAGCTCTTTTAATCTCGTGAGCTTAAATTATCTAGAAAGAGAATTTCGCAGAGTTGCACAAAGCTGACACAGAGATTCGCAAAGATTTGGATTAAACTCTGTGTGTCTCTGTGCTTTTTCTTTGTGAATCTCTGCGGAATAAAAAACTAAACTCTCTTAATACTACAAAGTTGCGCGAAGCTGACACAGAGATTCGCAAAGATTTGGATTAAACTCTGTGTGTCTCTGTGCTTTTTCTTTGTGAATCTCTGTGAAACAAAAAATTAAACTCTATGTCTCTCTGTACTTTTTCTTTGCGAATCTCTGTGGAACAAAAAAACTAAGCTCTCTTAATCTCATGCCCCACAAATTCCTCTAAAACCGCAAACATTTCATCTACCGAAAGCACTTCTGTATCGGGATGTGATTTTAGAAATTCCGCATTAAGGGTAACCAGATTTTCTTCTAATTCGAAAAAGGTATCATTGTTTAATAAATCTCTTGTTGGGTTTACACCTTCTAATTTTCCTTTTAAAAACTTACCAATTTTAACGCTGCTTAATAATCGAACTCTTTTAGCCTGTGTTTGAAATAATTCTAAATGTTTCTCAGCACCAATTAAAGCGAGCCCTTCTTCGATCAATTCATTCAATTCTTTGTTCCATCCTGAATTGTAAACGAATTGTGCAAAATTGCCTTCGGTATATTGTGATGTATAATAATCTAAATAATAACTCATCAGCGCATCTTCGTGAATCAAATCGTCGTCGATTTTTTCCTCACGCATCAGATTAATTACCGATATATTTGAGTTGATAATGTCCTGAGGGTTTGCACTCTCTGCTGCGCTTTCTGAAATAATGATTCTACCGAATTCCATTTTGAGTTTTGTTTTAATGGGTTTTGATGCAAATTTCGACTAAAATAATGGAGAAAAGAAAAGTGCTACTAAAAAAAAACAGCAGTAAACTTTTGCTTACTGCTGCTTTTTATCACAATTTTTATTCTTAAAATCTATCTTAGTGCTTTCACGCTAAAGCTACCTTCTGTAACTTCAACCGCTGCTCCGTTTTTAGTTGCAGAAAAATTAAATGTTCCTTCAATTCTTTCGCTATTTACAAGCGTAATATTCATTGTCCCTGATGTTGCATTTACATTACTAAATTCTGGCATAAAGGCAAAATCTACCTGATAGGTTGTTTCAAGCTTTGACAAATCAAGAACAATCGGGTGACTACCTTTTGTTACATTCAAAGGCATCCATAAACCAATACTTTTGTAGGTATTGTCTATTCCTTGACTTCCCTTTATAAGCAAATTTAATGAACTCGATACTCCAGGTTCAAAAGAATAAGAAGTTCCTTTGTATTTGAATTTGATAAATTCTCCTTTTGTTTGGATTTCATCCGGATTCTCTTTTGGAGCGTCATCACTACTACAAGAAGACGATAGAACAAACGCAAAAACAGCGATAGCAAAAAACACAATTTTCTTTAGATTTTTCATCATAAATGGCTTTATTTATTTTTTTTAAGATCGCAAATATATAGATATTTCCTACTCTTAAAGCCACTACGAGATAAAAATAAAAACTAAAATCCTTAATACTCTGTCAATAATTCTTTTAGCCCTTTGGTTTTCAAAATCTTGCCCTTTATAACAAGTAGAAGCCTTAGCTTACTCAATCTATACTACTTATTGTTTTGTCGAATTTCAGGCATGATTTCTTGACTTCGCTCGAAATGACACTTTTACAAACCTTTTATTTTTTGTTATGAAGTTTGAAAACCAAAAAGTAAACAAAGTACTACTTTACTTTATCTTATTTACACTATTTTTATGGGCAATAAGAACAATTGCTAACTTGTAGCATTTTATAAAATCAAGAAATTAGTTCGTATCAAGAAAAATCTATTTAAAAAGAAAATCAATGAGAGCAAAGATCGCTTTAGAATATTATGTTTTAGATGTATTCTCTAATACAAGTTATAAAGGCAATCCATTGTCTGTTGTTTTTACCGATGGTAATTTAGAATTAGAAGTCTATCAAAATATTGCGAAAGAATTTGGCTATTCTGAAACTTCATTTGTTTATTATTCTGCAGAACAAAAAGCGCTGAATGTACGATCGTTTACGCCGATTGGTTTTGAAATTGATGGTGCCGGACACAATCTGCTTGGTGCAGTTTGTGGTGCATTATTAAAAAAAATCCCCATATTTGAAGAACAAGAAGAGCACAATCGTTTTGTGATTATGAAAAATGCTCCAATACCTATAACCGTAAAATTTGATCCCGAAACACACTACCCTATTGTGCAGATGCACCAAAAATCTGCCGTTATTAAACAACAGATACCAACTTATAAAATTGCCATTGCGCTTGGTTTAAAAATAAAAGACTTAGAAATCGACATGTTAGTTCCGACCGTTGTTGAGACAGAGGTTGCACATACAATGGTTCCGTTGAGAAATAGTAAATTACTTAATGAGTGTACTCCAGACAGTAAACTTTTAATAGAAATCTCAAAAGAATATCAATTTGAAGGATTCTACTGTTTCTCCATTTCCGATCAATCTGAGGATCATATTGTTGAAGCACGGTTTTTTAATCCTATTATCGGAATTGAAGAAGATCCCGCTACAGGTACTGCAGCTGGGCCTTTAATTGGTTTTTTAACAAAAAACAGATATGCAGAACCTAATAAAGAATATAAAATCCTGCAAGGTGTCAAACTAAACCAGGCTTCTTTGATTGAGGTTATGGAACGCAAAAATGATATTTTGGTTGGAGGTTCTTCTGTTATTACAATGCGTGGTGAACTGTACATCTAACTACTTATTTCTACTAAAAAGTCACATTATTATGCGGCTTTTTAGTCCTTTCTAAAATCCTTTATGTTCCACTAGCAACTCCTTTAATTCGTTAGTTTTTATAAAAACCGCAAAACGTCCGGCCAATAACAACATCTCTTTTTCTTCGTTTTTTGTCTTCAACTTTGTTTCCACATGGGAGGCATATTCATATAACATTAAAACTTCACTCGCTCCAAAGTCTTTAAACATATCTTTTCCTAAACTGGATAGAATTACTTCGCCATTTTTGTCTTTTGCAAAACGATCAGTCCCAAACTTTGCAGCTAATTGTGTTTTAAAATCCGTTTGTAGTTTCAACCAGTTACTGGCTGTGTCATCCGTGTTTTTTAATTCTGTAACCAAATCTTCATAATCCTGATCTTTCTTCAAATTTGATAAGTAATCCCGTAATGTTGTAAAACCAATCACCTGGTAATTGCTAATTGGTATTTTATACTTCTCCAACACATTTTCAACATCATTTTCAAAAGTGATGTATCGCGTCTGAACGGTATATAAGGAAGCGGTCTCTAACAAGGAAATCAATCTGATTTTTACATCATTTATAAAGGGCTCCTTCTTTCCCTGTCCCAAACAATCTATAAAAAGGGCTTTTTTGTTCTTATCTTCTACTTTGACATCGTCATGAAGTAATTCTATTAGGGTTTGATATCCCATGTTATCAGAAGCCCCGCCATCGATCACACATAGTATTTTGTCCTGACCTTTGATCCCGAATTTTGTTTTGGGAAGCACACCAGGGAAGGCGGAACTAGCTGTAATGGCATACGTCAACGCGAAGTCATAACCATCATTGATGTTATTTTCATTAAGTGAAATCGGCGCTTTATTGGGAGCCAGTGAAGAATTTATTTTTAAACCCCGAATTATGTGCGGCATAAACGGGAAACGCTCCCCATTATTATAAGCCGTTCCGTTGGCAACCAGCATTGGCAACTCGGGATTCTGCTTGCTTTCTTTTGGAATAAAAAAATCAGACAAAAGCATTTGAGTTTTAAATTTCTCCGGGTTTTCCGGATTTGAACTGTCAAACTGCAAAACCTCCAAATCTAAACGCTGTGACATGGATACTTTTTCCCCTTTTTCGTTTCTGCTATTATTGAGAAGCGAGAAAACATTGGCTGATTTATTTATATCTGATTTGTAAGCGTCTGCTTTAGAAAAATAAAACTCATTAAAACTACAGTTGTCATGATGCAATTTATTTTTCAATATGGTTAAATAATATCCGGCTGAATAACAGCCTCCTGAAACGGTTGAAAAATAGTCTATTTCACTTAAAAAGTTACGCTGCGAATTGCTTTCTTCTATTTCCTCCAGCCCCAAAAGCACCCCCATACTAAAAAACTGTGCTCTGGATCCACCTCCTGAAATTCCGACTCCTAAAGCAATCTTGGGATTTTGAAATCTGCTGTCACGATCCTGAACCGATTTGTATTCCTTTAAAGCTAGCGAGGGAATTGAATTGTAGTTGATTTCTGAAAAAAGATTTATCTTGTTTTGAGCTATTCCTTTGTTTAGAAAAACAAGAATAAAAAATAATATTTTAACTCTTTTTTGTACCATATCTTATTACAAATAAATTGGTCTTCTAGTCCATATCAAATAATCTGAAAATAAACGAAAGTTCGCAAACAATAAATAATGCTACCAAAACAGCATGAAAAACGTTGTTTTGAACTTTTATCACTTCCAAACATAAAACAATATGAACGATAATTCGAAGATAATATTCCTTTCCCTGATATAAAAAATACTGTATGCCTTTTAATGCGGTATCAATCGTGTCGCCACCAAAACAAATCGCCGCAATTACAAAGAAACAATTATTGCGAGAACAAAATAATATTCATAATCCTTATAATCAGCCAAATCATCACGATAAAGAATGGCGCATAACAAATAAAAACCAATGCTTTAATTAAACGTATGCTTTACAACCATTAGTAATCAATTTATAATATCATACAAGCTTTTTATAATCGATTGAAATGCCATGTAAATCAGCAGCTTTTATTGCTCTTTCAAAAAACAAATACATAAAAAAAACCGCATCAGTAATGCGGTTTTTCTATATTTTAAATAAACTAAAAATCAAATTCTTAATTCGTTTTCATTGGTGGCAAATCGAATGCAATTGAATCGTGTTCGAAATTATTACGGTGTCCACCGTCACAAAAAGGTTTGTTTGCTGATAATCCGCAACGGCAAAGACCTAATGCAGCTCTTCCTTGTAATCCGTATACTGTACCTTCTGAATCCATTATTTCGAAATCACCTTCTATCTTAATAGATCCGTTTTTATTGATGATTAATTTAGTCTTGCTCATAACTTTGCTTTTTTGGCAAAGGTTGCAAAATATATTGCTAAGGATTTGCAAGAACAGGAGGTTTTTTAGCCCAAAGAGGCTAGTTTAAATTAAGTCTATTTAAACGAACGTTTTTCAACTTAAAAACAATAGAATTTATTGGTTATTAGCCTCGTCATCTTTCTTTTTCTGATTCATTTTTGTTACCAGCTCTTTCAATCGCAAGGCTCTTTCTCTTTTTTCTTCCTGAATTTTAGCCTTTTTCCGATTTAGCAATTTGGTATGTAAAGCCTTGTTTTTGGTGTTTTTTTCGGGTCCTTTTGCCATGATTTCTACTCTTAGTAATTGCGTTTGCAAATATACGGTTTTTGGTGTTTGTTAGCTTTAGAGGAATCGGGGCTTCGACTTCGCTCAGCCTGACAATTCGACTTCGCTTAGCCTGACTGTTCGGCTTTCCTTAGACTTACAAAACATCTTCTCTGCAAAGTTCTATGTTTTTGCAACGAATCTCACTGATCATTAAAATCTCGCAAAGTCGCAAAGACGCGAAGAAAAAGACTCCAAACTTTACCCCCAAACCAAAAAAAAACTTTGCGACTCCGCGACTTTGCGAGATTAATTCAAAAAAACTTCACCCCTTTTTTAAAAGAAACACAAAACCGAAAAAAACTTTGCGACTTCGCGACTTTGCGAGATTAATTCAAAACGCTTAAAAAAACACCAAACATCTCCTCTCTAAAATTCTGTCTTTTCATACCGAATCTCAGTGACATACTAAAATCTCGATTCTATTGCTTATTTTTGCACCCAATAAAATTGAGTTATGATACAGAATCCAAAGAGATATACTATTACAGCTGCATTGCCTTATACCAACGGACCTATTCACATTGGGCATTTGGCGGGGGTTTACGTGCCTGCAGATATTTATTCAAGATATTTACGCTTACAAGGAAAAGATGTTGCTTTTATTTGCGGAAGTGATGAACATGGTGTTGCCATTTCGATGAAAGCAAAAAAAGAAGGAATTACACCGCAGGAAGTTATTGATAAATACGACGGAATTATCAGAAAATCATTTGCTGATTTCGGAATTTCGTTTGACAATTATTCCAGAACTTCTGCTAAAATTCATCATGATACCGCTTCGGAATTCTTTAGAACGTTGTATGATAAAGGCGATTTTATTGAAGAAGTTACAGAACAATTGTACGATGCAAAAGCAAATCAGTTTTTGGCAGATCGTTTTGTAGTTGGAACGTGCCCAAAATGTGGTAACGAAGAAGCCTACGGCGATCAGTGTGAAAAATGTGGCTCTACGCTAAATGCAACCGATTTAATTAACCCTAAGTCAACGATTACAGGAGAAACTCCAATTTTAAAATCAACAAAACACTGGTTTTTACCTTTAGACAGATATACTGAGTTCTTGCAAGAATGGATTTTGGTTGGACATAAAAACGACTGGAAACCGAATGTTTACGGACAGGTTAAATCCTGGGTAGACGGTGGATTAGAACCTCGTGCGGTAACGCGTGACTTAGACTGGGGAATTGATGTTCCGGTGGAAGGTGCTGAAGGCAAAAAACTATACGTTTGGTTTGATGCTCCTATCGGATACATTTCGTCGACCAAAGAATGGGCGGCGCGTGAAGGAAAAGACTGGGAACCGTATTGGAAAGATGAAGACACAAAATTGGTGCACTTTATCGGAAAAGACAATATCGTTTTTCACTGTATCATTTTCCCTGCGATGTTAAAAGCAGAAGGAAGTTATATTTTACCGGACAATGTGCCTGCAAATGAGTTTTTGAATTTGGAAGGAAATAAACTTTCGACTTCTAAAAACTGGGCGGTTTGGTTACACGAATATTTAGAAGAATTCCCGGAAAAACAAGATGTTTTGCGTTATGCATTGACTTCTAACGCTCCGGAAACAAAGGATAATGATTTTACCTGGAAAGATTTTCAGGCAAGAAACAATAATGAATTAGCAGATAACTTAGGGAACTTTGTTAATCGTGTTGTTGTTTTAACTCAAAAATATTACAACGGAGCTGTTCCACAACCAAATGTTTTTACAGAAGTTGACGAAACAACTTTGGCAGAATTAAAAGCTTATCCTGCTGTAATAGCAAGTTCTTTAGAACGTTATAGATTTAGAGAAGCATTAAATGAGTTAATGAACCTAGCGCGTCTTGGTAATAAATATTTAGCAGACGGCGAGCCTTGGAAATTAATAAAAACAGATCCGGAAAGAGTAAAAACTCAAATGTATGTAGCATTGCAAATTACAACAGCATTGAGTATTCTATCTGAGCCTTTTTTACCCTTTACTGCGAAAAAGCTAAATGCTATCTTGAAACTAAACAACAACATTAAATGGAATGATATTATAAGCTTAGAAGAATTAATTTCTCCTGACCACGTAATTGAAACGGAGAAAGTTGATGTTTTATTTTCAAAAATAGAAGACTCAGAAATACAAAAACAAATAGATAAATTGGAAGCTACCAAAACGGCTAATATCGCTGAGAACAAAAAGGCTGAGCCTCAAAAAGATTTAATTCAGTTTGAAGATTTCGCTAAAATGGACATTCGTGTGGGAACGATCCTCGAGGCTGAAAAAATGCCAAAAGCAAACAAACTATTAGTATTAAAAGTAGACACCGGAATTGACGTTCGTACGATTGTTTCGGGAATTGCAGAAAGCTTTACTCCCGAAGAAATTATCGGAAAACGAGTTTCTGTTCTGGCCAATTTAGCCCCAAGAGCTTTACGCGGTGTAGAAAGTCAGGGAATGATTCTGATGACTACAAATGCAGAAGGCAAATTGGTTTTCATTAATCCGGATGCTGATGCTCCGAATGGTGAAACGGTAAATTAGACCTTTACGGATATAAATAATTAAGGAATTTTCTTACTTATTAAGCAGTCCAATCGATATTTATTAATACTTTTGTATCGACTAAATATCTTACAAAACTTTCAATAAATTTTATTAAAAGTTAACATAAGCGAACCCTTGCCATGGTGCGGGAGCAGGAAACTGCCCTAAATCTATCTTTCGAGATATTTAGTCACACCTAAAGCGAGGGTTTCGTACGTTTTAAATTTTTCGATTATGACTAAAGAAAATCAAAACACATCTCATCAAGATGTAATGCTATCCGTAGCAAACTTCCTTTCCGCCCTTTGGTTTGAAGGAGAGTTCAGAGACCAACCAGACTATCTAAACGAAATCTTCGATAGTATTCTGGAAACTGAAATGGGTAATAACCTCGAACTAAGGACTAAGATGAAAGGCTGTCTAAAAACCAGTCGCATGTTAGCAAAAGCGCTGGAGCCCTTTTCGGAGCAACAAATTGAGCAGGCTTGTAATCAAATTAAGAATGCCTAGCGACTAAAACAAAACGCGTGAAACTACCAATAGATTCGCGCGTTTTATTTTTTATACCAATAATTAATTGTCTAAAAAAAGGATCAATTTCAAAAACTGTGGAGAACTAAAAAATTGGATGTAAAAATTTAGTTTATTAAAAAAAAACCTCGTTTTGTCATTTCGACGAAGGAGAAATCACACGCGTAACTCGACAAAGATTGGCGATTTTCTATGTGGAATTTCTGGTGTGATTTCTCCTTCGTCGAAATGACAGAATTAGAGGATATAACCATTAAACTTACGTTTAAAATTAACATAAACACTCCCTCGCCATGATGACCCTACGGAAACACGGGAAATCTACTCATATGAGTATTTTTGCACATCTAAAGCGAGGGTTTTGTGTATCTATTATTATCGATTGTACAAAAGTTGCTAGTTAATTATTCTTTTTCCATTTGTTGCTATTTGAATAGCCTCCTGCTTTAGCTGGAGGTACATTGATTGAGAGATGAGCAATTGGCTTTAGCCAAAAGAAGCTGGATATATTTTGGCTAAAGCCATTTAATGTTTAATCGTAACTATATTCCTCCAGCTAAAGCTCAATGTCATTTCGTTAAGAGATTTTTTCACGCAGATTCTGCAGATTTTGCGGATTTTGCGGATTTTTTTTATTACATGCTGCTAAAATCTGCGTGAGACTTTTTTAAAGCGATCCTTAACTTAATGACGTTGAGATAAAGCAGGAGGTTATTCAAAATGATATTTTCACAAGAAAGCGTATGAAACTCACTTAACAGATTCGTATATTTAACAGTATATCAAATAATTAACATTCAACATAACCCTTTTTTTATCAGAAAATCAAGATATTTGCAAAAAACTATATCATGATCAAAAAAATACTATTCATCTGTTTGACATTAAACAGCATGACTTCTTTTTCTCAGGACATCGTGAGTTCAACTCCGCTTACTTTAAAAAAGAATCTCAATATTTTTCCGTCTGTAAACAATGATACCAAAGAAGTTACTTTGTTTCTAAGTGACAAGACAAATGTAAAAGCTATTCAGCTTAATGAAAAAATGCAAATCACAGATAGTATTTCTACAGCAAAACCTGATGCAAAAAAATACGACTTTATGATTGGCTACAATAGAAGCAGCAACAACACGAGACTGTTTTGGTCTTCTGATGACTATAAAAATATCTTTGCTCAGTTGTATGATTTCACTAGCCGAAAAATCACCACCAAAGAATATACTTTAGCATTAAAAAACGAAAAAGTTTTGCAAAAGTTCAGCGAAAATGACAACTTTTATATTCTTACTGTACTAAAAAACAGTAATAGTCTAAAACTTCACATCTTTGATAAACAAGGCAATTACATCGAAAAAGTTATTGATCTGGAAGGATTTCATTTTTTCAAAAGCAAGTATGTAAAGTCTGACTTATATGGTGTGTTGGAACAAAATTTACTACCTGCCGAAGCCCCTTTTTCATTACAGAACATCAATACTGAAAACCCTGTTTCGTTAAACGATAGTTCGAAAAAGAGAAAGTGTTATTTTAGCAAAAACCAACTCGTTATAACAATTGACCTGAATGTAAATTTCACACAAGTCATTGTAATTGATCTGGAGAAATATTCTGCCGTTGAAAAAATTATTAAATCTCCACCTATTTCTGATATAAGCAGTTCAGGATTTTCGATCTACATCAACTCAAATTCTTTCTATTTTGACCATAAAATATACCAGACAAAATCTTCGTCTGATATCCTTCATTTTACTATAAACGATTTAGACGGCAATCTGCTACAGCAATATACTGCTACGGAAGATAAACCAATTGAGTTTAAAAATTCAGAGATTTCTCAGGAAGGCAATGAATTCTTTGGTGGCAAAAAAACGCTCGAAACTTCTTCTCAATTTATTAGAAAAACAACTAATCTAAATTCAGCTCTTGCGTGTTATCGCCTTGGTGATACTACTTTAATAACTTTCGGAGGTGTTTCTGCCGGATCTCAGCAATCAGGCGGACAATCTGTAATGAACCAATTTGGATTTATTGGTTCTTTAATCGGATCTTTCGCATTTAATCCTACTATGGAGAGTTTTAACGCTTATTCTAACCGAAAAGTGGTTAAAATGGAAGGTCTTTTCGATAAAGAAGGAAAACACGTGAAAGGAGATTTGCAACCATTGGCATTTGATAAAATCAGAACTTTTCTCGACAAAGACAATGATGTTTCATCTCAGACACTATTTAAAACAGATGCCTATTATTTTGGTTACTACGATACCAAAACAAAAGAATACATCATTAGAAAATTTGTAGACTAGAAATATAATTCCCGATAAAATCGGGAATTTTTATTTTTAACCGTTCTCTTTTTAAATTTATTAAAGGCACAATCTCAGGACTTCAATAATTATCAAAAAACACCTCTTCTACCTCTTCAAATTTCATTAAAAAACAAGATCTTCGCCAAAAAATTCAGATTAAACCCATGATTAAAAAATTATTATTTATTTGCCTGTTCCTCAATACTATTAACTCTTTTTCACAAGATCTGGTAAATTATACTCCTATTGAACTAAAACGAAACAGAGATGTTTTTCAAATCGTAAATAATACAAAAAAAGAAACCACTTTATTCATTAGTGATAAGCAAAAAGTAAAGGCTCTTGTTCTTAATGAAAAAATGCAGATTATCGATAGTATTTCTGCCGAAAGACCAAACATAAAATTATATGACAATATGATTGGTTACAATACCAACAAGATGAATGCTAGATTGTATTGGTCCTCTAATGACTACAAACAGATTTTCTCACAATTGTATAATTTCCAAACCCGCAAGATTGTCATACACCAATATACTTTGCCTTTTAAAGACGAAATTTATTTACAAAAATTTAGTTCAGAAGATAAATTCTATATTTTAACTGTCATTAAAAAAAGTAATCTTTTTAAGCTTCACATCTTTGACCAGGGAGGTAAGTATGAAACAAGGATAATAGACTTAAGTAATTCTCGCTTTTATAAAAGCAATTATACCAAAACAAATCTCTACGGGATTTTTGCGGAAAATTTACTTCCGTTTGAAAGTCCTTTTTCTTTACAAAACATCATCAGCGAGAACCCAACTTCTATAACTGATGGTGCAAAAAAGAGAAAATGTTACTTTTCTAATAATCAATTGATAATTACACTTGACGCTAATGTAGATTATACCCAACTTATTACCATAGATTTAAAAAACTTTACAGCAACAGAAAAAGTCATTGGCAAACCAATCATTCTTATCATACCCCGTACGGACTTAAATTCAAACTCATTCTATTTTGACCATAAGCTCTATCAAATCAAAAGCTCATCAGATTCATTTTTCTTTACTATAAAAGATTTAGACGGAAATAATTTAAAAGAATTTCATGTTGATGCAGGCAGCCCAATCGATTTTAAAAACTCTGAGATCTATCAGGAAGGTGGTGATTTTGGAGGAAAAAGAATTTTAGAAACCAGTTCACAGTTTATCCGAAAAATAAACAGTCTAAATTCCGGAATTTCATGTTATCACCTTGGTGAAAATACTTTGATTACACTTGGAGGTGTCTCTGCACAAAAAAATACGGGAGCAGAAGTAGTGGCTTTTAGCGCATTTGGACTTGTTGGCGGCATTGCGCTAGCTACAATATATTATTACAACCCTACAATGGATAGTTTTAACTCGTATAACAACCGAAAAGTTGTAAAAATAGAATCTCTCTTTGACAAAGATAACAATCATGTCAAAACGGAGCTCAAGCCACTTGCATTTGACAAAATCAGAACATTTTTTGATGACATTACCGATGTCTCTTCTCAAACTTTGTTTAAAATGGATTCCAATTATTATTTAGGATATTACGACAATACAACAAAAGAATACATCATCAGAAAATTTGCAGACTAAAAAATAAAAATTTCCGGATTAGCGTCCGGGAATTTTTAGTTAAAAAACCTTGGCTTTTTTGCAATAGTAAAATACATTTAATGCAAAAAATAACTTAATGAAACTTACCAAACCAAGACTAGCTTTAATTGGCGGAATACTTTGTATTTTGATCTTCTAAGAAATAATCGGAACCAATCTAACTATTTTAGAAATAAATCTTTAAATTTGAGTATAAAAGAAAGGTTATGGACATGACTGCACAAATAAAAAAAAACCTGATCTCAAGAATTAAAGATTCTAATGATTTGAATTTCCTCAATGCCCTTCAAACTATATTTGATTCGTCTGAGCAAGCTCTTTATGAATTGTCATCTGAACAAAACACAGTTATCGAAAATGGGCGAAACGAAATTAAAAAAAGTGATTTTCATACAAATGATGAAGTAATTTCAGAAATCCGGGAATTGTTAAACCTCAACTAGGAAATATTCTCGAATAGTATCGTATTCCAAATAAAAATTCAGCATACTGTTTAAAAATCTTCGACTTCGTTTAAGATTTTATTTCTCTGAAAGTTTACCTGATTTTTTTGAGATTAACAACAATCAAATAAAGTAACCTAACTCCAATAATTTAAGCTTTGCTTCGGCGCTACTAAGCTTAGGACATTCCAAATGAAAATAACAAAACCAAGATTAGCTTTAATCGGCGGAATACTTTGTATTTCGATTTTCCCGATATTGGTAAAATTACGTTTAGCACCGGGATTAATTTCGGCTTTTTACCGAATGTTTTTTGCAGTCATTTTGCTTTTACCGTATGTGCTTTTGAGTAAAAATTTTAAAATGCCAACTTTAAGATTTACTCTTTTGGCAGCACTTTGTGGTGTTTTATTCTCTTCGGATGTTGCCGTTTGGAACATCGCCATTCAGGATTCAAGTGCCACACAAGCTTCGTTACTAACCAACTTGTCCCCACTTTGGGTTGGAATTGGTTCTTTTTTCTTTTTGAACACAAAACCCGCCACAAACTTCTGGATCGGAACAGCTGTCTCCTTATTCGGAATGATAACTTTGGTTGGTTTTGGTTTTTTCATGGAATTAAACTTCGATCAGGCTTTTCTTTTTGCAGTGCTATCCGGAATCCTTTATTCGATTTATCTGTTAGTCAGCAAAAATGTACTTTCTCATGTTGATGTTTTATCCTTTATGACCATTAGTTTGTTGGCCTCCAGCATTTATTTGGGAATTCTTTGTTATTCGCTAAATCAACCTTTTACAGGATTCTCTGATATGGGTTGGTTTGTATTGGTGCTTCAGGCGGTAATTTGTCAACTGTGTGCCTGGCTTTCGATAAGTTACGCTACGCAACACATGCGCGCAACGAGGGTTTCGTTAAGTTTATTGAGTCAGGCTGTAATTACTTCGATATTAGCTTGGTTGTTTTTGGAAGAACAAATAACTTTACAAATGGTTTTTGGCGGAATCATTTTGCTTTTCGGAATCAGAATCACGTTTTATGATAAGTCCATTTCGTTGAAAAAGGTTTTTTCTAAGTAACATTTGTGAAATTGCGGTCTGAAAATTGCACTCGGATTTTGCGGATTAAACGGATTTACGCGGATTCTTTTTTTTATTTGAATTGAAACTATTTGCGAACTTGGGGTGGGAAATTCACACACCGATTTTACTGATTAAGCAGGTTAACACTGATTTTGTTTGAATTTGAATTATAAAAAATCACTTTAATCAGTGGCAAAAAAATAGCACGCAGATTTAGCTGATCAAGCAGATTTATTTGAAAATCTTTAAAATCATTTTAATCGGTGGCAAAAAAATTAGCTGGCAAATGAAACGAATCAAACAGATTTGAACAAATAATTCGTGAATTCATGGCAAAAAAATTAGCACGCAGATTTAGCCGATTAAGCAGATTTATTTGAAAATCTTTGGAATCATTTTAATCTGTGGCAAAAAAAGCACGCAGATTGAACTGATCGAACAGATGTATTTAAAATCATTGTAATCGGCGGCAAAACCTGAAACAAAAAAACACGCAGATCTAGCTAATCGAGCAGATGTATTCAAAATCATTTTAGTCGGCGGCAAAACCTGAAACAAAAAAAAACACCTCCCTATATGTTACATAAAAACAAAATTCCAAATTTAAAAGTAATCGCCTTTGATGCCGATGATACTTTGTTTGTTAATGAACCTTACTTTCAGGAAACCGAACATAAATTCTGTGCTTTGATGGAAGATTATCTTTCGCACCAAGGCATTTCGCAGGAATTGTTTAAAATAGAAATTCAAAACTTACCTTTATACGGTTACGGAATCAAAGGTTATATTCTTTCGATGATTGAAGCGGCGATGATCATTTCAAACAATACCATTCCGGTTGAGGTAATTCAGAAAATTATTCAATATGGGAAAGAATTACTCGAGAAACCCATTGAACTTCTGGACGGAATAGAAGAAACACTAGAGGCATTGCATGGCAAATACAAATTGGTAGTAGCCACAAAAGGAGATTTAAAAGACCAGCACAGCAAATTGCATCGCTCGGGATTAGGTCATTATTTTCACCATATCGAGGTAATGTCAGACAAACAACAAATTGATTACGAGAAATTATTAGGTCGTTTGGACATTCAGTCCCATGAATTTCTGATGATTGGAAACTCTCTAAAATCAGATGTATTGCCTGTTCTGGAAATTGGCGGTTATGCCGTACATATTCCTTTTCATACCACTTGGGAACACGAAAAAATCAATCATAAAGTAGAACACCAACATTTTAGTTCCTTCGAAAAAATAACCGAAGTGCTTAATAATTTATTGTAATGAAAACACTTTTAGACCTGGAAAATTGGAATAGAAAAGAACATTTTGCCCATTTTAAACAAATGGAAGAACCCTTTTTTGGCGCTACCGTTGAGATTGACTGTACCAAAGCCTATCAATCCGCTAAAGACCTGAATACTTCTTTTTTTATCTATTACTTACATAAAACTTTGGTTGCCGTAAATGCAATTGAGAATTTTAGATATCGAATCTCAGAGGACAAAATCTACATTCACGATCGTATTGATGCTTCGGCAACAATTGGTCGCGAAGATGGGACTTTTGGGTTTTCTTTAATGGAGTATCATCCTGATTTCAAAATTTTTGAGCAAAATGCTTTAGCAGAAGTCAAACGGGTTCAAAATACAACCGGAATTTATACCCGTGAATTTAAAGACGATAATGTCATTCATTTTTCGGCAATACCGTGGTTAAATTTCACCTCGCTTACCCATGCCCGCAGTTTTACCTATCCAGATAGTTGCCCTAAAGTTTCTTTTGGGAAAATGATGACGGCAGAAACAGGAAAAAGAACCATTTCGATGGCTGTATATGTGCATCATGGCCTAATGGATGGTTTACACCTGGGACAGTTTGTTGACTCTTTTCAGGAGTTAATGAATTCCTAAACAAAATAAAGTCCGCGATTTTGAATTGATTCTATTCTAAAAAATATGAGAAAAATAATTCTGTTTTTAGCTGTAATGTACCAATCTATGCTATTGAGTCAGACTGTACTGGCTTCTTATTCGCTGGAATTAAAAAAGATACGGGAAAACGATCAGATCTTAAATTTTGAAAACGCTGTAACACACGAAGTATTTGTCTTTGTGGCATCACAGGGAAATTTTACGATTTTAAAGTACAATAGCGCCCTGTTTCTAAGAGATCAATTTGCCGGTGCAATGACCTATTATGAAAAAAGGTCTTTGCTTGGCTACAGCTTTGGTGAAGACGGAAATCCAAGTTTGTATTGGTACTCAGAAGAGCTGAAAGACATTATAATTGTCAAATATTATTTTGAAGACAAAACAGTTAAGGCTTTGAAGTTTAATTTTCCTGCAAAGATTCAGCCCATTGTTACCCAATATCAAAAAGACAATGCATTTAATCTGTTAACGCAACATAAAACAGAGCCAAAACTAATTCTATACGTCTTCAAGAATGGAACTGTGGAAGAAAGAGAACTCGATTTTTCTCCTTTTACCTTCAAAGACCGAAAAACACAATCCAGAACGTTCAATCAGATTCTTACCGAAAACCCTATTGAAAAAATGGAATCCGGTGAATACAATCCTTTGTTTAAAACCGTTAGTAAAACCAAATTGTATTTATTGCCGCAGCGTCTCATCCTGACTTTGGACCAGAATGTCACCAACACACAATTGTTCGACATTAATCTGACTAGTCTGGACATAAAAGAGAAGAATTTCCTGCAGCCTCCTGCTAAAAAATGGGCCAGATCCTCTAACTCTTTTTATCACGAGAACAAACTATATCAGATCAACACAACAGAAGATGAATTTTTGTTTGATATAAAAGATCTTGAGTCCGAACAAGTATTAAAGAGCATTGTTGTTTCGAAAAATGACACAATACGTTTCAAAAATTCTCCTTTGTTAATCCAAAGAGACATCTATAGTCCGAAAGAATTAAAAAACACGGCTAAATTTCTACAACACCTGGCTACTTTAGACATCGGGTTATCTGTTTTTAAAAACAAAACGAATCTGTTTATCACTTTTGGAGGGATCAATAAACCAAGCTATCAGAGTTTTGACGGGTTTTCTTATCCGGATATTCAAAGCAAGACTGTGTACTTTGAAAGTATCTGGGATAAAAAATTGGGGTATACCACAGAGCAACAGCAGCCTCTTGCAGCCGATAAAATCAATTTATTTGTAGACAAACATGATGAAGTTTCGTTTCAAAGTATCATAAAGTTTAAAGATTATTTCATTCTGGGTTATTATGATACGGATACCAAAGAATATAAAATGCTTAAATTTACAGACGGCTATAATTGAAACCCAAACGAAGTCTTTAGATGGAACTGATTCCACCGGAATTAAAAACAAATAAGCTACATTTAAATTAGAAGAAGCTGATTTCAATGTATTTAGTCTGAATCTGAATTAATTCCTACAAAAGGCAATCAGGTTCTTAATTGCCTAAAATTATATAACTTTACAAAAAAATCAAGATTATGTTATCAAAAAATATAGAAGCAGCACTGAACAAGCAGATCAGAATTGAAGCCGAGTCTTCACAAACTTACCTTTCAATGGCTTGTTGGGCAGAGGTACACGGATTAGAAGGAATTGCTCAATTTATGTACACACAATCAGATGAGGAACGCGCGCACATGCTTAAACTGATAAAGTATGTAAACGAACGTGGCGGACATGCACAAATTACAGATCTTAAAGAGCCAAAGACAAGTTATTCGACTTTTAAAGAAATGTTTGAAACGCTTTACAACCATGAACTTTTTGTGTCAGAGTCTATTAATGAATTGGTTCATATTACCTTTTCAGAAAAAGATTATGCTACACATAATTTCTTACAATGGTACGTATCGGAACAAATCGAAGAAGAGGCTACAGCGAAGTCAATTTTAGATAAAATTAATTTAATTGGAGACGACAAAGGCGGTCTTTACTTGTTTGACCGTGATATTCAGCAATTAACCGTTACAAGTTCAATAGCTATTAACCCAAAATAAAAAAGTTAAAGTTTATTTAGAACATATAAAAATAACTTTTATTCTTTTATATTTGCCTCGATTTTATAATTGAGAGGTACTGTGAGCAAGAAAGATAAGGTTAAGGACAAGGACAAAAAAAAGGATAAAAAGAAGAAGAAAAATCAGGAAATCCTTGACAAGATTAAAAAACTCGAAAACTGCAAATCCAGCTGTTGTGAGAAATTTAAAAAGAGTGAAAAGAAACGTTGCTCTCGTTGTCCTATGTTTGACTTAATAAAAAAGACAGCTTAAAATATATATGAAAACCCATCAGATTACTGATGGGTTTTTAGTTTAAATCAAAGTCCTTTATTCGTTTAAGAAACATATTATCCAAAGCAATTTTTTTTCACCATATAAGGGATAGTAGCTCATTTTAGATTTTCTCTTGTGTTCCTCGCGGAATCTTTGTGAACTTCATCGTTAACTTCACCATATAAGTCCTATTAGCTCATTTGAAATCTTTTTCTTTACGAACCTGGCGAAATCTTTGCGAACTTAGCGGTTGAAATCGCATTCAATCACATCTAATTTCCACTTTCGTTGAAAAAATAAAAGAACAGTTGTAAATTAGTTCCCTGATTAAATAAATCTTAAGAGTCCGTTGTTTCATTATGAAAAACCAAATTACTATCCCAAAATCCAGTCTTGATTTTTTGCAAGAGCTTAAAGCAAACAATAACAAACCTTGGTTTGATGCGCATAAAACGACTTACCTCAACGAATTAAATCATATTGAAACTTTTGCAGGTGCTTTACTGCAGGAGCTCTCCAAAACCGATGTTTTAGAAACCGCTTCCGGGAAAAAAAGTGTATACCGAATTTATCGTGATATTCGTTTTTCTAAAGATAAAACGCCTTTTAAAAGCTTTTGGGGCGGTAGTTATACCCGTGCCACGAGTGAAAGACGAGGTGGTTATTATTATCATTTGGAACAAGGAAATAGCTTTATCGCCGGTGGTTTTTGGGGACCAAATGCGGCAGATTTAAAACGCGTGAGAAGCGAATTTGCCCACGATCCGGAACCTATGCAAAAAATACTGCATTCAGAATCTTTTATCCGCACATTTGGAACTTTACAAGGCGAACAGCTTAAAACAAAGCCCAAAGGATTTGATATCGATCATGAAGCTATTGACTTACTTCGCTACAAACAGTTTTTACTTATTAAACGATTTACAGATCAGGAAGTATTGAGTCCGCTTTTTTTAGAGCAGGCACTGGACACCTTCAAGAACATGAAACCCTTTTTTGATTATATGAGTGAAATATTGACGACTGACATAAATGGCGCTTCAATTTTATAAAAAATAAACCCGACAGCTTTTAAAAACCTGTCGGGTTTGATTACGTTGATAAACATTATTTACTTAAAAACAGGATTTCGTTGACCACTACTTCTGTGACGTATTTTTTCTCTCCGTTTTTATCGTCATAACTTCTGTGTGTAAGCTTTCCTTCTACTGCAACTTCTTTTCCTTTTACAACATATTTCTCGATAATTTCGGCTGTTTTGCCCCAGGCTGTCACACGATGCCATTCTGTTTGTTCTACTTTTTCTCCCTTTTCATTGGTGTACTTCTCATTTGTTGCAATGTTTAAATGCGCTAATTTTTTTCCGTTTTCCAATGTTTTAATTTCCGGATCGTTTCCTACGTTCCCGATTAATTGTACTCTGTTTTTCATGGCGTATACTATTTAAATGTTATTATAAGTTAATTCGTACATTAAATTCAACAGGGCAAAGATGCTACAGCTTTCAATAACTATTCGGTAACCAACCATTTACTTTCGGTTGTAATTATTTGTAACCGTTTGCAAATGGAAATATTTTTGTATATTTGAGAAAAGCCCTACGATATGCAAACACAAATCAATAAAGTTGAACTGCGAAATTTGGAATTTGACGATTACAAACAATTGAAGAACTCAATGGTAGAATCGTATCCCGAAATGGCCAATTCATACTGGAGATCTGCCGATATTAAAAAACTACTCTCTATATTCCCTGAAGGTCAAATAGTTATTCTGGCCGACGGAGTAGTGGTAGGATCTGCCTTGTCCTTGATCGTCGATGAGACATTGGTCGATAAAAGACATAACTACAACCAAATTCACGGCAATTATACCTTTTCTACTCACAATCCAAATGGTGAAATTCTATACGGTATCGATGTTTTCATCCACCCGCAATACCGCGGTTTGCGTTTAGGCCGTCGTTTGTACGATGCCCGAAAAGAACTTTGTGAGCAACTGAATCTAAAGGCCATTGTTTTTGCAGGGCGAATTCCGAATTATGCACAACATGCCAGAAAACTCACTCCAAAAAATTATATCGACAAAGTAAAACACAAAGAATTACATGATCCGGTACTATCCTTCCAGCTGAGTAATGATTTTCATGTTTTGCGCATCATTAAAAACTATTTAGAAGGTGACGAAGAATCCAAAGAATTTGCCGTGCTTTTAGAATGGAACAATGTTTATTACGATGAGAGTCCGAAACTTATCAATCTCGAAAAAAGCGTTATTCGTTTGGGATTAATTCAATGGCAAATGCGTCAGTTAAACAATGTGGAAGCATTATTTGAGCAGGCCGAGTTTTTTATTGATGTTGTTTCCGGTTATGGAAGTGATTTTGCGTTATTCCCCGAGCTTTTTATTGCGCCATTAATGGCCGATTACAATCATTTATCAGAAGCGGAAGCGATTCGGGAATTGGCTCGTTACTCTGACCCGATCCGGAAACGTTTTCAGGAATTTGCCATTTCATACAATATCAATATCATTACCGGTAGCATGCCGTATTTAGATAATGGTAATTTATACAATGTTGGTTTTTTATGCAAACGAGACGGAACATCCGAAATGTATACCAAAATTCACGTGACTCCAAACGAAGTACAACATTGGGGAATGAAGGGTGGATCTCAATTTAAAACCTTTGATACCGACTGTGGCAAAATTGGAATCCTGATCTGCTATGATGTGGAGTTCCCCGAACTTTCAAGAATTATGGCCAACGAAGGAATGAATATCTTATTCGTTCCCTTCCTCACAGATACACAAAATGCTTATACCCGTGTAAAACATTGTTCGCAAGCACGAGCTATAGAAAACGAATGTTATGTTGCTATTGCTGGTTGTGTGGGCAACTTACCAAAAGTAAACAATATGGATATTCAATATGCGCAAGCTTCTGTATTTACCCCCTCAGATTTTGCTTTTCCAAGTAATGGAATAAAAGCCGAAGCAACCCCAAATACAGAGATGACCTTAATTGTAGATGTTGATTTGAATTTACTAAAACAACTCCATGAGCACGGAAGTGTACGAATCTTAAAAGACCGAAGAAATGATTTATATGAAATTAAAAAGTTGGATCCATGAAGACATGCCTCGAATGCTCCGAAAAGATTGTAGGCCGTGAAGACAAGAAATTTTGTTCAGATAGTTGCCGAAATGCCTACAACAACAAAATCAATAAGGACACCACAAATTTCATGCGAAATATAAACAATAAGCTACGCAAAAATTACCGTATTTTGTCCGAGTTAAACACAGAAGGAAAATCAAAAGCAAGAAAAGATAAAATGTTGAACAAAGGCTTTGATTTTGATTTTTTTACTAATATTTTGCAGACCAAAACGGGGAACACTTATTATTTTCTATACGACCAGGGATATCGCTCTTTGGACAATGATTATTATATGCTCGTGAAAAAAGAAATTTAGTATATTCAACATGAAAAAAAATCCTACTTCGATACTAGCCTTTCTATGCGTTATAGCCATTCTGGCCATTATATACGCCACAATGATGCCCCAATGGGTTTCTAAAAATGAAGAAGCTCTTGCCGAATTCTCGACCGAACGCGCGCTAAATCAAGTTAAAATCATAGCCCAAAAACCCCATTATGTAGGCTCGACAAATCATGAATTAGTAGCCAATTATCTTAAACTTGAGCTCAACCGAATCGGTTTGGAAACGTCAGTTCAGGAAGGATTCACCCTTAACGATAAAGGTCTTCTCGTAAAATCTAAGAATATTCTTGCCCGTATAAAAGGAACAAACAATTCAAAAGCACTTTTATTGCTTTCTCACTATGACAGCGCACCGCATTCTTTCTCTAAAGGAGCTAGCGATGATGCCTCTGGAGTTGCCACTATTCTTGAAGGTGTTCGTGCTTTTTTATATGCTAAAAAACCGCACAAAAACGATATTATCATTCTCTTTTCAGATGCCGAAGAATTAGGACTAAATGGCGCTGCTCTTTTTGTAAATCAACATCCTTGGGCAAAAGAGGTGGGCTTAGTTTTAAATTTTGAAGCCAGAGGCTCTTCAGGCCCAAGTTATATGTTAATGGAGACCAATAAAGGAAATGAAACATTGGTGAAAGAATTTTCAAACGCAAAAACAAAATTCCCGGTTTCTAATTCACTTATGTACAGCATTTACAAAATGCTTCCAAACGACACCGATCTAACCGTTTTTAGAGAACAAGGAAACATACAGGGATTTAACTTTGCTTTTATCGATGGTCATTTTAACTACCACACCCAACAGGATGACATTCAGCATTTAAGCAAAAATACGCTGGCGCATCAGGGAACGTATTTAATGCCCTTGTTAGACTATTTTTCAAATATTGATCTAAATGCAACAACTGCAACGGAAGACAATGTTTATTTTACTGTTCCTTTTGGCTTTTTTATTAGCTATCCATTTTCATGGGTTGGTCCAATGACTTTCATAGCCTTGGGTTTATTAATTCTTTTTATTTTTATTGGAAAAGCGAAACGTGTCATCACCTTTAGAGAAATCTTCAGAGGATTTGTTCCGTTATTTGGTTCTATAATAATCTCCGGATTGGTTACTTTTTTAGGCTGGAAAATACTTTTACAAATTTACCCGCAATACAATGACCTATTAAATGGATTTACCTACAATGGACATGCCTATATCGGGGCTTTTGTAACATTAAGTATCGCCATTTGTTTTGCTTTCTACCACCATTTTTCGGAGGCAAAAACTACAATGAACCATTTTGTAGCACCGCTTTTACTTTGGATAATCATCAATGCTCTTCTAGCCAATAGTCTGACAGGAGCCGGTTTCCTTATTATTCCGGTTTACTTTGGAGTGTTTTTATTTGGAATTTTTGTAATCACTCAACATTACAGTTTAGGTATAAATTTATTATTCAGTATCCCGGCATTAGCCATTATTGCTCCTTTTATAATAATGTTCCCTGTTGGTCTGGGATTAAAAATACTTTTTGTAAGCGCTATACTGACCGTATTGTTATTCGGTCTTTTGCTACCCCTATTTGGTGCGTTTTTCAAAAAAGGAGTTTGGACGATATTATTTTTTGTCCTGTCAATCGGCTTTTTCACTTACGCTGGTATCAACTCAGGATATGAACACGGAAAAGCAAAATCAAATAGTTTATTGTATGTTTATAATGCGAACACCAACTCAGCCCTTTGGACTACTTACGACACCAACTTAGACGATTGGACCAAAACGTATCTGGGACAAACCGATCATAAAGCAGTAGGCTTAAATACACTACCTATTACCAGCAAATATGGTTCTGGTTTTACTTATAGTGCGATTGCACCGATTGTTACGGTTCCAAAACCAACAATAGCATTCTTAAAAGACAGTGTCGTTGGAAACAACAGGTACTTAAAAATAAAAATTACACCCAATAGGAAAGTAAATCGTTACGATATTTATGCCAATACCAAAATGACGTTTTTTAACTTTAAAGCAAATGGCGTTTCGACTTCCGGACAAAAAGGAAATCGTTTAGAACGCGATGATGTTAAGGTATTGTGTTATTATGTTGTAGGCAACGAACCTCTTGTTTTGGAATTCTACATCAACAAATTAACTGTTTTTGATATGGATTTGATTGAAAGTTCATTTGATTTAATGACCAACCCGTTATTAAACATCAAACCAAGAAGTGACTGGATGATGCCAACCCCTTTTGTTTTGAATGATGCCGTTTTGGTGCAACAGAAAATAAAAAGAGAAGCAGCTCCAGTAAATGTTCCTGTTGCCGCAACTCCAATAAAAGACAGTACAAGTGTTTCAAAAGACAGTTTAAAATCTATTGTTCAACCAAAATAAACACGAAGTTTTATGGCGACAAACATTTCAACAATAGTCTTTAACGCTCCAATAGAAAAAGTTTGGGCTGCTTTAACACAGCCTGTTCTAGTAAAACAATGGCAATACGAAAGTGATTTAATCACAGACTGGAAAATAGGCAGCGAAATTCGATTTAGAAATGAATGGGACGGACACGTTTTTCAGCAATGGGGAACTATTCTGGAGTTAGTTCACCATAAAAAAATCAAGTATTCCCTGTTTTTTCCGAGACCTGGATTAGAAGACAAACCTGAAAACTATTTCCTTATGACCTATCTTTTAACTCAAGAAGATCAGAAGGTAAAACTCGAAATCATTCAGGAAGATAAGCGAGAGGGAGCCGTCCAAGAAGAACCTCAAGGCGAAGAAAGTCCAATTCTGCAAAGTCTAAAAGCAGTAGTCGAATCATAAACGATATTTTAAAAATGCAAAAGGGCAGATTTCAATTCGAAAATCTGTCCTTTTTCTTTAGCAAGCACACTCTATTTTCAATCCTGCTTTTACTCCATTGGTGCCTTCGGTAGCATATCCGTCAAATTTCCACCATTCTATACCACCAATTAGTTCTTTTACCTTAAACCCTAATTTTGCCATATTTAAAGCTCCTTTAGTCGATGCATTACAACCAATACCGTCACAATAGGTTACATACAGCACTTCTTTATCCAGCTCTTTAGTGCTTTCGATCGTCATTTCACGATGCGGAATATTAATCGCTGTGGGAATGTGTTCTGTTTCAAAACCAAATGTTTTTCTGGCATCAATTACAACTACTTTTTCGCCGCTATTCAAAGCTTCAAACAAATCAGACGGATCCATTTCGTAAGCCAGTTTGTCTTCATAATGTTTAATTTGTGCTTCCATTTTAATTACAGTTTTAATGTTTTGTTTTTCCAAAAGTACTCGAACATCAAACACCATAAAAACGAAAAGAATTCATCTACTTGATTACTATTTTTCATGGAAAAGGCATCGTAAAATTTTGTTCCTTTACCTATAAATTCTCTAAAAATGGAAACACGTCATTTAAGACTGATAAAAGCGATCGTTGAAGAAGGAAGCATTACCAAAGCAATTAACAAACTTCATCTGACACAATCAGCTCTGAGCCATCAACTTAAAGAAGCCGAGTATCAATTGGGTACTCCTCTCTTTTCGAGAATCAATAAAAAACTGGTTCTGACCAAGGCCGGTGAAAAAATGTATCAGATTGCCAATGAAATTCTCGACAAACTTTCGCAAACAGAGACTCAAATCAAACAAATGGTTTTTGGCGAATACGGTGAAATCCGCCTTAGCACCGAGTGTTTTTCGAGTTACCACTGGTTGCCTTCCGTACTAAAACAATTTCATCTTTTATATCCGAACGTTGAACTAAAAATTGTTACAGAGGCAACTCACATACCACTACAAAAGTTATTAGAAAACACCATTGATATTGCCATTGTAAGTGATCAGATAAAAGACAATAACATTAAATACATGGAACTTTTTCAGGACGAAGTTGTCATGGCTGTTTCCGAAAACCATGCCTGGGCCAACAAAAAATATGTTGTTGCAGAAGATTTTGTAAACGAACATTTGCTGATTCATTCCCTTCCGATGGAAACGGTTACCATTCATCAATTTATTCTGGGTCCCGCCAAAGTGGTCCCAAAAAAAATCACTCCTTTACCTCTGACGGAAGCTTCCTTAGAAATGGTCAAAGCCGATATGGGGGTTATGTCTATGGCAAAATGGGCGTTATTGCCGCATTTAAAAACGAGTCCGATCAAGGCGGTTAAAATTGGCAAAAACGGTTTAAAAAGAAAACACTTTATCGCAATCCGCGAAAAGGAACTGTATCCGGACTATTTTCACCATTTTATTACCTTTTTACAAACCGAAATCAATCTTCAATGGAATATTCAATAAGAAACTGCGAACTTGCAGACTTACCCAAATTAGTCCTTTTATGCCAAAAACATGCCGCCTTCGAAAAAGCTGATTTTTCAATTTCCGGAAAAGAAGAAGCCTTACAAAAAGCATTATTTAGCGAAAACCAAAAACTAAACTGTTTAGTTGTTGCAACTACTGACACCATCGTGGGTTACGCTTCCTATACCTTTGACTATTCAACCTGGGATGCTGCCGATTTTATGTACATGGACTGTTTGTTTCTGGAAGAAGAAGTACGAAGTTTTGGAATTGGGGAACTCCTGATCGACAGACTTAAGCTAATTGCCGTTGAAAAAGAATGTGCCAATATACAATGGCAAACACCACAATTTAACGAAAGAGCAATCAAATTCTACAACAGAATTGGCGCAAAAGGAAAAGACAAAGTCCGTTTTACATTACCTTTATAGGCGAATAAAAATTACAAATGACACAAATTAGTATTTTAGGCTGCGGCTGGCTGGGTTTACCTTTGGCGAAGCAATTAATCGCAAAAGGAAATCGGATAAACGGGTCGACCACTACTGACAGCAAACTTTCAATTCTGCAAAATACCGGAATAAATGCGTTTTTAGTTTCGATTGAAGAGGGTCAAATTTCAGAAACAATAATTCCGTTTTTGGACAAAAGTGATGTTCTAATTATTGACATTCCACCTAAATTACGAGCAGAAAATCAGGATTCTGAAAAGAAAGTTTTTGTAGAAAAAATAAAAAATCTGATTCCGTTTATTGAAAAAGCAAGCGTAAAAAAAGTACTTTTTGTGAGCTCAACTTCTGTTTACGGAAACGAAAACAGCACTATTACCGAAGAAACAAATCCAAATCCGGATACCGAAAGCGGGAAACAATTGCTTTTAGCAGAAGCAGTTTTACAAAACAATCCCAATTTTGAAACTACGATTCTGCGTTTTGGAGGACTAATTGGTGAAGATCGCCAACCTGTAAAGTTTCTTGCAGGAAAAGAAAACCTGACAAATCCGGATGCTCCGGTCAATCTGATTCATCAAAAGGATTGTATTGGAATCATTGAAGAAATAATTACCCTCGCCAAATGGAACGAAGTTTTCAATGCTGCTGCTCCCTTCCATCCTACCCGTGAGGAATATTACACACAAAAAGCGATTGATTTAAACTTAGCTTTACCAAAATTCAGCTCCGAAAAATCAAATAACCGGAAAATCATTTCAAGTAAAAAAATTGAAACTTTATTAGATTATAGCTTTAAGCTGGAAAATTATTAGCGGTGTGATTTTTTAAACCATATAAGTGATGTAAGTTCATTTAAACTTTGCGCTTAATTCTCTTAACGCAACACCATTATTTTATGCAGTTACATCGCTTATATGGTCAAATTATTTATGTTTAAAGTAAGTACATTTAACCTTTGTGTTTGATTCTCTAAAGACAACAGCATTATATGGACTCACATCACTTATATGGTTTAAATATCTATGTTTAAAACAAGTACACTTAAACTTTGTGTTCAATTCTCTAAAGGCAACAGTATTAAATGAACTTACATCACTTATATGGTTTAAATATCTATGTCTAAAACAAGTACACTTAAACTTTGTGTTCAATTCTCTAAAGACAACAGCATTATATGAACTTACATCACTTATATGGTTTAAATATCTATGTTTAAAACAAGTACACTTAAACTTTGTGTTCAATTCTCTAAAGACAACAGCATTATATAAACTTACATCACTTATATGGTTTAAATATCTATGTCTAAAACAAGTACACTTAAACTTTGTGTTCAATTCTCTAAAGGCAACAGTATTAAATGAACTTACATCACTTATATGGTTTAAATAGTTATGTTTAATAAAAAAACTTTGCGAACTTTGTGAAAGACCAGCCAAAAGAAACATGGAACAAACAGCATACATACAATCTCCTCTCGGGATCACAACAATTGTTGGTGATGAAGACGGCATCTCGGTTATTTCGGTAACAAAGGATGGACAGGTTTCTGTTGAAATACCCGAAGTACTGCAAGAGGCTGTTGTGCAATTACAGGAATATTTTGAAGGCAAAAGAGTTGATTTCACTTTAAAGCTAAACCCAAAGGGAACTGAATTTCAGCAAAAAGTCTGGAAATCACTGCTCGAGATTCCCTATGGAAAAACTGTAAGTTATATGGACCAGACCAAAAAACTGGGCGATGTAAAAGCAATTCGCGCGGTTGCATCGGCAAATGGCAAAAACCCGCTTTGGATTGTAGTGCCCTGTCACCGTGTTATCGGTACAGATGGATCTCTTACCGGTTACGCCGGAGAAATCTGGCGCAAAAAGTGGCTTTTAGAACATGAGAATCCTGTTAAACAGCAAAGTTTATTCTAATTCTTTATCCAAATAGTAAGAATTTTACGCATATTTGTAAGCTAAATCAACTTGCAAAAGTCTAATGCTCTAAGAAGTCTCAAAAGAAATGATTGAAAAAATAAACCTTAACAACATTTTGTTTCTGGATATAGAAACCGTTCCGGAAGAGGAGCACTTTACTTCTCTGGATGCTGAGATGCAATCTTTGTGGGATCACAAAACCCAGTATCAGCGAAAAGACGATTTCTCTCCTGAAGAATTTTACGATCGTGCCGGTATTTGGGCAGAGTTTGGTAAAATCGTTTGTATTTCGGTGGGTTATTTTATCATCAAAGGCGACATTCGAAATTTTAGAGTGACTTCCTTTTTTGGAGAAGAAAAGAAAATACTCCGCGACTTCAATAACCTGCTGAACAATCATTTCAACGGACCACAGCATATTTTGTGCGGACATAACGCTAAAGAGTTTGATATTCCGTTTATTGCACGACGTATGATTATCAATCAGATTGCGATTCCAAACAAACTTAACTTATTCGGGAAAAAACCTTGGGAAATTGCCCATCTCGATACCTTGGAGTTATGGAAATTTGGCGATTATAAACATTTTACGTCTCTAAAATTACTGACCAAGATTCTTGGCATTCCATCACCAAAAGGCGATATCGACGGAAGTCAGGTTGCTCATGTTTTTTATGTAGAGAAAGATATTGACCGTATTGTAACCTATTGCGAAAAAGACACAATAGCCGTTGCACAGATTTTTCTGCGTTTGCGTAGGGAAGATTTATTGATTGAAGATGAGATTATTCATGTATAGCTTTTTTGAAGAGACAAAGTTCCTGAGATGCAAAGTTACAAAGGTTAAAGATTAGCAATAAAAACTTTGCGACTTCGCGACTTTGCGAGATAAATCTCTTTAATACTTAAAATTAAATTTTCACGCAGATTTGGCAGATTAAGCAGATTTAAATGAACTTACATCACTTATATGGTTTAAATAGGGCACATGGGGAAATAACACTTTTAATTTTTTTTTAAAATTTGCAAAGATTCAGAGTAACAAAACTAAAAACTTTGCGCCTCTGCGACTTTTCGAGATAAATTCTCTCAACTATATTTTCACACACATTTTAAATGAACTTACATCACTTATATGGTTCCCCAGGCAGCAGTAAATGATTTACCAAAACACCACTAAATGGTTTAAAATATGACACATCCGGAAATAGCACTTCTCAGAATGGCTTCTCAGAAAATCCTGAAAACCAACTTTCATGAACCTCAGGAAATTGTACAGCATTTAGGCGCCATGCAGGCACAGGATTATACCATGGCCAAATGGGCAATTGGCTCCCGATGTGACGCTTCAGAGAAAATGATTGAAGAGGCTATTAATTCAGGTCAAATCATCCGCACCCATATTTTACGCCCTACCTGGCATTTTGTTTCGGCAACTGACATTCATTGGATGCTTGACATTTCCGGGCCTCAGGTGAAGAAAATTATTCTTTCGGCCGCTAAAAAATATGATTTGGACGAGATGAAGCTTAAAAAAATCAATACCTCAATCGAAAAGATTTTATCCAATCATAAAAGTCTTACTCGCGAAGAAATCATACGCGAGCTGGGTTTTAAGAAAGAAACGGATCAAAATTTTTCAAGTACACTGATCATGGGTTATGCCGAGTTAGATGGTGTTGTCTGCAACGGAAACATGAAAGGCAGACAAATAACCTATTCTTTACTGGAAGAAAAAGTTCCAAAAACAAAAACCAAACTGACTAAAGAAGAAGGCTTAGCCCGACTTGTCAAACGCTATTTTGAAAGTCATGGCCCCGCAACATTACCCGATTTTATCTGGTGGTCGGGGTTTCCTGCTACCGTAGCTAAACTTGCAGTTCTTTCAGTCGAGTCAGAGCTTGACACAATCGAGGTTGATGGTACAAAATACTGGTTTAAGAAAGGCCTGTCTACAGAAACTTCCATTTCTAAAAAAATCCATTTCCTCCCTTCTTTTGACGAAATTCTAATCTCGTATAAAACCAGAGAAATTACAATTGCCAAAGAGCATCAGCCAAACGCTTTTACCAACAATGGTATCTTCTGGCCGATAATTATTGAGAATGAAAAAGTAATCGGAACCTGGAAACGAACGGTTAAAAAGGAACATACAAAAATAGAAACCAGCTTTTTTGAGACCATCAATCCTGATAAAAAAAGCCTGGTTTTTGAAGCCATTAAACCCTTTGAAAACTATTTAGAATCGAAAATCAGTATTGAATAAGCTAAAATTGCAGCAAAGTCATTCGGTTTTCTTTAAATACTTCTGTTTTCGCTAGCAAAATCTTTGCGCTTATTATGGCTAAATAATTACATTTACAAAAAAAACAAAATTATGGTATTAAGTAGATTTTGGTTGGCTATTTTTATTTCTTCAATTGTCTTTATTGTAATCAGCTTGTTTACTGCCAATACGTATACTATTGATTATGTTTTGAATGGAAAAAAAGACGATCCGATCCTGATTTCAGAAAAATACATCGAGCAACTTCCTGCTTTTATCAAAGACAGCATCAAAAAAGCACCGGATCAAACGCTAATCATCAATCGTGATACGCTTAATGCCGATACCACTTATGTTTATAAAAACAAAACCGTAAAAATTTTCAGTGGTGTCCAAAAATCAGATGGTTTATTGCCTACCTGCAAAAGTACACTACTTGATTTGGTTTTACCGCTTATGGCTTATTTAGCCTTCTTCTGCGGGTTGATGGAACTTTTAATTATTTCGGGAGCATCCGGAAAACTGGCAAAAGCCTTGAGTCCGGTTTTCGTAAAAGTATTCCCGAGTATTCCTAAAAATCACCCGTCTATCTCTTATATGACCCTAAACTTTGCGGCGAACTTTTTAGGATTAGATTCTGCGGCCACTCCGTTTGGTTTAAAAGCCATGGAAAGTTTACAGGAAATTAACCCCGACAAAGACAAAGCCAGTGATGCTCAGATTATGTTTATGTGTCTGCATGCTTCGGGTCTTACTTTAATCGCAACTTCGATTATTGGTTATCGTGCTGCGGCCAACGCCAGCAATCCTGCCGATGTAATGCTACCGTGTATTATTACTTCGTTTATTGGTACTATTGCTGCTTTTCTAATCGTTGGAATCAAACAGAAAATCAATTTCAAAAGCGCTTCCCTGCTTATTGGTTTAATGGTACTAATTGCAGCCATTGTCGGTTTATTGATGTACGTAAATCACTTGGACTTAATTGGAAAAAACTACTTTACCTCTAATCTTTCGGGATTAATATTGGTTGGAATTATCGCTTTTACTTTGATTTTTTCATTCCTTCATGAGAAAAAATTTACCGAAGCCAGTACGACGGTTTTTGATGCTTTTGTGGTTGGAGCCAATAATGGTGTTAAAACCGGAGTAACTATTTTTCCTTATGTTTTAGGGATGTTGGTTGCCATTTCTTTATTCAGAAACAGTGGTTTATTTGAAATCATCAGTGATAGTATTGCTTTTATCTTTTCGAATATGGGCGTAAACAAACAAATTACAGATGCATTACCGGTAGCCATGTTACGTCCTTTTAGTTCTGCAGGATCAAGAGGTTTCTTAATTGACTCGATGAATACGTTTGGTGCAGATTCGTTAACAGGAAGACTAAGCAGTATTTTTCAATGCAGCGCAGAAAGTACTTTTTATGTAATAGCCGTTTACTTTGGTTCTGTAAACATTAAAAATACCCGTTATGCTCTGGGCACTATGCTTTTGGTGGATGTAATCTGTGTGATTACCGCTATTTTTGTGGCGAGCTGGTTTTTCTAAAATCAATATAAATCATTATAAATTAACCGGATTAAAATACGATTGTACCAAATGTGACGAGCCGAATGGCTCTTGAATTGGTTATGTTTATTTTTTAAATCGCATTAAAACATTGATCTACAAAACAAGTCGAGCCGATGGCTCTTGATTTGTGATACGCTTTTTTAACCAAATCGAAATACGGATAAACAATATGGGCCGAGCCGAATGGCTCTTGAATTGGTTATGTTTTTTTTTAATCGCATTAAAACATTAATCTACAAAACAAGTCGAGCCGATGGCTCTTGATTTGTGATACCCATTTTTAACCAAATTAAAATACGGATAAACAATATGGGCCGAGCCGAATGGCTCTTGAATTGGTTATGTTTTTTTTTAATCGCATTAAAACATTAATCTACAAGACAAGTCGAGCCGATGGCTCTTGATTTGTGATACCCATTTTTAACCAAATTAAAATGTGGATAAACATTTTGGGCGAGCCGAATGGCTCTTGAATTGGTTATTCATTCTCTTGAAACCCCATTAAAACATCTATCTACAAGACAAGTCGAGCCGATGGCTCTTGATCTGTGATACGCTTTTTTAACCAAATCGAAATACGGATAAACAATATGGGCCGAGCCAAATGGCTCTTGAATTGGTTATTCATTCTCTTGAAACCGTATTAAAATATCGATCTACAAAACAAGACGAGCCGATGGCTCTTTAATTTACTGTGCGTTTTTTTTCCTCGTTATAACATCAATCTACATACAAAGAGAGCAGAATGGTCTCTATTTATTCTATCTGGATTTCGACATAACAAAAAATTTAACACGTTAAAATTTACAAAATTAACTTTTAAATATCCATAAATTCCGTAGGAATGATTTATTTTGTAACAAGGGATTTTAATCCCTTGTTAAACGTAACCTATCATAAAGTTCCGTAGGAACGGCTCATATAATATCGCTTCAAATGGCAAATACTTATCATCAAATTTATATTCAGGTCGTCTTTGCCGTAAAATACAGAAGAGCTGTAATGGAAGAAGAATGGAGACCAAAACTATTCAGTGTAATTGGGAATCTTATAAATGAATCCGGATGTAAAACAATTATAATTAATGGTGTTGAAGATCACATTCACTGCTTCTTTGGATTAAACCCAACTACTTCTATTTCTGAACTGATGAAAGTTGTAAAAGCAAAATCTTCAAAATATATCAATGATCATAAACTGACAAAGTCAAGATTTGAATGGCAAAGAGGATATGGCGCATTTTCCTATAGTCAATCGCAAATTGATTCTGTTTACAAATATGTCCAAAATCAAAAAGAACATCATAAAAAACAAACTTTCAACAAAGAATACTTAGCATATTTGAATAAATTTAAAATTCAATACGACGAAAAATATATCTTTGAAGGACTAAAGTAAGACCATGAAAATTCAATACTTATTTATATTAGCTTTTTTTATAAGCTGTCAAAAAGAAAAAAACATAGCAGATATCCCATCTGTTGCTAATCAGGAAAACAAAACTGAAGAAGTCACAATTGCAAAAGAAAACTTCCTAAAAACAGATACAATTTCATTTTATGAAACTGCGGGAACAACAAAAAACAGTTATATTCTGGCACACCTTTTAAACCAAAAAATAGACAAGGACAGTGTTGTAACAGGAAACTATCAACTTGATTTTTATCGAAACAAAATCAAAACTGCCTCTTCAAAATTAACGATTAAAGGGACTACGGAAGGATCTGAATGGAGTGCTTCTTATGGATTGTCTGCTTCTGATGCCAAAAACAGTTCTTTTATACAAATTAGCTATGGATATCCAGCCTGTGGATATGCCCATGACAACTATCTTTACCAGCTAAACAACAATAACTTAGAACTTCTACACGAATGGATAACAATGTCTGATAGCGGTTGGGGAAGTTCGGTTGAATTCACAAATCCGAGTGGGAAATCAAACCCCGATTTCTTTTATTGCAAAAGAGTTGCATTTGAACCGGATGATGAAAACGAGGAAATGGGCTATGAAAAACATTATGATTCAATCGTTTTTCAGTTAAAAAATAAGCTCTGGACCAAAAAAATGCTTTCTGTTGAAGACAAACCTTACTTTGAAAAAAAGAGGTCTTTTGACGAATTCCACAAACAACAATAAACTCTTTCAGAGCCCTTATTCAAAATCTTTCTAAGGTAAATAATTTCTAACTTTGTAAAAAAACAAAGCAATGATTGATTTTATATACCAAGACCCTTATCCTATTTTGAAGGATGAGACGCAATACCGCAAAATCACTTCCGATTTTGTAAAAGTGGAACAATTTGGGGAACGTGAAATCCTGACTGTTGATCCAAAAGGATTAGAATTATTAGCTGAAGAAGCCTTAACAGATGTTTCGTTTATGCTAAGGACGACGCACTTACAAAAACTTCGCAACATCTTAGACGATCCCGAGGCTACAGACAATGATCGTTTTGTGGCTTATAACTTATTACAAAATGCTTCTGTTGCAGCCGAAGGTCAGTTACCTAGTTGCCAAGATACAGGAACAGCGATTGTAATGGCCAAAAAAGGAGAAAATATTTTCACCGGAGTGGATGATGCAGAATGGTTGAGTAGAGGAATTTTCAACACTTACCAAAAACGCAACTTGCGTTATTCGCAGATTGTTCCGATTTCGATGTTTGAAGAAAAGAACTCAGGATCAAACCTTCCGGCACAAATTGATATCTATTCTAAAAAAGGCGCTTCTTACGAGTTTTTGTTTATGGCAAAAGGAGGCGGATCTGCCAACAAAACCTTTTTGTACCAAAAAACAAAATCGCTTTTAAATGATAAAGCAATGGATGAATTCATCCGTGAAAAAATAAAGGATTTAGGAACTTCGGCTTGTCCTCCGTACCATTTAGCTTTGGTAATTGGTGGAACTTCGGCAGAAGCGAACTTAGGTGCCGTTAAAAAGGCATCTGCAGGGTACTACGATCACTTACCGACTTCCGGAAACATGGCCGGTCAGGCTTTCCGTGATTTAGAATGGGAAGAACGTGTACAGAAAATTTGCCAGGAAAGTGCAATTGGTGCTCAGTTTGGGGGTAAATATTTCACACACGATGTTCGCGTAATTCGTTTGCCACGTCACGCCGCTTCTTGTCCGGTTGGATTAGGGGTTTCTTGTTCTGCTGACAGAAATATCAAAGGAAAAATTACTAAAGACGGAATCTACGTTGAGCAATTAGAAGTAAATCCAAAGCAATTTTTACCAGAAACAGCTCCACATTTAGAAGCTCCGGTTGAAATTGATCTGGACATGCCAATGGCCGATATTTTAGCAAAACTGACTCAGTACCCAATTAAAACCCGTTTAAAACTGAACGGAACTGTAATTGTTGCCCGTGACATCGCACATGCTAAAATTATGGAGTTATTGGAAGCCGGAAAACCAATGCCGGAATATTTCAAAAACCATCCGGTTTATTATGCCGGTCCTGCAAAAACTCCGGAAGGAATGGCTTCAGGAAGTTTTGGACCAACAACAGCGGGTCGTATGGATGTTTATGTAGATGAATTTCAAAAACATGGCGGAAGCATGATTATGCTGGCAAAAGGAAACCGATCTAAACAAGTTACAACAGCTTGTAACAAATATGGTGGATTCTATTTAGGTTCTATCGGTGGTCCTGCAGCAATTTTGGCACAGGATAATATTCTTAAAGTAGAAGTTGTGGATTTTGAAGAATTAGGAATGGAAGCGGTTCGTAAAATTACAGTTAAAGATTTCCCTGCTTTTATTATTACAGATGATAAGGGAAATGATTTCTTTGAAAATCTATAATACCTAACTGCTTAACCACTTAACCGCAAGGAACGCTAGGTTTTTGCGCAAGGTTCGCAAGGGTTTTTATATTACAAATACATTAAAAGGTACAGCTTAAAACTGTGCCTTTTGTTTTTTTTAACACTTCACAAAAACATTAGAGCTTGTAAAATGATTTGAGACCAATTTTGTTAGATTTGTTTAACAGAATATACTAATTGTGTATAAGTAAGAATTTAACCTGTGAAGCCAATAATTTTTTAATAAATATGAATAAAACATTTAAAATCAGAGCAACCGGATTTCAAGAAATAAAAAAACAACTATTAATCAAATCTATACCTATTCTCTTGTTATCTATTACTTTTGGAATCGCGATGGTTTTTTTTAATGTGGAAGCAAAAGAAGATTTATTTGCTGCCCTACCGTTTATAATTCCTATTTTTCTTTTTTCCCTAGGTTATGGTCTTTTCATAGGTTTAAAAAGACAGAAATTACTATTCGAAAGTTACAAACTAGTCTTTCTGGAAAGCACAGTGACTAGAGAGCAACATAACACACCAACAATCAATATTCAATTTGATGACATTAAATCTATAATTAAGAATAAAAACGGAAGTTATACCATCAGCGGAAAAACGAGTATAGGAAATATTCTAATTCCTTCGCAAATTGAAGACTGTGAGAATTTAGAAATGCTCTTTAGTAAAATTAAACCAATTGAGGAGCTTAGTCAACCCACGTTTGAGGAAAAATACACAACTCTGATAACAGTATTTACGCTAATTTGCATGGCTGTTGTTTATGTCTCATTTGATAAAATTCTTGTTGGAACTTGCGGACTAATTGTAACCATTCTTTTAATTAGATCATTCTTCCAAATTAGAAAAAATAAGAATATTGATAATAAAACAAAAAGGAGTAGTTATTATGTGCTTTTAGTTATCGCATCTATTATTGCAGTAACAATTATGAAAATTACTGCTTTCTAGTTTCGAAAAAAGCACGCATTGCTCAAGTATATCGGTTAAAATATAAAACCTACATCTCTTAACGGTTCACTAAAGTTGGCAGAAAATCGGAAGATAATAAATTATAAAACCGCTTTAGATGGCGGTTTTTCTTTTCAGTATTAATCAACTATACATTCAAATCTTCTTTCTCAAAAGCGATAAAATGTGATAGTTTTCCTTTTAGGTTGAAAACGGGAGAGGCTGATATTTTACATTTATAGGTTCTGCCATCTTTTTTATAGTTTTTGATGGTTTTCTCAAACGGGATTTGCAATTCGATTGCTTTTTTTATTTCTTTCAAATCTGTTTTAGAAGTTGCTGCCCCCTGAAACATCTTTGGCGTATTGCCGAGAACCTCACTTTCTGTGTATCCTGTCATTCTTTTTATTCCGCTTGATGCAAAGATGATTTTTAGATCCGGATCGGTTATCAGAACTACTTCTTCCTTTATACGCTCCGTTATGTTCAGCTTTTCTTCATTCCACCCAAATTGAACGGAGATCTCCTTTACTTTCTTCAAATCAGCAAAAGCGACCTTCAGCTCATTTAAATACTCGTAGTGAAAATCCCATGCTAAAATAGGGACTGAAGTATGATTGGAAATTTCTTCTAACTTGGCTTTTTTCATTGTAAATAATTTAAGAACAAACTATTTCTTTATAAAGATAACGAGAAAATTCATCACAAAACAAACATGCTGGTTATTTAATATTACTTTAAACAATCAAAATGCGAATTTCAATTGAACTACAACTGCTTTCTTCTCTTCTGTATTGAGATTATTCAAAGAAATTCCGAGTAGTCTAACGGAATCCTTCATCTTTTCCTGATACAATAACTCTTCGACCGTTTCCAAAATCAGGCTTTTATCGGCAATAAAATAGGGTAGTGTTTTACTTCTTGTCTGTTGGGTAAAATCACTGTATTTGATTTTGAGCGTCACCGTTTTACCCGAAATATTGTATTTTTTTAAGCGTCTTTCTAAGGAAGTAGCAATTCGGTCAAGCTGTTCCAACATAAAAATTTCCGAAGATAAATTCACATCAAAAGTGTGTTCAGCAGCTACCGATTTTGTCACACGATGCGGTTTTACTTCACTATTATGAATACCACGAACGACTTTGTAATAGAAGGCACCGGATTTTCCGAAATGTTTTTCCAAAAACTCCAATGATTTACTCTTGAGCTCCATTCCGGTAAAAATACCCAATTGGTACATTTTTTCTGTAGTTACTTTTCCAACTCCATAAAACTTACGAATCGGTAATACTTCCAAAAAAGCGAGGATCTCATCGGGATTTACGGTTTTCTGTCCGTTTGGTTTATTATAATCGCTGGCAATTTTAGCCACGAACTTATTGACTGAAATTCCTGCAGAAGCTGTAATACCCACTTCATTAAAAATTCTTAATCTGATTTCCTGAGCCAGTAAACCGGCACTTGGATTTCCTTTTTTATTTTGGGTTACATCAAGATAGGCTTCATCAAGCGAAAGCGGTTCAACCAAATCGGTATATTCATGAAAAATCTCATGAATTTTATTCGAAATCTCTTTGTAACGGTCAAAACGGGGTCGGACAAAAATAATATCGGGACAATATTTTTTGGCCAGAACACCACTTATGGCACTTCGAACACCAAACTTTCGGGCTTCATAACTTGCCGCCGAGACTACTCCTCTATTCTCTGATCCGCCAACAGCAACGGGTTTCCCGCGCAAAGCAGGGTTATCCATTTGCTCTACCGATGCATAAAAAGCATCCATATCAATATGGATAATTTTTCGATATACTGGCGTTTCAGACATGCTACAAATTTAAGCAGTTTTATCGCTTTCAAACACAAAAAAAGCTTCGCAATTGCGAAGCTTTTAATCACCTTAAAAAACAGAAATTATTTCTTGATGAATTTTTTAGTAACTCTTTTTTGACCGCTGTTCAATTCGATAACATAGATGCCGGCATTTAATTTACTTACATCAATCGGATTATCGGATAATTGACCTGAGCCAACTTGTTGTCCTAAAGTATTTATAATTTTAAAAGTAGATCCGGTTTTCCCTAAAGAAGAAACATTTAGTTCCTTATCAGCAGGATTTGGATAGATAGCAAATTCAGAACTTACGGCACTTGCATCTGCAACCAATTCAGTAATAGCAACAGGCCCTGAAGCTGTAATGTTTACCGAATAATCTTCTACTTGTCCATAAGAAAAAGCCTCACAAGAAGTTGGAATTCCGTTGTATTTCATAGAAACTCTCAGTCTTGTTGTTCCTAAAGTTGCCGTTGCAGGAATTGTAATTGTTCCTGTAACCGGAGTAGTTTTAGAAGTCGCTTTTGTCCATACCGTTTCTCCTGCATCAGAGAAATCACCATCCTGATTGTAATCAATAAACACTGCATAACCTTCGGTATAAACCGTAGCAGTCCATGATGGTGTGATTGTGATTGTATAAGCAGTTCCCTGAGCTGCGTTAGAAGAAATCGCAGTAAAGTTTTCATAACCTGCTGTTCCTGTAGAAGTATTATTAATGGTTCCAAATACTACTTTACCAATTTTTTCGTCTGCAGTACTGTTTCCTTTAGAAGCACAATACGTTACACCAGCAGCCAATGTAGTAACATTTACCGTATTACTGGCCGCAGAAACATTTCCTGCAGCATCTTTAGCTTTTACAGAAAAGGTATAAGCTGTTAGCGCTGTAAGTCCGGTTACGGTATAATTTGTTGTCGTAGCTGTTCCTTTTAGCGTAGTGCCTTGATAAACATCGTATCCTGTTACGGCAACATTATCTGTAGAAGCTGTCCAGGTTAAATTTGTTGTAGTTCCTGTTGTTCCTGAAGCTGCCAAAGAAGCTGGTGCTGAAGGAGGCGTTGTATCACCAGATCCTACATATGCTGCTCCAACCCCAACTGCATAAAACGCATTTGTTGTTGCAATAACCTCTGCAGAACCTGCTCCGTATAAATCAATAGCCGATTGAATTCCGGAAGTTCTTGCATTTGCAAAAGTAGAATTGGATGTTAAATAAACACTTTCTAAACGGTACGCAATTTTTGCCGCCTTATCAATTGTTATTCCGGTAACGTTATAAACACTTCCGATATCATTTGTTCCTGATTTACCTACGGACAATATATAAAACCAGTGGTTTAATACTCCTGAATTGGTATGAACACCACAATAATCATTACTGTTTGTTGGCGTACAATTTACGTTTTTCCAATAGGTTCCTCCATAAGTGTCCGGTTGTCCTTCTGAATTTGGATCACTCATAGAACGTAAAGCCGCATGCCCTGATCTTCTTTCGATATCTTCTCCAACCAACCAAGTTCCTTTTGTTGGTGCTGCACGATACTCGATACAAGCTCCCCAGATATCAGAAAACCCTTCGTTCATCGCTCCAGATTCTTTTTGGTAAGCCAAATTAGCTGTGTAAGTACAAACGGCATGACCAATTTCGTGACCTGCAACATCCATGGCAGTCAAAATATCAAATCCTCCTGTTCCGGAACCATCACCATAGGTCATAACACTTCCGTTCCAGAATGCATTATTATTGTCCGGATAACCCGCTGCAATTAAGTTATAATGCACATAACTTTTAATTTTTGCTCCGGCATTATCAAAACTATTTCTTCCGTGAACAGTAGACCAGTAATCATAAGTCATTTCTGCTCCCCAATGTGCATCCAATGCTCCATTGTCTTTGTTTGTATTATTGTATTCGGCAGCTGTCCAATTATTGTCCGCATCAGTAAAATTGGTTGTAGGATACGTTGCCGTTCTTGAAGAGTTGTACGTCTGAATTCCACCTCCGCGTGTTCCGTCAAGCAAGATGTAAGAAGATCCGCTTAAGGTTGTCTCAATAGTCTGTGTTCCGCTATAACGTGTTGCTGCATTAGCAGAAACAATCGCCATTTTTGATTTTGAACTATTGTCTTTAACAGCAGCTTTTGATTTTCCGTGGCTATTCTCGCCAAGGTGTTTTATGGTAGCATTATAAAACAAAGCCTGTCCTGTTACAGCATCGATATACAAATCACCACGACTTAGCGGGTTTGTAGCATAGATGTCGAATTTATAGGCCAAACGAACTTTGTCTGTAATTCTTTCTACACCCTGATTTTCCATATCCGGCAAGAAAACCAATTCTCCTTTTGGTTTCTTATAATCCATTGCAGCAGCATCTTGTGGAGAATCCCATAAATACTTTTTTGCTCCGGTATGCGCAACCGCTCTGTTAAAAGCCTCTTGTGCAGAAAGTGATGGTTTAATTTTCGCATTTACAATTTTGTAAAACTCACCATTCATAGACTCCAGTTTCCCATTTTTAGAGTGTAAAGTATAATTCGCAAATTCTACTTTAATTCCTTGTTCGTACAACTGAAATTTTTCATGTGTGAAACCTTCGCGATCCGATTCGCTTTTAACTTTTGCAAAAGACTGGTTGTCTTTTAATGCCAATTGCTCTTTAAACACTTTCTCATAATCAGAACCTTTATAGGTTGATTTCTCGTTGAAAGTAATTAAGCTAGGCTCTCCGTTTTCAGATAAACTTTTCTGACTGATTCTTTTGTCTGTCTCCTGAGCTACTGCAGAGAATGAAAATGAAAACGCAACAACGGTTGTTGCCACAATTTTGGGTAAAATACTTTTCATAAGCAAATTTTAATTTTGGTTAGTTAAATTTGGTTAAATATTCATAAATAAAACATGTAAGTAAATACTTTATTTATTTGATAAAAATATATAAATTTTGTTAATTAAACGCCAAATTTTACCTTTTATCGATAAAATGCAACATTTTCCTAAGTAAAAACACCTAAAATTAACAAAGAATCCCAGTATTAACAACACCTTACAGAATAATGACATATTCAATTGAAAACTAACAATTTATAAAAAATAGCATGCTTTTTTAGCTGTTTCAATGTAAGAATGCCAAAAGAAACCTTTTTTGAATGATTTTTTGAAATGAAAAAGCCGGGATTTGACCCCGACTTCTTATTTTGTAAAATAAATCCTAAAACTTTGTACTGAAACTAATCTGACTTAGACCGGTTGATCTTGTTATTTTGGGAGGAGGTTTATAATACTTAATTGAAGTTGCTTGTCCTCCAATCTCTAAAAATTAAAAGATTTGTACAAGTATTATTATGAATAGCCTCCTGCTTTAGCTCAATATCATTTAAGTTAAGATATTCTTTCACGCAGATTTTGCAGATGCCGCGGATTTTTTTCTTTCGTTCCGCTAAAACCTGCGTGAGATTTTCTTTGATAATGCTTAACTTAATGATGTTCTTTCACGCAGATTCAGCAGATTCTGCGGATTTTTTTTATTTCAATCTGCTAAAATATGCGTGAGACTTTTTTTGACAATGCCTAACTTAAATGATATTCTTTCACGCAGATTTTGCAGATTCAACGAATTTTTTCTATTTCAATCTGCTAAAATCTGCGTGAGATTTTCTTTGATAATGCTTAACTCAATGACATTCTTTCACGCAGATTCTGTAGATTCAGCGGATTTTTTTCTTTCGTTCCGCTAAAACCTGCGTGAGATTTTCTTTAATATTGCTTAACTTAATGATGTTCTTTCAAGCAGATTCAGCAGATTCTGCGGATTTTTTTTATTTCAATCTGCTAAAATCTGCGTGAGACTTTTTTTGACAATGCTTATCTTAATGGTATTGATATAAAGCAGAAGGCAATCTAACATAACGCTTCCAATCTTCATGAATTCCAAAGGTTTTACAAATAATTAAATAGATTCAATCGGTTTTTTTTCATAAAAATGCCCCCAAAATAGCGTTTAACTTCTTGAGGGCAATTCATTGTGAGATGGCTTTTAATCTCCTTAAAAACAGAACTTATTTCTTGATGAATTTTTTAGTAACTCTTTTTTGACCGCTGTTGAATTCGATAGTATAAATCCCGGCATTTAATTTACTTACATCAATAGGATTATTAGACAATTGACCTGAGCCAATCTGTTGCCCTAAAGCATTTGTAATTTTAAAAGTAACTCCGCTTTTCGCTATTGAAGAAACATTTAGTTCCTTATCAGTAGGATTCGGATATAAATCAAATTCGGAACCTGGTGCATTTACTTCTCCAACCAATTCATTAATAGCAACAGATCCTGCAGCTGTAATGTTTATGGAATAATCTTCCACTTGTCCGCTAAAAAAAGATTCACAGGCTGTTGGAGTCCCAAAACTTTTCATAGCAACTCTCAATCGTGTTTTTCCCAAAGTAGCCGTTGCCGGAATTGTAATTGATCCTGTAACCGGAGTTGTTTTAGAAGTAGCTTTTGTCCATACCGTTTCTCCTGCATCAGAGAAATCACCATCCTGATTGTAATCAATAAACACAGCATAACCTTCATTACTAGCCCTGTAAGCCCAAAATGGTGTGATTGTAATCGTATTAGCTGATCCCTGAGTTAAGTTGGTAGAAATCGTAGTTAAGTCTTCATAACCGGCTGTTCCTGTAGAAGGATTATCAATTGTTCCAAATACTACTCTACCAATTCTTTCGCTTGCTGCACTGAACGCTTTAGAATCACAGTACACTATTGGAATTGCGGATGTGAAAACATCTACCGCATTACTAGCCACAGAAACATTTCCTGCCGCATCTCTGGCTTTTACAGAAAAGTGATAAGCAGTCTTAGCCGTAAGTCTGGTTACGGTATAGTTTGTTGTAGTGGCAGTTCCTTTTAGCGTACTGCCCTCATAAACATCATATCCTGTAACAGCAACATTATCTGCAGAAGCGGTCCAAGTTAAATTTGTTGTTGTTGCTGTTGTTCCTGAAGCTATCAAAGAAGTTGGTGCTGCAGGAGGCACTATATCTGCCGGTTCTACATAAGCTTCTCCAACCCCAACTGCATAAAATGCATTTGTTGTTGCAATAACCTCTGCAGAATTTGCTCCGTACAAATCAATAGCCGATTGAATTCCGAAAGTTCTTGCATTTGCAAAAGTAGCATTCGCTGTTAAATAAACACTTTCTAAACGGTATGCGATTCTTTCAGCCTTCTCTATTGTTATTCCGCCAACATCGTAAGCACTTCCAATATCATTTGTCCCCGATTTACCAATAGAAAGGATATAAAACCAGTGATTTAATACTCCTGAATTGGTATGTACACCGCAGTAATCATTACTCCTTTGCGGGCTGAAACAATTTACCGATACCCAATTAGTTCCTTTGTAAGTATCCGGTTGTCTTTCAGACTTTGGATCACTCATAGAACGTAAAGCCAAATGACCGTCTCTTTTTTCTATATCTTCTCCAATCAACCAAGTCGATTTTACTGGAGTTGTATGATACTCAATACAAGCTCCCCAGATATCAGAGAAACCTTCGTTCATCGCACCTGATTCTTTCTGGTAGGCCAAATTAGCCGTATGCTCACAAACTGCATGACCAATTTCATGCCCCGCAACATCCAATGAAGTCAGAATATCGAATCCTCCCGCCCCGGAACCGTCCCCATAAGTCATAACAGTTCCGTTCCAGTATGCATTATTATTGTCCGCATAACCCGCTGCAATTAAGTCATAATGCACATAACTTTTAATTTTTGCTCCTGCATTATCATAACTATTTCTTCCGTGTACGGCGGACCAGTAATCATACGTCTTTTCGGCTCCCCAATGTGCATCCAATGCACCATCGTCTTTGTTTGCATTAGCATACTCAGCCGCTGTCCAATTATTATCTGCATCTGTAAAATCAGTTTCTGGGTACGCTGCCGTTCTTGAAGAGTTGTACGTCTGAATTCCGTTTCCTCGTGTTCCGTCAAGCAAAATATAAGAAAACTCGCTTAAGGTTGTTTCAATGGTTTGTGCTGCGTTATAACGTGTTGCTGCATTACCGGAAACCATTGTTGTTTTCGAATTTGAACTATAATCTTTAACAGCAGCTTTAGATTTTCCATGACTATACTCACCAAGATGTTTTATTGTTACGTTATAAAACAAAGCCTGTCCTGTTGCGGCGTCAATATACAAATCACCACGACTTAACGGGTTTGTTGCATAGATGTCAAATTTGTACGCCAAACGAACTTTATCTGAAGTTCTTTCTTTTCCTTGGTTTTCCATATCCGGCAAGAAAACCAACTCTCCTTTTGGCTTCTCATAATTCATTGCGGCAGCATCCTTCGGAGAATCCCACAAATATGTCTTTGCTCCGGTATGTGCAACCGCTCTGTTAAAAGCTTCTTGCGCAGAAAGTGTCGGTTTAATTCTTGCATTTACAATCTTGTAAAATTCACCATTCATGGATTCCAGCCTTCCATTTTTTGAGTGTAAAGAATAATTTGCAAATTCTACTTTAATTCCCTGTTCATACAACTGAAATTTATCATGCGTAAAACCTTCACGATCCGATTCGCTTTTAACTTTTGCAAAGGATTGGTTGTCCCTTAAAGCCAGTTGCTCTTTAAATACTTTTTCAGCGTCAGCACTTTTATAAGTCGACATTTTACTGAAAGTAATTAAACTTGGTACTCCGTTCTCAGATAAACTTTTCTGACTGATTCTTTTATCTTTCTCCTGAGCTACTCCGGATAATGAAAATGCAACAACTGTCATTGTAACAATTTTGGATAAAATACGTTTCATAAGCAATATTTTTTAATTGGTTAAAAATTCACAAATCATTTTGTAGGATTTGCTTTATAAAAATAACTATTTTCGTACGTAAAATAATTAATATTTATACTTTTAAACAAATCACACCTTTAAATCTCTAAAAAAAGGAAAGAAACACAATGTAAATAATACCTTACAAAATAATTAATTACTTAATTGACAACTAACAATTTATAAAAAGTGACATGTGTTTTTCATTTTTAAAAATGTAAGAATATTAAAACAAAGTGTTTTGAGCTGATTTTATGATTTAAAAAAAAAGAATTTGACTCCGTCTTTCAATTTTTCAAAATAAATCTTAGAATAAACCTTTAAATTAATTGGATTGGCGTTTATTAATGATCTTGCTTTTTGAGAAGATCAATATCAATTTGTCAATCCATTACAACGCAAACCCACTGCTGATTTCATCCTTTTTGGCAAACAAACAGCAGAACGTTTTCTCTCCACTATTTTTAAAATATGTTTTTTAGAAAATTCTTCTCCCCACTGATGATTATCAATTTATCTTCTTTATTTTTGTTCTTCTACACGAAAGAAAATAAAATGCGAACATTTGTTATTGGTGACATACATGGAGGTTTACTTGCACTTGAACAGGTGTTGCGTAAGGCTAAGGTTACTCAAAATGATACTCTTATATTTTTAGGCGATTATGTCGATGGATGGAGTCATTCAACTCAGGTAATCGATTTTTTAATTGACCTTAAAAAGAAACAAAAATGCATTTGCATCAGAGGCAATCATGATCAGTTGGCTTTAGACTGGCTAGAAAACAGACATGAGGAATTTGATGAGGAAATGTGGTATAAACATGGCGGAAAAGCCACTGTTGAAGGATATGCTGTTCTTTCTGAAGAACGAAAAGAGGAACATATCGCTTTTTTGGCATCGCTGCAGGATTTTTATCTGGATACTGAAAACCGCTTGTTCATACACGCCGGATATACCAATCTAAGTGGTGTAACTTATGAATTTTTCTCCAAATTATTCTATTGGGACCGAACCCTTTGGGAAACCGCACTTTCTTTAGATCCGAATTTGAAACCCGACGATTTATACTATCCAAAACGATTAACCGTTTACAAAGAAGTATACATCGGTCATACACCGGTGACGCGAATTGGAGAAACCGTTCCCGTACAAAGAGCTTGCGTATGGAACCTTGATACAGGTGCCGCCTTCAAAGGTTCGCTGACTATAATGGATGTTGATACCAAGGAATTCTGGCAAAGTGATCCGTTAAACGAACTGTATTCTAACGAAAAGGGTAGGAATTAAATCTGTAAATGGCTATTTTTGCGCTTTAAAATAATTAATATATAAATTTATGAAAAAGGTAATTACACTTTTGTTTCTGGTAACAGTTGGAATCACACAGGCACAAGAAGCATTTAAAGGAAAAGGTGATGTAAAAGTTAATGTTGGTGCTAATTTACAAAATGGTGGTTCTGGTATTCAGGGTTCTGTAGATTTTGGATTAGGAGAGAATTTCTCGTTTGGTTTTGTTGCTAATTATTTATTAGGAGTAGACAATTTTTCGGGCTTTTACCACAATGATGCAACGTTATACAATGACTCAAAAGCGGATTTCGGTGATCGTTTTGATGCTAAAGCAAGAATCAACGCTAACTTATCAAGCGTGATCGGTATTAAAGAATTAGACGTTTATCCTGGACTAAGTTTAGGTTTACATAATTTCGGAGGTCATGTAGGAGGACGTTATTTCTTCACAGACGGATTTGGAGTATTTACAGAAGTTGGATTCCCTATAGCGAAATACGGTAATAACAATGATCCTTTTTACAACTTAAACAATCAGACTACATTTAGTTTAGGAGCTTCTTTTAATCTATAGTTTTGTTAAGGTTCTTGGAACAAAGGTGCTGAGGTACTAAGCTGCTAAAGCTCTAAGATTCTAAGATTGTTACAACTAAAAAAACCGTCCAAATGGACGGTTTTTTAGTATAAACTATTTTCTAAGATTTTCTCTGTACCTCTGCACCTTGCGAACTTAGCCTTTAAATCGCCATTTCAGGAATATCTCCCTCAATAATCAAATCAGCTTCGGTTGACGCAATGATATGTTCCACAGAAACGCCTGGCGCTCGTTCTAAGAGCTTAAAACCTTTTGGAGTCACTTCTAGAACCGCAAGCTCTGTAACAACCTTTTTAACGCATCCTACACCTGTTAATGGCAAAGTACATTTTTTTAAGATTTTAGATTCGCCGGCTTTATTCACATGCATCATGGCAACGATGATGTTTTCGGCAGAAGCTACTAAATCCATAGCGCCTCCCATCCCTTTTACCATCTTGCCCGGAATCTTCCAATTGGCAATATCTCCATTTTCAGAAACTTCCATCGCACCCAAAATAGTTAAATCTACTTTCTGACTGCGAATCATTCCAAAACTAAAAGCGGAATCAAAGAAACTCGCTCCCGGAAGTGTTGTAATGGTTTGTTTTCCCGCATTAATGATATCGGCATCTTCTTCTCCTGCAAAAGGAAAAGGTCCCATACCCAGAACTCCGTTTTCACTTTGAAACTCTACCGCAATATCTTCTCTGACGTAATTGGCAACCAAAGTCGGAATACCGATACCCAGATTGACAAAATACCTGTCTTTTACTTCTTTAGCAATTCGTTTTGCTATATCTTCTTTTGTTAACATATGTCTTAAATGTATCAATTTAGTAATTAGATAATTGGTCAATTAGATAATTGGATAATGATTTACTTCTGCTGTCTAAACAACGATTACATTTCTCAATTATCTGATGGACAAATTATCACATCTTCTAATTATCTAATTATCTCTGTCTAACAGTACGTTGCTCTATACGTTTCTCAAATTTCTCTCCTTGAAAAATACGTTGCACCATAATTCCCGGAATATGAATCTGATTAGGGTCTAATGTCCCTACCGGAACCAATTCCTCTACTTCAGCAATGGTAATTTTTCCGGCACCGGCCATGCATGCATTAAAATTTCTGGCTGTTCCTTTGAAGATCAGGTTTCCGGCTTCGTCGCCTTTCCATGCTTTTACAATGGCGAAATCTGCTTTGAAAGCTTCTTCCATAATATGCATTTTACCATTGAATTCGCGAACTTCTTTTCCTTCTGCTACTTCAGTTCCATAACCTGCAGGTGTAAAAAAAGCAGGAATTCCGGCTTGTGCTGCACGGGAACGTTCTGCAAGAGTTCCTTGTGGAATAAGCTCTACGTCTAATTCCCCGGAAAGCATCTGACGTTCGAACTCTGCATTTTCACCAACATAAGAAGAGATCATTTTTTTGATTTGCTTTTTTTGTAAAAGCAATCCAAGTCCAAAATCATCAACTCCTGCATTGTTTGAAATACAAGTTAAATCAGAAATTGTGGTCGCAACCAAAGCGGCGATTGTATTTTCAGGGATACCGCAAAGACCGAAACCACCAAACATAATCGTCATGCTGCTTTCAATTCCTTTTATTGCTTCCTGAACATTATTTACTTTTTTTGTAATCATAATAATTAGTCTTTTATTGACAAATAATTTTGATAAAAATACTATATTCTTATCATATTATATCGATTTCGTAAAAAAATAAAACCATAGAACAAAAAAAATCCTTTTGTACTCTTTCCGGTTTGGAAAGCACAAAAGGATTATTTTATTATAAGAAAAAACCGGATTACAATTCGAATTCGTCCGTGTTTTGATCTGTTTGTGTTGTATCTTTTACTACAGCAGGCCTGCTATAACAATCTACTTTTATAGAAAGATTAGCCGGACGTTCAAAATCAGATTTAGAAACCTGAAGCGTCGGATCGGCATAACAAAGTTTCATGAAATAACCCCAAACCGGTAATGCTGCTGTTGCGCCTTGTCCGTAAGTCAAACTTTTGAAACGTGCTGAACGGTCTTCACAACCAACCCAAACTCCCGTTACTAAATTCGGAACCATTCCCATAAACCAACCATCAGACTGGTTTTGTGTTGTTCCTGTTTTACCCGCAATCGGGTTTCTGAACATATAAGGATAACCTGTCCAACGATTATCACCACTTCCACCGCCTTCTGTACGCAAACGCGCCCCTGAACCGGTTTCTGTAACTCCTTGCAGTAATTTGATTACCGCAAAAGCAATATCTTTATTTAAAACGTCGTGTGATTCCGGAATTGGTTCGTAAATAACCTCTCCGCTTTTATTTTCAATACGACTTAAAAACTGTGGTTTTACATAAACTCCCTGATTGGCAAAGGTACTGTAAGCAGCAACCATATCTTCAACTGTAATATCTACCGCTCCCAATGCGATGGAAGGTTGTACAGGAATCTCTGTTTTTACACCTAATTTTTTCGTTAATTCTACAACTGCCTCAGGTCCGGTTCTGTCAATTAATTTCGCAGAAACCGTATTGATAGAATTCGCCAAACCTTGTTTTAAGGTAACCATTCCACGGTATCTGTTGTCGGAATTTCTTGGTTCCCAATCTGCCGTTACGTGGTGACGCCCTTTGTGAATCATAAAGGGTCCATCCAGTATAGAATCACAAGGAGACATATTTAATTGTTCGATAGCAGTAGCATAAACAAAAGGTTTAAAAGTAGACCCAACTTGTCTGGCTCCCTGCCCTACGTGATCGTATTGAAAATATTTATAATTAATTCCACCTACCCACGCTTTAATATTTCCGGTTTGAGGCTCCATCGCCATTACACCTGCTTGTAAAAAATGCTTGTAATAACGGATAGAATCCATTGGAGTCATGATCGTATCGCGCTCTCCTTTCCAGGTAAATATGCGCATTTTTGTTTTAACTTTGAATGAGCTGATAATATCCTCCTCACTTTTATCCAGGTCTTTCATGATCGCCCAACGAGTTGAGTTCTTCATGGCCTGCATCATAATTCGATCGGTTTCAGCCTGCGTAATATTTAAAAAAGGCGCGTTTTTATTGTTTTTCATCTCAATAAAAAACTGCTCCTGAAGATTTTTCATATGAGCCGAAACTGCTTCTTCTGCATATTGCTGCATTCTGGAATCGATAGTAGTGTAGATTTTTAAACCATCTTTGTAGATATCGTAATCCGATCCGTCCGGTTTTTTATTCTCAGCAACCCATTTCTTCATATAATCACGAAGATATTCTCTAAAATAAGTAGCCGTTCCTTCACGGTGGCTCTCCAGTTTAAATTTCAATGCAATTGGCAAAGCTTGTAATCTTACTTTTTCAGCGGAAGAAATCATCTTTGCTTTTTCCATTTGAGAAAGCACCACATTACGACGGTTTTTTACCCCTTCCGGATTTCTAACCGGATTGTAAAGCCCTGAATTTTTGAACATTCCAACTAAGATAGCCGATTCGTCCATCGTTAAATCTTTGGGATCTTTAGAAAAGTAGGTTTGTGCTGCAGAACTCACTCCAACAGAGTAATTTCCGAAGTCGTAAACGTTACAATACATCGCCAAAATTTCATTTTTGGTATATTGTCTTTCCAAGCGAATGGCAATAATCCATTCTTTTATTTTTTGTACAATCCTGAAAGGCAAAAACTTAGACCCTTCACCATGAAACAATTGTTTAGCTAATTGTTGTGTTAATGTACTCGCTCCACCGTTTGTCCCTAAAGTAAAAACGGCTCTTAATGTCCCACGTCCATCAATTCCGGAGTGATCGTAAAAACGGGCATCTTCGGTAGCCACCAAAGCTTCTACCAAACTTTTTGGCAAATCAGAATATTTAAGTTGTGATCTGTTGGTTTTAAAATACTTTCCAATCACCACTCCGTCAGACGAAATGATTTCTGTTGCCAAATTAGAATCCGGGTTTTCTAAATCTTCAAAAGAAGGCATTGACCCAAATAATCCCCATGAAGCAAATAGGAAAAAGGCCAGAACACCTAATAAACTATAAGCAAAAATTCTCCAGAATTTCTTTTTGTAGTAATTAATATCTTTAGTGTTGTTGGTTGCATTGTTTTTTTTAGTAGCCATAAATATATTCGTCTAATCTTTTTGTTCTATTCTAAAACCTACGTCTGTAATACCTTCTAAAGCCTGAACACCAGGGATTTTACCTGATTCTCTAACCGCTTGTTTGATATGTACTTTGTATTTTCCTCTAAACTTTACATCTTCTTTGTAAAACAGTTTACTTTCTTTAATGTCCGTAAAACCGTTTCCTAATAATGTCCCATCCGGATTTGCCATTTGGTACTCTAAGGTATCCACTTTCGTGAATCCGCTTGGGGTTTCAATAGCAACAATTAAAAACAAATTATTGAAAGGATAATTGTTATTGTCTCTCAAATTCACAAACAAATTGTACTTTTTGGTAGAATCTAAAACTGGCAAATTGAAGGTAACCACACTGTCTTTATGCCAGGCACTGCCAACAGATTTGTACTCATCAAATACTCTTTTTTTATCACAGGAAAAAAGAAGAATGGCAACCAAAAGTAGAATACCGCTATTTTTTATTCTCATTTTTAGTAATAATTATAGGTTTTCTTGGCTCGGCTGGTTTACCATCATTCGATTTGGGCTTATTCGATTGATTTGACCTATTGTTGTTATTATTTGGCTTATTCCCTTTATTTTGGTTTCCACCGGCCGGCTTCGCGTTATTATTGTTATTGCTATTATTGTTGTTATTCCCTTGTTTTGGTTTCTCGGGAGCTGCAACAACAGCATTCTCAGCATTGGGTTTACGTTTTCGAGCTGGCTTTTTCTTTCTTTTTGGCTGATCAAAACGTGTTAAACTCTCCTGACCCATTGCATTGTTGAAATCTTTTTCAGGCTCTTCCGTCACCTCAATTGCAAAATCTTCAAGTGAAGACACTTTATTTTTCTGTTTGTTTTCGGCAATAATTTCTTTTACCTGATCAATTTTCAAAACATGCCAATTTGCAAAATTATTCGTGTAGGCAAACCACATTAACCCTTTGAAAATGTCTTGTTTCTGACAGATTGCATCTCCTTTTTCGGTCACTAATTTAGTATCGTAATCCGGAAAATCTTTCAAGGCATCCATGTAAGTATCTAACTCATAGTTCAAACAGCATTTTAATTTACCACATTGTCCCGCTAATTTTTGAGGATTTAGCGAAAGTTGCTGGTATCTGGCTGCAGAAGTATTGACACTTCTAAAATCTGTTAACCAGGTTGAACAGCAAAGCTCTCTTCCGCAAGAACCGATTCCGCCCAAACGAGCTGCTTCCTGACGAAAACCAACTTGTTTCATCTCTACTCTTGTACTGAATTCTTTTGCAAAATCCTTAATCAAAAGTCTAAAATCGACTCTGTCGTTTGCGGTGTAGTAAAAAGTAGCTTTTGACCCGTCACCTTGAAATTCAATATCAGAAATTTTCATCTCTAATTTGTGCTGAATTGCCAATTCACGTGCACGAACCTTCATAGGCTCCTCACGTTCACGTGCTACAGACCAAATATCAATATCTTTTTGAGATGCTTTTCTATAGATTTTCGGCACTTCGTTACTCTCGGGATTCACTCCTTTTTTCTTCATTTGAATTTTTACCAATTCTCCTGTCAAAGTAACAATTCCAATATCGTGTCCCGGCGATGCAACAGTTGCTACAATATCGCCCATGCTTAATGTTAATTTCTCCGAATTCCTAAAAAATTCCTTACGTCCGTTCTTAAAACGAACCTCAACACAATCAAAAATTGCTTCTCCATTAGACGGACTCATATTCGCGAGCCAATCAAAAACCGTCAATTTATTGCAGCTATCGGTGCCGCAAGTCCCATTATTTTTACAACCTTTTGGCGCACCGCCATCTGAGGTTGAACAACTTGTACATGCCATAATTATATATGTAGTGTTGCATAAAAGCAACTTAAGTTCATAAACATTCGATCGGTAAAGATAGTATTTTTTTTAGTTGTCTTTTTATAGATTAAATCTAATGGTTTGTTAATTGTTAAAACTTTATGTTTTACCGTATTACACCAGTTTTTTGGCTTAAAAGGACGATTTAATATTGTCATCGGATTTTTCTTTGCAAGAAAATATTCCATACAAATCTGTTTTTATAATAATTCAATTTTAAGATCAGGTTCCATTTGCAAAGTATTCCCATATGATCTTCAAAAAACTTCACCTACTGACCTATCACAGTCTGTCAATTTACAAATCTTCTTTAATCCAACGCTTATTTAAGAGAAAAAAAAATATTTCGGTAATAATGAGCGCTATCAAATCAGCCGGAATTCTCTCTCTTTTTCTTTTCTCTTCTTTAACACACAGTCAGTGTACGATTCAAACTATAAATTCAGATTTTGAATACCCCGTTATAGCTTCTGGTAGCATTGCTTTTATAAATCAAACTCAGCATCCTGCAGCTTCACTTGGCTGGAGAACCACTGCTACAGATAACATAATGGAGTTTTGGAGTAATGGTTACGAAGGTCGAAATGCCTATTCCGGAAATCAATTTATCGAACTTAATGCCTATCAATCTTCAGGTCTATTTCAGGATTACGACACTTCTACGACGCCACATTTCAATTATTCGTTTAGTCACATGGGAAGATTTGGAGTTGATACCATGATATTAAAAGTGGGTCCCCCGGGAGGCCCTTACACCACTATTAAAACTGCCGCAACAGCCAAAGAATGGAAAGTATACTCCGGAACTTACACTGTCCCGGCAGGTCAAACCAGAACACGATTTATCTTTGAATCTTCTGCAACTGCAACGGGAAACCCAACTGCAGGTAATTTTCTGGACGCCATAAGTTTTACAGCCTCTATTAACTCTCCTGTGGTAGCTGACAAAACAATCTGTTATAACTCATCTACCACGCTTACAGCCACCGGAGTCCCTAACGCCTCTTTTTACTGGTACGATGCAACAGGAACCAACTTACTTCATCAAGGTGCCACATTTACAACTCCTGTTCTCACATCTGACACCACTTACAAGGTCAAACAAATAAACAGCTCGAATTGTGAAAGTAACTTTCTCGATGTTAAAGTCAGCGCAGCTAATATTGATCCCCCTGTGGCAGCCGACAAAACAATCTGCTCTAACTCATCTACCACACTTACAGCTACCGGAATTACTGGTGCCTCTTTTTATTGGTATGATGCGACAGGAACCAACTTACTTTATCAAGGTGCCATATTTACAACTCCTATTCTATCATCTGATACTAATTATAAGGTTAAACAAATAAACAGTTCGAATTGTGAAAGTAACTTTCTGGATGTTAAAGTCAGCACAGCTAATATTAGTCTCCCTATGGTAGCCCACAAAATAATCTGTAGTAATTCATCCGCTACGCTTACAGCCACCGGAGTCCCTAACGCCTCTTTTTATTGGTACGATGCAACAGGGACAAACTTACTTTATCAAGGTGCTACGTTTACAACTCCAGTTCTCACATCTGACACCACTTACAAGGTTAAACAAATAAACAGTTCGAATTGCGAAAGTAACTTTCTGGATGTTATAATCAGCGCAGCCCATCTTGGTCTCCCTGTGGTAACCGATAAAACAATCTGTTATAACTCACCTGCCACACTTACAGCCACCGGAGTTCCCGGTGCTTCTTTTTACTGGTACGATGCAAGAGGAACAAACTTACTTTATCAAGGTGCCACATTTACAACTCCTATCCTTTCATCTGACACCACTTACAAGGTTAAGCAAATAAACAGTTCAAATTGTGAAAGCAACTTTCTGGATGTCGAGATCAAAATAAATAATCTAGCTAGTCCGCTTACTTTAACTTTAACAGACGATGGGAAAAATGAGATTGTAGCAACTGCAAGTGGCGGAAAACCGGGATATCAGTATTCCATAAACGACGGGCCTGGCAGCCAGACTAACAAATTCGCCGTTTATGAATCAGGTACGTATACGGTTAACACTACTGATGAAAATGGGTGTACTGCATCGGTTTCAAAATATTTCGAATACACTAAAATTGATTTGTGCATTCCTAACTATTTCACACCTAATGGAGATGGACAAAATGATGAATGGGGTCCAGAATGTGAATTAAACTACAAAAATTTGACCTTTACTATTTTTGACCGCTACGGCCGACCACTAGCAAATTGCAGCTACAACAAAAGATGGGACGGGAAATATAAAGGAAAAGAATTGCCTACGGGTGATTATTGGTATACATTGAACCTCAATGAACCTAAGCACGACAGCGATTTTATTGGACATTTTACTTTATATCGCTAAAGATAAGCAGCAGTACTGACAAGAGTTGTACAGTTCAAAAACCCGCAAAAAAAATAGGTTATAATTTTAACCGGACAGGATTTTGCAACCACTACAATACATAAAAAAACTCATAGCTCCCAACGAGAGCCATGAGTTGTTCCTTTTATTTTTTGTTAGAATTACCTAGTCTAGAACTTTATAGATTTTATCCGATAATCGTATTCTGAATGGCAATTGAAATGTACAGGTATCACCGGAAACGGCTGTTTCTGATTCAATATCATTGACAAACATCTTTTCAATTATCAATTTTTGCTCTCCGGTTGTTGATCCTTTGATTAAAACAGTGTCCCCAATTTTGATTTCGTTTTCTTCAATTAAAAACTGACCAATAGAAGGTTTCGGAAAAAAGTGGGTTCCTTTTCCGATGTATTGTTTTTTTATTTTTGGCTGTTTTTTAGCAACCGCTTTCGTTTTTACTAAATCAGAAAGAGTCGGAACAGCTGCTAATGGGTCTAAATTGTTTTTGAAAGTCAAAACATCTGATTTTCCTTTTTTGAAAATCATATTTCCGTTTTTAATCCCTCTTCGGATTGCTTTTTGCTCTTCTTCCGGTAAGTGAATTACAGAAATACAGTCGGTAGAACAACAGCCTTCCATTGCCTGTGCACATTCTTCACATTGAATAAAAAGCAAATGACAACCTTCATTCACACAATTCGTATGTACATCACAAGGTTTCCCACATTGATGGCATTGCGAAACGATATCGTCAGTAATTCTTTCGCCTAAGCGATGATCAAATACAAAGTTTTTACCTATGAATTTACTTTCTAATCCTTCTGCTTTTACCTGACGGGTATATTCTATAATCCCTCCTTCAAGCTGGTACACATTTTCAAAACCTTTGTGTTTAAAGTAAGCACTCGCTTTTTCACAACGAATTCCCCCTGTGCAATACATCAACAATTTTTTATCTTGCTTATGTTCTGCTAGTTGCTCTTCGATAATAGGCAGACTTTCTCTGAACGTATCTACATCTGGTCGTATTGCTTGTGTAAAATGACCGATTTCGCTTTCGTAATGATTACGCATATCGACCACAATTACATTTGGATCTTCTAATAAATCGTTGAATTCTTTGGCTTTCAGGTGAATTCCGATGTTTGTGGCATCAAAACTTTCATCTTCCAAACCATCGGCAACAATTTTATCACGCACTTTTATCGTCAATTTCAAAAAGGAATGATCATCATGCTCTACCGCAATATTCAAACGAATCCCTTTCATAAAGTCATATTGCTCTATGGTATCTTTAAATTCATAGAAATGATCCGCCGGAAGAGACAATTGAGCATTGATTCCTTCGTTGGCTACATAAATTCGACCCAAAACCCCAAGCGGATTCCAAGCTAAAAATAAATCATTACGAAATTGAGTTGGATTTGAAATTTGCGCATAAGCATAGAAAGACAGAGTAAGACGTTGTTTACCTGCATCATCAATCATGATGGCTCTTTCTTCTGCGCTCAAAGTGTTATACAGTTGCATGCTATAAACAGATTTAAGTTGAGAGATATATTTTAATGAATTCCTATTCTGAATTCGGCTGCAAAGGTAGACCTTTATTTACAATTTAAAAATCCCTGCCGGTTTCTTATCTAAAAATTAAGAGAAACGGGGCCGAATCCCGAAATATAAGTCACAAACAATCAAGGGCTTGCCTTTTTTTACTATATTTATGTTAAACAATTTTAACATTTATGACTTATGAATGCTTTAAAACTCTCTAAAACACTGCTCCCAATCTTTATCTTTTTAACCCTCTTAAGTTCTTGTAAAAAGGAACAACCAAAAGCGCCACCGCCCATGCAGGCGCCTTTTGTAACCGTAAAAAGTGAAGACGTTCCGATCTACAAAGATTTTGCCGGACAGACTTTTGGAGACTTAGACATTGAACTGATCGCCAGAGTAGATGGAATTTTAACAGGAATTCATTTCAAAGAAGGTCAAAAGGTTAAAAAAGGACAATTACTCTATACGATAGATCCACTTGAATATGAAACCAAGGTCGAACAGGTTCGCGGACAAGTTGCTGTTGCTCAGAGTAATTTAGTAAATGCTAATGAAGAATTGAAAAGAATTAAACCGCTGGCCGATATGAATGCGGTAAGTAAACGGGAGCTCGATGCGGCAGTTGCCAAAGACAAAGCCGCAAGATCTAATTATGCCAGTGTACAGGCAAGTTTAAAAAATCAGGAAATTGAAAGAGGTTATTGCAATATTAAATCACCAATAGATGGTGTTATTGGCCTTTCGAATGCGAGGTTAGGCGACTACATTACTAAATTAGGCAATGCCTCCCGATTGAATACCGTTTCAAAACTCGAAAAAGTCAGAGTGCAATTTACGGTTAGTGAAGCTGATTTTCTCAGATATCAGAAACAAACGAAAATAGGCGAAAGAATCACAGATCTTCAATTGATATTATCCGACGGTAGTTTTCATCCTCAAAAGGGAACACTCAATTTTTCTGACAGTAAAATAGACCCAACGACAGGAACCGTAACCATTGAAGCACAATTTCCAAATCCGGACGGAACTTTACGTTCGGGACAATTTGGTAAAGTCCGTGTTTTAATCCGAACCGAAAAAGATGCCATCGTGATTCCACAAAGAGCCGTTACCGAACTTCAAGGACTTTTTCAGGTTTCTGTAATTGATGCACAAAACAAAATCGAGACACGAGTGGTTGAAGTTGGTCCCAAAACCGGCACCGATTGGGTCATTACCAAAGGATTAAAAGCGAATGAAAAAGTAGCCATAATTGGAAATCAGTTTATTCAGCCCGGATCGACAGTAGTCCCGGTTCCTTATGTGCCGGACCCGAAACAAATTGCTTCAACTCAAAAAAACTAAATTATGGATAATTTTTTTGTACGAAGACCGATAGTCGCCATAGTATTGTCCATTTTTATTGTTTTAATTGGTGGACTCTCTATACTCTCGACCCCAGTTGCCCAATATCCCGAAATTGCACCGCCTTTGGTACAGGTATCCACCAGCTATCGTGGAGCCAATGCCTTAAATGTAGAGCAAGCCGTAGCGACACCTATTGAGCAAAAAGTAAATGGTGTTGAAAACATGCTTTACATGCAATCGACCAATACCGGAGACGGAAGTATGTCTCTTTCGATCACCTTTGATATGGGAACCGATTTGGATATCGCCACGATGTTAACACAAAACAGAGTTGCCGAGGCGACCAACAAACTCCCGCAAGATGTAAAAACCACCGGTGTGACTACCAAAAAGTCTCTCGCCATGCCGTTGTTGATTTTGTCCTTGTATTCGCCCAACAAAACCTTCGATAATAACTTTCTAACCAATTATGCCAACATTAATATTGTGGATGCATTGGCCCGTATCAAAGGAGTTGGAGAAGTAACCCTTTATGGAGGTAGTAGTTACGCCATGCGAATTTGGGTCAAACCCGATATCATGTCCAAATACAACCTGACAGTTCCCGACATTGTCAGATCAATTCAGGAACAAAATGCGATTGCACCGGGGGGAAAATTTGGCGCACCACCCGCAAAAGACAAAAACGATTTTACTTATAATGTAACCCTTAAAGATCGTCTGGTAAATCCGGAAGATTTTGAGAATATTATTCTAAAATCAAATCTAAGCAATCAGCAGGTTCGATTAAAAGATGTGGCCACCGTTTCGTTGGGAACTGAAAGTTACGCTTCAATAGCCAAATTAAACGGAAGTCCCGCAGGAACCATTGGTATTAAACAAATGCCGGGTTCAAATGCTCTCGAAGTTGCCGAGAATGTCAAAAAAACAATCGAAGGATTAAGCAAACGCTTTCCACAGGATCTAAAATACAAAGTTTCTTTAGATACCACCCTTGCCATTTCGGAAGGAATAGACGAAATCCTGCACACTTTGTTTGAAGCCATTATTTTAGTGATTCTGGTTGTTTTTATCTTCTTGCAAAACTGGCGCGCGACTTTGATTCCGCTTTTAACTGTTCCTGTTTCACTTGTTGGTGTTTTTATGCTCTTTCCACTCTTAGGATTTTCGGTCAATGTACTTTCTCTTTTAGGCTTAGTATTGGCCATCGGGATTGTGGTCGATGATGCCATAGTCGTCGTCGAGGCCGTCATGCACCACATTGAGCAGGGTATGTCGCCCAGGGATGCCACCAACCAAGCCATGAAAGAAGTTTCGGGCCCTGTAATTGCCATTGCCATTGTATTAACGGCAGTATTTATTCCCGTAGCTTTAACACCCGGAATAACAGGCCGACTCTACCAACAATTTGCCATTACAATTGCTATATCGGTGATTTTCTCTGCTTTAAGCGCTTTAACTTTAAGTCCGGCTTTATGTTCTCTTTTGTTAAAACCCAATCAGGAATCAAAAGGATGGTTAGGCCGATTCTTTAAAGCCTTCAATCAAAAATTTAGTGCGTTCACCGATAAATACACAGGTTTCTCTGGTTATCTTATCAAGAAAATGACAAGAAGTTTTATTTTCATCGGAATTTTAATTGTTGCCATTATCCTTTTAGGTGGAAGAATTCCAGGTGGATTTGTTCCCGAAGAAGATCAGGGCTATATGTTTGTGAATATTGAACTTCCCGGCGCTTCTTCCTTAGAAAGAACCAATAAAGTCATCGACAAAGTAGAAAACATCCTCTCCAAAAACGAAGGGATCGATTCCTATACTTCGATTGCAGGATTTAGTTTGATCAAAAACTCTGTTGCTACTAATAATGGTTTCTTTTTTGTTTCGCTAAAAGAATGGAAAGAACGCGAGCAAGACGTTTTCCAAATCCTCAAAGAGGTGAATGGAAAAGTGGTTTTTGGAATTCCCGAAGCTACTGTTTTTGCCTTTGGACCTCCGCCAATTTCCGGAATTGGAAATGCTGCCGGATTTACAATTATGCTTCAGGACAAAGAAGGACAAACGCCACAATATCTCTATCAGAATGCGCAACGTTTTATGGCTGAGGCTAAAAAACGTCCGGAAATCGGAACCATCCGAACCACTTTTAATCCCAATGTACCACAGATTAGTCTGGATATTGATCGGGAGAAAGTCAGCGAACTTAATCTTTCGTTGTCTGATGTCAATCTTGCTATCGGAGCAAGCTTAGGAGGACAATATATCAATGAGTTCAATAAATTCGGCCGACAGTATATTGTACTGCTACAGGCTGCACCAAATTATACCGTAAATCCGGAAGATATCAATAAGATTTTTGTTCGCAGTAAAGACAACAAAATGATTCCGATCTCGAGTATTGCTACAATCCGAAAAGAAAGTGGTCCTGAATTTACAACTCGTTTTAATTTATATCGGGCCGCCGAAGTTGGCGGAACTCCCGCACCGGGATATACCTCAGCGGAAGCCATGGATGCTTTACAGGAAACCGCCGACAAAGTACTGCCTTCGGGAATGGGATATCAATGGTCGAATATGAGTTTTCAGGAAAAACAAGCCGAAGGAAAAGGGAATACAGTATTCCTCATGGCATTGCTTTTTGTGTTCTTAATTTTAGCTGCGCAATATGAAAGCTGGAAATTGCCTTTTAGCGTGCTTTTAGGAACTCCTTTTGCCGTTTTCGGCGCTTTTCTGGGACTGTTCCTCTGCCGATTAATCAGTCCCGACTATGTCAATAATGTTTTTGCCCAGATTGGTTTAGTCATGTTAATTGGCTTGGCTGCGAAAAATGCCATTTTGATTGTAGAATTTGCCAAAGAAGAGTATGAAAAAGGAATGCCTGTAAAAGAAGCGGCGCTATATGCCGCCAAACTGCGTTTCCGCCCTATTCTTATGACTGCTTTTGCTTTTATCTTAGGTGTTGTGCCTCTTTTAACGGCTAGTGGTGCCGGAGCTCAAGCCAGAAAGGTAATGGGATTAACGGTTTTCAGCGGTATGCTGGTTGCCACAATTTTGGGAGTTTGTTTGATTCCTGTCTTATTTGTATTTATTGAAAGTTTTGGTAAAAAACCTTCAGAAGAAATTGATGAAACTAAAAAGGAAGAATGATGAAAAATCTAAAATTAGTACTCGTATTACTTGTAATAGCTGTTTTTCCTTATGGCTGTATGGTGGGTCCAAAATATTCAAAACCAGAGCAACCCAAAACCGACAGTTTTCAATTCGGAAACAAAACAACAGACACCACTGCCAATGTAACTACCCTAAAATGGTCCACAATTTTTAATGATGATGTATTGATCGGATTGATTCAGAAAGGGATTCAGAATAATTATGATTTAAAAATTGCTTTAGCACGTCTGGAACAGGCAAAAGCTAATTTAGGCATCGCCAAAGCCGATTTATATCCGTCCTTTCAATATTCAGGTCAGGTAAATAGCGCCCAGACTTTTCTGCAGCAAACTTCTTTGACCGCCAATATGTCCTGGGAGTTGGATTTTTGGGGGAAATTTCGTCATCAAAACAAAGCGCTTCAGAGTGAACTTCTGGCAACAGATGAAGCCCGAAAAGTAGTGCTTTCCAATATAGTCAGCACCATTGCTGTTTCGTATTTTGAATTACGTGATTTCGATAATCAGCTGGAAATCACACAGTACACTTTAGAAACCAGACAAAAAGCATATGATATCATTAACGAAAGATTCAAAAGCGGTTATGTTGCGGAATTAGATAAAGTCCAAATCGAACAACAGGTCGCAATTGCAGAAGCCAATATTCCATTGATTAAAAGACAGATTACAGCTTTAGAAAACTCCATTTCGGTACTAATAGGCCAGGTTCCCGCTCCTATCGAAAGAGGTAAAACCAACAATGATTTATTGATTTTGTCTACATTTCCGACTTCGGTACCTTCGGCCTTATTAGAAAACCGTCCTGATGTAAAAAGAACGGAACTTTTATACCGCGCTTCCAACGAAAGAATTGGTGTTGCACAAGCGATGCGGTATCCATCGTTTAATATTGCAGCGCTTGCGGGTTTTGTAAGTCCAACGATTGGTGATTTGTTTACTGATGCTTCTTACCTCCAGAATATTGGAGCTGGCGTTAGTGGACCGTTGTTTAACTTTGGAAAGAATAAACGCCGCGTTGAGGTAAACCGCCAGATAGCAGAAGAAAACAAACTGGTTTTTCAGAAAACGTATTTAATAGCCATCTCAGAAGTAGAAAACGCCTTGCAAAACGTAGCCATGTACAAAGAAGAATGGACCGCCCGAAACAGACAAATTGTAGCCGCGCAAAAAAACTACGACTTATCTAACGCCAGATATTACAACGGATATGTTTCATACCTCGAAGTTCTGGACGCCCAACGTTCCTTGTTTGAAGCACAATTAAGTCTTTCGCAATTAACCCAGAAACAGTTGAGTTCGATGGTTCTGTTGTATAAAGCACTTGGCGGTGGATGGAATTAGGGCATTGTCTCTTTTGGAAATTTGTGAGATGTTAAAACAAAAAATTACATAACTAAAACATTCATTAATAGCAACTTAAAACGAATTAACACATCTAACGCAACAATGTTGCAAATAATAGAAAGAGGTTTTTGCACGCAGATTTAGCAGATATGGCAGATTTTTTTCTTATTGGTACAATTGAAATTGATGTGTTAGTGCAAAAAACATTCGAGCAGATCCGCTTAATCAGCTAAATCTGCGTGCTAAAAACTTTGCGGCTCTGCGAGAAATAAAAAAACACCGCGCATAGTCCTTCGACTTCGCTCAGGAGGACAGCTCTGAGTATTTAATAAAACTCTGAAAATCCCAAAATTAGAAGAAGAAGGGCTCGCACGCAGATTTGGCAGATTGAGCAGATTTTTTTTCATTGGTACAATTGAAATCGTTATGCTTAAAAAAAACATTCGCACAGATCCGCTTAATCTGCTAAATCTGCGTGCTAAAAACTTTGCGGCTCTGCGAGAAAAAAACACCACGCATAATCCTTCGACTTCGCTCAGGAGGACAACTTCGAGTATTTAATAAAACTCTGAAAATCCCAAATTAAAAGAAGAAGCTCTCGCACAGATTTGGCAGATTGAGCAGATTTTTTTCTTATTCGTACAATTGAAATCGATGTGTTTGCGCAAAAAAACATTCGCACAGATCCGCTAAATCTGCTAAATCTGCGTGCAAAAAAACTTTGCGTAACCCTTCGACTTCGCTCAGGGGGACAGCTCTGAGTATTTAATTAAAAGCGGAAACTTTTAAAATTAAAATAAGCATTCAAGACCTTTTACTACTGTCTGGAATCCAAAAAACAAAAAAAAGAGTGCATTTCATGATGAAACGCACTCTTTTTTATAAAATCTTAGTATCTAAGAAACTTAGCTTCTCAGACTAGCAATACTCATTAAAAGCATCTTGCAAGTTCTCAGCAATCAATTCAGCTGGACGGCCTTCAATATGGTGACGCTCTAACATGTGAACCAATTCTCCGTTTTTGAACAAAGCCATACTTGGCGATGATGGAGGAAAAGGAAACATATGTTGTCTTGCAGCATCAACCGCTTCTTTGTCAACACCAGCAAAAACGGTGATCAAATGATCCGGTTTTTTAGCTCCTTCTAAACTCATTTTTGCTCCCGGACGTGCATTTCTTGCAGCACAACCACAAACAGAGTTTACAACAACCAAAGTGGTACCTTCAGCTTTAATAGCATTATCAACAGCGTCAGCACTATGTAAATCTTGAAAACCTGCAGCAGTAAGTTCAGCCTGCATTGGTTTTACCATTTCTTCTGGATACATATTTTTATTTTTTAAATTTTACTTTTGAACTGCAAAGTTACAAAGTTTAGCGGCAACTACTTAATTTGAGGTATAAAGTTTTGTTATAGTTCGATTGTTATTTCCTAAACTTCACTTGGTACGGATAGGTTTCATAAACGGCATTATCTTCATTTATCGTAAATCCTTTAGCAGCATCTTCTTTTGCGCTATCAATTAATGCCACGACCTCTACTCTGGATTTTCCTTGTTTCAGCCAACAAATGGCCTTATAATACTTTACATCCGAAAATTCAGGGTAAATCTTCAGTGCTTTATCAAAAACAGCAATTGCTTCGTCCCACTTCTTCAATTCATATTTGGCAATTCCTTGGTAAAAATAGGCTGTCGGATGTTCTAATTGCTGCCTGTTAGTATAAATATCATCTACATAGTCACCTATAATTTTTTCTGCTTTTTCATATTCATTCAACTGTAAGTAACAAAGTCCAATATAAAAACGATACGAATGGTCCATTCTGTAACCGTTACCATACAATTTGATACATTCCTCAAAATCGGCGATTGCTTCTTTGTAATTCTTTGAAAAGATGCATTTCATAAAACCACGATAGGGCAACCATTCTTGTTTATCATACAAAACGGCTTTGTCTAAAAATGTCATTCCTACTTCATACTTTCTGCATTTAAAATAGGGCATCGCCTTTTGCTGCCATAATTGAGCAACTGTGCTGTCTTTTTTCAGACCTTCATCGAGGCAATTTTGCCATTCGGTCATTTCAAAAATATAGTTGTGTTTTTCGGCTCCATTTGTCAAAAATTCTTCTATAATAGCATCATGTGCTTTCTTTACAGAAACTTGTCCAAAAGAGAAAAGGGTAACAAGGAAACTTAATCCTAAAATGGTATTTTTCAAAGGTTATTGGTTTTGGTTGTATTTATTTGAAAGAAAAATCAACCCAAATAACGCTTTAATAAATGGTGTTTTGGGACACTTTAAAATAACTTTAACATCTTGAATTAATGTCGTTTCTTCATCCAAAAATTTAAAAATCAAAACCGGATTTCCTTTTTTGAATAGGGAAGAAAAAATACGATTCCCTAATTCATTGCGGCGATAGAGAATATCCAACAACAATAGATCGTAAAACCAAAATCGGCTCTTTTTATGAAAATCTTTCATTTTCAATGAAGTCGAAGGATTATCTAACAAAAACGCCACCAGCTCTGTTGATTTTTTATCTGAATTTTTAAATGTATATCCTGTACTCGCCTTTGTCCATCCGCCTGCAGTACCAATATTCAGGACGCGTTTGGTATTTCGCTCCCAAAAAGGAAAACAGGTCATTGGAATACTTCCCTGCTCCTTTTCCAGAATTTCATACGCAGTTGCACCTAAATTCTTTAAATAGTTTTGAATCTCCTTTTCATACTCTTCTTCCGGAAGTAATTTCTCCGAAAATAGCGTATACTCAACCAAAGCCTCTGTTTTTGATATTGGCAAAACATACATAAAACGGGTATTCTCTTTTTGTTCTACCGAGAAATCCATAAAAGTAACTTGCTCCGGATTGAAGATCTCCGATTCGCTCTTGACCAACCAACCTATAAAATGCTGTTGCAAAACGGGATATTGGGATTGGTTTTCAGCAAAAGCTTTAGTGTAAATACTATTGAATAAGTGACTGCAAGTGTAGCTGTTATCTTCTGTACCAACATAAACATGGGTATCGAGTTCGTTGATATCGGTTACTTTATCTGTTAAAAAAGTAATGTTTGATTCTTTTAAAAGAGCTTTCAAAACAAAACTATAAAAATCCAATCCTCTAATCTGATTGTACTGATAAGGACGAAGGTCTAAATCGCGTTTAAAATCCTGATTGGCAAACAAAGCAGCATCCCACTTTTTTGAAATAACCGAATCCCAAATCGTTTCCTTCTCCGACCAAAAACACCAGGTTCTGTCATTGGATTGTTTTGAACTTGCATCTAACAACAAAATCGATTTGGTGCTGAATTTACCGGACAAAACCATTTTATAAACCGTCATTAAAGCCGAGAGACCTGTTCCGGTGAAAATGTAGTCGAAATGTTTGATTTGTGAGGAATGCATGTTCAAAAATAAGAAATTTTATTCTTTTGCTATTTCTAAAAACAGTTTAAAATCCGCCTCATTTAAGTAGCTGTTATACTGTAGAATGATTTCATTATTCGCATTCAAAACACACAAAACCGGATAGGCAATTTGTTTATTAATCGTTCCTAACTGAACGGCTAGCTCGTTTATGCCCACATTATTACCCGAAGGTCGGTATTTGAAAACCTGATTATTAAACGAAATATCTCTTTTTTCTTCTGCATTCAAATCAATAAAATAAAAATCCGAATTCAACTTGTCTATGATTTCGTGATTGTTGAAGGTCATACTTTTCATTCGCTGACAAAACTGACACCAATCGGTATGGATAAAAACAATCACATTTTTCTTTTGAATTTGCTGCAAGCTGTCAATCGCCTCAAACGGAGTGCTTTTGAGCTGGCAGAATCCTGTGGAAGTAATCCCGAGGAAGAAGATAATAAGGGTTAGCTTTCCCATTTTGGTGTTGTTTTTTTGCCACTGATTTCACAGATTAAAAGGATTAAGCTTGTTCTGAATATTCTTTTCTAAATCTGTGAGGTCTGTGGTGTAACTTATTCTTATCTCAAAGCATAATAAATAAAAATAATTCGTGAGAATTCGTGTAATTCGTGTTCAAAATCATTTTTAATCTTTCAAATCTATGGCAACTTAAATCCTTAGTTTAAATTATATCTCAAACCAAAGAAACCGCGAATGTTTTGATTTTCATGTTCTTTTCAATACATCGTTTAAAGGTTGCCACGAATTACACTAATTTACACTAATCTCAGCATGATGAATAAAAAAACAATCCGTGAAAATTCGTGTAATTCGTGTTCAAAATCATTTTTAATCCCTCAAATCTGTGGCATAACTAATTTCTATCTCAAAGTATATCGCAATCCAAAAAATCCACGAATGTTTTGATTTTCCCGTTCTTTTCAATACATCGCTTAAAAGGTTGCTACGAATTACACTAATTTACACTAATCTCAGCATGATGAATAAAAAATAATTCGTGAAAATTCGTGTAATTCGTGTTCAAAATCATTTTTAATCCCTCAAATCTGTGGCAACTTAAATCCCTAGTTTAAATTATATCTCAAACCAAAGAAACCTCTAATGGTTTGGTTTTGTCCATAAACATAAGTTGTGTCAAAAGTCAAACCGTACGGATTATCTGAAGTAGTCACAATTTGCCCTTTTGGAACTACTTGTCCATTTAAGCCAACATTTGTTCCATCTGATGTTTGCACATTTTTATCGAAAGGATCATTTGTTCTTGAAATCAAAAAGGGATTATTGCGTTTTGGTGTAAAATTCAACAGGTTTTTAATTCCCCCGTACACTTCAAAATTCTTCCATCCGAAATACGTAAATTGAATGTTCTGAATACTATACCACGGCGATTTCGGACTTCTTGGGTCTAAATCACTTAATAAAGGTAACTTCATCGGGCTGTACACATTCCCCGTATAATCCAACAATAAATTTAGTGAATCTATTTTATATGAAACACTCCAGGTGGCAGTGAATTTCTCGGTTAAAAAAGGGGTTGCCGAAACTCCATTTTCTACATTTTTATTATCCAGTAGCGTTGCACCAACAATAAACTTTAAACCTGACGGAAAATTAAGATCCACATTCGTACTGATTCCCTGACTTAAGGCATAACCATTGATGTTATCGTAAATGATTTTATTCGGATCGCTTTCGTAATCTGAAATGATTTTATTGCTGAATCGGGTATAAAAAGCCGTTGTTTCGATCCCCATAAAAGTTCCGTTTCCAAAATTGATTTTCTGTATGTAATTCAGATTCACATTGACGGATTGCTCCGGTTTTAAATCACTTTTGATCACCACATCTCTGGAACCCGTAAGTGCTGCGTGGTCTTCGGTAAACAGATTCACTACCCGAAATCCGGTTCCGGCGTTCAATCTGAAAATAGTGTTTGGATTTTTCTTCCATCGATAAGCCACTCTGGGAGTATAAATAGAACCGTGAATCGAATTGTAATCGTATCGCATTCCTAACAAAACCTGGCTTTTTGGAGAAATCGTAATTTCATCCTGAACAAAAATTCCGGGTAACCACGTACTTTCGGCCTCTTTAGTTGCGGTTGTATTGTCATCATAGTAGGAATAACGATTGGCAATTCCGGCCAGAAAATCGTTTCTACCCATTTTTTTATCCCAAGTCAATTGCAAAAATCCAATTTTCTGATTGGCGATATAAGAGGTCGTTCCGTAGCGACTGTCCTGATAATGCACATTTCCGGAGAAAGATACCATCAGTTTTTCTTCAAAAGGTAATTGATAACTTCCTATTAATTCTCCTCTTTTGGTGTAAATGCTTTCTCCATAAATTTCATCCCCTCCGCGGAATTTCTTCTCCCAACGCACATCTCCACCCCAGCGATCTTCATACATTCCTCTTGCAGCAATGGTAAACAAACGGTTATTGTCTCTCAAAAAACTCCACTTATTAAAAACTGAAATTCGTTCTGACAAGGTTACATCGGTAAAATTATCACGATCCTTATCGATAATCTGATTGTAATTGAAGTAATTAACCCCTAAAAGCGTTGTTGCTTTTTTTGACGGATTGAATTTCATTCCTAAATCGACATTGGTTTCTAAATAGGAAGTCGTAAAAACATCAGCAGAAAACAACGGCGCGTTAGTCGGATTTTTGGTGATGATATTGATTAAGCCTCCCACAGCCTCACTTCCGTACAAGGAGGAAGCCGGACCTTTTACGATTTCAATGCGTTCTACAAGCGAATTTGGAATTCCGGATAGTCCATAAACCGTTGATAGACTACTCACAATTGGCATCCCGTCAATTAAAATCAAAGTATATGGTCCTTCAAGACCATTAATATGAATGTCTCCCGTATTGCAGACCCCACAATTCAACTGAGGCCGAACACCGTTTATATTCTGAAGCGCCTCATAAATACTGGGCGTTGGATTTTTCTTGAAGAAAACCGTAGAATAAACCTCAACCGGAACGGCACTTTCTAATCGCTTTACGGCTTTTAGAGTTCCGGAAACCACCACTTCATTGAGTTCGTTATCGTTGTCTTTTAATTCAAAATCAAGATTCAGTTTTTCATTCTCTGCTACCAAAATCCTTTGAGTTACGGGTTTAAATCCCATAGAGGTAACCTGAATTTTATATTCTCCCTGAGGAATGCTCTCTAATTTATAATACCCTAAACTATCAGCTTCTGTTTTAAATGCGGTATTTAACAAGGTAATTTTAATCAATTGAGCGTCATTATCCCTGTTTACCTTTCCCGAAATAGTTTGCGAATGAACCATTTTCGCAGAAAATAAAAACAAGACTAAAAATAAATATTTCATTTTATGTAAATTAATTTTTAGGCAAATCTAAAAATTAAATTTGACAAATAATGTTTACAAGGCTAAAAACTTAAAAATGAAATCATTTAGTGGGTTTGGATAAAAGAAAAAAACACACAGAATCATAAGAAAAACCGAGCTAAACCTAACCAAAAACCTATTTAACTCTGTAACCTTTAAAAAACAAAACCCCTTTTAATTAAGTAAAGGAAATTATGATTCCATGTGTTATAAAAGAATAAGGAGATCCTTAAACGAAACTTTCGTCGATAAGTTCTCTATTAATTGAGGCTCCTGCAAAAGAGCCTGAAGAAACTGCCATTGCAACAGATCGTGCCTGAATGGTACTATCCCCACTGGCATAAATTCCGGGAACGTTGGTTCGCTGCAACAGATCTACTTTTAGCAAACCTTGCTCGGTCAATTCACACCCTAAAATTTCAGGTAAGGGACAGTGCTGTACAAAAGGAACTTTGGCATAAACCGCCTTTACTTTAATTTTTGATTTGTTTTTGAAAACTACCTCACGAATGCTTCCATTTTCATGAAGAAATGAATCAATCTCCTCTTCAATGATCTTAATTCCATGTTTTTGAAGCAACTCCATTTGCGCTGTACTAAAATTTGCTTTTCCGTTTGTTAACAAACTAAGTTCTTTTGTCCAGTTTGAAATCATCTTCACATATTCAAAACCCAGATCACCGTTGGCAATAACCGCCGTTTTCTCACCCTTCACTTCATAACCATGACAATACGGGCAATGCAAAACGGAGATTCCCCAACAGGCACCAAAGCCATTAATATTCGGAATCAAATCTTTTATTCCGGTTGCGAAAAGAATTTTCTTTGCTGTAAACGTTTTTCCTGATTCTGTTTTAAGTTCAAAACCATTTTCTATTTTGACAGCGCTAATTGCTAATTCGTTATGGAATTGAACTGTATCATAAGAGCCAATCTCTTCTTTGGCTTTCTTCGAAATAGTTGCCGGCTTCTCTCCATCCTGTGTAATAAAATTATGCGAATAGGGTGTTTGTCTGTTACATGGCAGTCCACTATCTATCACCAAAACCTCACGCAAAGAACGCCCCAGACTCATCGCGGCAGCTAGTCCGCTGTAACTTCCTCCTACAACAATAACTTCAAAATGATTTTGCTGTGCCATAATTGTTATCCTTTATGTGATTTATAATTCAAAAAATGTCCCACAATCATCCCTATACCTCCAAAAAAGATCCAATCAAGATGAATTTCCAAAAAAATATCGACCAAAACACTGATCCAAATCATAGCCATAGAAATAATAAAAATGCTGGAGACCAAAAGGTTCGATTTTTTAATTATTTTTAAAATCGCAAAAAGTCCAATTGAAGCAAAAACTAAATCGACAAAAGGATTGTGAGTTAATCCTAATGGCAGAATGGTTAGCAAAGGAAAGAGCAAGCAATGCACCAAACAAATGGTAGCGCTCGAAATTCCTAAAATATCGTAAAGGGCCATGGTCGTTTTCTTCATTTCTCGTACTTTTGCTTAATGCAATTCTGTTGCAAATATATAAAATTATTTCAATCGCAACATTGTTGCGTTAATATATTTAATTGATTTAGAATGAAAAACACTCGAAATACCACCGCAAAGACGGCCGTTACACAGATTCTCACCGAATCGAAAACGGCATTGTCACATACAGAAATTCGCAAACTAACAGCAGATTTGTGTGATCGTGTTACTATTTACAGAATATTGGATCGTCTTGTAAATGACGATATCGTTCATAAAATTGTAGATCTTGACGGTACGGTAAAATATGCCAAATGCCATCATGCACATCCTGTTCACATTCATAATCACGCTCATTTCAGCTGCGAAAATTGCCACGAAATAACCTGCCTTGAAAATGTAAAACCAAGTTACATCATTCCGCACAACTATAAAGTAAATGATATTAACTTTACGTTATCAGGTTTGTGTCCCAATTGTTTAAATTCTAACATTTAACTTTTAGACTTGTCTAAAAATATTGTTGAGCGAATACAATTTTTCTATATATTTGGAAAATCAATATTTTGACAATGACCAAATCTTTAGAAGAAGTAAACCAATCGGTTCCCACCGAGAATAAAAAAACAGGATTCAGAAAAATATTAGCCTTCTTCGGTCCGGCATACTTAGTAAGTGTAGGTTATATGGACCCCGGAAACTGGGCTACCGATATTGCCGGAGGGAGTCAGTTTGGCTACACCCTGGTTTGGGTTTTACTTATGAGTAATTTGATGGCTTTACTACTTCAAAGCCTAAGTGCCCGACTTGGAATTGTGACACAGCGCGATCTGGCGCAAGCTTCGAGAGAAACCTACTCTAAATACATCAATTACATTTTATACTTTCTGGCAGAAATTGCTATTGCAGCTTGTGATCTGGCAGAAGTTCTCGGAATGGCGATCGGAATTAATCTGTTATTTGGCATTCCGCTTCTCGAAGCGGTTTTAATTACCGTTTTAGATACCTTTTTACTGCTTTTCCTTATCAATAAAGGAATTCGCAAGATGGAAGCCTTCATTATTGCTTTGGTTGCCATTATCGGCTTCTCTTTTATTTTTGAAATGATTTTTGCAGAACCGGAAATGCATAAAGTGCTCGAAGGCCTCATCCCTTCTATTCCAAATTCTGCTGCTTTATATATTGCCATTGGAATTATTGGGGCAACTGTGATGCCTCACAATTTATATTTACACTCTTCTTTGGTGCAAACCAGAAAATTTGACCGAACACCGGCAGGTATCAAACAAGCTTTAAAATACAATTTCATCGATTCGACCATTGCTTTAAATCTGGCCTTTTTTGTGAACGCAGCCATTTTGATTCTTGCGGCGGCGACTTTTCATAAAAACGGTATGTTTGAAGTAGCCGAAATTCAGGATGCACATCAATTTCTGGAACCGCTGTTGGGAACCAAGTGGGCTCCCATTTTATTTGCTGTTGCGCTGATTGCAGCAGGACAAAGTTCTACGGTTACCGGAACGCTGGCCGGACAGATTGTAATGGAAGGCTATCTCCATTTGCGTATTCAGCCCTGGGTACGTCGTATCCTTACGCGCTTAATTGCCATTATTCCTGCCGTTATCGTTATTTTAATTTATGGTGAAAGCGTCACCGGAAAACTATTGATTCTAAGTCAGGTCATTTTAAGTTTGCAATTGGGTTTTGCGATTATCCCGTTGATTCATTTTGTGAGCGACAAATCAAAAATGAACGGTTTTCATATTTCCAGAACGACACAGGTAGTTTCGTGGATTATTGCGGCAATTATAGTTTCGTTGAATGCAAAATTAGTCTACGACGAAATCACTTCCTGGCTTGAGAGCTCCAGCAATCCAATAGTGCTGTGGCTTACCGTTGTTCCATTGGCTTTCGCATTCCTTGCTTTGCTGCTTTATATCGTGGTTGGACCTTTTATCGCTAAGGTAAAAAACAAGATTGTGAACCACTCCCCTCATCATTTAAAATTACAGTTTTCGCCAAAAGAAAACCAAACGATTAAGAACATAGCCATTTCGGTCGATTTCTCAAATGCTGACGAGCCCGCATTAAACAAAGCCTTTGAATTGGGAGGCATTGACACGCAATATACCTTAATTCATATTGTAGAAACGGTTGGCGCTTTAATGTACGGCGTCGAAATACAAGATCATGAAACTACTATTGATGAAAAATTATTATTGGAATACAAAGAAATGCTTTCCAAAAAAGGATTTAAAATCAAAACCGAGCTCGGCTTTGGAAAACCCAATACGATTATCGCAAAAATTATAAATGAAGGTGATTTTGATATTTTGGTAATGGGAACCCATGGCCATACGGGGCTAAAGGATCTTCTTTTTGGCACAACAGTAGACAAACTGCGTCATAAAATTTCAATACCTTTGTTGATTGTTAAAAAATAGTGGCTAAGATCCTGAGTTACTAAGTGGCTAAGATTTTGAATCTTTACACTCAGAACCTCAGCATCTCAGCCGCTTAGAACCTTAAAAAAGAATGACTTTCTCAGAAGAAAACTACTTAAAAGCGATATACCACCTTACTGCTTCTTTAGAAACAGAAGTGAGCACAAATGCTATTGCCGAAATGATGGAGACCAAAGCTTCATCGGTTACAGATATGCTTAAAAAGCTGTCCGAAAAGGATTTAGTAAATTACAAAAAATACCAAGGCGTTTCTTTGACGGAAAACGGAAAACTGGCTGCCAAAATGATTGTTAGAAAACATCGTTTATGGGAAGTATTTCTAGTTGAAAAATTAAATTTCAGCTGGGATGAAGTCCACGATATTGCAGAACAGTTAGAACATATTAAATCTGAGCAACTGATTAACCGTCTGGATGATTTTCTTGGAAACCCAACAGAAGACCCGCACGGTGATCCCATTCCGGATGCTAACGGTCGTATCGTTAAAATTGAGAAACATCTGTTGTCAGAGTTAAACGAAGGTCAAATTGGTGTTTGTGTCGGCGTAAAAGACACCTCTTCGGAGTTTTTGAAATATCTGGACAAACAGGAAATTGCTTTGGGCTCTAAAATTGAACTCTTGTCCAAAGAGTCTTTTGATTTATCAGTAAAAATAAAGGTAGACAATAAAGAGCTGTCGATTTCTAATAAAATTGCTTCTAATTTGTTTGTGAAACTGGTTTAGAAACAAAAAAAATCCCAAAACTTAAAGTTTTGGGATTTTTTTTAATCTTTCAAGCTGTAAAGTATCTTTTGAAAATCGCCCTTGAACTTGTCTTTATTTGCCGTTGAAGTCCATGAAAACACTTTATAAAAAGCTTTTTTAGTTTCAACAATTCCCACTAAATAATAAATATCCATCGCGGCATCTTTATCATAATAGCTAATATCGGCTTCCAGAAAATTGGTTTCATTGATCTTCTTTGAAACAGGAGTCGAAACCGTTTTTTTCTCTACATCACTAAGGAAATCCTTCATAAAGTCCTCATAAAAGTCATTTGCCGAAGCATAATTTAACTCTACAAGACTCAAATCTTCTTTCAAATCATAGATTACAAACCCATAGGTTTCTTTGACTTCGCTTTTGTATTCAATAGCCGATGATGTATTTATACCGGCCGTTTTATTCATATAGTCAGGCAAATTAACGGTAAAAGTATGTCCTGCTTTATATTCTTTCATTTTCGTTTGAGCAGAAACCGTTGCAGAAGCAAAAGTCAATGCCAACATAAAAAGAGTAATTCTTTTCTTCATTTGGGGTAAACTTAAATTATAATTTTATGATTTATTCTAACGCACCATGCTGTTCAACAACAATTAAACAATCCCTTTCTCAATCATTTCAAGCATTACGGGCGAGGCATTTTTAAAAGTCGGCGGTTGCTCGATGATGCTACCGGCATTTTTCTTGTTGACTTTAAACGTCAGGTCATTGTCGGTTGTGAATAAAAGTGCCGTCAAAAATGGATTTTTAATATATGAACCTAGCACCAATAAAGCCTCGTCTAAAGTATGGATACTTTCTATTTCTTCGGTTTTATAACGGGTTGTTAACGATATCGAATAGGTATTATCTTCATTCAGAACCAATCTGAAATAGATGTTTTTGATCTCGGTATCACCAATGGTTTTGGCTAAAGTTAATTTGGCAAAGGTGCCGCTTTGAATGCTTTCTTTCACGCGTTCGCTGAAAAGAGCAAATATTGGTTCGTAGGACATGATAATTATTATTTGTTTTTTTAACCGCGAGATTCGCAAAGCTTTGCGAACCTTGCGGTTAAATATTTTTATTACTTCCCTGTAAATTCAGGTTTTCTTTTCTCCAAAAAGGCAGTAGTTCCTTCTTTAAAATCCTGCGTTCCGAAACATTTTCCGAATGACTTTATTTCAGTTTCAAAACCATTTTTACCATCCACAAAATTCGCATTGATCGACTTTATGGCTTTGCTGATTGCAAAAGGAGCATTTTTGATGATTTTTTGTGCAATTCCTTTAGTAAATTCTAAAAGTTCTGCCTGAGGGACTACATGGTTTACTAAGCTGTATTGTTTAGCTTCTTCGGCAGTAAGCATTCCGGCCGTCATTATTAATTCCATCGCTCGTCCTTTACCAACAAGCTGCGGCAAACGTTGTGTTCCTCCGTATCCCGGAATTAATCCCAGACTTACTTCGGGTAATCCCATTTTAGCATTCTCTGAAGCTACTCTAAAATGACATGCCATCGCTAATTCCAATCCTCCGCCTAAAGCGAAACCATTGACAGCAGCGATAACCGGTTTTTTCAAATTCTCAATATTATCAAACAACGCTTCCTGTCCTTCGGCAGCCAATTGTGCGCCTTCAATAATCGTGTAATTTGCAAATTCCGAAATATCGGCTCCGGCCACAAATGCTTTTTCGCCGCTTCCGGTCAAAATAATAACTCTGACATCGTTATTTTTACCTAACAATTTTATAGCTTTATTCAGGTCACTAATCGTCGCTTTGTTTAACGCATTTAGTTTCGTTGGCCTGTTAATAGTAACGGTTGCAATATTTTCTTCAATAGAAATTAAAAGATTCTCGTAGTTCATGACGCTTATTTTAAGAGTTTATGATTGGTAAAGAAACTCTGAATGTAGTTCCTTTTCCATATGTTGATTCAAAGGTAATTGTTCCTTTGTAATTTTCGATTATGTTTTTTATAATTCCTAGTCCTAGACCCATTCCACTGGTTTTGGTGGTGAATTTTGGTTCAAAAATCCTGCTGCTATCTTGTTTTTGAATCCCGATTCCATTGTCTTTTACTGCTATTTCAACATTATTATTGCGACGTTTCACGGTAACTAAAATAGATTTCTGAGTTTGATTCTCCGGAATAGCTTGTGTGGCATTTTTAACCAGATTGGTAATCACACGGATCAATTGTGTACGATCCATTTTAGAAATAATTTCCTCTTCCTGGCTTTCAAAAACGATATAATCTTCATTAAAAATATCCAATGCCAACTCCACAACCTCCACTACATTTAAGGTTTCGTTCTGTTGCGCCGGCATAGATGCAAAATTCGAAAATGCCGAAGCCACTGCCGTCATAGTATCAATTTGCTGAATCAACGTTTCGGAGTAATCATTCAGCTTTTGTTTGACATCGGGAACTGTGGGATCGAACTTTCGTTGAAAACTCTGCACCGTCAGACGCATTGGCGTTAGCGGATTTTTAATCTCATGTGCCACCTGTTTTGCCATTTCCCTCCATGCCTCTTCCCGCTCACTCTGGGCAAGTTTTATAGCACTGGTCTCCAGTTTATCCACCATTCCATTATAGGCTTTGATCAGGAAATTCACTTCTTTGCTATTCGCCTCCAAAACAATCTTCTCATTCTTCTGATCTAAATTGGTTTCTTCCAATCGGTCTGAAATGGTTTTCAATGATTTCGTAATATAGGTCGATAAAAAGTAGGCTAAAGCAAAAGCTACCAGAAGCATAAACGAGTACACCTGACTCAAACGAATCAAAAAGGTGTTTAATTCATTGTCATAATAGCCGTCATCTTCGAGGTAAGGGAGATTCAAAATCCCCAAGGGCTTGAATTTTTCATCCTTAATTAAGCTATAGGAAGATCTGTTTTTGACTCCATCGATGGTTTTGATATCTACAAAACGCTTTTCAATAGAAGAGCGAACCAATTTAAGAATGTATTCCGGAATTGGCGGTGGTGCTTTATCCACAGCAAAAGACTCTTTGGACGATTTTAACAATTTACCGTCCAAACTGTAAATATTGATCTCAATTTTATGAATCTGAGCTAATTCATGGATTTTATCTTTAAAAATCAAATCCAGATTCCCGGTTTTCAGTGGATAAGTTGTAGTAGACAACACATAATTGATGTGTTCTTTTACGGCATTTTCCTTACGCTCTAAACGTTCCTGATGGTATTCTTTGGCTTCATTTTTAAACTGAATAATCGAAATAGACGCCAATAAAAAAGATGCCACAACAATCAATACAATCATCGACAGGAAAATCCTGGTGCGCAAAGAAAGCATCGACATTTTGAAGTTGTTCAACATAGTTTTTTTTTGTTTCAGGTTCAAAGTTTCAGGTTTCAGGTTTCAGGTTCTTGAGAAGAACAACTTGAAACTTTGAACCTGAAACAAAAACTCTATTTCTTCTCCCTAATTCTCTTGTAAAATCTAAATCCTAACATGATTAAAATCGAGAATGCCATGATTCCGATTACACCGTAGATCCAGTTGATCGCGCTTTTTAGCACTACTAAAAAAACGACTGCGAATAATATAATCGTTGCACCTTCATTCCACAAACGCATAAAATTATTGGTGTATTTCACCTCATCGTTTTGCAGTTGTTTGAAAATCTGATGGCATTTGCCGTGATACAAATACAATAAAAACACGAAACACAATTTAACATGCATCCACGGCATTTTGAGCCAGGCGTTTCCTAAATCTGTAAAAAACAGCATCCAAAAAGCAAAAATACTTGCCAAAACTGCAGACGGCCATGTGATAATATACCACAAACGGTAGGCCATAATTTTATATTGCGCCTGTAAAATTTCTTTTTCAGGAGAAGGCTTTTCGTTGGCTTCTATTTGATATACAAACAAACGTACAATATAAAACAATCCCGCAAACCAGGTAATTACAAAAATAAGATGTAAGGATTTTAGGTAATTATAATATTCCATTTCGTACTTTCTTTTTTCTTAACTCTTTGTTCTATTTTCTATTTTGCCCAATCATTAATCCAGTTACTAACCGTCTGACACCACTCGTCATCATCATTCAAACATGGAATGGCCAAAAACTCTTTCCCTCCGTTGGCTTCAAAGTCTTCCTTGGCACGCATTGCAATTTCTTCCAGTGTTTCTAAACAATCGGTAACAAAGGCAGGGGTTACAACTGCAATTTTATTAATTCCTCTTGAAGGCATTTTGTCGATTTCGACATCTGTATAAGGCTCAAGCCATTTATCACCGGCCAATCTGGACTGGAAAGTCACACAATATTTGTCTTTTGGGATTCCTAGTTGCTCTATTACCAGACGTGTCGTTTCATAACAATGTGTTCTGTAGCAAAATTCCGCTTCGGGAGTTCCGACTTCGCAACACATTTCGTTAGTAACAAACTTTTTATGTGATTTTGTTTTATCTGTTTTACGAACGTGACGTTCCGGGATTCCGTGATAAGAGAAAACCAACTGATCGTAATCAAAACCTTTTAGATTTTTCTCAATAGAATCGGCAACGTTTTTAATGTAATCCGGTTTGTTGTAAAACGCAGGAACATCCGTAAACTTCATGTTTGGAAATTTCTTCTTGCGAATCTCTTCTGCTAACACTAAAATGGTCAAAGTCGAAGCCATCGCATATTGCGGGTACAGCGGAAAAAGCAATACCTCAGTAACTCCTTTGTCGTGCAATTCCTGAAGTCCTTTTTCGATTGTCATCGATCCGTAACGCATCGCTAGTGCAACCGGGACAGCCGTTAAAGGTTGTACTTTTTTCTTCATTCTCTCGGAAAGCACTACTAATGGTGAACCTTCATCCCACCAAATTTTTGCATAAGCATGTGCTGATTCTTCCGGTCTTTTTCTTAGAATAATACCTCTAACCAAAAAGGCTCTCAATAAATACGGAACATCAATCACGTATTTATCCATTAAAAATTCATCTAAATAAGGTTTTACGTCTTTTGCAGTTGGACTATCCGGAGATCCTAAGTTTACTAATAATACGCCTTTCATTATCTTTTTTATTGCTTTAGGCTTTAAGCTCTGGGCTTTAAGCTTTTGTTTAATTAAATTTTCCGCAAAAGTATTGATTGTTACTTTTTAGAAATATGATATTTGTTCTTTTTTAATTATGTATTGATATATAAAATTGATTTACAAAACCGTTTTACGTGTTTTTTTGTCTTTATATAAACGGAATAGTTTCTCTAAGTAAACAAACTCGTCCTTCGTACCAAAATTTTCAATTTCAATATTTTTTTTTGAACTTACCAAATAATATTGCTTACAGGAAAGACAAATTTTAGCTATTCCTGTTGTTTTATTCTGCTTTTTAAAAACTAAAATATCCCTATATTCAGGAGCACAGGCATACCTGTAATAAAATGCCTTAAAAGACATTTTCTCTATAAAAATATCATTCCTCAATTCTTCAACATCATTTTTTAATAATGTATACTTCGAAAATCCCGTTGAATTAATAGTCGTTGCAAATTTTTCATTATTAAGATCTTCCGGAGATTCATTGTACAAAACATTTGCAAAAACAGGATCATTAATTCCTTTTTGGTCATTTTCATACATCTCCTTTTCTTTCTCCTTCTTCAAGGAATAATACTCAACTGTATCAAAATCAAAAAACATTTTATCTTCTTTTGACTTACAAGACAACAGGGACAAAACAACTAATAAGGCAAAATATCTTTTTAGCATTTTCTACTAAACATTTGTATTAATCGACATCAAATATTTTTTTGGAGTTGTAGCAAACTTTTTCTTGAACGCCGCTATAAAGTGACTTCCTGTACTGTAACCAATCTTCAATCCAACTTCGTTTACATTATAAGAACCGCTGTCAAGTAGTTTTCTGGCGAAATCCATTTTGTAATCAAACAGAAAACCATAAACGGTATCGCCATAAATTTGTTTGAAACCCATCTTTAGTTTCTTCAGATTCAATCCAATTTCATCCGCCAGTTCTTGTAAACCGGGTGGTTCGGCCATATTGGCTATAATGATTTCTTTAGCTTTTCTGATTTTCAAAACATTGTCTTCATCAATTAAAAATGGACATTGTTCTGCATTTGGGTCTTCGGTTCTGTTAAAATACAGACTCAACAATTCGTATCCTTTTCCTTTATAATACAGATTTTTAATAGACGGATGCAGATTATAATGAAACAACTGACTCAATACAATCGCCATAGACGGACTAATATTTCCCTCGTTATAATACTTTTTATCCTTATTATCAGGACTTAAAAAAGTAATATAATCGGCTTCGGCAGAAAATAACGCATGAAATTTCTTTATTGAAACAATTACAGAAATCACCCATGAATTTGGAGCAAGTTCTAAATGAAGCGGTAATTCTTTCTGCGGATTGTATAAAAGCAGCGATTTTTCTTCCTTCAATTCCAAAGCATAATTACCCTGATTGAATAAAAATTTAGCGTTCCCTTTTATACCGAAGTGAAACTGTATCAGACCACTACCAACTTCATGCTGTGCAAAAAATGGCTCCGGACTGTCATTCTGAAAACGGATTAGCGTAAAATCGTCTTCAATTTTTATAATTTCCTGAGAACTCATAGCGATATTTTTTTGAAGGATAAATTGCTTAAAAAACAAAATATTATTTAGAATGACTCTAAACAAATCAATTCTAACAACTTGATTTTGCTACAAAAATAATCCTTTTTGCATAAAAACAGCTGTTTAGAATCAAAAAAACATATAGCGACACAAAAAGTACTTTGAGCGTTACTTTTATAAAAGCTATAATGATAATTTTGTTGCACTTTTATGAAAGTGGATTTATGGAAAACAACAACGCACCAAAACATCTTTATTTTTACTCAGTTGGTCTGAGTTACAAAAAAGCCGATGCAGAGGTCAGAGGTAAATTTAGTTTGGACGCAATTGCCAAAACGCGTCTATTAGAACAAGCCAAAAACGAAGGGATCGAAAGCTTAATCGTAACTTCGACCTGCAACAGAACTGAAATTTATGGTTTTGCAGAACACCCGTTTCAATTGATAAAGCTAATTTGCGATAACAGCAATGGTTCTGTTGATGCCTTTCAAAAGGTGGGTTTTGTTTATAAAAATCAGGAAGCGATTAATCACATGTTTCGCGTAGGAACAGGATTAGACAGTCAGATTTTGGGTGACTTCGAAATTATCTCTCAAATAAAAACCAGCTTTTCGCATTCAAAATCAATGAATTTGGCCAATGCTTTTTTAGAAAGATTGGTAAATGCAGTCATTCAGGCGAGCAAGAAAATCAAAAACGAAACGGAAATCAGTTCAGGTGCTACTTCGGTTTCTTTTGCATCTGTACAATACATTCTTAAAAATGTTGCCGACATCAGTAATAAAAACATCTTGTTGTTCGGAACCGGAAAAATCGGAAGAAATACTTGCGAAAATCTGGTAAAACATACCAAAAACGAACATATCACTTTAATTAACAGAACGAAAGACAAAGCCGAGAAATTGGCCGGAAAACTAAATCTGATTGTTAAAGACTACTCAGAATTACACCTTGAACTTCAAAAAGCCGATGTTGTTGTTGTGGCAACAGGAGCTCAGAACCCAACGGTTGACAAAGCGATTCTAAATCTTAAAAAACCATTATTAATTCTGGATCTTTCTATTCCGAAAAATGTAGATGAAAATGTAGAGGATTTAGAAGGTGTAACTTTAATCCACATGGATTATTTGTCTCAATTAACAGACGAAACTTTAGAAAACCGTAAACTGCACATTCCTGCAGCAGAAGCGATTATCGAAGAGGTAAAGGAAGAATTTATAACCTGGACTAAAGGAAGAAAATTTGCTCCTACCATTAATGCTTTAAAAGAAAAACTGAATGCCATAAAAAATTCAGAACTGGATTTTCAAAGCAGAAAAATAACCGATTTTAATGAAGAACAAGCTGAAATCATCAGTGCAAGAATTATTCAGAAAATCACCACTCATTTTGCCAATCACTTAAAAGACGACAACACCATGGTCGATGAAAGCATCGAATGGATCGAGAAAGTCTTCAAAATAAAGGCTTCATAAAGCTTGAGAAAATATTTAAACCATATAAGTTATATAAGTTCATATTAAAAAAAGCCGCTACTATCATCTTGCGGAAAGCTTAAATGAGCTCATATAACTTAAATGGTTAAAAAAATAAGTTATGCAAATTCAATAAAAGCCGCTAACATCATGTCACGCGAAACTTAAATGAGCTTTCATAACTTATATGGTTAAAAAAAATAAGTTATACAAATTCAAATAAAAAGCCGCTAACACTATGCCACGCGAAACTTAAATGAGCTTACATAACTTATATGGTTTAAAAAAACAATAATGAACAAAAAAGTAATAAGAATTGGAACGCGCGATAGCGAATTAGCACTTTGGCAAGCACATACCGTCGAAAAACAACTTAACGATTTAGGTTATGAAACCTCAATTGTAGCGGTAAAATCTACCGGTGATATTATTCTCGACAAACCTCTTTACGAACTTGGAATTACAGGAATTTTCACCAAAACCTTAGACATTGCTATGATTAATGGTGATGTTGATATTGCGGTACATTCGATGAAAGACGTTCCGACTGCTTTGCCAAAAGGTATCGTACAGGCGGCGGTTCTGGAAAGAGCCAATGTGCTGGATATTTTAGTTCATAAAGGAAACCCTGATTTTACTACACCAAGTACCATCGCCACCGGAAGTCTTAGACGTCAAGCGCAATGGTTCAATAAATATCCCAATCATACTGTGGTTGACTTACGTGGAAATGTAAACACCCGCATGCAAAAATTACAAGACAATAACTGGGATGGAGCTGTTTTTGCCGCTGCAGGTTTGGAGCGCATCAACCTAAAACCGCAAAACTGTATCGATTTAGATTGGATGATTCCTGCGCCAGCTCAAGGAGCAATGCTTGTCGTGGCAATGGAAAATGACAATTATACTCTGGATGCATTATCCCAATTAAATCATATTGAAACTGAAATTTGCACCTATATCGAGCGTCAGTTTTTAAGAACTTTAGAAGGTGGTTGTACCGCGCCAATTGGAGCTTTGGTCACGTATAATGAAGACGAAGACACCCTTCACTTTCAAGGTGTTTTGCTTTCTATTGATGGAAAACAAAAACTGGAAATCAACAAAACTGTTGGAATTGAAGAATGGAAAAAACTTGGATTCTTTGCCGCTCAGGAAATCCTGAACAATGGCGGAACCGAATTGATGCAAACAATTAAAGAATCTCTGAAAAAATAATGACAAAATCAATTCAAATACTGTCGACTAAAACGCTTTCGAACATTCAAAAGCAAGAACTGCAAAAAGCCGGTCTTGAACTTATCGAAGCCGATTTTATACAAACCGCAAACAAACCTTTTGAAATTAAAGACCTTAACGACAATTTGATTTTCACCAGTCAAAATGCTGTTCACAGTATTTTAGCAGATCCAAACTGTGAAAAATTAAAGTCCAAAAATGTTTTTTGCGTCGGTTTGAAAACCAAGATTCTTTTATCCGATAGTGGATTCAACGTTGTCGCTTACACTGGTTATGCCTCGGACTTGGCTGAGATCATCACCTTGATCTATTCTCAGGAAAGCTATACTTTTTTCAGCGGAAATCTTCGTAGAGAAACGTTGCCTAAAGCTTTAAAAGATGCCAATGTAAAGCTAAATGAGATTCAGGTTTATGAAACTTCATTAACTCCACAGAAGATAAAAACCGCAGCAGCTGCTATTTTGTTTTTTAGTCCTTCGGGCGTTGATAGTTATTTAAAAGAGAACACGATCAAGAAAGAAACTTGTTTCTGTATCGGAGAAACTACAGCTCAAGCATTAGAGAAAATTACAAAAAACATCATAATCGCCGATCAGCCTACTATTGAGGACGTGATTGAAGATGTGATCAACGAATATAAATAATTATAACACAACACCTAACCGGTTTTAAAAACCTGTTAGGTGTAAAAATAAAAAACATGTTAAAAAACGATCTATTTTTAAGAGCATTAAAAGGAGAAACTGTTCAACGTCCACCCGTATGGATGATGCGTCAGGCAGGAAGATATTTACCGGAATTTAGAGCTTTACGTGATAAATACGATTTCTTTACCCGTTGTGAAACTCCGGAACTGGCTGCAGAAATTACGGTTCAGCCTATTCGCAGAATTGCACCGGATGCTGCTATTTTGTTTTCGGATATTTTGGTGGTACCCCGCGCTATGGGAATTCACGTTGAATTGAAAGATAATCTGGGCCCAATTATTCCGGATCCAATTCGCACAATGGAGCAAGTAAATCAGGTTTTTGTTCCGGATGTGAATGAAACTTTAGGGTATGTTTTTGATGCCATTAAATTGACTAAAGAAATGTTGAACGACGAAGTGCCTTTAATTGGTTTCGCCGGTTCACCTTGGACAATTTTCTGTTATGCTGTTGAAGGAAAAGGTTCTAAAAGTTTTGATACTGCGAAAGGATTCTGTTTTTCAAACCCGGTTGCAGCACATACTTTATTACAAAAGATTACAGACACCACCATTTTATACTTAAAAGAAAAAGTAAAAGCAGGTGTTAATGCCGTTCAGATTTTTGACTCTTGGGGGGGAATGCTTTCTCCGGTTGATTATCAGGAATTCTCATGGAAATACATCAACCAGATTATTGATGCTTTGGCAGAGGTTACTCCGGTTATTGTTTTCGGAAAAGGATGTTGGTTTGCTTTGGGTGAAATGGGTAAAAGTAAAGCTTCGGCTTTGGGTGTAGATTGGACTTGTTCTGCAAGAAATGCACGTTACTTATCTGGTGGAAACATCACACTTCAAGGAAATTTTGACCCGTCAAGATTGTTTTCTCCAATTCCAACCATCAAGAAAATGGTTCACGAAATGATCGACGAATTCGGAAAAGACAAATACATCGTAAATTTAGGTCACGGAATTTTACCAAATATCCCTGTAGATCACGCCAAGGCATTTATTGACGCTGTGAAGGAATACGGGAATTAGTTTTCAGTTTTCAGTCTCCGTTTTCAGTTATCAGTTATCTCCTAACAAACTGAAAACTGAGACCGAGACTGAGACTGAGACCGAGACTGCGACTGAAAACGCTATAAATCATGCTTAACAAAGGTTTACGAGACGAAGAAAAAATTAGAATCGATAATGTTTTAAAAACGTTGCGAACTATTGTTTTTGTACCTCAACCATTAAGCGACTCAGATAAAATTGACATAGAAAATCAATTAAAAGAATTCGGTTTAAATATCGAAACATTAGTTGACTATTCAAATGAAGATTTGATCACCTTATTGCTCCGACTTCATTTTGACTGGGATCATCTCGAGCAATTTGCTGATTTTCTAATGCATTTTTCCAAAGCCGAAGGTTACACTTTTCACGAAAAAGCTTTGGCTGTTTATCAATACATCCAGCAGGAAAGCAAGGTCTTTTCTTTTGGAATTAATACTAAAATCACTGCTGCTAAAAACAAATAGAGATGAGTAATACCGATTGGAAAACTGACCGAATTAAAAACATTCTTCCCCAAGAGTTCTACCAACTTATTGACAAGAATAAAAGTCATATTGCACAAACCTTTCCGCTAACACTGGCCAACTCTGACACGCTAAAGAAAACAGAGAGCTTCTTGACTGTCAATCTTGAGAAAGAGAAAAACAAAGAAGGTTATTTCTTTTTCGCGAGAGCCATCGAAACCAATGCTTTAATTGGTTATCTGTGTGTAAAATCTATAGATTATCGCAACTCTAAATGCGAACTCGGTTATTTCATTGACGAAGATTTTCAGGGAAAAGGAATAATATCAAAAATGGCTTCTGATGCGCTTGATTTTTGTTTCAATGAATTATTGATGAATAAAGTTTTCATCTGTACTTCAGAAATTAATTTCGCAAGTCAGCAGATTGCATTAAAAAACAACTTCAAACAAGAAGGAATTTTACGCGACGAATTTAGAAACGGTGCTGGCGAATTGCAGAACACCGTTTATTTTGGCTTGCTTAAATCAGAATACGAAAACAATGAAAGATAAATTTTACGCCTACATACAAAAACTACAAGACCAGATTTGCGCCGGATTAGAAGCTGTTGACGGAACTGCAAAATTCCGTGAAGACCTTTGGAAACGCCCGGAAGGTGGTGGCGGAAGAACCCGCGTGATCGAAAATGGAGCTGTTTTTGAAAAAGGTGGTGTCAACATTTCAGCCGTTCACGGAAAATTACCGGAAGCCATGCAAAAGATGTTTGGAGTTGGCGAAGCAGATTTTTTTGCCTGCGGACTAAGTTTGGTTTTACACCCAAAAAATCCAATGGTTCCTACGGTTCATGCCAACTGGCGTTACTTCGAAATGTATGATTCTTCGTCTTCGCTCAGTACAGAACCAAGAAAAGTAATCGAGCAATGGTTTGGCGGCGGACAGGATTTAACGCCTTATTATTTGTTCGAAGAGGATGCAAAACACTTTCACCAAACCTGTAAAACGGCCTGTGACAAACACAATCCGGAGTTTTATCCAAAATATAAAAAGCAATGTGATACTTACTTCTGGAATGCACACCGAAATGAGGCTCGTGGATTAGGTGGTTTGTTCTTTGATTATTGCAAAGCAAATGAACAGATGTCAATGGAAAACTGGTTCAATTTTGTCAGTGAAGTGGGAAATAGTTTCCTTGAAGCTTACGTTCCGATTGTAGAAAGAAGAAAAAATCTTCCATACACACCTGAACAAAGAAACTGGCAGGAAATCCGACGTGGCCGTTATGTTGAATTTAATTTAGTTCATGACAAAGGCACTTTATTCGGTTTAAAAACCAACGGAAGAATCGAAAGTATATTGATGAGTTTACCACCTCATGTGCAGTGGGTTTACGATCATCATCCGGAAACGGGAAGTGAGGAAGAGAAATTATTAAATGTTCTTGAAAATCCGATTGATTGGATTTAAAATATAAAACTAAAACAACAACACGATTTTAAGAAAGCAGATCCATGACTTATGATTTCAAGAAGTCAAAATCTAAAATCTAAAATCCAAAAATCTAAAATTATATGTTCCCATTACACAGAGGCAGAAGATTAAGAGTAAATGAATCCATTCGTTCTTTAGTCCGCGAAACCAGTTTGAGTCCATCAGACTTTATGTTTCCTATGTTTATTGCTGAAGGCGAAAATGTAAAAGTAGAAATTCCTTCTATGCCTGGAATTTATCGCAGATCGATTGATTTAACAGTAGAAGAAGTCAAAGAAGTTTATGCTTTGGGGATTCGCGCCGTTAATATTTATGTAAAAGTCAGCGAAAACTTAAAAGACAATACCGGTAAAGAAGCCTGGAACAAAGACGGATTGATGCAACAGGCCATTCGTGCCATCAAAGCAGCTTGTCCTGAAATGATTGTTATGCCGGATGTGGCTTTAGATCCTTATTCTATCTACGGTCATGACGGAATTATAACCAATGGCGATGTAGAAAATGACAGCACCGTTGAAGCTTTGGTCAAAATGGCCGTTTCTCACGCTCAGGCCGGAGCCGATTTTGTGGCGCCGAGTGATATGATGGACGGACGTGTTTTACGCTTAAGAGAAGGCTTAGATGCAGCAGGTTTTCATAATGTGGGTATCATGAGTTATTCGGCTAAATATGCTTCTGCCTTTTACGGTCCTTTTCGCGATGCATTAGATTCTGCACCAAGAGAGGCTGATGTGGTAGTTCCAAAAGATAAAAAGACCTATCAGATGGATTATGCCAACCGTATTGAGGCTATCAAAGAAGCTTTATGGGATGTAGAAGAAGGAGCTGATATGGTTATGGTAAAACCGGGAATTGCTTATTTGGATATTGTTCGTGAAATAAAAAATGCCGTGAACGTTCCTGTTACCGTGTACCATGTTTCGGGAGAATATGCCATGATAAAAGCAGCCGCAGAAAGAGGTTGGTTAGACCATGATAAAATCATGATGGAACAGTTAATGTGTATCAAACGCGCCGGAGCCAGCTTGATTTCGACTTATTTTGCTAAAGAAGCCTCCATACTTTTAAATAAATAAAGATGAAAAAAACGATCTGTATTCTAGTACTGTTTATATCGGCTGTTGTTTCTGCTCAACAAGAAATCACAACTACCTTTATAGAAAAGTGGGACAATTCTAAAACCTATCTTTATGACATCGCGAAAGCAATGCCTGAGAATCAATATGATTTTAAGGCTACCGCAAGAGAAATGAGTTTTAAAGAGCAAGTATTTCATATTTTAGAAAATATGGATTGGTTGAGTACTACTTATTTTTCTACAGCTAAATACCAAAAGAAAGATCGTTCAAAAATCACATCAAAAGAAGCTATTTTAAAAGAAATTGAAAGCGCTTTTGATAAAGCAAAAAACACCATAAAAGAGGACAAGAATCCAAATTTAAATGAGAAAGTAGATTTTTTTGCCGGGCCGAAAACAAGGCTCCAAATTCTAAATTTAATGCAGGATCATGTCACACATCATCGCGGACAGCTAATTGTCTATTTAAATTTAAATCAAATCGAACCCCCTAAATATGTTGGTTGGTAAAATTAATTAATCATGAAAAAAATACTATTTCTATCTGCCGTTTTAGCTTTGGCTTCCTGTAAAAAAGAAACTGCAGAAAACCCAGTTCCGGAAACAACAGAAGCGTATTCAGAAGGAGAAACGGCAAAAGCAGCAACTCCGGAAGCTTTAGGACAACAAATTTTTGAAGGAAGAGGAAACTGTACTTCCTGTCATCAGGTAGATCAAAAAGTGATTGGCCCAAGCATTAAGGAAATTGCAAAAATCTACAAAGACAAAAATGGGGACATTGTTACTTTCTTGAAAGGAAATGCAGAACCAATCGTAGATCCTAGTCAGTTTGCCGTTATGAAAACTAATTTTCCGGTAACTCAGGCCATGTCTGATGAAGAACTAAAAGCTATAGAAACCTATATTTACAGTAAACTAAAGTAATTCAGAAATACATAAAAAAGTAAAACGGCGCTAATTCAGCGCCGTTTTTTTATACTGTTCTTTCAAAACTATTCCTTAAACCGCAACAAAAAACAAACCCTTGACATACGGTTGTCACAGCACTATTTTAGTTTTGTATCATATTAAACCAAAAATTAAAAAACATGTACACTCAAAAATTCAATGTAATTGGTATTTCAATGCGAACGACTAATGAAGAAGGGCAATCCGGTAATGACATTCCGGCACTTTGGAACAAATTTTTCTCTGAGGCTGTCGGTGAAAAAATTCCAAACAAGATATCGCAGGACATCATCTGTATGTACACCGATTATGAAAAAGACCACACCAAACCTTATACCACCATTATAGGTTGCGTGGTAAACAATTTAGAGGTTATTCCTGAAGGAATGATCGCAAAAACAATCGAAGGAGTACAATATCAAACGTTCACCGCAAAAGGAAATTTAGCAGAAGGAGCCGTCTATAACGAATGGATGAAAATCTGGAACTCCAATCTGAACCGCACTTTTACCACCGATTTTGAAGTTTATGGAGAGAAAGCCCAAAATCGCGAGGATGCAGAAGTTCCTATTTATATCGCTATCCAGTAATAAAGAAACCCGGTAGTATATTTTCTCTTACGAAGATTAAGCTGATCTTTTAATAGAGAAAAAATCCCCTCAATCTGCTAAATCCGCGTGAAACCCTTTCACAAACAAAACACTACCGCACAAAAAAACCGTCTCTTGTTAGGGAGACGGTTTTTTTATTTTATAGTTGTCTTGTCCTGAAATAGCGATACACAAAAAGTGTCATTATGGAAAACCATCAGGAATTACGCTATGTAAAGCGTACCCAAAAAGACTACAGTATGTCTTTTAAATTACAAATTGTTCAAGAAATAG
>NZ_JBIPCS010000007.1:0-322095 GCF_044005985.1 Flavobacterium sp. FlaQc-49 | reverse complement strand
TTTCATCTTTTTAAATTTTTAAGGTTTTGGATTAGTCTAAGGCTTTGGCCAATAAATAACTGATTACTAAATAACATGCTGGTGTACTTCCACCGTCTACATCATGCAATTGATTGTCGTTTAATTCGATAACAGCTACTTTGTTGAAAGCAAGCTTGTTCGTTGCGTTTTGTTTTTTCATCTTTTTAAATTTTTAAGGTTTTGGATTAGTCTAAGGCTTTGGCCAATAAATAACTGATTACTAAATAACATGCTGGTGTACTTCCACCGTCTACATCATGCAATTGATTGTCGTTTAATTCTGTAACAGCTACTTTGTTGAAAGCTAACTTGTTCGTTGCGTTTTGTTTTTTCATCTTTTTAAATTTTTAAGGTTTTTGGATTAGTCTAAGGCTTTGGCCAATAAATAACTGATTACTAAATAACATGCTGGTGTACTTCCACCGTCTACATCATGCAATTGATTGTCATTTAATTCGATAACAGCTACTTTGTTGAAAGCTAACTTGTTCGTTGCGTTTTGTTTTTTCATCTTTTTAAATTTTTAAGGTTGTGGATTAGTCTAAGGCTTTAGCCAATAAATAACTGATTACTAAATAACATGCTGGAGTACTTCCCCCGTCTACATCATGCAATTGATTGTCGTTTAATTCGATAACAGCTACTTTATTGAAAACTAACTTGTTCGTTGCGTTTTGTTTTTTCATCTTTTTAAATTTTTAAGGTTGTTGGATTAGTCTAAGGCTTTAGCCAATAGAAAACTGATTACTAAATAACATGCTGGAGTACTTCCGCCATCTACATCATGCAATTGATTGTCGTTTAATTCGATAACAGCTACTTTATTGAAAGCAAGCTTGTTGTTTGCGTTTTGTTTTTTCATCTTTTTAAATTTTTAAGGTTTTTGGATTAGTCTAAGGCTTTTGCCAATAGAAAACTGATTACTAAATAACATGCAGGAGTACTTCCTCCGTCTACATCATGCAATTGATTGTCGTTTAATTCGATAACAGCTACTTTGTTGAAAGCAAGCTTGTTCGTTGCGTTTTGTTTTTTCATCTTTATTAGATCTTTAAGGTTTAAGTATTAGTCTAAGGCTTTGGCCAATAAATAACTGATTACTAAATAACATGCTGGTGTACTTCCACCGTCTACATCATGTAATTGATTGTCGTTTAATTCGATAACAGCTACTTTGTTGAAAGCAAGCTTGTTCGTTGCGTTTTGTTTTTTCATCTTTTTAAATTTTTAAGGATTAGTCTAAGGCTTTGGCCAATAAATAACTGATTACTAAATAACATGCTGGAGTACTTCCTCCGTCTACATCATGCAATTGATTGTCGTTTAATTCGATAACAGCTACTTTGTTGAAAGCTAACTTGTTGGTTGCGTTTTGTTTTTTCATCTTTTTAAATTTTTAAGGTTGTGGATTAGTCTAAGGCTTTGGCCAATAAATAACTGATTACTAAATAACATGCTGGAGTACTTCCTCCGTCTACATCATGCAATTGATTGTCGTTTAATTCGATAACAGCTACTTTGTTGAAAGCAAGCTTGTTGTTTGCGTTTTGTTTTTTCATCTTTTTAGAATTTTAAGGGTTTTGGATTAGTCTAAGGCTTTGGCCAATAGAAAACTGATTACTAAATAACATGCTGGTGTACTTCCTCCATCTACATCATGCAATTGATTGTCGTTTAATTCGATAACAGCTACTTTGTTGAAAGCAAGCTTGTTCGTTGCGTTTTGTTTTTTCATCTTTTTAGAATTTTAAGGATTAGTCTAAGGCTTTTGCCAATAAATAACTGATTACTAAATAACATGCTGGTGTACTTCCACCGTCTACGTCATGCAATTGATTGTCGTTTAATTCGATAACAGCTACTTTGTTGAAAGCAAGCTTGTTCGTTGCGTTTTGTTTTTTCATCTTTTAAGAATTTTTAAGGGTTTGGATTAGTCTAAGGCTTTAGCCAATAGAAAACTGATTACTAAATAACATGCTGGAGTACTTCCTCCGTCTACATCATGCAATTGATTGTCGTTTAATTCGATAACAGCTACTTTATTGAAAGCAAGCTTGTTCGTTGCGTTTTGTTTTTTCATCTTTTTAAATTTTTAAGGTTTTGGATTAGTCTAAGGCTTTTGCCAATAAATAACTGATTACTAAATAACATGCTGGTGTGCTTCCACCGTCTACGTCATGTAATTGATTGTCGTTTAATTCGATAACAGCTACTTTGTTGAAAGCTAACTTGTTCGTTGCGTTTTGTTTTTTCATCTTTTTAAATTTTTAAGGTTGTGGATTAGTCTAAGGCTTTTGCCAATAGAAAACTGATTACTAAATAACATGCTGGTGTACTTCCACCGTCTACATCATGTAATTGATTGTCGTTTAATTCGATAACAGCTACTTTATTGAAAGCTAACTTGTTCGTTGCGTTTTGTTTTTTCATCTTTTTAAATTTTTAAGGGTTTTGGATTAGTCTAAGGCTTTAGCCAATAAATAACTGATTACTAAATAACATGCTGGTGTACTTCCACCGTCTACGTCATGCAATTGATTGTCGTTTAATTCTGTAACAGCTACTTTATTGAAAGCTAACTTGTTCGTTGCGTTTTGTTTTTTCATCTTTTTAAATTTTTAAGGGTTTTGGATTAGTCTAAGGCTTTTGCCAATAGAAAACTGATTACTAAATAACATGCTGGAGTACTTCCACCGTCTACATCATGTAATTTATTGTCGTTTAATTCGATAACAGCTACTTTGTTGAAAGCAAGCTTGTTCGTTGCGTTTTGTTTTTTCATACTACACAAAAGTGATTACGATAGTTGGTAAAATTGAAACACGACTTCCGCCTCCGTCCACTTCTTGTAATTGATTGTCGTTTAATTCTGTAACAGCTACTTTATTGAAAGCAAGCTTGTTGGTTGTGTTTTGGTTTTTCATGTTTTTGATTAGATTAAGGTTGCGACGATAATAGTTGGATAGAAAATTGTAAAAGTGCTTGCACCTCCATTTACGTCTTGCAATTGGGTTTCATTTAATTCTGTAACAGCTGTTTTATTGAAAGCAAGCTTGTTCGTTGGATTCTGTTTTTTCATCTTTATAATAGTTTTAGGTTGTTAATTAATCTTGTACAAGTGTGATAAATACAAGGCTCGTGCCTCCTACAAATGTTATGGAGGTACCCCCATTGATCGCTGTTAATTGATTCTCATTCAATTCTGCAACAGCTACTTTATTGAAAGCAAGCTTGTTGGTTGGGTTTTGTTTTTTCATCTTTTTAAGAATTTTAGATTATTAATTAATTTTGCATAAGCGTTATAAATATGAGACTTGTACCACCTACAGTGAACACTGAAGTTCCCCCATTGATCGCCGTTAATTGTTTCTCATTCAATTCTGCAACAGCCACTTTATTGAAAGCAAGCTTGTTCGTTGGATTCTGCTTTTTCATTTTTATACTTTTTTAGATTGTTGATTAATTTTTATAAGCCTAGTTACCAGGTGACTTACACCAGTTACAGTCATCGTTGAATTTCCCCGTTAACCTCCGGAAATTCTCCAGTTTTCAGTTCTGTAACTACCTAACATTCAAAGCGAACTTGTTAGAAGCGTTTTGCTTCTTCATTCGAATTGTTATACGTTCTGTACATCTGGAGGAAGAATAAGTCCTGTGAGCGTTATACTGCCATTTGTAGTACTCGTCCCGCCATTTACATTTGTTAATTGACGCTCGTTTAATTCTGCAACAGCCACTCTGTTGAAAGCAAGCTTGTTTGTTGGATTCTGCTTTTTCATTTTTATGCTTTTTTAGATTGTTGATTAATTTTTATAAGCTTAGTTACCTGGTGACTTGCACCCGTTATTGTTGAAGTTACTCCGTCAATCTCTGGTAATTGTCTCGTATTCGATTCTGCAACGGTCACTGTATTAAAGACTAGCTTATTAGTAATTTCTGTTTTTTAGTCTATTTGAATTAGAGTCATCGTTACTAACATCATACTGTGAATAGACATTAAAGTACCTCCATTCACCTCTTGCAATTGAGTATCATTTAATTCTGCAACAGCTACTTTATTAAAAGCAAGCTTGTTCGTTGGGTTTTGTTTTTTCATTTTTATACTTTTTTAGATTGTTAATTTTTTTTTTATAATCATAGTTATCAGATGACTTACAGCCGCTTCAGATAGGGTTGAAGTTTCTCCGTTAACCTCCGGTAATTGTTCGGTTTTCAATTCTCTAACAGCCACTTTATTAAAGACTGGCTTATTATTCCATTACAGTCTGCGTTATTAGTATCGTAATGTTGAAAGAAATGTAAGTTCCTCCATTCACGTCCTGTAATTGATTCTCATTCAATTCTGCAACAGCCACTTTATTGAAAGCAAGCTTGTTCGATGGATTCTGTTTTTTCATTTTACACTAAAGTCACCATTATCATTGTGTAAACGACGCTAGGAAGATAAGTACCACCATTTACTTCTTGTAATTGCTTTTCATTCAATTCTGCAACAGCTATTTTATTAAAAGCCAGCTTGTTGGTTGGGTTTTGTTTTTTCATCTTTAAATGTTTATTAAAATTGATTAGACTAAGTCATCAGGAAAAAAAGTTATTATTATTATTGTAGGTAGTGTTGTAACTCCGCCTTTCACGTCCAATAATTGACTTTCATTCAGTTCTGCAACAGCCAGTTTGGTAAAGACAAGCTTGTTGGTTGGGTTTTGTTTTTTCATCTTTAAATATTTTGAGTTATTAATTACATTAAATCCTGGGTTACTTTAAGACAACAGCAGCCGGTACAAGAATCTCCTCCTCCAAATATGGATGTCCCTCCGTGTATTTCTATAAGTAAAAAATCATTCAGTTCCGCAACAGCCATTTTACTAAAAATCAGCTTGTTGTTTGGGTTTTGCTTTTTCATAATTGAACTACAGTCTTAATTATTAATATGGTAGAGGTGAAAGAAATTAAAGTACCTCCATTTACCTCTTGTAAATGAGTATCATTCAGTTCTGCAACAGCTACTTTATTAAAAGCCAGCTTGTTTGTTGGATTTTGTTTTTTCATCTTTAATAGAAATTATATCTGTTAATAAATTTTATTGAATAAGAAGTACTGTTTGAGCGCAAACACAACCGGTACAATTACCTCCACCGCCATCTATTGAGGTTCCACCATTAATTTCCTGCAATTGGTTTTCATTTAATTCTATAACAACTACTTTATTAAAAGTCAGTTTGCTGTTTGGGTTTTGTTTTTTCATGTTGATTTATTTTGTTGTTGTTGTTGTTTTAAATTGATACTTACAATAAATGCTCAGCACTAAAACCGGTTGCCTTTTTTAAACAGATTCTGTTTGTTTTTGAGCATACCTGTGCCACATGTTAATAGCCGCCAAATGAATAGCCTGATACTAACGAGCCCTGGGTTATGACCATCCTTGTTAAAAAAATCAGCAATTGCTTAAGATCTCTTTAATCAAGGATGCCATAGTTTGAAAATGGAATACCATTAATCATTTGAGTTAGATGGATCATTCTAATCCATTAATCTCATTGTAGCCAAATAAGTGTTGGGTGTAAGAAGTACTTTTGAAAGTGTAAAAAACGAAGTAATAAGATGTTTTTTACTTTTGCAGAAGCAATTTACAGTTAACCTATAAGCCATTACGTTTTGTTAAATTTTATTATAAAATAGAGTCTCCACACCCTGTTTATTTTATAATATACTGATCCATTCTTTATACAACCATTAACCAGGTACCATATCCGGTAACAATAATAAATGTTCTTATTAAAGTATCTGTACCTCCGTTGATATCGTTCAACTGATCGTCGTTCAATTCTGTAATAACCACATTATTGAAGGTCAGTTTATTGTTTAGTTTTTGCTTTTTCATTGGATCAATCAATTACATTTGTTGCAATACAGTAATACTAGTCTGACCACAGCAGCATCCGCTACAAGTCTCTCCTCCAAGGATTGTTGAACCACCATTGATTTCGATAAGGGAATTATCGTTTAATTCTGTAACATCTGCTCTTTTAAAATACAGTTTGTTGTTTAGGTTTATGTTTTTCATTAGAATTGATTTTTAATGATTGTTATTTTTGTTAAGATAGGATCACAGATACAGCCCGAATTTGGGTTCGTATCGGTATCTTGTCCTGTTATTACGCCACCGTTAACACTTTTTAATTGTTGAGCGTTTAATTCTGTAACATCTGATTTTTTAAAATACAGTTTGTTCGTTAGGTTTGCGTTTTTCATTAGAATTGATAGGGTTTAATAACAGTTAGTTTTGTTAAGATAGGATCACAGATACAACCGGAATTTGGGTTGGTATCGGTATCTTGTCCTGTTATTACGCCGCCGTTCACATTTCTTAATTGTTGAACGTTTAATTCTGTAACATCTGATTTTTTAAAATACAGTTTGTTCGTTAGGTTTGCGTTTTTCATTAGAATTGATTTTTAATAACCGTTAATTTTGTCAAAATAGGATCACAGATACAACCGGAACCAGGTTTGGTATCAAGATCAAGGTCATCTTTTACGCCACCGTTCACACTTCTTAATTGTTGAACGTTTAATTCTGTAACATTAGCTTTGTTGAAAGCCAATTTGGTTTGGTTTTGCTTTTTCATTTTTGTTAAGATTTAATAATTAATAGTCTTTTTAAAATCACTGATTAAAATAAAGGCACATCGAATTGTCCAAAAAATTACAGCTCGCTTTATGGAACAACAAGAATTTCGATATCGGTTATTGCAACCTGAATTCCTGATTGTATCCTAAATAGGCAATCGTAAATTAGTCCGGAAAAAATTCTGGCTTATTTAAAAAGTTTTGAAATTCGTTTTTTTAATTTAAAGAATAACGATTTGGATGGTTTACCATCATCATTATCTTCAATCTTGAAAATTGAATTTTTGCTGAGCCGTTTTTCGCTCGGTCGATTACTGTTAGTCATAATTTTTTTTTTAAGCTAACAAGTATGCAGTGTAGAAGTACTTTTAGAAATAGTGAAAAAAAGTTTTAATTAAAGACACTTTTTTTCTACTTTTGTAGAAGTAATTTCTGGCAACTTGTTAGGTATTACGTTTTTGTTAAAACACCTTATAAAACAGAGTCTCCACACTCTGTTTTATTTTTTTGGTTTGAAGTGGCTACTCATTTTCATTTTCGCCACCCTTCAAAACCAAAGTAGAAGTTAATCTGATATTCGGATTAATTCTGAGACAAAGTAAAATCTTTTTTTCCTGTAAAAAAAATCAAAAACCCCCATATTTATAAAATAAGGGGGTTCTTTTTTTGTTGTAATTTATTGTTTTTCAGATACTTACAAGCTATCTACTTGTTTTCACTTTCTTTCATCTGATTTATCTTTTTTATATAAATAGAGGGGCTAATTCCGGTTGCAACCTTAAAATATTTAGTAAAAGACTCCGGACTTTTATACCCAATTTCTTCCGCAATTGCATTAATTGAATACGATCTTAGCTTAGCATTATTCTTTAATTCGATAATAATATAGTTAATCCTCAACTCATTTACATACGAACTGAAGTTTTTGTCCAATTCACTATTGACAATTTTAGACAAATAAGCGGTGTTTGTCTTCAATCGTTTCGCAACATTATGCAGGGTAAAGTCTTGTCTCAGGAACAATCTCTTCTCTTCGAGTTTAATTAGCTTATCTAAAATTTCTGCTCTTGTTTCATCTTTGATAATAAAATTACTTCCCGTTGGTTCTTCTATGTCAGCGTCATTGTGTTCTGCGATGGATTCATCCTCTGCTATTAAATCATCATTAGAAGTAGTATTTATAGTAACAATGTTGCTTGGAATGAATTCTGTTTCAGATTCTTCTTCTAAAAGATCCGGCTCTGTGCTTTCATCATCACCTGCCAAAATGCTTTTTTGTTGGCTTTCATCAGCCGTTTTTGGGTTTTGATGTTCAAAGTCTTTGATTTTAAGTAGTAACTCCTCAAATTTGACTTGATTTTGTATACCCTCTTTTCTTCGTTTCATATAATAACCAATAAACAGAAGAATTAAAAAGGTTGTTGAACCAAGCAGTATCCATTTTTGATGCTCTTGTGTTTTCTCTCTCTCTTTACTTTCTGAGATGTCTATTTTATGCAAATGATCGACAGCTTCAATTCTTTTTTCCCCTATTTTCTTCGACTTTTCAATAAACTGACCATAATAATAGTTCGATTCTGAAAAATTTTCGATGAATTTATAGTTCTCTGCCAATAAGTAATATATTTCAGACAGGTTTTCTGTGGGTATTTTTGATGTTTGCTCCGTACTAAGAATCGATTTTAAGAGCATTATCGCTTTATCGTAATCTTTCTGAAGCGAATACAATTTAGAGATCCTGATATTTGTTTCTGTAATCAAATTATTGCTCTCAATTTTCTGAGCAATATTTAGGGCCTTATCGAAGGTTAATTTAGCATTTACAAAGTCCTTTTTATCGATGTAAATTAAGCCCAATTGGGACAAAAAGTGGATTTCATGCTCTTTTAGGTGGTTTTTCTGCGATTCCTGAATACCACTTTTTATAAAAACATAGGCGGAGTCCTGTTTATTTAAATTAATATACGTTTTTACTAAACCCAGTTTTATATCTAGTTTACTTACGTTACTAAAACCTTCCTTGTTTAAATTTTCTTTATATATTTTTAAAGCCTCCTGATACCTTTCTAATTCATACGCAATGCTGCCTCTTTTTATCGAAATGTAATTGTAAGCCCCGACATCATTGAGTTTTTTAGATAAAGTAACACATTCTTCATAAAGAGTTAAAGCTTCCTGGAAATCAAATTCATTAAATAAATAGTTCGCTTTATTGATTTTGAAAACCATTTCCAGCTTTTCGTTATCAATGGCACCGGCTTTCTGAATTGCTTTGTCAAAATAATAAAAAGCGCTGTCTTTTTGAGTTAAAGCGCCACTTAAGTCGGCCAGGAAACAATACGATTTTGCCTCTTCAACCACTAAATCATTGGTTTTAGCGTACTTTAATAACTTATGGCAGTAGTATTTTGCTTTACTCGGATTATTGTACAAAAGGCTTTTAACCGAATCTTTATAAGTTTCAATTTTATTTTGGGAAAAGGTAAAATTGACTATAAATAATAAAATTAAGACAAGCATCTTATTTAGTCTATTCATATTCATTTATTTTAAAGTAAAGCATTAATAATCAATCAATTACAGTTGTGTGATTATAGGCTATTTTTATAAATCTGGGGATTTATGACTTTTTTCAGTGGCTTTTTTGAGATAATTTCACAATCAATTCAAAAACCAATTTAAAAACCAAAGATTATGAAAAAATTTAACTTAAAAAAATTAGCATTAAAAAAAACTAGTATTATAGAACTAAGCTCAGAAGAGGCTAGATTAATTATAGGTGGTAACAGTACAGAAAATGTAGTGCCTGCTCCAAACCAAACAGATCCAAGAAGTATGTATTCCATGTTTTGTGGTTAAGATACAGCAACCAAACAAAAAGAGCGACTCCATGGAGTCGCTCTTTTTGTTTACAGTAATACTTATTCCTTTTCTAAGATTTCATTTCAGATTCCTCCTGTTTCTTACTTTCGATTGAATCAACCCTTTTACAGGCGCAATGCTGAATCAAATTCTCGAACAGCATACTTTACACCTAAAACTAAGAATATCAGCATTTAAAGACCTTAATTGCTTTAGATTAAAAATAAACTCGCACAAAGGGCATAAAGCCGGATCCGTACAAACTTCTGTCCGGATCGTACAAAACATCGTAGCGTGCACCAATGGTAACACTTCCCGTTCTGTAACCTGCACCGAGATATAAAGCAGTATTCCAATAATTATCGGAATAAGAAGGTCTGAAATTATTCGATTTATAATCTGTGTTTACTCTAACCTGTTCTAATTCTGCCGATAACTGAATTTCCGGAATCGGATTCACCAAACCCACAAGGCTTCCGCCATAAACAAAAGACTCATAATAGTTTTTTGAATACAAGTAGCCAAACTGCAGTCCTACACCCACAGAAACAATTGGATTAACATTATAAATAGCACTTGGCATAACCGAAATATCTGTATATCCGGAACCAATTCCAAGACCGACACCACCACCAAACTGAACTTTATCCCAAAAGACACTACTATTGTCTATAACATAATTTGGTCGCTGCTGCGCAATTGTTAGATTTGAAAATAAGAACATCAAAATCACAAAAATTGATTTGAAAACGATTGAAAAATGATTTTTCCTCATAGCTTGGTCCATTTTTAACAAATTTTTACGTAAAAGTACGCAAAAAAAGAATCTAAATAAATGCGATTGTTGTACTTTTGCCATTCTATTTAACAAAAAGTATATTCACTAATATTATGGATAGGTTTTCATTTTTAAATGCAGCGCATACAGAGTTTTTCGCACAACTATATGATCAATATTTAGTAAATCCAGACAGCGTTGAGCCAAGCTGGAGAAGCTTCTTTCAGGGTTTTGACTTTGGAATGACAACTTATAATGACGAAAATCCTGTTCAACAAATCGTTGAATTCGCTGCGAACAACACCGATTACAGTCAGATTTCTGAAAAATTACAAAAAGAATTTAACGTATTAAAATTAATTGACGGATACCGCACTCGTGGCCATTTGTTTACCAAAACAAATCCGGTTCGTGACCGTAGAGTTTCTTCTCCTTCTTTAGATATCGAAAATTTTGGATTATCAACTGCTGACTTATCTCTAGTTTTTGATGCTGCAAAAGTTATCGGAGTAGCTCCGTGTTCTTTACAAGACATTATTACACGTCTTCAGTCTATTTACTGCCAACACATTGGTATTGAATACATGTATATCAGAAATCCTAATGTTGTAAAATGGATTCAGGACAAATTGGCTGTAAATGTCAATCAGCCAAGTTTTTCAGGTGATGAAAAGAAAATCATATTAGAAAAATTAAACGAAGCCGTTTCTTTCGAGAACTTTTTACATACTAAATATGTAGGTCAAAAGAGATTCTCATTGGAAGGTGGAGAAACTATTATTCCTGCACTTGATGCTTTAATCGAAAAAGCAGCTGAAAAAGGAGTTGAACAATTCGTAATGGGAATGGCTCACCGTGGTCGTTTGAACGTTTTGGCCAACATCTTCGGAAAATCAACTCAGGATATCTTTGGTGAATTTGATGGTAAAGATTACGATCAGGAATATTTTGATGGTGACGTAAAATACCACTTAGGTCTTACTGCCGACAAGAAAACAAGATCCGGAAAAAACATCAACATCAATTTAGCACCAAACCCTTCTCACTTAGAGACTGTTGGAGCTGTAATTGAAGGAATTACCAGAGCAAAACAAGATAAATATTACGCAGACGATTTCTCAAAAGTACTTCCTATCGCCGTTCACGGTGATGCTGCAATTGCAGGTCAGGGAATTTTGTATGAAATCATTCAAATGGCACAACTTGACGGTTACAAAACCGGAGGAACAATCCATATCGTAATCAACAATCAGGTTGGATTTACAACCAACTATTTAGACGCACGTTCTTCTACTTATTGTACAGATGTCGCCAAAGTAACTCTTTCACCGGTATTACACGTAAATGCTGACGATGCTGAAGCAGTTGTACATGCGGTCTCTTTTGCCTTAGACTACAGAATGCAATTCGGACGTGACGTATTTATTGACTTATTAGGATATAGAAAATACGGACATAACGAAGGTGACGAACCTCGTTTTACACAACCGGTTTTATATAAAATCATCGCTAAACATAAAAATCCAAGAGATATTTATGCAGAAAAATTATTATCTGACGGCGTAATCGATGCTACTTATGTGAATGGTTTAGAAAAAGAATACAAATCAGACATGGAGGAGAATTTAGAAGCTTCCCGTAAAAAAGATTTGACCATTATCACACCATTCATGAAAAACGAATGGGAAGGATTTGTTCAGGTAACTGACACACAAATGCTTCAAAAAGTTGATACTACTTTTGATAAAAAAGGATTGGATTCTATCATCAATACCATCTCGACTTTACCATCAGATAAAAAGTTCATCAATAAAATATCAAAAATTGTAGCCGACAGAAAAACCGGATACGATAACAATACCCTAGACTGGGGAACTGCAGAAGCATTAGCTTACGGTTCACTTCTAACAGAAGGTTTTGATGTTAGAATTTCAGGACAGGATGTGGAGCGTGGTACATTCTCTCACCGTCATGCCGTTGTTAAGGTAGAAGATTCAGAAGAAGAAGTAATTCTTTTGGATGCTATCGAAAACAAAAAAGGAAAATTCGGTGTATTCAATTCCCTTTTATCTGAATACGGAGTTCTAGGTTTTGATTACGGATATGCATTGGCAAATCCAAAAGCATTAACGATCTGGGAAGCGCAATTTGGAGATTTCTCTAACGGTGCTCAAATTATGATTGACCAATACATCTCTTGTGGTGAAGACAAATGGAACAACCAAAATGGTATTGTTTTATTATTGCCTCACGGATACGAAGGACAAGGTGCTGAGCACTCTTCTGCAAGAATGGAACGTTACTTACAATTATGTGCAAGACACAATATGTATGTAGCAGATTGTACAACACCAGCCAACTTCTTCCACTTGTTGAGAAGACAAATGAAAACGAATTTCCGTAAACCATTGGTAGTTTTCTCTCCAAAAAGTTTATTACGTGACCCAAGATGTGTGTCTACAGTAGAAGACTTAGCTAGCGGAAGTTTCCAGGAAACAATTGATGATACAACTGTAAACAAAAAAGAAGTAAAAACATTGGTTTTCTGTACCGGTAAATTCTACTATGATATTGTTGCCGAAAGAGAAAACAACGGAAGAAATGACGTTGCAGTAGTTCGTATCGAGCAATTGTTCCCTTTCCCGGCAGACCAAATCAAAGAAATCATCGCACAATATCCAAATGCTGATGATTATGTTTGGGCACAGGAAGAGCCTAAAAACATGGGAGCTTACAGCTTTATGCTGATGAATTTTGATCTTGTAAAATGGAGATTGGCTTCGCTAAAAGCTTACGCTGCACCGGCATCAGGAAGTTACACACGTGCAAAACGTCGCCATGCAGATGCGATCAGAATGGTATTTGACAAAAATTTATTCAGATAATTAAAAATAATTGTTTCAAGTTTAAAGTTTCAGGTTCAGTAAGACATTTGAAACTTTAAACAAATTAAACTTTAAACAAAGAAATAAGATGATTTTAGAAATGAAAGTCCCATCACCAGGGGAATCAATTAAAGAAGTTGAAATTGCAACTTGGTTAGTAAAAGACGGAGATTATGTAGAGAAAGATCAGGCTATTGCCGAAGTTGATTCAGACAAAGCAACTCTTGAATTACCAGCTGAAGCAAGCGGAATAATTACGTTAAAAGCAGAAGAAGGTGATGCAGTAGCGGTAGGAGCTGTTGTTTGTTTAATTGATACAGGCGCAGCAAAACCGGCAGGTGACGCTCCGGCTGCACCAGCAGCTGAAGCTCCAAAAGCAGAGGCTCCTAAAACGGAAGTAAAAGCAGAAGCTCCAAAAGCAGCACCTGCTCCAACAACTTATGCTTCAGGAACTCCATCTCCGGCAGCAAGAAAAATATTAGACGAAAAAAATATCGCTCCGGCAGCAGTTTCAGGAACTGGTAAAGACGGAAGAATCACTAAAGAAGATGCTTTAAACGCAGTACCTTCTATGGGAACTCCAACAGGAGGAAGCCGTGGAACTGAGCGTACTAAATTATCAATGTTACGTCGTAAAGTAGCGGAGAGATTAGTAGCGGCTAAAAACGAAACAGCAATGTTAACTACTTTCAATGAAGTTAACATGACACCAATTAACTTAATCCGTAACGAGTACAAAGATGCTTTCAAAGCAAAACATGGTGGTCTTGGTTTAGGTTTCATGTCATTCTTTACAAAAGCAGTTACAAGAGCATTACAATTGTATCCTGATGTAAACTCAATGATGGACGGTGATTATAAAATCGCTTACGATTTCTGTGATATCTCTATCGCAGTTTCAGGACCAAAAGGTTTAATGGTTCCTGTGGTTCGTAATGCAGAAAACTTAACTTTCCGTGGAATCGAAGCGGACATCAAAAGATTAGCACTTAGAGCTCGTGACGGTCAAATTACTGTTGACGATATGACTGGTGGTACTTTTACGATTACCAATGGTGGTGTTTTTGGAAGTATGTTGAGTACTCCAATTATCAACCCTCCTCAATCAGGAATCTTAGGAATGCACAATATTATTGAGCGTCCGATTGCTGTAAACGGTAAAGTAGAGATTCACCCAATGATGTATGTTGCTCTTTCTTATGATCACAGAATTATCGACGGTCGTGAGTCTGTTGGTTTCTTGGTTGCTGTGAAAGAAGCTTTAGAAAATCCGGTAGAATTATTAATGAATGGCGATGCTAAACGTGCTTTAGAATTGTAATTCAATTAATTTCATAAATACAAAAATCCTGCTTATTAATTTAAGCAGGATTTTTTTTTACTCCCAGTTACAAACACTGATTAATCTGTCATTTTTATAATCAAACAGAAATTTTACACTTTAAAAGATAATTTATTTAGAATAAGTAAAAATAATTTGGCTTATTGGAATTCTGCACCTAAATTTGCGCTATTGAAAAAAAATCCAAATAAAACATGAAAACCAAATACACAACATCCCTTTTGGCTTTATTTATTTTTTTACTGGCAACTGCAACTACTTGGGCCCAGCAAAAAGCAACGATAAAAGGACAAATTAGCTTAACTAATAATCAGTCTGCAGATAATATTTCTGTTGTATTAAAGGGAACCAAGATCGGAACAGTTACAAACGACCAAGGTTTCTATGAAATTAAAAACATCAAACCCGGAAACTATGTAATCAGAGTTTCTGCCATTGGGCATTCCTCCAAAGAAAGACACATCACTTTAAACTACGAAGATGTGGTAACAGAGAACTTTTTGATCGAAGCGAATTCAGAAGAACTGGGCGAAGTTATTATCGACTCTAAAAGAACAAATAAATTTACCCGAACAGAAAGCGAATACGTTTCACGCATACAACTAAAAAACCTTGAAAATGCACAGGTATATAATATTGTAAGTAAAGAATTGATGGCCGATCAAATGATAACCAATCAAGATGATGCTTTAAAAAACATCCCGGGTATTTATCAATTATGGTCTGCCAGTGGTCGTGCCAGCGATGGTGGTTCTTATTTTGCATCACGAGGTTTTGTAACACAAAGTTTAATCAGAAATGGTGTTGCGGGATCTACAATTGGTAATTCAGATGCAAGTAATATCGAACGTATCGAAAGTATAAAAGGGCCTTCTGCTACACTTTTTGGTTCTGTACTTACTTCTTACGGAGGTCTGGTAAACCGTGTAACTAAAAAGCCTCACGAATCATTCGGAGGTGAAGTAAACTTCCAAACCGGAAGTTATGGTTTCAATCGTCTGACTGCAGATGTAAACACCCCTTTAAACGAAGATAAAACTGCTTTATTCCGTGTAAACGCATCTTACAACAATGCTAATACTTTTCAGGATTTTGGAACTAATAAGAATTATTTCTTTGCTCCATCTTTCAGTTACAAATTCAACGACAGATTATCTGTTTCGATTGAAGCAGAATTCAATAGTTTGAACGGATCAGGATTCCACACTATTTATTTAGGTGATTTACCTTCAAAAATTGGCTTCAACAGCGCTAACGATTTAAACTATGATTTTAAACGTTCGTTCTACGGAAGTGACCTTATAACAAAAACAAGAAGTACAAATATTTTTGGACAGGTAAACTACAAGATGTCTGACAGTTGGAATTCACAAACCGTAATTACCACAATCACTAATTCATCAGTAGGACCACAAGCCTGGTTTTATCTGTTACCAAACAACACACTCTCACGTAATGCATGGAAAGTGGATGGAACAACAAACACAATTGAATTCCAACAAAACTTTACCGGTGACTTCAAAATCGGAAATGTACGTAATCGCGTTTTAATTGGTGGTGACATTTACCACATAGAAGACAGAACAAGCCGAACGATATCAGCAAAAGGTTTTGAGTTTGACAAAGTAGATTATACGGCCGCAAACGCAAACTACTATGCTTTTAACCAAGCCGCCCTTGAAGTAGCATTATCCGGAACACCATACAGCAACAACCGAACAAATGTATCAACTTACAGTGCGTATGTTTCTGATGTTGTAAATATAACAGATCAGTTAATCGTTTCAGCCGGTATTCGTTTTGACAATTATGACAATAAAGGCGTTTATGATCCGGCAACTAATACAACTACCGGAGCATTCTCTCAGAATGCCTTTTCACCAAAATTTGGAATTGTTTACCAAATTATAGAAAACCAGCTTTCGGTATTTGGTAACTACCAAAACAGTTTCACCAACCAGGGTTTCTTAAATGCTAATGTAAATGGAAATCTTCAATTAGTAAAATTTGATCCGGAAAAGGCGAATCAATTTGAAGCGGGTATTAAATTAAATGCTTTTGACAATAAATTAAGCGCCAACTTAAGCTACTACAACATAAAAGTTAAAGACATTGTAAGAACAGATATTACATTGCCAAATGCTAACGTACAGGATGGAAATCAGGTAAGTAAAGGATTTGAAGCAGAAATTACTTCAAACCCAATTCCGGGATTAAACTTCACACTTGGATATGCCTATAACGACAGCAAATTGGAGAAAGGTAATGCAAACGTAAATGGTTTAAGACCCGTAACCGCAGGTCCGGTAAACCTTGCAAATTTCTGGGCAAGTTATACGGCTCAAAATGAAAAAATTAAAGGATTAGGAATCGGCTTTGGAGGAAATTACGGAAGTGAAAGCTTTATTGCAAATGCCAACACAACAACAGGAAAAGAAACTTTTAGCCTTCCTTCTTACACTGTACTTAACTCAACTATTTTTTACGATCAGCCTAGATACAGAGTCTCTTTAAAAGTAAATAACCTCACTGACGAATTATACTTTAACGGATACACCACAATCAATGTGCAAGCTCCAAGAACTTTCTTTGGATCTGTAACTTATAAATTCTAATAAAAAAACAAAGACATCTTTCTGCCAAAATACAGAAAGATGTCTTTTAAATTTATAAAATCATGATAACAATAGCCAGCCTTTTCGTTTTTATCTCTTTTTATATGTTTTATTATACCTCCAAGAGAGCGGCGCTGTCGTACAATTACAGCTTCGAAAAATGGATGAACAATAATCCGAAACAAACTAAAATTACCGGATTAATTTTCCTACTGTCCGCCTATACTTTATGGTTATTTACCAAAGCATTATGCTCCGGAACTTTATTATTTCTTGTTCAGCTAATGACAATTGGAAGTTTAATAATTATACTGTCCCCTCTAAAAATTATAAACAGTAAAACCCTTGCTGTCCTTTTTATTCTAACAGGAGTTATAGAAATTTATTACTATTAAATTATGCCCGCAAATCCTAAATACCTGACGCAGTCCAAATGGCAACGTTTCCTAAAAATAACAGCTGCTATACTTGGCGGCTATTTCGTTTCTGTAAGCTTCCATTTAGCCTTAGCTTCGTGGTTAGATCGTACCAATGTCGTCATAACAATGGCTTTTTCAGGGTTTATCCTTTGGGTAGTCTTAATGATTTTGGCTTTTTTAGCAAAAAGCGCATGGAAAATATGGGGAATCTATATACTGCTGACTTTGCTGTTTCTCGGTATTATGTATCTCGGACAAACCTATAACCCTATTACCCAATAATTCATGAATAACAGGAACTATAACATTTATTTTCACACGCATACCGTAAGTGGTATTGTAATAAGCGTGGTGTTGTTTGTCATTTTCTTTGCAGGATCTTTTTCTTTCTTTAAAAGTGAAATCAACAACTGGGAACGCGGAGAAACTGTTGCAATCCATAAGAAAGAACAGATTAACTACGATACTACTTTCGACTCAATAAATAAAAACTACACTTTAGCCGGAAGAGACGTTTCACTTTCCGTATCTCCCCACGAAAGACGTGTTTTCATTCGCATGGAAGGTACTAAAGATACCGTAGCAGCCAATAAATTAAAAGACACCCTCGAAGTCGCTAAATTAAAATCCGGCCACTACTTTTACTTAAATACTAAAAACTTCAAAGCACAGACTTACGATGAATCATATTCAATAGGAGAATTTTTGTATCGTCTTCATTTTCTGGCCCAGGTTCCTTACCCTGTCGGTTATTACCTTTCGGGTTTTGTAGCGCTGTTTTTTTTATTTGCGATTATTACCGGAGTTCTATTACACTGGAACAAAATTGTTTCTAACTTCTACATTTTCCGTCCAAAAGAAAAATTAAAAACATTATGGACAGATGCCCACACCGCATTAGGAATGATTGGTTTGCCTTTTCAATTTGTATACGCGGTTACAGGAGCTTTTTTTATGATCAAACTACTAATTGTAGCACCGAGTGTAATGGCTTTATACAAGGGCGATCAGAACAAATTGTACAGTGATTTAGAATATAACAATCCGGAATTTAAATTTGAGAATGAAAAACTGGCAACGCCTTTTAGCATCAACGAATTGGTAGAAAAAACCAAAAGCAACTGGAAAGATTTTGAAATCACCGAGGTACAAATTCAAAACTATGGCGATACCAACATGCACATAATCGTTGATGGAAAAATACCTCATGACAAAAAATTCACCGCATTCGGAAAAATAATCTACAAAGTTGCTGACGGTAAAATCATAGCCAAAAAGAATCCTGAAACGGACAACAAATATCTAGATGGTGTAAAAAACGTTTTGTACAGAGTACACTTTGGGGATTACGGCGGATATGCGCTTAAAATAATCAGTTTTGTACTCGGTATTATTACTTGTTTTGTTATTATATCAGGAGTTATGATTTGGCTGGTTGCCAGAGACAAGAAAAACATGCCCGAGAAAAAACGTCGTTTTAACAACTCGGTTGTGCGCATTTATTTAGCCCTTTGTCTAAGCATGTATCCTGTTACTGCCTTGATTTTTATTGCAAATAAAGTGTTTTACCCACTAAGCCGAGCCAATATTTACAGCGTATATTTCATCAGCTGGTTACTATTGACGATTTTTTTCCTGCTCAAAAAAGACATTAATTTCACCAACAAATGGTGTCTGATTTCCGGAAGTATTTTAGGCTTTTTAATTCCGATTGCGAATGGAATTTGCACCGGAAACTGGTTTTGGAAAACGTTTGCCAACGATCAGATTCAGATTTTCTTTATTGATGTTTTCTGGATTGTTTTAGCAGCAATTACACTTTATGTTTCCTTTAAATTAAAAAAAGTTAAGAGCGAATAAATCACTCAATCATTAAAAAAAAATCCCATTGGGTGCAATTATTTTTAACACATAGAAACATCGTTCAGAAAAGACGTTTCACTTAAAACAAATTACAGAATACTATGTTTCTATGTGTTAAATAACGTTTTACCGAATTACCCCAACGGTCTAAAATAAACGCCTAAAATTTGTGAATTGCACATTTAGAATTACTTTTGCCTATTGCAACTAATTCTTAAAAAGAAATCAAGTATTTCGCAATTCATCAAATGGGATTTACAAAACAAATACGTTTTATACACAAATGGCTCGGATTAATTTCCGGGCTTATTGTTTTTATTGTCAGTGTTACCGGTTGCATATTTTGTTTTCATGACGAAATCAAAGATATTACCCGAAAAGAATGGCGTATTGTTGAACCACAGAACAAACCATTTCTTTTGCCATCTGTTTTACAGGAAAAAGCGAAGCTAATCGCCCCTAAAAATAAAGCGTCAATGGTTTCTTATTACGGTAAAAACCGATCAGCAATTGTCTACACCTTTACCGATACCGAGAACGAATACCTGTATTTCAACCCTTACACCGGTAAATATTTAAAAACAGAAAATCCCAAAACAGACTTTTTTATAATCGTCGAATACATTCATTTGTACCTTCTTTTACCCGATTATATTGGAAAACACATTATTGGTGGTGCCACGATTATCTTTATACTGTTAGTCATTTCGGGGTTAATTCAATGGTGGCCCAAAAGAAAAAGCGACATCAAAAGAAGTTTTACCGTAAAGTGGTCTGCCAAATGGCGTCGTGTCAACTATGACTGGCACAATACTTCCGGATTTTATATTTCAATTATTGCAGTGATCATAGCCATTACCGGATTAACTTTTACCTACGAATGGGTTGGTGACGGTATTTACAAAACGTTCAATTTTGGCGGAGACAAAGCCTTAGAAACAAAAGCCCCGACAATTGACACCACAAAATTTAAGCAAAACAATCTACTCGCTGTAGACAACGCTTTTGTCGAAACGATGCGACTACAGCCAAAAGCCGAAATGTTTTATGTTATGTTTCCGCAAAACAAAGGAGATATTATAAACACAGGAGCTTATCCACATACTTTACGATTTGATCATCAGAGTAATTATTATTTTCATCCAAGTGACGGAAAACTAATTCAAAGCGATCCGTATGATAAAAAAAGTCTTGGTTTACAAGTGGTCGAAATGAATTACGGCATTCACACCGGACAAATTTTAGATCTACCCGGAAAAATAATTGCTTTTACCGTTAGCTTAGTTGCAGCAGCTTTGCCGGTTACCGGTTTTATGATTTGGTTTGGAAGAAGAAAAAAAGCTAAAAAAACTAAGATCTAATAAAGAGTTTGTGGTAAAAGGGAATAGCGTTTTTAAAACATATAAGTAATGTAAGTTCATTTAAGAAATACGCTTAATTTTAAAGTTTTATCTTTTTAAATAACATAAAAACTTTGCGACTTCGCGACTTTGCGAGAGATATTCCCAAGGCCCAAGTGACAAAGATTAACAAAAACACTTTTCGTCGATGTCAACCTGAGCGAAGTCGAAGGCTAGTTGAATTAAGAAGGGCTTCGACTTCGCTCAGCCTGACAATTAAGAATAAAAAAAAGCCGTCTCAATAGAAACAGCTCTTGTAGAATATTCGAAATCTTCTTAATTTCTATTTGCTAAAGCATTTTTTTGCAAGTTTTTAACGGAACTCACTTTGCTGTTTTCATACGCCACTTCACAAAGGTTATTCTCATTGAAGAAAATCCATTTTCCGGTTTTCACTCCATCAGTATATTCTCCAACTGCTTTTTTATTACCTTTTTCGTCATAGGATACCCAAACTCCATCTAACTTACCATCCTTAAAGAAACCCTCTTGTTGTACATTACCATTTTCATAGTAATAAGTAGCTTTTACTTTGTTTCCAACAGCTTCTAATTCTGGTTTTACCTCTTGTGCAACTAAAATTCCAGAGAACAATATTGCAACTAAAATTACACACTTTTTCATATCTAGTAGGTATTAATGTTATCAAATCTTTACCAAATATAGTTAATTGTTTACATTAAAAAAACTTTTACTTAACAATTTGGTAACATTGAATAAAAACTTAACATTGGAAATCAGCATGTAACAAAAAAACCAGCGCTCACGCACTGGTTTTACTGGTATTTCAGTCAAAGACTTGATTTACTATAACGTTATAAGTTTTGCAAAGAAATTAGTTCAATAAGGCATCTAACTGCTTTTGAAGCTCTGGAGAAGAGGGTCTTTCTGCATTGGGCTCCAATATATTACCTTTTGGATCAATAAGAATAAACCTTGGAATTCCTGTTACATTATAACTCGTTACAAACGCAGAATTCCATTCATTATCAGAAAACAACTGAATTCCTCCCAACTGTTTATCCGTTACAAATTTCTGCCATTTATCATGATCTTTTACAGCATCAACAGAAACACTCACAAACTCAATGTTCTTTCCATGATACTTCTCTTCAATCTTCTGCAAAAATGGAATCTCAGCTCTGCAAGGCCCACACCAGGTTGCCCAAAGATCTATATAAACATATTTCCCTTTTAAATCAGAGAGTTTTGTTTTACCTCCTTTGTGGTTTTCATAATCAAAATCGGCAGAAACGGCTCCTTTTAACTTTTTCATATCAGCCTCACTTTTATACTCCTGAGCGGCATATTCATGAAATTTTTCAACTGATTTTTTCACACCTGTTTTAAATTCAGGATCAAAATCTCCTTTTTCGATATTGTCTAAGTCAGTCTTTTTCTTTTCTTGCAATAAGGATGCAAATTCTGCAGCCTCTTTAGCGAAAGCTTCGTTTTCAAATTTCTCGTCTTTTAAAGCTTGTTGTGCTAAAAAATTACTTTCATTAGTTCCTTTTCCTTTATAAACGATAGTTTCATCAAATTCTTTAGCATTCATGGTCAGATTTACTTCAGAACCCGGTTTCAAAAACAAACTCGAAGATTCAACACCGTCAGAAAAACGATAAAATCCCTTTGGAGCAGTAAAAGAAGCAACAAAAATTTCTTTCTTGTTAATCGGAATAACTTGTTTGAAATTGTTCGCCCCTTTAATAACTAATGTATCACTATTTCTATTTGTAATTTTAGCCGTAAATTTAACTTGACTTTTGGTCTGACCTATACCATTCAAAGCGGTAAGAACCAATAAACCGGTAACAAAAAGTTTTTTCATAAATATTTAAAGTTAGTTTTTAGTACACCAAATCTAAAGAATTTACTTATCTAAAATTTATCAATTAACAAAATATTTCAAAATTATAAGCAGCAAGTTATCACTTTACTATATTAATTTGAATTTTGTGTTTACTTTTGCAATCTAAAATTTTGATCATGTATAGAAGTCATAATTGTGGCGAGTTAAACGCCTCAAATATTAATACGGAAGTTACACTAGCGGGTTGGGTTCAAAAATCACGCGATAAAGGGTTTATGAACTGGGTTGATTTACGCGACCGTTATGGAATTACACAACTTATTTTCGACGAAGTTCGTACCGACAAAACGGTTTTTGAACTGGCAAAAACACTTGGAAGAGAATTTGTAATTCAGGTAAAAGGAACTGTTATTGAGCGTGAAGCCAAAAACAAAAACATTCCAACCGGTGATATCGAAATTTTAGTTACTGAACTAACGATCTTAAACGCTGCTTTAACGCCTCCATTTACAATTGAAGATGAGACGGATGGTGGAGAAGACATCAGAATGAAATACCGTTACTTAGACATTAGAAGAAATCCTGTAAAAAACAGTTTATTATTCCGTCACAAAGTAGCGATGGAAGTTCGTAAATATTTATCTGATTTGGATTTCTGTGAAGTGGAGACACCTTACTTAATCAAATCAACTCCGGAAGGCGCGAGAGATTTCGTTGTACCAAGTCGTATGAACGAAGGACAATTTTATGCCTTACCACAATCTCCACAAACTTTCAAGCAATTGTTGATGGTTGGAGGAATGGATAAATACTTCCAAATCGTAAAATGTTTCCGTGACGAAGATTTACGTGCAGACCGTCAGCCTGAGTTTACTCAAATTGACTGTGAAATGGCATTTGTAGAACAAGAAGACATTTTGAATGTTTTTGAAGGATTGACAAGACATTTACTAAAAGAAATCAAAGGTATTGAAGTAGCTAAATTCCCAAGAATTACCTACGACTATGCCATGAAAACATACGGAAATGACAAACCGGACATTCGTTTCGGAATGGAGTTTGGCGAATTGAACGAATTTGCACAGCACAAAGATTTCCCTGTATTTAATGCAGCCGAGTTGGTTGTAGGTATTGCAGTTCCGGGAGCAGGAAATTATACACGTAAAGAAATTGACGCCTTAATTGACTGGGTTAAACGTCCGCAAGTTGGTGCTTCAGGAATGGTGTACGCCAAATGCAATGACGATGGAACTTACAAATCATCTGTAGATAAATTTTACGATCAGGATGATTTAGGACAATGGGCAAAAATCACAGGCGCAAAACCTGGCGATATGATTTTTGTACTTTCAGGTCCGGCTAACAAAACACGCGCACAGCTTTCTGCTCTTCGTATGGAATTAGCCACTCGTTTAGGATTGCGTAAACCGGAAGAATTTGCTCCGCTTTGGGTAGTAGATTTCCCTTTATTGGAATTAGATGAAGAAAGCGGTCGTTACCACGCCATGCACCACCCATTTACCTCTCCAAAACCGGAAGACATGCAATTGCTGGAAACCGAACCGGGAAAAGTGCGTGCAAACGCTTACGATATGGTTTTAAACGGAAACGAAATTGGAGGAGGTTCTATTCGTATTCACGATAAGGCTACACAACAATTAATGTTTAAATATTTAGGCTTTACAGAAGAAGAAGCGAAAGCACAATTTGGTTTCTTAATGGACGCTTTCCAATTTGGAGCGCCACCTCATGGAGGATTAGCCTTTGGACTAGATCGTTTGGTTGCTATTTTAGGTGGTCAGGAAACCATTAGAGACTTTATTGCATTCCCTAAAAACAATTCCGGGCGTGACGTAATGATCGATGCACCGGCTACGATTGATGATGCACAATTAAAAGAATTACACATTAAGGTCGATTTGGTATAAATTTTAGGTAAAACTGATAGAAGTAGCTGAACCGGGAAAAACACAGTTAAAAAGTAAAACAATACGTACATAAACTGTTTTTCGACGAAAATTAGATTTTTAATAAAGTAAAAAAGCTCCTACTTTTTAACATATCCTTAAGAATTTTAGTTTTAAGTTACGACATATCAAACAAGACACTAAATAAATAGCAAAAACACTGTAAATCAATAATTTTTACAAAAAATTAACAGCATACTGTCTTTTATATGAATATATATATTACATTTGCTTCATTATAAATTATTATTACAATTACAATGCGTACAGGTACAGTAAAATTTTTCAATGAATCTAAAGGTTATGGATTCATTACAGACGAAGAAACAGGAAAGGATATCTTCGTTCACGCTTCAGGAATTAACGCGGAAGAATTACGCGAAGGTGACCGTGTTAGCTACGAAGAAGAAGAAGGAAGAAAAGGGAAAGTTGCTGCTAAAGTAGCAGTAATCTAAGAAAAATATAGCAATTTATTTTTTTTGCCTCTGAATGGTTTAAAGAAACGTTTCGATTCATTTCGAGACGTTTTTTTTTGCTCAAATCTTAAAAAAATATTAAAATTTCGGAAAGTTATTTATAATGAATAAAAATTAGACGAAATCACTCGCTGCACCGCTACTTAAATCCTTTTTTAGCTTGTGATTTACAGAGTTCGGAACTATCTTTGTGGCTTATTTTTTAAGTAAAAATCCCTAAGTTTATGCAATCTGATCAATACAGCTATCTTCCTATTTTAATGCAGCTAATCCTTGCTGTTGGTTTTGTAGTAGGAACTATCATCGTTTCCGGAAAATTAGGTCCAAAAAGAACCTCTGACATAAAAGATAAAAATTTCGAGTGTGGAGTTGAATCTGTTGGTAATGCCCGTATTCCATTCTCTGTAAAATATTTCTTAGTTGCCATCTTATTTGTTTTGTTCGACGTAGAGGTAATTTTCCTTTATCCTTGGGCAGTAAACTTCAAAGAACTTGGAATAGAAGGAATGTTAAAAATGATCATTTTCATGTCTTTGCTTTTAGTTGGTTTTTTCTACATCATCAAAAAGAAAGCATTAGAGTGGGAATAAGAGGATTTTTTGATTTCAGATCTTAGATTTTAGATTTGAAAAAAAAATCCCAAAATAGAATATTGACTTTTTAAAATATTGATTTCGATTTTCACGATTCGAAAGAATCTAAAATCAGAAATCTAAAATCTAAAATAAAATGAGCGATTCAAAAGTAAATATGGTTGCACCGCCAGAAGGAGTTGTAGGAGAAGGTTTCTTCGCTACAAAACTAAATGATGTTGTAGGTTTGGCAAGAGCCAATTCTTTATGGCCACTTCCTTTCGCGACTTCTTGCTGTGGTATCGAATTTATGGCGACAATGGCTTCACATTACGATTTAGCACGATTTGGTTCTGAGCGTGTGAGTTTCTCTCCTCGTCAAGCAGATATGTTATTAGTAATGGGAACTATTTCTAAAAAAATGGGTCCTATTTTAAGACAGGTTTACGAACAAATGGCGGAACCTCGTTGGGTAATTGCTGTTGGAGCTTGCGCTTCATCCGGAGGAATCTTTGATACTTATTCTGTTTTACAAGGGATTGACAAAATAATTCCGGTTGACGTTTACGTACCGGGTTGTCCTCCAAGACCGGAACAAATTGTAGATGGAGTTATGAGACTTCAAGATTTGGTAAAATCAGAATCTGTAAGACGCAGAAGTTCTCCTGAATACCAAGAATTATTAGCTTCATATAACATTTCATAAGATGGCTTTAGACAATACCCTGATCCAAGATAAACTTACAGAAACATTTGATTCAAGTGTTTTTAACTTCCGAGAAGAAAGAGATGTTTTTACTTTAGAAACTTCAGCTGATAAAATTACAGCGTTGATTTTATTTCTTAAAAATGATCAAGATTTACGTTTTCATTTTTTAACTGACTTATGTGGTGTTCATTATCCGGATAACGAAGTTGAAAGTCAATTTGCAATCGTATATCATCTGCATAACTGGTACGAAAACAAACGTATCAGAATCAAAGTTTTCATCAACGGTGAAAAACCGGAGATCAAAACGATTTCAAACATCTTTTTAAGTTCAAACTGGATGGAAAGAGAGACATACGATTTCTACGGTGTTAACTTTATTGGTCATCCTCAATTGAAACGTATTTTGAATATGGATGAAATGATCTCTTTTCCAATGCGAAAAGAATTCCCAATGGAAGACAGCGGAAGAACTGATAAAGACGACAGATTCTTTGGAAGAACAACAACAAATTGCTAAAAAATAAATAATTCAACATTATAAAATGTCAGAACTATTATTACCACCAGAGCATCGATATGCTAAAATAATTAAAGAGAAACTAAACGAAGACGGAAGCGAGCTTTCGGTACTGAATTTAGGTCCAACTCACCCAGCTACACACGGTATTTTTCAAAATATCTTATTGATGGATGGTGAAAGAATTCTGGAGGCTGAACCTACAATTGGTTACATCCACAGAGCATTCGAAAAAATTGCCGAAAATCGTCCTTTTTATCAAATTACACCGCTTACAGACCGTATGAACTATTGCTCCTCTCCTATCAACAATATGGGATGGTGGATGACTTTAGAAAAATTATTAAATATTGAAGTTCCTAAAAGAGCACAATATTTAAGAGTTATCATTATGGAGTTGGCTCGTATTACAGATCACTTAATCTGTAACTCGATCTTAGGGGTTGACACTGGTGCATATACCGGTTTCTTATATGTTTTCCAATTTAGAGAAAAAGTTTACGAAATCTACGAAGAAATTTGTGGAGCTCGTTTAACAACTAATATGGGAAGAATTGGTGGATTCGAAAGAGATTGGTCACCGGAAGCTTTCCGCAAACTTGACGTATTTTTAGAAGAATTCCCAGTTGCCTGGAAAGAATTCGAAAACTTATTCGAAAGAAACAGAATTTTTATTGATAGAACTGTAAACGTAGGTGCCATCAGCGCTGAACAAGCAATGGCTTACGGATTTACAGGTCCAAACTTACGTGCTGCCGGTATTGATTACGATGTTCGTGTAGCACACCCTTATTCTTCTTATGAAGATTTTGACTTCATTGTTCCTGTTGGAAAATCAGGTGACACTTACGATCGTTTCTGCGTTCGTAATGCCGAAGTTTGGGAAAGTTTAAGCATTATCCGTCAGGCTTTGGATAAAATGCCAGCCGGAAATGAATATCATGCCGAAGTTCCGGATTATTACCTTCCTCCAAAAGAAGATGTTTACACTTCTATGGAATCTTTAATTTATCACTTTAAGATTGTAATGGGAGAAGTTCCTGTACCGGTTGCAGAAATTTACCACCCGGTTGAAGGCGGAAACGGAGAACTAGGATTTTACTTAGTGACAGACGGAAGCAGAACACCATACAGATTGCATTTCAGAAGACCTTGTTTTATTTATTACCAAGCGTATCCGGAAATGATTAAAGGTGCTTTATTATCGGATGCGATTGTAATCTTATCCAGTTTAAATGTAATTGCCGGAGAATTAGACGCGTAAAGATATTGTCGATTTTAGAGGGTAGATTGCAGATTGAAAAATCTAAAATCAGAAATCTAGAATCAAAAATTTAAAAGATTGCAGAATATAGATAGTGGACAAAGATTTGAAAAAATCTAAAATCTAAAATCTAAAATCTAAAATAAAAAATGGAACGTAAACATTACAAACAAGAAATAAATATGACTGAGGCATTGATGAATCGCATCAATGAATTGATCAGTCATTATCCGGAAGACAAAAGAAAATCAGCTTTATTGCCTGTTTTGCACGAAGTACAAGATGCGCATGACAACTGGTTGAGTACTGAGTTGCAGGATAAAGTTGCTGAAATTTTGCACATAAAACCAATTGAGGTTTACGAAGTGGTTACTTTTTATACCATGTACAACCAAAAACCAATTGGAAAATATATGTTCGAATTCTGCCAGACTTCTTGTTGTTGTTTGAATGGTGCCGAAAATTTGATGGACTATACGTCTGAAAAACTAGGTATCAAAATGGGAGAAACAACTCCAGACGGTATGTTTACCATTGCCGGTGTAGAATGTTTAGGTGCTTGCGGATACGCTCCGATGATGCAATTAGGTGATTTCTACAAAGAAAAATTGACAGAAGAAAAAATCGATCAGTTAATCGCTGATTGTAGAGATGATAAAATAATATTACACGATAAATAAGATGTCACAGAAAATATTATTAGATAAAATCAACGTACCGGGAATTAAAACCTACGAAGTATACCGCCAAAACGGAGGTTATGCTTCTGTAGAAAAAGCACTAAAAACACTTACTCCGGACGAAGTTGTTGAAGAGGTAAAAAAATCTGGATTACGTGGTCGTGGTGGAGCTGGTTTCCCTGCGGGAATGAAATGGAGTTTTATTGACAAAAAATCAGGAAAACCAAGACATTTAGTTTGTAACGCCGACGAATCTGAGCCGGGAACTTTCAAAGATCGTTTTTTGATGGAATACATTCCTCACTTATTGATCGAAGGAATGATTACTTCAAGTTTTGCCTTAGGCGCTAACCTTTCGTATATCTACATTCGTGGAGAATATATGTGGGTTTACAAAATCTTAGAAAGAGCAATCGCCGAAGCAAAAGCTGCCGGTTGGTTAGGAAAAAATATATTAGGTACAGGTTACGATTTAGAGTTATACGTTCACTGTGGAGCTGGTGCTTATATCTGCGGAGAAGAAACTGCATTGATTGAATCACTGGAAGGTAAAAGAGGAAATCCTCGTATCAAACCACCGTTCCCGGCAGTTTCGGGACTTTGGGCTAATCCAACAGTAGTAAACAACGTAGAAACTATCGCAACTGTGCCATGGATCATCAACAATTCTGGAGATGATTATGCAAAAATTGGAATTGGTCGTTCTACCGGAACTAAATTAATTTCTGCTTCAGGTCACATCAAAAACCCTGGAGTTTACGAAATTGAATTGGGTTTAAGTGTTGACGAATTCATGAATTCTGATGAGTATTTAGGCGGAATGTCTTCGAGCAGACCTTTGAAAGCGTTTGTTCCCGGAGGTTCTTCTGTGCCTATTTTACCGGCTGAATTAATTTTTAAAACAGCAAATGGTGAAGACCGATTAATGACTTACGAATCTTTAAGTGATGGTGGTTTTGCTACCGGATCTATGTTAGGTTCAGGAGGATTTATCGTTTATAATGACACGGCCTGTGTGGTTAGAAACACTTGGAATTTTGCTCGTTTCTACCACCACGAATCTTGTGGACAATGTACCCCTTGTCGTGAAGGAACAGGATGGTTGGAAAAAATCTTATGGAGAATCGAAAACGGTCAAGGCCGTGAAGAGGATATCGAATTGTTATGGAGTATTCAAAGTAAAATCGAAGGAAATACTATTTGTCCATTAGGTGACGCCGCTTCTTGGCCTGTAGCAGCAGCGATTCGTCACTTTAGAGATGAATTTGAATACCACGTTCGTTTCCCCGAAAAAATAAAACACAGAGAGCATTTTGTTGCTGAACCTTTCTCGCAAGTGAAACATTTAGTAGGAAAACAAACAGTTTAAAAAAGTTTCAAGTTTCATGTTATTTCAGTTTCAACCACAACACCTGAAACTTTAAACCTGAAACTAAAAAAAACAAAAAAGAAATGAAAGTAACCATAGACGGTCAAAGTATAGACGTAGAACCAGGAACAACGATCCTGCAGGCTGCACGTATGATTGGTGGAGATTTAGTACCGCCAGCCATGTGCTATTACTCAAAATTAAAAGGCAGTGGCGGTAAATGTCGTTGTTGTTTAGTTGAAGTTGCCAAAGGAAGCGAGGCTGACCCAAGACCAATGCCAAAATTAATGGCTTCTTGTGTAACAGGATGTATGGACGGTATGGAAGTAAACAGTAAATCTTCTGACAGAGTAACGGAAGCCCGTAAATCTGTAACAGAATTTTTATTGATCAATCACCCATTAGACTGTCCGGTTTGTGATCAGGCTGGTGAGTGCGATTTACAAAATTTAAGTTTCGAACACGGAAATCCAAAATCCCGTTTTATCGAAGAAAAAAGAACATTTGAACCGGAAGATATCGGTCCAAATATTCAACTGCATATGAACCGTTGTATTTTATGTCAAAGATGTGTGCAAGTAGCAGATCAATTGACAGACAACAGAGTTCACGGAGTATTAGATCGTGGTGATCACGCTAATATTTCTACCGGAATCTCCAAAGCAATCGACAATGAATTCTCCGGAAACATGATCGACGTTTGTCCGGTTGGAGCTTTAACAGACAAAACGTTCCGTTTCAAATCAAGAGTTTGGTTCAACAAACCTTACAATGCACACAGAGAATGTACTACTCCGGGATGTTGTGGTAAAACAACTGTTTGGATGTTTGGAGGAGAGATTCAACGTGTTACAGGTCGTAAAGACGAGTACCATGAAGTAGAAGAATTTATCTGCAACAGCTGTCGTTTTGATCACAAAGATGTAAACGACTGGGTTATTGAAGGACCAAGAGAATTTGAAAAAGATTCTGTTATCAATCAAAATAACTATACTCAAAAATTAGAGAAAGTAGAAATCGCTACGGAGAAGAACATTCTTTTAGGTAGAGATGAAGACCGTAAAAAAATTAGTATGGCTGAAATTCCATTAACCACTAACAACAAAAATTCTTAAAATGGTGGATAGTGCATTTATAATAGAAAAAAGTGTTGTTATTGTGGTAGTTTTTGCCATAACAATGATCATGGCTATGTATTCTACCTGGGCAGAACGTAAAGTTGCTGCTTTCTTGCAAGACCGTGTAGGACCTAACCGTGCAGGTTGGGGAGGTTTATTACAACCACTTGCCGATGGTATGAAATTGTTCTCTAAAGAAGAATTTGAACCAAACACTCCAAACAAATTTTTATTCGTTGTAGGTCCGGCAATTGCCATGAGTACTGCTTTAATGACCAGTGCTGTAATTCCGTGGGGAGATCGCTTACATGTTTTCGGACGTGATGTTCTCCTGCAAGCTACAGACATTAATATTGGTTTATTGTATTTCTTCGGAGTTGTTTCTGTTGGAGTTTACGGTATCATGATTGGTGGATGGGCTTCTAACAATAAATTCTCTTTGATGGGAGCTGTTCGTGCAGCCTCTCAGATGGTTTCTTATGAAGTTGCCATGGGATTATCCATGATTGCTTTGTTAATGATGACCGGAACTTTAAGCTTAAAAGAAATTTCTGAGCAACAAGCCGGAATGAACTGGAATGTTTTTTATCAGCCATTATCTTTCTTAATTTTCTTAATCTGTGCTTTTGCTGAAACCAACAGAACTCCTTTTGACTTGGCAGAATGTGAATCTGAGTTAATTGGTGGTTACCACACTGAATATTCGTCTATGAAAATGGGATTCTACTTATTTGCTGAATATGCGAATATGTTTATCTCTGCTACGATTATATCCGTTTTATTCTTTGGAGGTTACAACTATCCGGGAATGCAATGGATGGTGGATAATGTAGGTATCAATACCGCAAACATTTTAGGAATCGCAGTATTGTTTGCTAAAATCTGTTTCTGGATCTTTTTCTATATGTGGGTTCGTTGGACAATACCAAGATTCAGATACGATCAGTTGATGAATTTAGGATGGAAGATTTTAATTCCGCTTTCCATTATCAACATCATGATTACAGGTGCTGTTATTTTAAGAAGTGAAATTGCAACCTTTTTAGGATTCTAATAAATAGTAAGACGCCACTTTTGTGGTAGCTTATCAGAAAAATAAAAAAATGAGTGATGAATTAATGATTACCGAAGAATTCATAATGAGTAAGATTTTACTCATCAGAGGTCAGAAAGTAATGCTTGATTCAGAGTTAGCGACACTTTACGGAGTAGAAACGAAACAGCTCAAAAGACAAGTCCGTAGAAATATGGAACGTTTTCCTGAAGATTTCATGTTTGAATTGACTGAAATTGAAAGCGAAATCTTGAGGAGCCAATTTGGCACCTCAAGTTGGGGAGGAAATAGATAGTTGGTTATAAAAAATAAATTTCATTAACATACAAAATGACCTGGCCCTGATAAAAGCAGCATACTTTTACTCATCACAATGAATAAAAGATAAAGTGAATAACAGGATTAGCTCTAAATAAAAATTAAAAATGTCAATAGAAACTATATCATTATCGGGTAGAAAAAAGATGGTCTCTAACAAAGAGATGACCTTTTGGGAACGATTGTATCTTGTAGCGATTGTAAAAGGATTATTCATTACGCTTAAACACTTATTCAGAAAAAAAGTGACGATTCACTATCCTGAACAAGTACGTGAAATGAGCCCGGTTTATCGTGGTCAGCATATGTTGAAACGCGACGAACAAGGTCGTGAAAACTGTACTGCCTGCGGACTATGTGCTTTATCCTGCCCTGCAGAAGCGATCACAATGAAAGCTGCTGAGCGTAAAGCGGATGAAAAACACCTGTACAGAGAAGAAAAATATGCTTCGATTTACGAAATCAATATGCTTCGTTGTATTTTTTGCGGTTTGTGTGAAGAAGCTTGTCCAAAAGATGCTATTTATTTAACAACTTCTAAGGTTTTGGTTCCTGCAAGTTACGAAAGAGAAGATTTCATTTTTGGAAAAGACAAATTAGTAATGCCTTTAGAAATGGCGATGAAAAACACTCAACTTAAAAACGCCAACTAATGATACATATTCCTGATTTTGCCCACGCAACTACTATACAAGTTATATTTTGTTTCCTGGCGTTTATCACAGTAATTACTGCATTCTTAACTATTTTTAGCAGAAACCCGATTCACAGTGCCATTTATTTGGTTATTTGTTTCTTCTCGATTGCAGGTCACTATTTATTGCTTAACTCTCAATTTTTGGCTATCGTACATATTATAGTCTACTCGGGAGCGATTATGATTCTGTTCCTGTTTACCATCATGTTGATGAATCTGAACGAACAAAAAGAAGTCCACCGACCAAGAATTACACGTTTGGGTGCTATTGTTTCTTTTTGTTTGATTTGTATTGTTTTGATTGCAATCTTTATCAACTCGAAACCAATTATGGGGGATTACGACTCAACCGGTGAAGATTTTCAATCTATCAAAGTATTGGGTAAAATATTATTGAACGAATATATGGTTCCGTTTGAATTTGCATCGATTCTACTTTTAGTAGCGATGATTGGAACTGTATTATTGTCTAAAAAAGAAAAACTAAATAAATAATGGGTAATATATTAAATCAAATAGGTATTGAAAACTACATCTTTTTAAGTGTTGTACTTTTCTGTATTGGTATTTTTGGTGTATTGTACAGACGAAATGCTATTATCGTTTTCATGTCTATCGAAATCATGTTGAATGCAGTTAACCTTTTATTTGTTGCTTTTTCAACCTATCATCAAGACGCACAAGGGCAAGTTTTTGTCTTCTTTTCGATGGCTGTTGCTGCAGCGGAAGTTGCAGTAGGATTGGCTATTTTAGTTTCGATCTTTAGAAATTTAGGTTCGATTAGTATCGATAATTTAAAAAATTTAAAAGGATAAATGGAAATGAATACCAATTTAGCTTTAGTTTTAGTATTAGCTCCTTTCTTAGGATTTTTAATCAATGTTTTCTTTGGAAAAAGCTTAGGCAAAACCGTTTCCGGTATTATCGGAACAACTGCTGTTGTAGTTTCGTTTGCTGTGACCTTATTCTTTTTTAATCAGATTACCCAAAATCAACAACCCATTCAAGTCACTTTATTTGACTGGATTCAGATTAGTAATCTACACATCAATCTTGGATTTTTATTAGATCAATTATCATTACTTTGGTTGCTTTTTGTAACTGGAATCGGGTCATTGATTCATTTATATTCGATCAGCTACATGCATGATGACGAAAACATACACAAGTTTTTCTCGTACTTAAACTTGTTCGTATTCTTCATGATAACGCTTGTAATTGGTAGTAACTTATTGGTTTTATTTATCGGTTGGGAAGGTGTTGGACTTTGCTCGTACTTATTAATTGGATTCTGGCATAAAAACCAAGATTACAATGATGCAGCAAAAAAGGCTTTTATCATGAACAGAATTGGAGATTTAGGTCTTTTGATCGGAATGTTCATTATTGGTTCTATGTTCTCTACTTTAGATTACGCTACTTTAAAAACAGCAATTGCCGGAGCTACTAACTTAAATATTCCATTGCTTTCATTAGCTGCTTTGTGTTTATTTATTGGTGCTTGTGGTAAATCTGCACAAATCCCGTTATACACTTGGTTACCGGACGCGATGGCAGGACCAACTCCTGTTTCTGCATTGATTCACGCTGCAACGATGGTTACTGCCGGTATCTTTATGGTAACAAGATTAAATTTTGTTTTTGATTTAGCACCGGACGTTCAAAGTATCATTGCAGTTATTGGAGCAATCACTTCATTAGTTGCTGCAACAATTGGTCTGGTTCAAACTGATATCAAAAAAGTATTGGCTTACTCTACCGTTTCTCAATTAGGTCTAATGTTTTTAGCCTTAGGATTCGGTGCTTATGAAGTAGCTGTTTTTCACGTAATCACACACGCTTTCTTCAAAGCTTGTTTATTCTTAGGATCAGGTTCTGTAATTCACGGATTACACGGAGAACAGGATATGCGTAAAATGGGTGGTTTGCGTAAAGCAATGCCAATTACATTCTGGACGATGTTGATTTCATCATTGGCCATTTCCGGAGTTCCGTTTTTCTCAGGTTTCTTCTCTAAGGATGAAATCTTATTAACGGCTTTCGAGCACAGTAAGATACTTTACATTATCGGATCAGTTGCTTCAATTATGACTGCTTTTTATATGTTCAGATTAATGTTCTTAACTTTCTTTAAAGATTTTAGAGGAACTGAAGAGCAAAAACATCATTTACATGAAAGTGACGGTTTAATTACTTTCCCTCTAATCATTTTAGCCATTTTAGCCACTTTTGGAGGATTAATCAGTTTACCGGGTCACAGTTGGTTGAACGAATACATGGCTCCTTTATTTACAAAAGTAGCCGGTGAAGAACACCATTTAGGTACAACCGAATATACATTGATGGGAGTTGCAGTTCTGGGAGGATTCCTTGGAATCTTAATTGCTTACATCAAATATTTCAAACAAGATAATGTTCCTGAAGCAGACGAAAACATTACAGGTTTAACTAAAGTTTTATACAACAAATATTATGTAGACGAAATTTACGATGCTGTATTTGTTCGCACTATAAATGCATTATCAAGATTCTTTAGAGATTATATCGAAACCGGTTTAACAGCTGTTGTTTTCGGATTTGGTAAAATCACCAATGAATTAGCTTTTCAAGGTAAAAAATTACAAAGTGGAAGTATCGGATTATATCTTTTTGCTTTTGTTTTGGGTCTTTGCGCCATTGTTTCGTATATATTTTTAGCTCAATAATTTAATAACTATGAACGTTTCTATTCTATTAATTATCCTTTTAATCGGTGCATTTGCCACTTATTTTGTTGGTGACAAACTAGCTTCAAAAGTAGCCTTGTTCTTTAGCTTAGCTGCTTTAGGATGTTCTTTAGTGTTGTTAAATCATTTTTGTGCAGGCGAAAATATTAGCTTAATCAACGCTTGGATCACAGAACCAAAAATTTCATTTGCCTTAAATGCGGATGGATTGGCTCTGGCAATGGTTTTACTGACTTTGTCTTTAACTCCAATCATTATATTCTCTTCTTTCGGGAATGACTATAAAAATGCAAAAGGTTTTTACGCTTTAATTTTATTTATGGCCTTTGCAATGACAGGAACTTTTCTTGCAGCAGATGGTCTTTTATATTATATTTTTTGGGAATTATCTCTTATTCCAATTTACTTTATTGCTCTTATTTGGGGTAATGGTGACGCAGATGAGCGCAGAAAAGCTGTGGTGAAATTCTTTATTTACACCCTTGCCGGTTCCTTGTTTATGTTAGTTGCCTTTATTTATTTATCGCAAAAAGCAAATGGAAGTTTCCTTATCGAAGATTTCTACAAATTAAACTTAACTGCTACAGAGCAACTTTGGATCTTCCTGGCTTTCTTCTTAGCATACGCTATCAAGATTCCAATTATTCCATTCCACACTTGGCAGGCAAATGTGTATCAAAAAGCACCAACAGTTGGAACTATGCTTTTATCAGGTATCATGCTAAAAATGGGATTGTACAGTGTTATCCGTTGGCAATTGCCAATTGCACCACTTGCTGCAAAAGAATACATGAACATCTTTATCGTATTAGGAATTGCCGGTGTAATCTATGGATCTATTGTAGCTTTAAGACAAAAAGATTTAAAGAAATTATTAGCTTATTCTTCTTTGGCACACGTTGGATTAATTGCTGCAGGATCGTGTACCTTAACTATTGATGGTTTACGTGGAGCTGTTTTGCAAATGATCGCTCACGGTTTTGTCGTAGTTGGATTATTCTACGCTGCTGAAATAATTTTCAGAAGATACGAAACAAGAAATATTGCAGAGATGGGCGGAATCCGTACACAATCTCCGAAATTTACCTCTATGTTTTTAATCTTACTATTGGCTTCGGTTGCGTTACCGGGTACTTTTAACTTTGTTGGAGAGTTTACTGTTTTGTACAGTCTTTCTCAAGTAAATGTTTGGTTTGCCGTTTTAGGTGGAACAACTATTATATTGGGAGCGTATTATATGCTTAAAATGTTTCAGAATGTAATGTTGGGAGAAACCAATTCAAAAACATTCAAAGATGTTTCTCTTAATGAAGGAATTTCATTAGTTGTAATCATAGCTGTATTATTGTTCTTCGGATTTTATCCAAAACCAATTACTGATTTGATCACACCAAGTTTAGAGACCATACTGAGCGTTATCAACAAGAACTAATATTTTAAATAAAAATAAATTAGGGTAGTATCAGCATTCGATATCCTAAATCAAAAAAGCAAAAATGAATACATTAATAGCAATTACAGGGTTGGGTATTTTCTGCCTATTATTTGAAATTCTTAATTTCAGAAAAGCCATTGTTCCATTTACCATTCTTGGACTTTTGGCTGTTTTGGCACTTAATTTTTCAGAATTCGGATCAACAGAAAGTTATTACAATAATATGATTACAGTGAGTAAATTCTCTACTTCGTTTTCATCATTGTTTATTGTTTTAACCATTTTCCTTGTCGCTTTAAGTCACAATTTTTACGAAAATCATCCAACAAAAATCTCTGATTTTATTGCTATAAAAATATTTTTATTGGCCGGTGGTGTAGCAATGGTTTCTTTTGGAAACTTAGCTATGTTCTTCCTTGGAATTGAAATCTTATCCATCGCTTTATACATCCTTGCTGCAAGCGAACGTTTGAATTTAAAAAGTAACGAAGCGGGAATGAAATACTTCTTAATGGGTTCATTCGCATCAGGAATTATTTTATTCGGAATCTGTTTGATTTACGGAGCAATGGGAAGTTTTGACGTTGCCGAAATACACGACAGCTCTTTATCTGCCGAATTACCAATCTGGTTCCCAATCGGAATGGTTTTGATGGTAATTGGAATGTTGTTTAAAATAGCAGCTGTACCTTTTCATTTCTGGGCTCCTGACGTTTACGAAGGTTCTCCGGCTTTAACAACCGCTTTAATGAGTACTTTGGCAAAGGTCATTGCTGTTGCTACTTTATACAAATTAATCAGCGCTTTAAACCTGATCCCATCACTTGACAATCAAGATCTTTTGCCAACCTTTGAAACTATTGTAGTCGTTATATCAATGGCTTCTATGACTGTGGGTAATATCATGGCATTGCGCCAGGTAAATGTAAAACGTATGTTGGCTTTCTCTGGTATTTCGCATGCCGGATTTATGTTGATGACTTTATTAACGATTGCTACTTCTGCAGGCGTTTTATTATACTACACAGCAGCTTATGCTTTAGCAGGAATCGCTGCTTTCAGTGTTATTTTATACGTTTGTAAAAATCAGGATAATGAAGACATTACAAACTTCCACGGTTTAGGAAAAACAAATCCGTTATTGGCTGCTATCCTTACAGGTTCTTTATTATCAATGGCAGGGATTCCGATTTTCTCAGGATTTTTCGCTAAGTTGTTCTTATTCAATCAAACTATTCAGTCAGGTCATATTGCTTTGGTAATTGTTGCAGTTATAAATTCAATTATCAGTGTTGGTTATTATTTCAAACTAATTTTAGCCATGTACTCAAAAGAACCAAATGAAGAGCGTACCGGAAAACCATTCCTTATTTATGCGGTTGCGATCGTTTCGATCACTTTAAACATCGTTTTAGGTTTGTTCCCATCCCTAGTATTAGATTTATTGAAATAAAAAATTCAGTCCAAATACAGACCAATCCATCAAGATTATTTTTTGATGGATTTTTTGTTTTAAGGCCACTTCTGCCACAGAAAAATTCATGTTAAAAATTTAACGGAAACAAGTTCTCCTCAAAAAAACTCCCTATATTTGAAGTCAATTAAATGCAATAAAACATGAACTTCAACTCAAATAATCCATTTTTAAGCAACAAGCGTTTTTCATCAAATGCTGTTTCAAAAGCTGAAGGAGTAAATCAGGCACAAATCATTGACTACAATCAGGATATGACGTTGTCAGGTACAATTAATAAGACAGCTATTTTATTTCTAATATTATGCGGAGCCGCTATGGTAACCTGGTGGATGGCTTTTAACGGAATGAACGCGATGTTACCTACTATTGGAGGTGCAATTGTTGCCCTTATTTTAGTAGTAGTTTCAGCATTCAAACCACAAGCCTCTCCTTATTTAGCCCCTGGTTATGCCCTTTTTGAAGGTCTTTTTATCGGAGGAATTTCTGCTATTTTTGAAGCAATGTATCCTGGAATTGTAATCAATGCTGTTGGTGCTACATTAGTCACCTTTTTAGTATGTCTGGGTTTATATAAATTTAAAATCGTCAAAGTAACAGAGCAATTTAAATCAGTAGTTATCGCTGCAACATTAGCCATTGCAACTTACTATTTAATTTCATGGGTGGTCTCTATGTTTACAAGCTTCACTCCTGTACACCAAGGAAATTCTATGATGAGCATCGGAATTAGTGTTTTTGTAATTATCATCGCTGCTTTAAATCTTTTCTTAGATTTTGACTTAATCGAAAAAGGTGTTGAGCAAAAAATGCCAAAATTTATGGAATGGTACGGCGCTATGGGATTAATGATCACATTGGTTTGGTTGTATGTTGAATTCTTAAGATTACTAACAAAAATGTCCAGTAAAAACTAATTTACTTACATAACATATAAAAAGGCCTTTTTGAGTTTTCAAAAAGGCCTTTTTTTTTGCTCCCTTCTCAATTTTATAAAATCCATTTGTACCGCATGTTTTCTTCTGTCTTTAAACCGATGCCAGTGCAAACATCCCACCCAAAACTATAAACCAAAGTTCTATTATTAAGTCACTGATTTTTTAAATATTTTAGCTCTCTTGCAAGGTCTTTTCAATTAGCATGCCTTCACAAGCGAGACATTTGTGACATCAATCATTTTAAGTCCGTTATCCATCCTATTCTCCTTCAAAAACGAAAAATCACATTCGTAAAATTGAAAAAGACAGTCCTATATAACCTAAACTAAATCAATACGCTAGCGATTGATTGACATTTTATCACCTATTTCTTAGCCCAGATTTCATCAATTCGACTCAGAATATCGTTATTTAGTCAATTTCAGATTTACAATTAGTGCGTTTTTTCTTATTTTTAAAAACACCTAGCTGTCTAGCAAAAATGACACGAAATCGTACCGTTTTTTTCAAAAAGTATTTTTACTAAAGAATAAAAAAAGTAGTAAAAATAATACTTCAGCGTACATTCAAACCAACATGTAATAAATTACAATTAATGCAATTTATTACATATTACTCATTTAAAACAACCATTCTTTTAATTATTTTCTTTTTTTAAGCAAATTTATTTTGAATATCAAAATTTTATATATTTTTGTGTAATCGATTACAATTAAAATTCTAACCGATACTAGAAACCACATTTTACTATTTACTAACTATTAAACAAACCATTATGAAAAAAAACCTACTATTTCTGGCCGTCTTTTTTGTAACAATTCAGACTTGGGCTCAACAAGTTCAAATTACCGAATCATCCGGATGGCTCGAATCTGCTTTTGTAAAATGGCAACCTGTTAGCAATGCCCAAAGCTACAATGTCTATTACACCGGTCAAGGAATCACCGATCAGAAAATCGACGATCAGCTTATTAGAAGTTATGGCAGTTATTTCCGTGCTGATGTTCCCGGACTTAAAGCAGGATCATACACCTTGAAAGTAAAACCTGTAATTTCCGGAGTTGAAGGAACTGGTACTACAACAGCCAGTTTAACGGTACTTGCTCAAGACCGAAATGGATTTGCTTTCGACAGCGGAAGAGTTCCGGGAGGCTATAAAATTGATGGAACTCCAAAAGATAATGCTGTCATAGTTTATATCACACAGAACACAAAAAATACCGTTTCTATGAACATCACAGGAGCCAGTACCAATCCTTGTGTTGGGTTGCAAAATATACTGTACGCTATAAAAAAAGGACAAGATACACGTCCCTTTATCTTTCGACTAATCGGAAACATTACCGACATGACCGTAATGGAAGGAGGCGATGTGGTAATCGAAAACGCCAATAATGCCTCTAGTTATCTAACTTTTGAAGGTGTTGGAACAGATGCTGTTGCTAATGGATGGGGAGTACGCCTAAAAGCGGCTTCGAACATTGAAGTCAACAATCTGGGCTTTATGAATTGCAACAGCACAGCCGGAGACAACGTTGGAATGCAGCAAGACAATGACCACATTTGGGTGCACAATTGCGACTTGTTTTATGGAAATGCGGGTAGCGATGCTGATCAAATAAAAGGCGATGGAGCTTTAGACAATAAAACATCAACCTATATTACGCTATCCTACAATCACTTTTGGGACAATGGAAAAGCAAGTTTATTGGGATTAAGCGAAGGAACCACGGCAGGACTATACATCACGTACCACCACAATTGGTTCGACCACTCTGATTCCCGTCATCCACGTGTTCGCTATTATTCAGCCCACATTTACAACAATTATTTTGATGGGGTTGCCAAGTATGGATCGGGTTCTACTCTAGGCTCTTCTTTATTTGTAGAAGGCAATTATTTCAGAAACAGTAAACATCCTATGTTAACTTCCCTTCAAGGTACCGATATTTGGGACGAAGCCAATCAGGTCAATAATGCCGGAACAATGGGAACATTCTCTGGTGAAGCCGGGGGGTCTATTAAAGCATTCAACAATACTTTTGATGCTGATAATGCCACTAACAATATGCGTTTTGTTGCTTATGGCGATACAAATCCATTATACAATATTTCAGGAAAAATCAGTTCTACAACAGATTTTGATGCTTTTGTTGCGACAACAAGAGCACAAACAGTAAGCAGTAGCGTAGTTTCTAAGTCAGGCGGAAATACGTACAACAACTTTGATACTAATGCTGCTTTTTATGTGAAGAACCTGGCAATAGACCAACCAGCTACCGCAAGAACAAAAACGGTTCAGTACGCAGGTCGTATTTCCGGTGGAGATTTAAAATGGACATTCAACAATGCAACTGATGATACCTCTTCTCTAGTCATCACAGCATTAAAATCTGCTCTTACAAATTACACCGGTTCTTTAGTTGCTGTACAGGGAGAAGGAACTCCGCCAGTCGGATCACAAACACTAACCTCAACTGCAAATAAAAATCAAACGGTGACAACTGGTACAGCAATTGCATCAATTGTATTCACTTGGGGCGGAACTGCAACAGACGCCACTGTGACTGGTTTACCGGCTTCCGGAATTAGTTTTGTGAAAAACACCGCCGCAAAAACCATAACGATTACAGGAACTCCAACTGCGACACTATCCTACTCTATTGCAACAACGGGGACTACAGGTTCTCCGGTAACGGGATCCGGAACAATTACGGTAAGTACGGGTGGAAGTACCGGAAATGAAATCCATAATTTTACAACCTCCGGAAAAACAAGTTCATTTTATACCATCACCGGAAACATGAATTCAACTTCCGGATCTGTAACTTATAATGGACAAACGCTAACAGGACGCTTAAAAATTGAATCCAGCACTTCAATAGCCTATACCACAACAAGTACCTCTACTCTGACTTTAGTATTTGATTCGAATTTCACAGGAACAGTGAAGATAAACAATGTGTCCTACACTGCAGCGGCAGGAATCGTTACTACTACAATTCCAGCCGGAGCTAACACCATAACCAAAGGATCAGTAGCTAATTTATATTATATCAGCACTACTTATAGTGGCGGTACACTAAGAATGGTGAAAAACACTAAAACTTCTACTGAAGAACAGGACTTAAACATAGAGCACACAAAAGTAGTTTTATATCCAAACCCTGTATCCTCTACGTTGTACTTATCAAATGAAAACGTAGAAAAAGTTTTGATTTATAATATGGCAGGAGTTCTAATAAGCACTACCGGAAAAGAGACCGAAAGTATTGACATGAGCCACCTCGTACCCGGAACTTATCTGGCAAAAATACATACGTCGACTGGTATATTTAATCAAACAATTCTAAAAAAATAAATACTAAACGTATATTTTTCAAAACAAACAAGAAGCTGTCTCATCATTGAGACGGCTTTTTTTGACTGAAGAAAAACTCAAAATTATCTAACACAAAGTTTTAGTGAATCCGCTGCGTACTAAAACCATATGAGTAATATAAGATCATATAAGCATACCGCTTAAATTAACCCTTTGTAATATGATCAAGCGTATTACAACCTCGAACATTTTTCAAAAACTTATTACAAACCAATAGCGCACCTTAGCTTTACTGTCACAAATAAAACATAGCAACAAAACCTGAAACTTGAAACCTGAAACAAAAGAAATAAAAGAAACAAAAAAACCGTCTCAACTTAACGAGACGGTTTTTCTAATACTATATGAGATAATAATGATCTTACAAATCAAATTTTATTCCCTGAGCTAATGGAAGGCTCGTTGTATAATTGATTGTATTGGTTTGACGTCTCATGTAAATTTTCCAGGCATCAGATCCTGATTCACGACCACCACCGGTTTCTTTTTCACCACCAAAAGCACCACCGATTTCAGCTCCTGAAGTTCCGATGTTTACATTGGCAATACCACAGTCAGAACCTACTACAGATAAAAATCTTTCGGCCTCACGTAAATTATTAGTCATAATGGCTGATGACAATCCTTGAGCTACCCCGTTTTGAAGATCAATTGCATTGTCTACTTCTCCCGAATATTTTACCAGATATAAAACCGGAGCAAATGTTTCGTGTTGTACAATTTCAAATGAATTTTGAGCCTCGGCAATAGCAGGTTTTACATAACAACCACTTTCGTAACCTTCTCCCGAAAGTACACCACCTTCTACCAAAACAGTACCTCCTTCGGCAACTACTTTATTCAAAGCCTTTGCATACATTTCAACAGCATGTGTGTCGATTAGTGGACCAACATGATTGTTTTCGTCAAGTGGATTCCCAATACGCAATTGTTTGTAAGCAGCAACTAACGCATCTCTAACTTTATCGTAAATACTTTCGTGAATAATCAATCTTCTGGTTGATGTACAACGTTGTCCTGCTGTACCAACTGCACCAAAAACGGCACCTATAACAGTCATCTTGATATCAGCATCCGGAGTCACAATAATGGCATTGTTTCCTCCTAATTCCAATAATGATTTTCCTAAACGTCCGGCAACGGTTTGCGCTACGATTTTCCCCATACGGGTTGAGCCTGTAGCAGAAATTAAAGGAATACGTGTATCAGAAGTTAGTAATTCTCCAATTTTATAATCACCGTTGATCAGGCATGAAATCCCTTCCGGTAAATTATTTTCTTTGATAACCTGTGCCATAATGTTTTGACAAGCGATACCACAAAGAGGTGTTTTTTCTGAAGGTTTCCAAACGCAAACATCACCTGAGATCCAAGCCAGAGCGGTATTCCATGCCCAAACGGCAACCGGAAAGTTGAATGCTGAAATAATACCGACAACTCCTAACGAATGATATTGTTCGTACATACGGTGTCCCGGCCTTTCAGAATGCATAGTCAATCCGTGAAGCTGACGTGATAATCCCACTGCAAAATCACAGATGTCGATCATTTCTTGGACTTCGCCATAACCTTCTTGAAGTGATTTACCCATCTCATAAGAAACCAATTTACCAAGAGCTTCCTTATTCGCACGCAATTTTTCTCCAAACTGACGCACAATCTCGCCACGTTGTGGAGCCGGAATTAATTTAAAAGTCTTGAAGGCTGCAGTTGCAGCTTGCATTACTTTTTCGTAATCTGCAGGTGTAGACATTTTTACTGAAGCAATTAACTTTCCGTCTACCGGAGAATAACTTTCTAAAATCTCTCCTGATGAAAAGTTTTGTAAACCTGTCGATGTTCCTTCATTTATCGCTTTGATGCCCAATTTTTCCAGAGCTTCATTCATTCCAAATTGTGATGCTATTGTTGTCATTGTAACTTTTTTAGTTAAAATTGTTATATTTTTATGTAAAGATATTATTTCGAGTTGAATTTTTATTCAATTCAATTGTTAAAATGAAAGTAAATTTAGGGTTAATTACGATCAATAACAGAAATACAAAGCAATTTATTCCTTATAATTCATGAAATTTGCAACAATAAAATTATTCTAATTATGAGATTTCTTCATCCGCTTTATATTTTCCTTATTTTAATTTCTACCAGTGCATTTTCTCAGAAGGAGCAAAAACCTTCTTTTCAAATTGTGCCTTTAGGAGTAAAAGGTGGTATTGACGAAAAAAATCTTTCTGCCTATTTATTGGCGCCAGCAAGCTCAAACGATTATATCTGCCTTGATGCCGGAACAATAAATGCCGGAATTGAGAAGGCAATTGAAAAGAAAACGTTTAAGATTTCGACTAGCGAAGTATTGCGAAAATACATCAAAGGATATCTTATTTCTCATGCACATTTGGACCATGTCTCCGGTCTAATTATCAATTCACCTGCGGATTCCTCTAAAACGGTTTACGCAACAAAAAAATGCATGGAAATGATGGAAAATCATTATTTCAACGATCAGACCTGGGCAAATTTTGGGGATGAAGGTCCCGGATTTCCTTTAAAAAAATACCACTTTCAAACTTTATCAATTGGAGAGGAAACACCACTTACCAATACCTCAATGACGGTGAAAGCTTTTCCGCTAAGTCATGTTAATCCTTTTGAAAGCACTGCCTTTTTAATCAAAAATGAAGACCACTATGCTTTATATTTAGGAGATACCGGACCGGATGCGGTCGAAAAAAGCAATAATTTACATGATTTATGGACTGCTATAGCGCCACTAGTCAAAAACAAACAACTGAAAGGTATTCTCATTGAAGTTTCTTTTCCGAATGAACAACCGGACCAATTTTTATTTGGACATCTGACTCCGAATCATTTGATGAAAGAACTTCATCTACTAGAAGAATTATCCGGAAAAGGTACCTTGAAAGGTTTTAAAATTATCATTACCCATTTGAAACCACCGACAAAGAATATTACTAAAATTAAAGAACAACTCAAAATTCAGAATGATTTAGGTCTTCAACTTATTTATCCGGAACAAGGGAAAAAGATTATTTTGTAAGTTTATTTTTATAAATTAGCCAAATAAATTATTCTCGATGAAAATTATTTGGTCTGAAAAAGCAAAATACAGCTTTCATAGTATTCGAAATTATATTGAGATATGCTGGTCTCCTTTGATTGCAAAAAAATTCACCAATGATGTTTTGCGTGTAAACAACTTACTAGAAAAAAATCCTCACTTAGGAAAGTACAGAGCAGATTTAGAATGTCGCGAAATAGTAATTTCCAAACAAGTTACTTTGTATTATGAAATACAAGAAGGTTATATTCAATTAATTACTTTTTGGAATAATCGTCAACAGCCGATAGAAATTCTGGATTTGTAGGTTTAAATTAATTTTTTACTTCTCAATTCTTCCAACATTTCTTCATGTGTTATAAAGTTTCCATTCTTTAAATCACGCTTCCCTTGTTCTATATCAGCTAATAATTCTAACCTAAAATTTTCCTCAGGCGAAAGAATCTTTGCTATCGATAACATTTCATCCGGGGTAAACGTCTGCGTTTTTAATTTTCGATAAAATGTTGGGCTAGGAATACCAATCTGTTCAATAACATAATTCTTTTTGAAGGGAGAATTATTCAATACATCTTCCAGATTAGCAACGATGCTTTTATATGTGATAATTTCTTGTATCATTTTTGATTGTTTAGTATCTCATTTTATAATGTAAATATACTCAAAAATAATACACTGTATCATAAACCCAACAGGTTTTTTAAACCTGTTGGGTTTAAAGTAAATTTATTTTTTAGCAACAAATCTGGGGTCAGATTCCATCACAGTCCCGCATTTATCGCAGGTTCTTAATGATTCTGAATTATAAAAATGCTCAAAATGAGGCAGGAAATCTTTCTCTATATTATGCAATTCAAAATGTACTTCATACAATTTATGATTGCAGTTATCACAATGCCAAAGCAAACCGTCTGTATACCCTTTTCCGGCACGTTTGCGTTCGATCACCAGACCTATAGAACCTTCTGAACGAACAGGAGAATGCGGAATCTTTGCGGGATGCAAATACATATCACCGGCATTCAAAACCATTTCTTTACGTTCGCCATCTTCCTGAATCACCACTTTTATACTGCCTTCCAGCTGGTAAAAAAGTTCTTCCGTTTCATTGTAATGATAATCTTTTCGGGCATTTGGCCCTGCAACAACCATAACGATATAATCACCGGAATCAACATAAAGATTTTTGTTTCCAACTGGTGGTTTCAATAATTGACGATTTTCTTCAATCCATTTTGTGAGGTTGAAAGGTTTAGCTATTGCCATTTTTTTGAGGTACTAAGTTTCTAAGATGCTAAGTTAGGGAAAAGTTTTCAGTTCGCGGTGCCGGTAGAGATGGACTGCAGTCCATCTCTACTGCCCATCTCTACTGTCCACCTCTACTGCGAATTTACCTCTTTAATCAAATAAATATAAACCGGAAAATGATCACTAAAACCTACTTCTGTCAAGGAATGTCGCAATGGATATCCCTTATATTTTCCCGAGCTTTGAACGATATACGACCTTCTAAAAATACCGGCTTTCCAGAACTTAAAAGAGGAGAAATCAGGTCGTATTAAAGGTTCTGAAATTATAATCTGATCGAAAATATCCCAAGAGTCTCTGAAGGCAAGTGTGCCCATCCCTTTATTAAACATTTCTTCAAATGGGTTAAAGACTCCAAATTCAAGAACCTCCCCTTTTTTTGCCTTTGCACCCAAGGCAACTTTTATACTTTTATTGTATGGCCCATCGTTAAAATCCCCCATTGTTATAATCTTGGCATTTGGGTTTATTTGCTGTAGTGAATCGATAATTTTCCGATTAAGTCTGCCGGCTGCTTCCCTATATTTACCGGAGACTTCTTCTCCACCCCAACGGGATGGCCAATGATTGACAATAATACTTACTTCTTCCTGTTCTAAAAATCCTGTAACTAAAAGCTGGTCTCTTGTAAAAACACGATTGTTCCCGACTGTTGTGTTTATTTCTTCTTCTGACTCCTTACTCTCTTCTTTTTTCACAGCAGTACTATCCCCATAGATATACAACGGAATACTGGAAAATGAAGTTGGTCTGAAATACTTCTTCTGAAACAATAAAGCCACATCGATTCCGCGTCTGTCCGGCGAATCAAAATGAATGATTCCGTAATCATATTGTTGTAATTTTGATTCCTTTATTAAATCCTCCAGAACTCCCCTGTTTTCAATTTCAGCCGCTCCTATTAAGGTTGGCGCATTTGTATTCTCCGGTGTTCCGATTTCAGATAAAACCCTCGCCAGATTTTTTAGCTTTTTCCGATACTTTTCATTTGTCCAATTTTGAATTCCGTTTGGAGTCCATTCATCATCATTTCTTTCCAAATCATTTACCGTATCGAAAAGATTTTCCAAATTATAAAAAGCTACCGTATGGATCCTATACTTTTTAGATTGACCGAATAACGTAACGATACAGAAAAAAAGAATCAAAAAAAATTTACCCATTGTTATTTATATACTTTTTCAGAACTTCAAAACTACAAAATAAAATCATTATTTGTAAGTAATTTCCTGTATTTATGTTTTCTAAAATACTTATATTTGTCAATCGCATTAATACACCAAGCAAAGTAAACTATGAACTTAAAGAGCTTTCAATACACAAAGAGGCGTTTTGTTATTTGTAAAATCGTAATTCTTACTTTTGCTTTACAATCATTCACCTGTCAATCCCAACAAAACATGATCACACCACCTTATCTACAAAAAGGAGATACCATAGCTATTCTGGCAACTGCCCGAAAAAATATAGATGACAATCTTAAACCTACTATAGATTTATTGCATAGTTGGGGTTTAGAGGCTGTAATAGGAAGTACCATTGGTCTTGATGTCAATCAATTGGCCGGAACTGATGAGCAACGTGCTGCCGATTTTCAAAAACAATTAGACAATCCTAACATTAAGGCAATTTGGTGCGTTCGTGGTGGATACGGAACTGTCAGAATGGTTGATCTTTTAGATTTTACCAAATTCAAACAACACCCAAAATGGATTGTTGGTTTTAGCGACGTTACGGTCTTACACAATCATTTGAATACAATGGGATATAAATCGATTCACGGCGTAATGCCTGTTACTATTCCACGTGCTACTCCTGATGCGATTAGTTCAATGAAATCAGCTTTGTTTGGTGAACCTCTTTCCTATACTGTTGCTCCTGATGTAATGAATCGTTCCGGAAAAGCAACAGGAGAATTAGTAGGCGGAAATCTCTCTATTCTATACAGCTTATTAGGTTCACAATCTGCTATAGACTGCAAAGACAAAATTTTATTTATTGAAGACTTAGACGAATATCTTTATCATATCGATCGCATGATGATGAATCTAAGACGCAACGGTTGTATTGAAAACCTGAAAGGAATTATTGTTGGTGCCATGACCAAAATGAAAGACAATGAAGTTCCATGGGGGAAAAATGCCGTAGAAATTGTAGATGATGTTACTAAAAAATACAATATACCGGTAATTTTTAATTTTCCGGCCGGTCATATTCGCGACAATAGGGCTTTGATTATGGGAAGTACCATAACAATTGATGTCAATGCGTCCGGAAGTACTGTTGTTTTTGACAAATAAGTTAGACAAACACGTATCGGTGTCAAACCAGCAAAGTTTAAACCATATAAGTGATGTAAGTTCATTTAAACTAAACTTATTTTTCTCACCTTAATTACATGGTTTAAAAAACAAAAGATAGAATGATGTCAATGCGTCCGGAAGTACTGTGGTTTTTAACAAATAAGTTCCACAAACATAGCACTGTGTAAAACTAGCAAAGTTTAAACCATATAAGTAATGTAAGTGCATTTAAGCTAAACTTATATTTTCTCACCTTAATTATATGGTTAAAAAAACAAGAGATAGAATGATGTCAATGCGTCCGGAAGTACTGTGGTTTTTAACAAATAAGTTCCACAAACATAGCACTGTGTAAAACTAGCAAAGTTTAAACCATATAAGTAATGTAAGCAAAACTTATATTTTCTTACATTACTTATATGGTTTAAAAAAAACAAGAGATTAAAAAATGGCAAAACACAACGAACTTGGAAAAAAAGGGGAAGAACTTGCCGTAGAGTTTCTCTTGGAAAACGGCTATGAAATCCTCGACCGAAATTGGACATTTCAAAAGGCAGAAATAGATATAATTGCTCAAAAAGAAAACATTTTAGCTATAATTGAAGTCAAAACAAGATCGAGTATAGATTTTGGTTTACCGCAAGAATTTGTCAAACCAAAAAAAGTTCAGCTGCTCGTAAAAGCAGTAAATGCCTACATAAACGATAGGGAAATAGATTTTGAAGTTCGTTTTGACATCATCGCAATCCATAAAAAAGGGGAATCATTTGCAATTGAACATCTTACAGACGCTTTTTATCATTTTTAACATAATTTTTACTTGTTATAATTGTAACAAATTGTTTTTTTATTTATATTTGCGCAGATTTATAACACCACAATTAACTAAACCAACCCAATTAAGTTACCCAAAAACAATTAAAAAATTATGAAAACCGTTTCTTCAATTGTCGAAAATTACATTAAAACAAAACCTTTTTTATTGAACGCTTTATCGCTGGGAATTATTAATCTTACTTCGCTTTCACGGAATATCATGACCGAGTTGGAGAGTGAATTTGGCAAAGAAGTAAAACAAGGCGCTGTTGTAATGTCACTTAAACGACTTACCGAAGAATTAGATTTTAAACTGAATCATAAAATCAACAAAGTCATTAAGAATATTGGCGAAATTACGGTTCGTTCCGAATTAACGGACTATACTTTTGCAGCCTCAGAAACTGTTTTAAACAAACAAGCGGATCTGATCTCTGATATTAATGTATTGTCTGATATTTTTTATACTTCATCTCGTGGTGTAAACGAAACTAATATTGTAGTAAGCAGCAGTGTTAATCATTTGGTTGAAAAACACTTCATACGTGAAAAGCTGATTCAGAAATTAGATAATTTAGCTTCAATTACAGTAAAGCTTCCTAAAGAAAATATTGTTGTTCCAGGTATTTATTACTTTATTTTTCAACGCTTGGCTTGGGAAGGAATCATCATTAATGAGGTAATCTCAACTTCAAATGAATTTACTATTTTAGTTGGAGAAGATCAGGTTGATGTTGCTTTTAAAGTAATTAAAGATCTTAAAAATTAATCCCATAGAATCATCCGATTCTTTTTTATACATCCTTTTATCTTTCCATCTAAACGAAAGATAAAAGGATTTTTTTATTCCCAAACAGTACTACAAAGCCCGTATTTTAAAGAACTCTAATAAGAATATTCTCAAAAACCTGCTTTGTAATTGTTAATTTTTAGAAACACAATTCCTAAACTCATCGATCAAAAAACGGGTTTGCCCTTAGTTTTAGCGACACTCCACACAAAAACATTAAAAAAAAGAAGAATTATATTTTTTTACGCACAATTTTTTAAGAATAATATTTTTATATATTTGTTAACGCGTTAACAGAATTAATTATTCAAAACTACAACGAAAAAAAATGTTCGTTTTTGAATAGCAGTATAAAGAAGATTTTTTTAAGAACCGAAAATCGTACGAATAGCAGGATTACCCTATTCAGAAACCCGGTATCGCTATAAATACAATCAGAAGTCAAACAGACAAAGTAGTATACTTCAGGCTTCTGATCAAACTGTCTAGACCAAAAAACCACTTTTAACCAATCAAATCACTCTTTTCGGGGTGATTTTTTTTCGCCACGAATTGCACGAATTTTAAGATTAAGTCAAAAAAATGTGGCGCATTAAGAATTAAACATCACGCAGATTTCGCAGATTTTCGCAGAAAGTAATGATAAAAAAAATATTCAAAAATTGATTTTCCTTCTTCTTTAATAATATTCATAAAGTGTCTTGTCATTATCTGAAGTTAAACCACCCCAAGATGTCGTCGGTTGTACTTGACTAATCGGATAGTTGTCAACATTATAAACAAATTCATTTACAAGAGGTGGATAAGATTCAGAAAACTTTGTAGAAACAAGATTATTCGAAGAAGTTACATCTACAGAAATAGGATCAATAGATCGAAGATAATAAAGGCTATCATAAAAGCTTCTTCCACTGTAGTATATAGGATTCTTTTTGTTATCATAACTATACTCAATGGCTCGATTTGGAGCTCCATTACTATCCCTACGATAAACAATCTTCACTATATTATTGTTATCATCATATTTCAACTCTGCAACTGATGAGTTTTTATAGGCCTCTGAAGGCTCAATGCGAACTATTTTAATAATTCTACCTTTGCCATCTGTATGCAGCTCCGAAAATACTTTTTTTGAAAAACCATGCTGCTTTGTAACAACAATTTTATTCGGCAAATAACTAAATAAGACACAATCCTCAACACCGTCAATGACTTTAATCAATCTATTCTTATTATCATATTTATAGGTTTTCTTCTGTCCACCGATTAACGTGGACGAAAGCCTTCCTTTATAATCATATTCATAATTATCTACTTCCAAAATTCCATTTGGAAAATGATTAAAAACTTTCCTCATAAGGCCTTTATCATATTCAATAAAGGTGGAATGTCCGTTTCCATAAATCATAACTTTCAATAATCCATTATTTGAAACTTCTCCAGAATCATCCGAACTACATCCGGAAAAAACAATAAGCATTAACAAGCAAAAAAAATTAATCTTCCCTTTCATTTATTTTGAATCTATTTAAATTTTGAATCTATTCTTCAAGCAATTCCATTAATTCCAAAGCCCTTTTGGTGGATTTTACATTTTCAAAAGTCAATAAAAGTCTTAAGCCATTGGGAGTTTGCTTTTCTTTCATTTGGCAAAGATTACTATGTGTTTGCACAAATTTTATAACCTTATGAAAACGTTTGGATTGATAATAATCGGACTGTTGGTCTGAAACAAAATAACCAATCATTTTGCCTTTTTTCATGACCAGTTTCTCTATACCTACACTTGTGGCGATCCATTTGATGCGAATACTATTCATCAATGCATTGGCACGCGGAGGCATCGGTCCGAAACGGTCAATTAATTTATTTTGAAAGACAACCAGTTCTGCTTCATTTTTCACAGCACCAAGCTCGTTATACAAACTCAAGCGCTCTGTAACATTATTAATATATTCATCAGAGAACAACAACTCAAAATCGGTATCAATCTGTAAATCTTTTACATATTCCTTAGTTTCGATATCATTTTCTTCCGGATACAAATCTTTGAATTCGTTTTCTTTTAATTCTTCGATGGCTTCGTTCATGATTTTCTGATAAGTATCGAAACCAATTTCATTGATAAAACCACTTTGTTCCCCACCTAATAAATCTCCCGCACCGCGAATTTCAAGATCTTTCATGGCAATATTAAATCCACTTCCGAGTTCGCTAAACTGCTCTAGCGCCTGAATACGTTTACGGGCATCATCCGTCATTGAGGAATAAGGCGGACAGATGAAATAACAAAATGCTTTTTTATTGCTTCGTCCTACTCTACCACGCATTTGATGCAAATCCGACAATCCGAAGTTGTTGGCATTATTGATGAAGATTGTATTGGCATTTGGAACATCTAAACCGCTTTCAATGATTGTAGTTGCTACTAAAACATCAAAATCTCCATTCATAAAGCCCAGCATCAATTCTTCAAGTTTTGCCCCTTCCATTTGTCCGTGACCGATTCCGACTCTGGCATTTGGAACCAAACGCTGAATCATTCCGGCAACTTCTTTAATGTTTTCAATTCTGTTGTTGATAAAGAAAACCTGTCCGTTTCGCTGAATTTCATACGAAATTGCATCACGAATAATTTCTTCATTAAAACCAACCACATTAGTTTCAATCGGATAACGATTGGGTGGCGGTGTTGTAATTACAGACAAATCGCGCGCTGCCATTAACGAAAACTGCAATGTTCTCGGAATTGGTGTTGCTGTTAATGTCAATGTATCTACGTTTGCCGCTATCGTTTTGAGTTTGTCTTTTACGTTAACTCCAAATTTCTGCTCCTCATCTACAATCAATAAACCAAGGTCTTTAAATACCACATTTTTGTTGACCAGCTGATGTGTTCCGATTACAATATCCAGCTTCCCTTCGGCCAATTGTTTTAAGGTTTCTGCCTTTTGTTTGGCAGTTCTGAATCGGTTTAAATAACCAACAGAAACCGGCATGTCTTTTAGTCGCTCTGTAAAAGTGCGATAATGCTGGTACGCCAAAATAGTGGTCGGAACCAGTATAGCGACTTGTTTACTATTGTCAACGGCTTTAAAAGCAGCACGAATCGCCACCTCCGTTTTACCAAAACCAACGTCACCACAAACCAGTCGGTCCATCGGTCTGTCGCTTTCCATATCGGCTTTTACCTCTGCTGTTGATTTGGTTTGATCGGGTGTATCTTCGTAGATAAAAGAACTCTCTAATTCGTTTTGCAAATAACTGTCCGGCGCAAACTGAAATCCTTTTTCCAAACGTCGTTTTGCGTACAACTGGATTAAGTTGAATGCTATATGTTTGACACGTGCTTTGGTTTTTTGCTTTAAAATCTTCCAGGCGTTCGATCCTAACTTATAAATTTTAGGCGGCGTTCCGTCTTTTCCGTTGTATTTTGAAATTTTGTGAAGCGAATGGATGCTCACATACACTATATCATTATCGGCATAAACCAACTTTATAGCTTCCTGCGTTTTGCCTTCTACCTGAATTTTCTGTAAACCACCAAACTTTCCAATTCCGTGATCGATATGTGTAACGTAATCTCCAACAGAAAGTGCTGTAAGTTCCTTTAGCGTGATATTCTGCTTCTTAGAATAGCCGTTTTTGATATTGAATTTATGATAACGCTCAAAAATCTGATGGTCTGTATAGGCCGTAATCTGATTTTCTTCGTCAATAAATCCTTGATATAATGGCAGTACAATGGTATGATATTGTTTTCTGATGTTCTCCGAATTAGCCTCATCTAAGGTTTCAAAAATATCATGGAAACGTTTGGCCTGCGTTTCATTTGAACAGAATAAATAATTTTTATATCCGTTAAAATGATTGTCGCTCAGATTATTCAACAACAAATCAAACTGTTTGTTGAAAGAAGGCTGTGGCTGTATATGAAATTCGAAACTCTTTGTCGTTTTGAAAACAGGTTTTGAAGCCAATTCTACAATTGAGAAATCTAAAGCTCTTTTTATAAATGCGGACTGGTTTAAGAACAGTTGTTCGGGAGTCGCATGTTTTATTTCTCCGGAAAGTTTTTCGAAAGCTTCTTCTGCCCTGGCAAATTGTTTGTCTAACTGAGAAAAAAGTCCTTCTGTATTCTGAATAAAAAGCACCGTTTTTTCTGCAATATAATCCAGGAAACTTTCTCGGTTCTCCTGAAAAATCTTGTTCTCCACATTCGGAATAATCGTGATTTTTTTATGGGTTTCAACCGACAACTGGGTTTCCACATCAAAACTTCGAATGCTGTCTACTTCATTCCCGAAAAACTCAATGCGATAGGGGTGATCGTTCGAAAAGGAAAATACATCAACAATTCCTCCACGAACCGAAAATTCACCGGGTTCGGTAATAAAATCGACTCTTTTAAATTCGTATTCAAACAAAACTTCGTTGATAAAATCTATAGAAATTTTATCATTCAAAGCGACTTTGAGTGTGTTTTTATCCAGTTCTCTTCTGGTTACTACTTTTTCAAAAAGAGCTTCGGGATAGGTCACAATTACCGCTGGTTTTTTGCGGGAATTAATTCGGTTTAAAACCTCAGCACGCAATAAAACATTGGCATTATCGGTCTCTTCAATCTGATAGGGACGACGAAACGAACCGGGATAGAACAAAACATCCTGTTCGCCAATCATTTGTTCTAGATCGTTCAAGTAGTATGCTGCTTCTTCTTTGTTGTCTAAAATAATCAAAAAAGGCAATTCTGTTTTCTTAAAAACACTTCGGACTACAAATGAAACTGCCGATCCCAGCAATCCGCTCAGATGCATTTTTACTTGATTTTGCTCTAGTAATTGTGTGGCAATCTGCTGACTTTTAGGCAAATTGTCATACGTAGTATATAAGGCGTTTTTACTCAACTTTAGGTAAATTTGGATCTATAATTGCGTTCGGGATAGCACGTGTTGTGTCTAACATTTTCAGAAAATCGGCTTCTCCTTCCTCTTTTGGAATCTTAGCTTTTTCGACAACTTTATCCATTTGTCGCTCTAACGAGACCAACTCTTTATTGATATCCCCAATTAGAAACGTCACTTTATCATCCGGAATTGTGCTCAGGTGAATGTACAAATCCATCATTTTGATTTTAGTGATCAAAATTGAAATTCTGCTTTTTATCTGAGGTTGATTAAATTGCGCGGGAATATTATTGTTTAAAAGCATTGCTTTCTTAGCTATCGCTTCTGATTTTTTCTGAAACGCTCCAATTGTCTTCCTTGGTTTTTCTCCGATTTCCTTTAAAAAGTCACGCCATTCAGTCCACACAACTCTATTTTGTTCAGAGACTTCGTTGATGGGTTCATCTATAAAAGCCCAGCCTTTATTGATGTTATTGAATATGGCTTCCTTTTTTTTAGCTTCTTTTTCATAGGCTGCACGACGTTTTTCATCTTCACCCTGACATGAATTCAGTACAAAAATCAAAAGTAGAAAAAGAGATATTTTATATTTCATTTGGTAAAACATTAAGCTACAAAGTTACAAAGTAAATTTACAATTACGAACTCTGTTTTTCGTCTCAAATCATATAAAATTGTGCGCTTTTTTTGCCACTAATTTCACGAATTGGCACGAATTATTCTTTTGCCACAGATTTCACTGATTAAACGGATTTCTTTAAAGAAAAACACACAAGTAAAAAATCATTCTAGGCTTTTTAATCTGTGGCGATTTTCTTCTCGTCAATACCTTTTTTACGGAGAATAACCCAACAAAGAAACTTCGTTATTGTTAAATTTATAATTTGCATTGTCAAAAAACATATTTATTTGCGAAAACGTTATATTTGTATCTCTAAAAAAATTAACACATGAATCCAAAAATCTTGATCATTGGCGCTTGCGGTCAAATTGGGACTGAACTGACTCAAAAATTACGTAAATTGTATGGAACAGAAAATGTAATTGCTTCTGACATCCGGAAATTAAATACTGATGTTGTTAATTCAGGGCCTTTTGAAGTGGTCAATGCTTTAGATTTTAATCAAATTGAACATTTGGTTGAGTTGCATAAAATTACCGATGTTTATTTAATGGCGGCACTTTTATCGGCTACAGCTGAGAAGAATCCGGCATTTGCATGGGATTTGAATATGAACTCTTTATTCCATGTTTTAAATTTAGCTAAAGCAAAAAAAATTCAAAAAGTTTTCTGGCCATCAAGTATTGCAGTTTTTGGACCAACAACTCCAAAAGAAAACACCCCTCAATATACCGTAATGGAACCTTCTACGGTTTACGGAATTAGCAAACAAGCAGGAGAAAGATGGTGCGAATATTACCATAACATTTATGGTGTTGATGTTCGCAGTATTCGTTATCCGGGTTTAATCAGTTGGTCTACGCCTCCGGGTGGTGGTACTACCGATTATGCTGTGGATATTTTTTACAAAGCGATTTCAGATAAAAAATACGAGTGCTTTTTATCTTCAGAAACAAAAATGCCAATGATGTATATGGATGATGCGATTGATGCTACTATAAACATTATGAAAGCACCGGTTGAAAAAATCAAAATTCATTCATCTTATAATTTAGCTGCGATGAGTTTCACACCAACCGAAATCGCTGCTGAAATTAAAAAACATATTCCGGAATTTGAGATTACTTACAATCCTGATTTCCGTCAAAAAATTGCAGACAGTTGGCCTGCAAGTATTGATGACAGCTCTGCCAGAGAAGACTGGGACTGGAAACATACTTTTGACTTAGAGTCAATGACAAAAGATATGCTGGAGCATTTGGGATAAACCCAAGCGCTTTTTTACCTCTATAAGCATGTTATTTTAAAAGAAAATCCTTTTAGAATAACATGCTTATTTTTTTTACAAAATGTTTCTTAATTAAAAAATACGAATTGTAGAATTTCTTACATTTGATCTGTTTTTAACAAACTAATTAACCAAACCCTTACACAAAGGAAAAAAAACCGTTAGATTTATGACAAATTCGTTAAATCCTATTCAGGAAGACAAAAGAACCGCTATTGTTGATATTTTAAGAGGATGGGCTTTACTAGGTGTTGCCATAGGAAACTATGTCGATTTTCGCTACATCGGGCTAGACCGTTTTATTCAAAAAAAAGGTGCTTTTTCTGAAGTAATAAGCTTTTTTAATTTAACCTTTTTTTCTGCCAAATCCTGGACTTTATTGAGCATTTTATTTGGATACGGTTTTGCAATACTTATAAATAATGTTGCAGAAAAAGGCAAAAATCCTGTTTCTTTTTTCTGCTGGCGAATGTTTATTCTTTTTGCTTTTGCTTTTGTAAATTCTGCTTTCTGGCTTGGCGATATTTTAAAAGACTATGCTTTTTTAGGTTTATTTCTTTTGCTCTTTTATAGAAGTTCCCCTAGAACAATTCTTATAAGCAGCATCGTTCTTTTAGTATTCATTCCGTTTCTTACGGCCTACATTAATAGTATAAAACAAACATTACCCGATGTACAGTCTACTGCCAAATACTTAAAATTATTTTATTCTGATAATTGGCTCGATGTATTCCAATTCAATTTACTGGGAACGTATTATCAGGAAATGATTAATCTTCCTTATGCAATTACCGTACACGTTGTGATGTTTGCCCTGATGCTTTTGGGATTTTATGCCCAAAAAATCAACTTTTTTAATCGTTTACCTGAATTAAAGAAATCTTTAAAAAGAACCCTTATCATCACGTTCTTTTTAGCAATTGCTTCCGGAATTCTTTTCCAAATCTTCCTTAAACAAACAGTCGTTTTTACTTATTTTAATCCTGTTTTTTGGACCATAATAAGTACAATGTTGTTTATAGCATCCGGAATTTGTTTGCTCTATACAAACGGAAAACTAAAAACGGTCTTCAACTATTTCAGGGTTAGTGGTAAAATGACTTTAACCAATTATCTGATGCAAAATATCATTGCCTTTTTCCTATTTTCCGGAGCTGGCTTCAAAATTTACAACACTTTACCGTACTGGTTTTACTTTTTCTTAGCGATTTTTGTGTTTACAATTCAGTTATTCATAAGCAAATGGTGGCTTGACAGATACAATTATGGCCCCGTTGAATGGCTGTGGAGAGTGTTGAGCTATAGAAAGATGTTTCCGCTAAAAAAGACCGTACAAAGCGAAACGATAACAAATGTAAAACCCATTTTATAGATTTACTCTTAAAAGAAAAAGCCCTTAAAAAAATTATTTTTTAAGGGCTTTCTTTATTTAATTCAGTAAACTATTTTACTTCATAAACATTATTTGTTGCTTTTACATCTGCCATTAATCCGCTTGGATCAATTGTGATTTTTTTAATTGCAGCTTTGTTTTTATCTATTGTAAAACTATAGTTTGACATTGCCCAAGCCCAATCTTCCAAAACAGTTCTTTTTACGTTTGGATTCGGATTTGGTTTAATGTAATTCATCATTCTTAATGGAATGTAGAAACTCTCTGTTGTACCATCTGTATATTCAACTGTTAAGTCAAGAGGCATTGGCATTCTTCCGATTCTTTCTAAAGAAACGGTTGTTTTACCAGCATTATCAGCTACGTCTTTTATTCCGTAGTCAATTGTATTTGTTGTTTCTGCCCAGTCAATCAAATACCAGTCCAGTTCAGCACCGGAAACTCGCTCTGCTGTTCTTTTGACATCATTTGGCGTTGGGTGTTTGAATTTAAAATCATTGTAATATCTCTTTAAAGTCGCATCTAAATTCTCCTGACCAATTACATAAGCCAACTGAGAAAGAAAGATACTTCCTTTTACATAAGAAGAGATACTGTAAGGTCTGTTCTCATCATAACGATCACCATGAGTGGTTTGTGGCTGCTCTTTTCCTGATGAGACTAAGCTGTAATACGCATTATAGTTTCCTTTAAACGGATTTACTTCTTTTTTATCTCCTGCCAATTCATTCAAAGCACTGTCTTCAATGTAAGTTGTAAAACCTTCATCCATCCATGGGTGTTTTGATTCGTTTGAAGCTAAAATATGTTGGAACCAAGAATGTCCTAATTCGTGTGTTGCCGTTCCCAGAATTCCTTCAAGAGTTCCGTTTCCTAACATTAAAGTACACATCGCATACTCCATTCCACCATCACCTCCTTGAATAAAGGAATATTGTTTGTACGGATAAGCTCCAACTCTCTGATTATAGTAATCCATTACTTTAACCATTAATGGCTCCAGTTTTTTCCAGTTCTCTGCTACTTTAGGATTGTTTTTGTAGAAGAAATGCAAATCAACATCATTTGGTCCTTTTACAATATCATGAATGTAGTTTTTATCAGCTGCCCAGGTAAAATCATGCACGTTTGGTGCAATAAAATGCCAGGTTAACGTTTTTGCTTTTTTAGGATATACTACTGTTACACCTGCATCTTCGTAACCGTGTCCGATTTGGTTTTTGTCCTGAAGATATCCGGAACCTCCAACAGTATACTCTTTATCAATTGTAATTTTCACATCAAAATTACCCCACACACCGTGAAATTCTCTCGCGATATAAGGATCTGCATGCCAGCCTTCGAAATCAAATTCCGCTAATTTAGGATACCATTGTGACATTGACAATTCGATTCCTTCCGTGTTATTTCGTCCTGTACGACGCACCTGAACCGGAACTTGTCCGTCAAAATCTAACGTAAAAGTTGATTTAGAATTCGGCAAAATTGGCTTCGCCAGTGTTACTTCCAAAATAGTTCCGGAAGTTCTGGTTTGAGCGGTAACACCATCTTGTTTAAAATTGGTAACCTTCAAATATCCTACTTCGTTTGGTTTTAAAGTTTCAATTCGGCTTTGCTTTGTTTCTTTACCATCGGCACTTTTTACTTTATTCACCATTCTTCCGTCCGGATCTTTAATAAAATGCAAACGAGCATCCATCTCACTTCCGGGTTGAAATGCATTCAGAAATAAATGATAGAATACTTTTTTTAATGTATCGGAAGAATTATTGGTATAAACCAATTCTTGCCTCCCTTTATACTGATAGTTTTTTACATCCATCGAAACCTCCATTTTATAGTCGGCATGTTGTTGCCAGTATGGAGCGCTTTGTGCAAAAGCTGAGTTTAAACCCAAACTCAAAAAAGATAATAGAATAATTTTATGCATATTCAATAAAATAGAAAATGGAAGAGTCTTCACTCTTCCATCGGATTAGTAATTTATGTTTTTATTTTTTTGACATTTTTTCAGCCATTAATAAAGCGTTATAAGCGTTTACCATTTTGGCTGTTTTAGAAGATTCAGCAGACGAAACCGGCACCGGTTTTTGACTCGGATCCGGGTTTTCACCTAAAACTACCATTGATGGGAGAGCAACTCCTGATTCCATCAAAATATGTTTTACTTGTGAAGCTTTTAATTTTGGATAATAAGAACGGATCAAAGCAGCAACTCCCGCAGCATTCGGCGAAGCCATTGAAGTTCCTTGCAGATACTTGTATTTGTTATTAGGAACTGTTGCGTAGATTTCTTCACCCGGAGCAAAAACGTCAACGTTTATTTTTCCGAAATTAGAGAATCCTGCGATTACATTTTGTCCGTATTCTTTATTGATCGCACCAATTGTAATAACATTATCCGCAAATTCTTTTATATTGTCTTGAGAGTCATTCGGGTAATTGATGTTTTTTGTTTCATCAATATTGTAACCGTCATTACCTGCAGCATGAACAATTAATACATCTTTTTTAGCGGCATATTTTATAGCCTCGTACACCCATTCTTTATGAGGAGAGAAACTTTTCCCGAAACTTCCGTTAATTACTTTTGCACCATTGTCAACAGCATAACGAATTGCCAAGGCAATATCTTTATCATACTCATCTCCATCAGGAACGGCTCTAACCGTTAAGATTTCAACATTGTTGGCAACACCGTCTCCACCTAAATTATTACCTCGAACTTGCGCGATAATACCCGCAACGTGCGTTCCGTGAAGGGCTTTTTCTTTATCAGGACCAAAAACTACGTTATTACCATACTTTGTGTTTTTGATGTCTTCCGGATTATCTCCTACCACTTTTCTTCCGTCAAAATCTTTATTCAGATTGTAATTGAATTGATCGTAAACCTGCTCTCTGTAAGCTTCCAACTCTTCTTCCGGATCAAAAGTTGGTCCTGCATTAGTAAAAATCTGTGTCATGATATTTTTACTTAACACTATTTTTTCGTCTGTTGAAGTAATTGTGCTTAAATCTTCCAACTTGTAAGTGGTCTTATTTAAAGCTTTTTTTATTGTATTGTGAACGTCCAACAAATAATCAACCTGTTGTTTGTCCTGCAACAATTTTTTAGATTTTTCTTCGTATTGCGCCAATGCATTTTTGTATTCGGCAGATCCGTCATCTCCTTTTTTAACAACACGAGTCATTTCAAGATTTTCATGTACGGCATCCCCAAGGAAATTCCATCCATTAATATCATCAATAAAACCGTTTTTGTCATCATCAATTCCATTACCCGGAATTTCTTTAGGATTGGTCCACACCATTCCTTTCAGGTCTTCGTGTTCGATGTCTACACCGGAATCCACAATACCTACAATTACTTTTTTACCAGTTTTTCCTTGTAGTAACTCCGCATAAGCTCTGTCGACACTCATTCCTGCAATAGTATCTTTTACTAAATCAAGATGGCTCCATCTTTTTAAATCATTCTCAGAAACCGGAGCTTTTTTTACAATAACCAAAGGTGTTGTAATGGCTGCTTTAGGAGTAGAAACTTGTGCTTGTAAAGTTGCACTACAACCTGCTAAAACAAGTAATGCAAAAGCAGATAACGTATTTGATTTTATAGGACTCATGTAATCTATTTTAATATAAAAGTTAAAAGTTGCGACTAAATTATGCTTTTTTGTTGCAAAAAACTAACCATTAACACTGCCTTATGATTTTTTAGTGGTTATCTGTTTATAAATGTGTACTTTTCGTGTGTTTTAATATTGTTTTTTGAAAAAAAATTAATACGGGTTTCCGTAATAAAACCCAATCTAATTTGTATACTTGCATTTCCAAAATACTAAAACCTATCTATGAAAACAAAACTACTTTTATTCTTGGTATTAGCCCATTTTTCTATTTATGCACAAATAAATTTAGTCTCCAATGGGGAATTTGAAAACTGGACAAACAGCAAAACATTGCCGGGCTGGACGATCGAAAACAATGTTAGTCAGAACACTACCGACTTCTGGAGGGGCGCTAACAGTATAAAACTGTCCTTTTTAAACAACACTTTAATTCCGAAAATTACAACTCAAGTTCCCATGAGTGCCGGAATTACCTATACAATAAAGTTTAAATACAAATATTTAAGTAGTAACTACAATAACGCGCACCCTATTGTCCTGAATATTAGCAAAAATGGAAGTTCGACAACACTTTCGAATACTACTTTTGCCACAGACAATAATTGGGGAACCAATGAAATCACTTTTACACCGGACCAAAACCTGTCTTACGATCTAAGTATTTCCTTGCTTACAAATGATGCTATCGGATTTAATGTGGCGATTGATAATCTGCAAGTTTATGTTCAGGGAACCGAGCAATATACCCTTATTCCGGATGTAATTTTCGAAACGAAACTAATCCGACTTGGCATTGACTTGGGGGCAACTGACGGAAGAGTGCTGACCTCTAGCATAGCGACACTAAATTCTTTAGATGTAAGTAATAATCAAAGCAATCTTCCAAGTCAATCTATTATAAATATGACCGGGATTCAGGATTTTAAAGCCTTAACTTCTTTGTCCTGTTTTGGCAACTTGATCACGAGCTTAGATCTTACTAAAAATAGTGCTCTGACAACTTTATACTGCCAACGCAATCGACTAACGAATCTGGATATTTCTAAAAATACAGCTTTAACTTATATCAATTGCAATGACAATCAATTGACAAATATTGATGTTTCTGAAAAAAAAGCGCTGACTTATTTAAATTGCTCAAACAATAAACTAACAAATCTTACGGTTTCAAAAAGTGTTCTTTTGGAATATTTATATTGTGAAATCAACGCATTAACAAGTCTTGATGTTTCAAAAAATGTTAGCCTAAAAGCTTTATCTTGCAGAACTAACTCCTTAACGAGTTTAAACTTAAAAAACGGAAAGAATACGCTCTTTTATTGGAATTCTGCCTATAATATAGAGGTTTATGACAATCCCGGATTGAGCTGCATCTTAGTAGATGATGTAATTTATTCAAATAAAAACTGGTCCAATAAGAAAGATTATCAAGCCAGATATACCTTGCTCTGTGATCAACAATACACCGCGATCCCTGATTTAAATTTTGAGAAAAAATTAATCGCCCTTTTGATAGACGCGGGCCCAACCGATGGGAAAGTGCTAACGGCAAGTATTTCGTCACAGACCACATTAGACGTTTCAAATAGTGCTATTGCAGATTTAACAGGAATTCAGGATTTTACCAAATTAAGCACTCTAAATTGTTCCGGAAATACTTTAAGAAATCTGGATTTTTCAAAAAATCTAAGTCTGACCAATTTAGATTGCAGCAAAAATCAATTAAGTTCACTTGATTTTACTAAAAATAGTGCTTTGACAACTCTACGTTGTTCAAATAACATTGAACTGGCTACCTTAGAGGTTTCTAAAAATAGTGCTTTGACGATTTTAGAATGTAAGTCAGCCAACCTAAGGTCTTTAAACGTGACCCAAAATTTGAAGTTAGAAGAACTAAATTGCAGTTATAATATTTTGGCTCGTTTAGATGTTTCAAAAAATATTCATTTGACTTCTTTGGACTGTTCTTATAATCGAGTGCCGGAGCTGAATATTTCTAATCATCAAAGTTTGATTACTTTAAATTGTTCAAATAATGAATTAACAAGTCTTGATGTTTCAAGTACAATGTCTCTGAATAATTTTGATTGCAGCACCAATAAACTAGTTAATCTGAATGTGAAAAATGGCAATAATCTAAACATGCCAAAACCTAAGTTTCTGAGCAACCCGAATTTAACCTGTATCAGCGTTGACAAGGTCGCTTATTCGAATTCGACTTGGAGTTCTTCTAAAGACAAAGCAGCTTCTTACAATACCAGTTGTGGTACTTCTATTGCCTACACGTTGATTCCGGACCCTGCTTTTGAAGACAAATTGATCGCAATAGGAATTGATACCGATGGGAAAAATGGAAAGATCATGACCACCAGTATAATTTCGGTAACTTCTTTAGATGCTTCTTCTGCCAATATTTCAAATTTAGGCGGAATTCAGGATTTTCTGTCTTTGACATATCTGGATTGCGGCTTGAATAAAATATCGTATTTAAATCTATCCAAAAATATATTTTTAGCTACTTTATATGCTCCCGAAAATGCCCTGGAGACTTTAGATGTTTCTAAAAACACTGATTTGAGCTATTTGGATTGTAGCAAAAACCGATTAAAAACCCTCGATGTTTCTAAAAATAAAGCGCTGACTTATTTGAATTTGAGTATGAATTCCCTTTATTCTAATTTTACAACCTTAGACGTTTCTAATAATACAGCTTTAACAACTTTAAATTTTTCAAATAACAAAATAACAACTATAGATCTAACCAAAAATCCAGCCTTAACTGCTTTCAATTGCAATACGAACAGTATAGAATATTTAGATGCTTCTAAAAATACTGCTCTTGTAAAACTGGATTGTTATGGGAATCGATTATGGTATTTAAATTTGAAAAACGGAAATAACAAAAACCTGGATATTGCCAATTCTAATTTTACGAATAATCTAAATCTAAGCTGCATTGAAATAGATGATCCTGCTTATTCAAATGCAAACTGGTCGGGTAAAAAAGATGCAGCTGCGAGTTTCAATGAAGCGTGTAATTTGAAAAACACTTTAATTCCTGATATTAATTTTGAAGAAAAGTTAATTGCGTTAAAAATTGATTCCGGCGTTCCCGATGGAAAAGTTTCAACCGCAAGAATTTCTTTTGTAACGGAACTAAACCTAAATGGAGCCTCTATTTCTGATTTAACCGGAATTCAGGATTTTACAGCATTGACCAGTTTATTCTGTACAAATAATCTATTGACTACAATCAATATTTCTCAAAACTTAGCTTTAACCTATTTAAATGTTAATGATAATAAACTAACTACTATAGAGACTTCAAATAATCCTGCCTTAGAAGAATTATATATCTCTGATAATAAATTGACAAGTCTTAATCTTGCAAAGAATCTTAAGCTACACGATTTGTTTTGCATGGACAATCAATTAACTACTCTTGATGTTTCAAGCAATAAAGAATTATATGATTTGCGTTGCTCTTCCAATCAATTAAAAATTTTGGATCTTTCTAAAAATCGCCTTCTGGATTTAATATACTGTAGCAATAATGATCTTTCGGCTTTAAATTTAAAAAGTGGAGGAAACAAATACATCAGACAAATAAACCTTATAGAAAATCCTTCATTAAGCTGTATTTTGGTCGATGATGTTTCCTATTCTAATACAAATTGGGCCAATTTCAAAGACGCCACAGCAAACTTTAAAACGGTTTGCGATGCCTTAGGCCTCGAAGATTCTGTTTTTAAAAACACTGTTGTGTATCCAAATCCAACTAAAAACATTTTAAACATCCAAAATGTAAGTTTAGAAAAAGCAACGGTTTACAACGCACTGGGGCAACTAGTAAAAACGTTTACTTTAGATGCAACAAACACCGACAATACCATCAATTTGTCCGGTCTTCCAAAAGGAATTTACTATGTATACTTAATCAATCAGGATGCGGCTTCGGCTAAGAAGATAATTCTGGAATAAGTTGATCTAATCTAAAACTAAAAAATCCCATTTTCATCGATTTGAAAATGGGATTTTTTTTATGCCTTTAGTTTTTCTCTAAAGAATGTCTTCACAAGTAAAAACGTCTTTCAACCGAACTCCTTTTTCGGTGTGTTCTACGGTTATAATCTGATTGTGTGCATCATGTTCCAGAAATAAATAGTGATTGTGATCTGCAGCTGCACTCAAAAATTTTGATTTCTCAGGCATCGTCAATAAAGGTCTGGTATCGTACCCCATAACATACGGCAACGGAATATGTCCTGCTGTTGCCAGCAAATCGGCACAAAAAACAATCGTTTTATCTTTGTATTGAATATGTGGAATCATCTGTTTTTCGGTATGACCGTCAACGTAAAAAATTCCGAAACCTAATTCTTCAGCAACTCCAAAATCACCATTGGGTCTTTGAATAAAATTCAACTGACCACTTTCCTGCATCGGCAAAATATTCTCCGATAAAAAGGAAGCTTTTTCGCGGGCATTAGGCTTTGTTGCCCATTCCCAATGACTTTCGTTTGTCCAATATTTGGCATTTTTAAAAGCGGGTTCATAGCCTGTTTTGTCTGAGTTCCATTGAACACTTCCTCCACAATGATCAAAATGAAGATGCGTCATAAAAACGTCCGTAATCGCATCCCGGTGAAAACCATATTTTGCCAAAGAAGCATCCAGAGAATGTGATCCCCACAACGAATAGTATCCAAAAAACTTTTCTGATTGTTTGTTTCCCATTCCGGTATCAATCAAAATAAGTCGGTTTCCGTCTTCTATTAGCAGGCAACGCGCCGCAATATCAATCAGGTTATTGTTGTCGGCAGGATTGGTTTTATTCCAGATTGTTTTAGGCACAACACCAAACATGGCGCCACCATCTAGTTTAAAATTTCCGGATTCTATTGGATATAGTTTCATGAAAGTAAGTTTCTATTAGAAAAACAAAGCTAGGAAATCCAATTTCCATATGCTAAAAAATCTATTTAAAAACATATAATGCCATTAGCAGAAATGGGAAAAAGTGGCCACGAATTACACGAATTGACACTAATTCTTTCATTATTTAGTGAAATTTTTATTTGTTATAGATTTTGAGAAAATGCCTTTAGGTCTTTGACAAATAGTTCCCAACCTCGCACATCTATTAGTAAAAAAAGCCACAGATTAAAGGATTAAAATGGTTAAATAATCTGTGCAAATCTTTTTAATCTGTGGCAAAAAATAATTCGTGCCAATTCGCGAAATTCGTGGCAAAAAAATCATCCCCTAAATCAAAATAAAAGTCTGGTCTCAAAATCCCAAAGCAAAGGCTTCCTCTATTAAAATAACTTCTGTCTATTTTAACATTTGTTATAATAATGTGAACCATTATGGAAAAAGGTTTTTAAGTCGTATCTTTGCAAATAATTTCATTTTCACATTGAAATACAGTACTTTAAAATATAATGATTTCATTACTATTTCGGAGCTCGTTTAAAATGAAATAAAAAAACAAATACTATAAACACAATGATAAAAGTTTCTGATACAGCCAAAAAGAAAATCATCGATTTGATGAAAGACGATGGTTTTGATGCCGCTCATGACTACGTACGCGTAGGTGTAAAAAGTGGCGGATGCTCTGGTTTGTCCTATGATTTAAAATTCGACAAAACCAAAGGCGACGACGATAAAATATTTGTAGACAACGACATAACAATTGCAGTTGAAAAAAAATCATTTCTATATTTAGCCGGAACCATATTGGAGTTCTCAGGCGGATTAAACGGAAAAGGGTTTGTATTCAACAATCCAAATGCAAGCAGAACTTGTGGTTGTGGAGAATCTTTTTCACTATAAATCAAAAGAATTTATAACAGCAAAAATTTAAACCTTTTGAGAATAAATCATTTTCAAAAAGTTTTAAAAAACTAAAAAATGTCAAAATACACTGAAGACGATTTAAAAATCGAACTCGAAACCAAAGAATACGAATACGGATTTTACACTGATATTGAATCGGAAACGTTTCCTATTGGCCTAAACGAAGACATCGTTCGCGCTATTTCTCTTAAAAAAGAAGAACCGGAATGGATGACCGATTGGCGCATCGAGGCTTTTCGTGCGTGGAAAGAAATGATTGAACCGGAATGGGCAAATGTTCATTATGCAAAACCGGATTTTCAAGCTATTTCTTACTACTCCGCTCCAAAACAAGTAGATCCAAACAAAACATTAGACGACGTAGATCCGGAACTTTTGGAAATGTACAAAAAGTTAGGAATCTCTGTTGACGAACAAAAAATGATGAACAATGTCGCTATGGATATTGTAGTCGATTCTGTTTCTGTTGCTACTACTTTCAAAAAAACATTGGCTGAAAAAGGAATTATTTTCTGTCCAATTTCAGAAGCGATCAAAGAACACCCTGAATTAGTTCGTAAATATTTAGGAACAGTTGTACCTCAAAAAGACAACTTCTATGCGGCATTAAACTCAGCTGTTTTCTCTGACGGAAGTTTCTGTTATATTCCAAAAGGAGTTCGTTGCCCAATGGAACTTTCAACGTATTTCAGAATCAATCAGGCAGGAACAGGACAATTCGAAAGAACTCTTGTAATTGCCGACGCCGGAAGTTATGTTTCTTATCTGGAAGGCTGTACGGCTCCAAGTCGTGATGAAAATCAATTACACGCTGCTGTTGTTGAATTAATCGCCATGGACGATGCAGAAATTAAATACTCTACGGTTCAAAACTGGTTCCCTGGAAACAAAGAAGGAAAAGGTGGTGTTTATAATTTCGTAACCAAAAGAGGTTTATGCGAAACGAATGCTAAAATTTCATGGACACAGGTAGAAACAGGTTCTGCGGTAACCTGGAAATATCCTTCTTGTGTATTAAAAGGAGATAATTCGGTTGGAGAATTTTATTCTATCGCCGTTACCAATAATTACCAGCAAGCCGATACCGGAACTAAAATGATCCATTTAGGTAAAAACACTAAATCGACTATTATTTCTAAAGGTATCTCTGCCGGAAAATCGCAAAACAGCTACAGAGGATTAGTGCAAATCAGCCCAAGAGCTGAAAATGCAAGAAACTTTTCGCAATGTGACTCTTTATTAATGGGTAATAATTGCGGAGCTCATACTTTCCCTTATATCGAAAGTAAAAATCCTTCTGCAAAAATTGAGCACGAAGCAACTACAAGTAAAATTGGAGAAGATCAGGTTTTTTATTGCAACCAAAGAGGTATTCCGACTGAAAAAGCGATTGCCTTAATTGTAAACGGTTTCAGTAAAGATGTCTTGAACAAATTACCAATGGAATTTGCTGTTGAAGCTCAAAAATTATTAGAAATTTCTTTGGAAGGATCTGTAGGATAATCAAAACAAAGCAATATGGATCTCATCTTAAAAAATGTAAAGAAAAAAGATTTTCCGGTTTTAAAATCACTGGCCAAATCTCTTGGCTTTGAAATTATTGAAGAAAAAGAAAAGCCATATAATCCAGAATTTGTACAAGAGATTTTGGATGCAAGAGAAGAATTAAGACAAGGCAAAGGCACTAAAATGTCGATCGAAGATATAGACAAGCTATGGAAATAGTTTTCTCCAGCAAAGCAAAAAATGATCTTGCTTTTTGGACTAAATCAGGAAATAAAAAAGTTTTAAAGAAAATTTCTGAATTATTGAGAGCTATTCAAGAAAGCCCTTTTGAAGGAATTGGAAAGCCTGAACCTCTAAAATATAGTTTGTCAGGAGTTTGGTCTAGAAGAATTGATCAAGAACATCGATTAATTTATGAAATTATAGACGAGAATACGATAGAAATATTGAATATTCTTTCTCTGAAAGGACATTACGAATAAGTATTAATGGAAAATAAAAAAGTCATCATTTTAGGTTCTTCCAGAAAAAACGGAAACACAACAAAAATTGTGGATCAAATCGCTAAAGAGTCCGCGGCAGATATTATTAATCTAAGTGATTATAGTATCTCTTATTATGATTACGAAAGCAAAAACATAGACGATGATTTTCTGCCTTTGATAAGAGAAATAATCGAAAAGTACGATACTTTGATTTTTGCTACTCCTATATATTGGTATAATATGAGTGGAATTATGAAGGTTTTCTTTGATCGTATTTCAGATTTAATTCGAATTGAGAAAGAAACCGGACGAAAACTCAGAGGAAAGAAAATTGGAGTAATATCCAATTCGCACGATAATGAAATTGAAGATAGTTTTTACATCCCATTCAAAAAATCTGCCGATTATTTAGGCATGGAATATTTAGGACACGCGCATTTTAATGCTAACATCCTAAACCAAACAACAAAAATAGAATTGACATTTATATAAAATAAAAAAAACAATGTTATCAATAAAAAACCTTCACGCCTCAATTGGTGATAAAGAAATCCTTAAGGGAATTAATATAGAAGTTAAAGCTGGTGAAGTACACGCCATCATGGGACCAAACGGTTCTGGAAAAAGTACCCTTTCGGCTGTAATTGCCGGAAATGAAAACTACGAAGTTACTGACGGAGCAGTTTTCCTTGACGGAGAAGATCTTGCTGATCTTGCTCCTGAAGAAAGAGCACACAAAGGAGTTTTCCTTTCGTTTCAATATCCTGTAGAAATTCCGGGAGTAAGTGTTACCAACTTCATGAAAACAGCAATCAACGAAACTCGTAAAGCAAATGGCCAGGAAGAAATGCCGGCTAACGAAATGCTAAAAGTAATTCGTGAGAAATCGGAGTTGTTAGAAATCGATCGTAAATTTTTATCTCGTTCTTTAAACGAAGGTTTTTCGGGTGGAGAGAAAAAAAGAAACGAAATCTTCCAAATGGCAATGTTAGAGCCAAAATTAGCCATCCTTGACGAAACCGATTCTGGTCTTGATATTGATGCTCTAAGAATTGTTGCTAACGGTGTAAACAAGTTAAAAAGCGAGAAAAACGCCATTATCGTAATCACACACTACCAACGTTTATTGGATTATATCGTTCCGGATTTCGTTCACGTTTTATACAACGGAAGAATCGTAAAATCAGGTGGAAAAGAATTGGCTTACGAGTTAGAAGAAAAAGGATACGACTGGATTAAAGCAGAAAACTAAAATTTTAGTTTCAGGTTTCATGTTTTTTTTAGTTTCAGGTTGAACTTTTTTGTAAGTTTAATCTTTAATTAAATAAAATGGAAATTATGGCAACGATAAATAGATTTGAAGATTTAGAAATCTGGAAAGAGGCTCGAAAACTAGCAAAAGAAATACATTTAATTTCGATTGAAACAGAATTGAAATCAGATTTCAGATTTAAAAATCAAATAAAAGCATCATCTGGTTCTGTAATGGACAATATTGCTGAAGGTTTTGAAAGAGATGGGAATTTAGAATTTAGACAATTCTTATCTATTGCAAAAGGTTCAGCCGGAGAAACAAGATCTCAGCTTTATCGGGCTTATGATTTTGAATATATTTCAGAACAAAAGTTCGGAATTTTAAAAACAGATTATGAAAACTTAAGCGGTAAAATAAAAAACTTTATCACTTATCTTAATAAGAAGGATTTCAAAGGAAATAAGTTTCTATAGGTAAAACCTGAAACTTGAAACCTGAAACCCGAAGGAAACAAAAGAACAATGGATTTAAAAGAAAAATTAGTATCGTCTTTTATGGCTTTTGAAGAGCGTGTTGATGTACATTCAGATTTACATGACATTCGCACGAACGCCTTAAAAAACTTCGAGAATAAAGGTTTCCCAACCAAAAAAGAAGAAGCTTGGAAATACACATCGTTAAACGCCATCTTAAAAAATGACTTTACGGTTTTTCCTAAGCAGGAAAGTGCAATTGAATTTAATCAGGTAAAAAAATACTTTTTACACGAAATCGATACTTATAAATTGGTATTTATCGATGGGGTTTTTAGTTCACACCTGTCTTCTACTACACATGACGGAATTGATGTTTGCTTGATGTCATCGGCATTGACCAAACCAAAATATAAAATGATTATTGACACCTACTTTAATCAAATTGCAAGCAAAGATGATAGTTTGACTTCATTGAATACTGCTTTTGCAATGGAAGGTGCTTTTATCAATATTCCAAAAAAGAAAGTAGCTGACAAGCCTATTGAAATCATGTATTTCTCAACAGGAAACGAAGCTGCACTAATGGTTCAGCCTCGAAATTTGATTATTGTTGGAGAAAATTCACATGTTCAAATCATCGAGCGTCACCAAAGTTTGAATGAAAACCCGGTTTTAACGAATTCCGTTACGGAGATTTTCGCTCAAAAACGTGCTATTGTTGATTATTACAAAATTCAAAACGACAACAGCGAAGCCAATTTGGTTGACAACACTTACGTTTCTCAACAACAGGAAAGCCACGCTTACGTACACACTTTTTCGTTTGGAGGAAATCTAACGCGTAACAACTTAAACTTTTATCATTTTGGTGAAAGATTGACAAGTACGTTAAACGGAATTTCAATCCTTAACGACAAACAACACGTAGATCATTATACTTTGGTAAACCACGCAACACCAAATTGCGAGAGTTTCCAGGATTATAAAGGAATATTCTCTGATCGCTCTACAGGAGTTTTCAACGGAAAAGTTTTGGTAGAAAAAGAAGCTCAAAAAACAAATGCTTTCCAAAAAAGCAATAACATTCTATTGAGCGACAAAGCAACTATCAATGCAAAACCGCAATTAGAAATTTTTGCTGATGATGTAAAATGTTCTCATGGATGTACCGTTGGACAATTGGACGAAACAGCTATGTTCTACATGCAATCACGTGGAATTCCTAAGAAAGAAGCAAAAGCATTGTTGATGTATGCCTTCTCAAATGCTGTTATCGAAAGTATCAAAATACCGGAATTGAAACAACGTATTACTAAAATTATCGCTACGAAGTTAGGGGTGAGTTTAGGATTCGATTTATAATAGAGCGTTTAACCGCAAGGGGCGCTAGGATTTACACAAAGTTCGCAAGGTTTAATTTAAACTTTGCGGACTTTGTGTTTTTTATTTTACGGTGTCTAACATTACGGACTTGCAATCTAATTCAGCTTGGTATTGATTACAGTAGGCTTTTAACCGCAAGGCACAAAAAGTTTAATTATGGCTCCTTTTTAATTTATAACTAATTTTTTTGCACGCAGATTTAGCAGATTGCACAGATTTTTTTAAGAGGTAAATTAGATCGGCAAAATCTGCGTGCTAAAGAAAATCTTTGCGAACCTTGCGATTAAACTTTACGATTTCTTTACACTATCAATTATACCTTTCAAAAATCCATTGAAATCAAATGCAGGATCTTCTTTAAGCCCCATTCTTACAATCACCAAATCAAGCGATGGAATAATAGCAACGGTCTGCCCTTGATACCCGTTGCAATAAAACATATCTTTTGGGGCTGCGGGAAATTTACCCCCTGCATTCAACCAAAATTGAGCTCCATATTTTCCGTCTGAGGTGTTTGTTGGTGTTACCGTATATTTCACCCAACTTTCATCTAAAACCTGTTCACCGTTCCAGTTTCCTTTATGCAGGTACAACAAACCAAATTTAGACCAATCGCGCGGTGTTGCCCAACCATAAGACGAGCCTACAAATGTTCCTGACATGTCCTGTTCCACAACCATAGAGTTCATTCCTATTTTATCGATTACGGCACTGTACCAAAAATCAAGGTATTCTTGTTGTGATTTGAACTGATGTTTTAATATTTTGGACAATAAATTAGTCGTTCCGGAAGAATAATACCAATGTGTATTGGGCTTGAATTGTGCCGGTTTATCCATTTGCACTTTTCCCATATCTTCTGATTGAAAAAGCATCTTGGTCGCGTCGCAAATCGTACTGTAATTCTCTTCCCATTCTAAACCGGAATTCATGTGCAGTAAATCGTTAACCGTTATGTTTTTACGGTCATCATTTTTCCATTCTGCAATTGGAGCAGGTTTATAAATATCAATTTTTCCTTGTTTTACCAATACGCCAAAAGCAGCACTTGTAAGGCTTTTGGTCATCGACCAGCCTAATATTCTACTGTCTTTTGTAAAACCTGTATCGTATTTTTCGGCAATTAATTTGTCCTTATATAAAACCACAACCGCTCGGGTTCTTTTTAATTTGCCTCCCGTTTTATCAAAAGCATTGGCTACTGCATTTTTCAATTTTGCGTAATCTACATTTGCAAAAACAGTATCTTTTGGTTCGTTATTTCCATATGGAAAAGACAAATCGTTCACTACTTTTGTTCTTTTTGGCAATAAATAGGGTTTCGAAACATCAAAATCTTCATTAATTAAAGTAGCTCCTAAACCTTCTCTGTAAATTGCTTTTCGCTCTTTTAATCCATAAACTGCCGATGTAGCAAATTTACCGGCTTCATCAATTTTGTTCGTCGCAAGATCGAGCAACGGGATATCATTATCTCCTTTTTCAATCAATTCTAAAGACCTGTTATCCAAAAAATGTCCGGATGCAACACTTTTGGCCGAAAAGCCCGAAATCAGATCCAGCTTCGGATAAGTAGTAAATCCATAATATAAAAGAGCAACAACTAAAACAAGTACAAGCAGTTTGACGATTTTCTTCATGATTTTATTAATATTTTAATGCAATATAATCAATTTATTTTCACGATTTTACAACACAATTTAGAAATACAATTCGAATAACTCATGAAAATGAAATAAAATTTACAGAATCAACATTTCATTCCACAACCAATAGCGCCATAAAAGGAAATTATAGAATAGCCGTATAAAACAATTTAGTTTTAGTACTTTTGTAAATAGACTTTTTCTAAATAAGACATGCTAGATATTCAAAAAATAAGAGCTGATTTCCCGATACTTTCACAAACTGTAAACGGAAAACCTTTAGTATACTTTGACAACGGTGCTACTTCACAAAAACCGCAAATTGTGATTGATGCTATCGAAAAATACTATCAGGAAATAAATGCAAACATCCACCGTGGTGTTCATACTTTAAGTCAATTAGCCACTGATGCCTACGAAATTTCGCGTGGTAAAGTGCAACAACATATTAACGCTAAGTTCGCTCACGAGGTACTTTTTACTCCGGGAACGACACATGGAATCAACTTGGTTACAAATGGATTTGCGTCTATTTTAAAACCGGGTGACGAGGTTTTGGTTTCTGCTTTAGAGCACCACAGTAACATTGTGCCTTGGCAAATGTTATGCGAGAAAACGGGTGCCGTACTGAAAGTTATTCCGATGAATGAAGATGGAGAACTGATCATGGATGCTTTTGACGCCTTGCTTTCTGAGAAAACAAAAGTGGTGACTGTCAATCATATTTCAAATGCATTAGGAATCATCAATCCGATAAAATACATAATCGAAAAAGCACATGCGGTTGGCGCTGCTGTTTTAATTGATGGTGCACAAGCGGTTCCACATTTAAAACCGGACGTTCAGGATTTAGATTGTGATTTTTATGTTTTTTCGGGACACAAAATGTGCGGTCCGACTGGAACAGGGATTTTATACGGAAAAGAAGCCTGGTTGAATAAACTTCCTCCTTACCAAGGTGGTGGCGAAATGATTAAAGAGGTTACTTTCGAAAAAACAACCTATGCTGACTTACCACATAAATTTGAAGCTGGAACTCCAAATATCGCAGGTGGTATTGTTCTTGGTACTGCTATTGATTATTTGAATAACATTGGTTTTGACAACATACAAAAGCACGAAGAAGAACTATTAGAATATGCTACAAAACGTTTGCTGGAAATTGAAGGCTTACGAATTTACGGAACCGGAAAAAATAAAGCTTCTGTAGTTTCGTTTAATATTGATGGCATTCATCCTTATGACATTGGTTCGATAATTGATAAATTAGGAATTGCCGTTAGAACCGGACATCATTGTGCACAACCTATTATGAATTTCTTTTGTATTCCCGGAACGATCCGTGCATCGTTCTCTTTTTACAATACCAAAGAAGAAATTGATTTAATGGTTGATGCGGTTAAAAAGGCAAAAACAATGTTAAGCTAAAAAAACAAACCTATGCGTATCGTATCCATATTGCTTTTAACTTTTTTTATTACGTCAAGTTGTTCAAGTCAAAAAAAAACAGACATGAAGTCAACACAAATTGAGTATTCAGCCCTTTCCCGAGGTCTTTACAAAAAAATACTTGTCCAGAATAAATTAGTTTCTGTTACAAACGGCAGAGATGCGGAGGCAGTTGAAAGCAAAATAGATGCCGCAAAATGGAATAAGATTGTTGCTGAGTTTGAGAAGATTAATTTAGATAATATTCCAAAATTAAAAGCACCAACAGAAAAGCGCTTTTACGATGGTGCAGCCATTGCAAACTTAAAAGTAACAACAAATGGAAAAACCTATGAAACAAAAGGTTTTGACAATGGTTTTCCTCCAAAGGAAATAGAGAAATTAGTAAATTTGCTGGTCGATTTTACGAAAGAATAATTATGACAATAAAAGAAATACAAAACGAAATAGTAGACGAGTTCTCCATGTTTGACGACTGGATGCAACGCTACGAATACATCATCGAATTAGGAAAAACTCTTCCATTAATAAAAGAAGAATACAAAACCGAAGAAAATCTAATCAAAGGATGTCAATCTAAAGTTTGGTTACAAGGAGAGCAATCCGATGATAAAATTGCTTTCACAGCAGATAGTGATGCCATTTTAACGAAAGGAATTATTGCGATTTTAATTCGTGCTTTTTCGAATCAGAAAGCAAAAGATATTTTAGATGCTGATGTTGATTTTATAGATGAGATCGGATTGAAGGAACATTTATCTGCTACACGTGCAAATGGATTAGTTTCGATGATCAAAAACATCAAAATGTACGCTTTGGCTTTTGATGCTAAGAACAAAAACTAAACTTATTATTTAAACCATATAAGTGATGTAAGTTCATTTTAGCAAGCCTATATTTACGTATATAATTTATTAGATTTTAGAAATATTTTTAAGTCTGCGCCTCCTCTTTTTTTTTTTACTATTACACTAAAACAATAATAGTAACTAAGAAATATTTGAGTGATTTAATTTATCAGGTTAATGGAGCAGCAATTGAAGTTCATAAAAATATTGGACCCGGTCTTTTAGAAAGTATATATCATCAATGTATGATTAAAGAACTTTCTTTAAGAGGAATTAATTTTCAATCCGAATTAATAATTCCGATTGAGTATAAAGGTTTAGAATTGGAATCTGATTTAAGATGTGATTTGTTTATTGACAATTGTTTGGCTTTAGAACTAAAAGCAGTTGATAAAATCATCCCTGTTCACATCGCAAAATTAATGTCATACATGAAACTTTTGCAAGTACCTATTGGACTCATGATTAATTTTAATGTAACTAAATATTTATCACGAAGGTCAAAAAACATATGTCAACGAATTGTATCGCTGGCTTGAAGATTAAAAATAAAAAACAACCAAAGAAATGTAAGCCCAGATTTTAAATGAACTTACATCACTTATATGGTTTAAAAAAAAACAAAAAAACAAAATGGAACAAGAAATAGACACTAACGACTTAGGAGAATCAATCGTAAAAGTTTTAAAAGGCATTTATGATCCGGAGATTCCTGTAGATATTTATGAATTAGGATTGATTTACGATGTAATGGTGAACACCGATTATGAGGTAAAAATCCTAATGACACTAACCTCTCCAAACTGTCCTGTAGCGGAAAGTTTGCCAAGAGAAGTAGAAGAAAAAGTAAAAACAATCGACAACATAAAAGATGTTGAAGTAGAAATTACTTTCGATCCGCCTTGGAGCAAGGATTTAATGAGTGAAGAAGCAAAATTAGAATTAGGAATGCTTTAATATTTGTTTCAGGTTTAAAGTTTCAGGTTGTTCAACTTGAAACTTTAAACCTGAAACTAAACTTTTCTTATGGAAGAAATAATCAACAAAGTTGCCAATAGTGCTTTAGAAGTTTTTGATCTTGAGGATTATTATCCGAAAGGAATGCGAGTTCAGATTGACATTTCACAATGGCTTTTAGAAGGCTTTTTGTTAAAAGAAAAAGATTTCAGAGAACATTTAAAAAATCATGACTGGGCACAGTATCAGGATCAGTATGTTGCAATTAATTGCAGTACAGATGCTATTATTCCGGCTTGGGCTTTAATACTTGTCGCAGTACAATTAGCTCCCTATGCCAAAAAAGTAGTCAACGGAACTATCGAAGATTTAGATGGAAGTCTGTACGAAGAAATCCTAAGCAAGCTGGATTTTTCGGAATATAAAAACAAACCTGTTATCGTTAAAGGTTGCTCCAAAAAGCCCGTTCCAATGCGTGCATATATTTTAGCGACTTCTTATTTACAGCCATTTGCAAGAAGTATAATGTACGGAGAAGCTTGTTCTGCAGTGCCTTTATACAAAGAATCTAAGAAATAACATCCCTTCGCAATGAACTACCTCTAAGTGTTTTAACATTTTTTTAGTATATTTGTTACTACTTAAACTAAATACTATGAGAAAGATATCCTTGTTACTTTTCGTTTTAGTGAACTTCACTTGTGTTCAAGCCCAAAATTCAGAAAAAGAATTAATTCAAAACACCGAAAAAGCCGTAAAAAAAATCAATGACACTATTGAAGATGAAGGCTGGAAAGCAAAGGGAACCGTATCTCTTTTATTAAATCAGTCCAGTTTCAATAACTGGGTTGCGGGAGGAGAAGACAGTTTCTCCGGAACTGTAGGAATCAATTACGATTTCAATTACAAAAAAGACGATATAACCTGGGATAATAAAATCCTTGCTTCCTACGGGCTTTTGCAGACTAAAAATGCTGATTTCGAAAAGAAGACTGATGACCGTCTGGAATTCAATTCAATCGTCGGTAAAAAGGCTTTTGGCGACTGGTATTACTCTTTCTTTTTAAATTTCAGAACCCAATTCACGACGGGTTACTTGTATGGCCAGGATGTCAATGGTAAAGAAATCCGAACCGAAAATACCAAATTTATGTCTCCGGGTTACTTAACAACGGGTCCCGGTATTTATTGGTCTAAAACAGAAGATTTAAAAATAAACTTCGCGCCCTTAACCTCAAAATTCACTTTTGTTGACGGCGCTTATACTTCGGGAATTGATCAAGCAACCGGGTTACCTTATGTTGATGGTGCTTATTTTGGTGTTGATGCTAATAAAACGATGTTGTATGAACTGGGTTTTTATGCTTCGGTTTACTATAAACTTGCCATCATGACCAACGTAACTGCTGAGAATACGTTGAATTTATATTCGAACTATTTAAGAGATCCGCAAAACGTAGATATCAATTACTCGTTGAACATCATCATGAAGGTAAACAAATTTTTATCTGCTAATCTGGCCTTCCAGGCAATTTATGATGATAATGCCTTTAGTGGATTCCAAACCAGAGAAGTTTTCGGTTTAGGAGTTAACTTTGGATTTTAGACCGTATTTTTTATCACGCTGGTTTAGCTGATTTATTCGCTTTCCACAGATTAGAGGATTAAAAATATTAAATGGTTCTTTCGGCTAAAGCCAGTTCTACGCCGATCAATCATTTACCTCCAACTAAAGCAGGAGGCTATTCAAACAGCAATAAATTTGTGATAACTTGCGAAATCAACACAGAATCTAAATGTCAATTTCATCAAGTCTTTATTTCTCCAACAATAAAAAGAGATCTAAAATAAATCCGCTCAATCAGCGTGAAAAAATTAAGCATAAAAAAAACGGCTTTTGAAAATATTCAAAAGCCGTTTTTTTATTCCTCTTCTTTTTCGATGGCATCCTTATAATCCGGATACAAAAATTTATTATACGGGAATCTGGTGATATGAATCTGGCGTACAGCTTCGTATACCGTCTCTCTAAATTCCTCAAAATTTTCTTTTTGAGTAGCCGAAATAAACAATGCTTTATTCTCTCCAACATTACTCATCCAGGTTTGTTTCCATTCCTCAAGCGTGTAATGTTTTCTCGTTTTTTCAGTGATCAAATCATCGTGATCAATTGTCAAATGTTTGTAGGCATCAATTTTATTAAAAACCATAATAGTTGGCTTATCATTACTTTTGATTTCTAACAAGGTCTGATTTACAGATTCGATATGATCTTCAAAGTCCGGGTGTGAAATATCTACTACATGCAGCAACAAATCTGCCTCGCGAACCTCATCTAATGTACTTTTAAAAGAGTCTACTAATTGCGTTGGTAACTTTCTAATAAAACCTACAGTGTCTGAAAGTAAAAAAGGTAAGTTTTTAATCACCACTTTACGAACTGTTGTATCCAGCGTTGCAAATAATTTATTCTCTACAAAAACATCACTCTTACCAACTGCATTCATCAAAGTTGACTTTCCAACGTTGGTGTAACCAACCAGTGCCACGCGTACCATCGCACCACGATTACTGCGCTGAATACCCATTTGCTTATCGATCGTTTTGATTTTATCTTTCAACAACGAAATTCTGTCACGCACAATACGTCTGTCAGTTTCAATCTCCGTTTCACCGGGACCACGCATACCAATACCACCTTTCTGACGCTCAAGGTGTGTCCATAAACCGGAAAGTCTTGGTAATAAATAGATACACTGTGCCAACTCTACCTGTGTTCTTGCATAAGACGTTTCAGCTCTTTGCGCAAAAATATCCAGAATCAAATTGGTTCTGTCCAAGATTTTACAATCAATTATTCTTGAAATATTTTTCTGTTGTGATGGTGATAATTCATCATCAAAAATCAACGTCGATATATTGTTTTCTTTTACAAAAAGATTGATTTCATCTATTTTTCCTGTCCCAACAAAAGTCTTCGGATTTGGGCGTTCCATTTTTTGCGAAAAACGTTTTATCACTTCACCACCTGCGGTAAAAGTCAAAAACTCTAATTCGTCTAAATATTCGTTTAGTTTTTCTTCACTTTGATTTTGAGTTATAATACCTACTACGGCTGTTCTCTCAAAATTTATAACTTCTTTTTCTAACATAGCTTTGAATAAGTTGCAAATTTAATGATTTGTAAGCTACTACACTTATACAATTTTATTTTTAAGTTCTATTTGGCAAATTAACCTCTTTATTTAAAAGAGTAAACCCTTTAGCCATTAAGATTATTAATCGCTAAAGGGTTTAAAAAAGAAGCGACAACATCTTTATTCGTAAATAAAAGTCTTCTCTGTTTTTACAATTCCATTTTCCTCAATTTGTGAACAGGATATTGGAAAATTCAATTTATTGTATTTATACTTTCGGCTTACTGCTACTAAGGCTGTAGATGAAGGGCTGAAATTTACTTCATTATTATAAGAAATAGTCTCAAAACTAAATTCGTCTTCGTGATACGAAATCATCGGTACAATTATTTTGTAATTGTCTCCAAAAAGATTCTGAACGATTAGTAATTCTACCGACTTTTTATCGTCATAAGTATAGGTTTTAGAAATTTTATCTCCAACCAAACCTTTGTGTTTTGCTACATTGTCATTTACATAAACATATTCGATTTTACCGATAATCTGTTTATTTCGGTCGCGTGAAGTACGTCTTACAATTATACCGTTCTCTACAATATATTCAATATCATCCAGTATATTCTGGTGATTGGTACTTTTTTTAGTGATCGCTTTTACTCTCGCTCCCTCGTAGGTAAAAGTTACGGTTTTCGTAATGTAATCGTTGCCTTCATGGTATTTGTCAACGAATTTTATAATGTTGTTATCTGCATTATAAGTGTAGTTAACAACTTCTTTCCAGTCGCTTCCGACTTTTTCCTTTACGGTCATGTCCAACAATCCATTCTTATTGTAAAAGAATTTCTGAATAACGTCTGAGGTCGTGATCGATTGAATTTTACCTTCATTAAAAACCACTGTTTTATTTACAATTTCACCATCTTTATCGTTTTGGTAATTTGTTTTTACAATGTTTATTTGTTTTAATTTGACAGGAGCATCCTGACTGTGCAGCACGGATGGAACAACCATCAGCATGATGGCAATAAAGTAGATTTTTTTCATCGTATTATATAGATTTGGGATGACCAAAATACGAAATCCAATTAAATTTTAACAATTTCCGATTCAAAAATTGCTTATTTTTAAACAATTCACTAAAAACCAACCGCTTATCATTAATACAAAACTATTCTCCCCTATTTTTCAGCAAAAATCTTAATGTCATCCACCATAAAAGTGCCATTTAACGTTTTGTCTTTCCCGGATCCGACATATCTGAACGCAATATTAATATTTCCGGAATAGGATGGTAAATCGATTCTGCCTGAGGATATAAACTCACGTGCCGGAGTTGATAAATTAGGCAGTTTTGCTACCAATTTTGTCCATTTTGCTTTGGCAATATTCAATCCGTCAAAATCATCGGATACGTAAATTTCTAATGCATTTAATGGTGAATCGACCTTCAAATTGTATTGTGCACTTCTAAAAGAAAACACGGCATTTTTGCATCCTTCTAAATTGATTTTAGGAGAAACCAGCCAGGCGACATTTTCTGCTGCTGTTGTACTTGTCGTATTAAACTCTGCATAACCATTTCCGCCATAAAACATACTTCTCCATGATTTACTGGCTTTCTCAACAATATTACTCCAACCCGGCAGACTAAAAGCCACATTGTTTTTCACCGATTGAAAATCTTCTGAAAATAAGGGAATGGCCCTCTTTCCATCCATTACAATATCACTTTCAGATCTCGCCATCAGTTGGTAGTCAGAACCAAATTTTGTTAATATTCCACGTACTTTCCCACTTCCTTCCGGCACCGCACTAGCTGCAAAATTTGCAAAATTACTCGTTCTGAAAATAACCTGATTTCCTGTTTTATCACTCAGGTTCCAATTGGTTGCACCACCGACATTATTGGATTCTTCAAAATAATGGCGCCCAATTGCGGCTTCTGTAAATTGGACCTCCTTAAGTTCAATTAACGTATTTAGATTTTTATCGTTTAACGCTTCTTCAATAGAAAAAGACCGAACCAATTGATTTTCATCGACTACAACGCAAGACGCATTGATTATATTTTTATAGTCATTTTGTGAAATTCTGCCTATTGTTGGATCTCCGGCATTACTCACATAAAGACTCCCAATTCGCAGTCCTCCATAATATAAATCTGTAAATTGATTTTTGAGCTTTAGATACACTTTATTGCCCACACGAAAATCAGCATACGTATTTGCTACGTCGACGGCCACACTCAAACCTACTACTTCTTTACTGTCCTTTAATGTCTGAAGATAAATCGTTTTAAAAAAATTACCCCCTTCATCTGTTGACACAACGTAGGCTTCAATAACATCATCATAACCATATTGCTTTGGCACAAGTTCTGAAACGTCTTTCAGTTTTTCTACTGTTTGATTTACGATTAAATTGGGCTGTGTACAACTAAACTCAGGACTTTCCAGTTCTGCATCACAGGAACATAAAAGCAACAATTGTAGTGCAAAAAAATATTTTAAGATGCTATCCATCATATTCTGACCTGTTTTAATTTTTAGAAATTAACACTTAGGTTTACGAAATAAGTTCTTCCGTAACCGTAGAAATATTTAGCCCCAAACGAAGGAGTTCCGCTCGAAACATCTTGATTAAGTGCTCTAAAATTGGCATTTCTGGCCTGCTCAAAACCACCGGTTTTATACGATACATCCAGAACATTATTTACACTCACAAAAAGGCCAATATTATTTCCAAAAACGCTCCAGGATTTACCTCCTGTAATATTCACTAACGATATTGGATCCAATTTTTCCTGTTTTAACAAACGCAGAGCCCGCTCCTTGGTCGCTTCAGGAAAAAACAACCCGTTCTTAGCGTTGATGTAAAAACGATCTGTTCTGGCAATTGGAGCAACATCAATATAATTTTCAGCCAAATAGTTAAGAGTCGCTCCCAGCCACCAAAATTTAGGCGCTCTGTATTCCAGTCCAACGGCACAGGCCTGTTGTGGCATACCGGATTGTTTGTAATCTTTAAGCCGGGATCTTCCAAAATCAAAAGTTGACTGTGTATTTTCTTTCGCCACATTTGCATCATTTGTAATCGATACGTTTGGATTGCTACTGTAGGTATAGTTACCGTATGCCAAACAGGCTATAGCTTTTAATGCCGCTGAAATTTGATACTCAAAACTCAATTCAACTCCAATGTTTTTCTTGTCTAACTGTGTCAAAGTCTGACTTACAAATGCATCTGTATTATTATTAGCTTTTCCTTTGTCAAAAATTCCTTCTGCATAAAAGAAAGACGTTTTAGCCGAATTTCTTATCAAAGTATAGTACACTGTTGCTCTCATTTTGAATTTGGGCATTCGAAAGACATAACTTCCTTCGGCACCGCTGATTTTCTCATTTCCAAGATCGTCAACAATAGCATTATTAAGCCTCGAATTAGAGAACGTATTGCAAAGTGACGGCGCTCTTGTATAATGCATTCCATTAAAAAACAACCACTGTTTGCCTGAAATCTTGTAGGTGAATCCACCTTTAAAACCAAAATTTTCAAAATTTACTTTTTTACTTTTACCAAGAGACGATGTTGGATAAATTCCATTTTGATACAAACCCTCTCTTTGGTATTCTGAAACAGAATAGGATTGGGATAAAAAGAAATCGAATTTATTATAGTTGAACTTAAACTGTGTAAAAGCATCGATTATCGTTGCCAGCAGCTTATAATTGTAGCCATAAACATCCCCTTCTTTGACCTGACGATTTGGGTTCTGCAGATCAGATTGCGCCTGAGCACCGGTATAAAATGCATCAACATCTTCAAAATATAAACCTCCGAGCAAATCTACGAGAGATTGAAAATGATGTGATTTTAAGCTTCTAAAAACGATGCCGCCATCAAAAGCGCTATTCTCAGTAAGTCGCAAGTTTAAATTGGAGTTTACCGCCAGTGTTTTATCATCGGTCCGATCTTCGTATAAAACATAATGGCTTTGCGCGGGTTCAAAACCTGTAATTATATTGTTCGAATTTAATATTGGCTTCTGATTCGTCCGATACAAATCTTCCCAGTTTAGTTGGGCATTATCTAAATACAATGTTTTACTTTTTTCAGCATTTATATAATCGGGCATAAAATCTCCAGAAAATGCTCCTTTATCTTTTGCATAAAGTGACGTAAAATAACTGGGCAATTTTCTGTAATAGACGGGATCCGGACTGTCTGCATTCTGGTAGTCAATCGTACTGTTTCCCACTTTACCAAATTGATACATAACGCTTGAATTCAGATTTGTTTTTTCATTTATTCTGAAATAATGATTCAACATTAACAGTGGTTCTTCGATGTTTTTTACGCGTGCATTTCGTTTTTTTCCGTTTTGCCATCCCCAGTACGAATTGTATTTTTCGTTGGTCAATCCGGTAACTTCGTTTGTATTTGGTGAATTCTTTCCACGCGAATTTGGTGTATAAAATCCGGTAAAATTAAGAGCGTTTCTATCGTTCCATTTCTTTTCAATACTTATAAAAAAAGACTCTCCTTTGAAATTTGTTCCTTCAAAAAAGCCTTCGTTTCCTATTCGTTTTCCAGCCGAAATTACATACGCCCAACCCGAGGCATTCGTACCGGAAGCATAGGTTCCGATTGCCCGCCAATTGTAAGTGGTGTTGCTTGCTGAGAATAAAAGACGACTTCCTTTTTTATAAATGGAAGCTCGTGTATAAATCTGTTGTGTACCTAATATACCTCCAAAAGTATAGTCTGAAGAAGCTGCTCCAACTGAAAACTCCTGATTTCGAAGTACGTCATTCAATCCGCCCCAGTTTCCCCATTGTGGTCTTCCGTCATAAACTTTGTTCATTGGCATTCCGTTGAGCATCATGGTTCCGTTTTCACTGTCTAATCCCCGAACCCTAAATCTAGCCTGACCCCAACTAAAAGCGGAGACCTGAAAAAACGCATCTTTTGAAGATTGCAAAAGACCTGATGTCATCTCCGACGTACTGGTATCATCCGTTAAGTCACTTTCTGAAAGTGTAATTAAAGTAGCTGAAGCATCATCGGAAAAATTATCTTCCAGTTGTATTATTCCGAGATTATGATTGGAATCTAAATTTACTTTTAGAAGTACCTCTTTGTAGCCCTGACTGTGCAGCAAAAGCAGTTGTTCCCCTTTTAGAGCGGAATGCAGTTCAAATTTTCCGTTTGCTTTCGTTAATTGTGTGGCAGAAGAGTTCTGAATACTTACGACGATATTCTCTAACGGTTGTTGCGTTTTTATATCAATTACTACTCCTGAAAGAATCACATCCTGTTGCGCAAAAACAAAACCGAAAGACAGTAAAACAAAAAAGACCAAGTACATTTTTTCCATAAAAGATCCCTATTAACTTTGACAAATTGTTTTGGATTAAAATGTCTTTCCTTAAAAAACACTTTAATCCTTACATCAAAAGATAAAATTGATCTTTGGAAAAGAATAGGAGTACCTGCACAGAATTATACATCAGCTATCATTCTTAATTCAAAGATAGCTAATATTTGTTATTGTAATACTTTTATTACTAATTGTAATTGTTTTTATATTGTTTTGTCTTCGCAGATTTTACAGATGAAGCGAATGAGTTTAACATCGTGCCTTCGATCAATCTCCGTCATGCAGATAAATAAGGACTGAAACTAGGGAGTTGTTCGAATTTTAGAGACCATAAAAGCAATCAGAACACCAAAGATTCCGATAAAAGCAAAAGAAAATTGCAGTCCAAAAGTTTCCGCAATATGTCCGATCACGGGAGGTCCCATTAAAAAACCCAGAAAACTAACACTCGAAACAATCGTTAAAGCTTCTCCGGGTGGAACAGTCGGATTTTTACCCGCCATACTGTAAACTGTTGGAACAATCGTTGCCACTCCTAGTCCAACCAGCATAAAAGCAAGTGTACATGGTATAATATAAGGAAGAAAAACAGCTGTAAAAAGTCCGGCTGAAATCATAACTCCACTGATTTGCATAACACGTTCACGACCAAATTTGTTGATTAATCCGTCTCCTAAAAATCGTCCGCTGGCCATCATAATCATAAATGAAGTGTACCCTAAAATCACCAAAGGACCCGGTGCCTGAACAACATCTTTAAAATAAACACCACTCCAGTCAAACATTACTCCTTCACTTGCCATACTGCAAAAACCAATTACACCCAGCCAGATTAAAGCACTATCGGGTTTAACAAATAGTTTCTTTTTCTCCGTTTTGTCTTTGATTTTTTCTTTGGCTTTGACCAAAAATTTAAAATTAAAAACAATCATCAGTAGTACAATTCCGGCGATAATTAAAAAATGATGAAGCGGACTCAGGTTTAAAGCCAACATTCCTAAGCCAACCAAGGCTCCTGTAAATCCGGCAAAACTCCACATCCCATGAAAAGAAGACATAATTGTTTTTTTGAAAAGAACCTCTGTATAAACGCCTTGAGTATTAACCGCTATGTTGGCTAAGTTTCCAAATAAACCGAATAAAAATAAACCCAATGACAATTGTAAAGCTGTAGTTGCCAAGCCTAAATTGGCAAGACACAAAACATACATTATTAAAGAAAAAATTAAAATGCGGTGACTTCCAAACTTCGTTACCATTTTTCCCGAAAAAGGCATAATCAACAATTGCCCCATTGGTAAGGCGAAAAGGATAGAACCTAAGTCTCCTTCGGTCAGATGCAAAGCGGTTTTAATATCCGGAATTCGACTTGCCCAGGTAGCAAAACTTAAACCCATTCCAAAATAAAACATTCCGACAGCAAAACGAATTCGGTTCAGATATGACGCTTTGGCCTCTCTAAAGACTTTCTTAATTTTCCCTTTGGTTTGAAATAGTGCTAATGGATTGAAATCGATCAAAATAATGGTGTTTAAAGTTTGGTCGTATAAAAGTACTAAAAAGCTCCGTTATGCACGACCAAACCCTATTAGTTCCTCGATTTATAACGTTATTGTTTATAAATTAATCACTTTTTGCTGGGTATTACTTGCAATTGCAGCTTCTATAATCTGCATTACTTTTACACCGTCTTGTGCTGTAACCGGTTCTGTTTTATGGTTTGAAATCGCATCGTAAACGCCATCAAAAAAACTGAAATAATTCCCCTGTAGTGTTGGTATTTTTTCTCGAATTTCTTTTCCGTCAATTTCAGTATGCAGCAGCCCTTGTAAGCTTTCGGACTCTGTTCCCCATGATTCTAAATTTGGTTTCTTTCCTACTTTTAAATCATCTTCCTGTACATCGCCACGAGGTTTTAGGAAAGATCCTTTTCTACCGTGAATCGTATAGGCCGGATTTGCTTCCTTCACAAAAAAACCAGCTTTTAATCGCACTCTAAGATCCGCATAAATCAACAACAAATCGATCCAATCGTCTACGACAGAACCTTCTCTTGTCGTTCTGATATCTGCAAAAACAGCTTTCGGAGAACCAAATAAAGCAACAGCCTGATCGATTAAATGTGGTCCTAAATCTTTTAAAATTCCGGCGCCATCGTTCGCTGTTTCCTTGTGTGCTTTTGCACTCAACAACGGATTGTAACGATCAAAATGAAACTCTGCTTCAACCAACTCTCCTAAAACGCCTTCGTTAATTATTTTCTGAACGGTCTTAAAATCACTATCCCAGCGTCTGTTCTGAAAAACCGCTAATTTTAATCCTTTTTCTTTAGCAATTCCGGCTAATTCTTCTGCTTCGGCTACAGTTGTTGTAAATGCTTTTTCTACAACGGCATGTTTTCCTGCCAAGAGTACCTTTTTTGCATATTCGAAATGAGTCCCAACCGGTGTATTTACAATAACCAAATCAACATCAGCCGCCAGTAATTCCTCAATAGAAGCATAACTTTTCGCAGATGGATAATCTTCGTGAATCACTTTTTTACTTCTTTCCCAAGAACCCAACAATTCAAACCCCGGATGAATCGCTAAAAAAGGAGCGTGAAAAACTTTTCCCGACATTCCATATGATAATAGTGCTGTTTTTATTTTTTCCATTTTATGTGTTTTTTTGCCACAGATTGTTTTGATTGACACAGATTACTGTTAGTTTGTGTTGCCACGAATTACACGAATTTACACAAATCAATGCGTAAAAAATAATTCGTGAAAATTCGAGTAATTCGTGGCAAAAAAATCCTTTTAATCTGTGAAATCTGTGCCCTATAAATTTATCTCACTTTAGCTCTCTCGTACTGTTTTGGCCATGAAATATCATCATTTAAATCGACAGCAAAATCTAAAGGTAAATTTGGGTTCCTAAGCGATTCCCTGCCGAACAAAATTAAATCGGCCTGGCCTTCTTTCAAAATACCTTCCGCCTGTTCTGCCTCGGTGATTAGACCAACTGCTCCAGTCAAAATAGCCGTTTCTTTCTTGATTTTTTCCGCAAAAGAAACCTGATAATTTGGCTCTAACGGAATTTGCTGATGCGATACTAATCCACCTGACGAAACATCGATCAGATCAACTCCCTTTTCTTTTAAAATTCTGGAAAGTTCTACTGACTCTTCAGGATTCCATCCTCCCTCAGCCCAATCTGTTGCCGAAATTCTAACCAACAATGGTAAATCCGACGGCCATTCTGATTGAACTGCTTCCACAACTTCGAGTGTAAAGCGAATACGGTTCTCAAAACTTCCTCCATATTCATCCGCTCGCTTATTCGTTAAAGGAGATAAAAACTGGTGGAGTAAGTAACCATGGGCGCCATGAATTTCCATTAGCTGATAACCGGCTTTAACCGCTCTTTTAGTTGCCGTTTTAAAATCGGAAAGCACTTTTTCAATTCCGCCTTTATCCAAGGCAGTTGGAAGAAACGGTTCCGTTTCATGATACGCAATTGCACTCGGGGCAACAGTCTGCCAGCCCTCATGACCAATATCTAGTTTTTTGTTGCCCTCCCACGGCACAGAAACACTTGCTTTTCGTCCGGCATGTGCCAATTGAATACCGGGAACGGCATTTTGTGATCTAATAAATTCGTTGATAGTTTTAAGTTTTTCAATGTGCTCGTCTTTCCATATTCCTAAATCAGAAGGAGAAATTCTAGCCTCAGGAGAAACGGCTGTTGCCTCCTGAATAATCAAACCGGCACCTCCGCTGGCACGGCTTCCCAAATGAACCAAGTGCCAATCGTTAGCGAATCCGTCGATTGCAGAGTACTGACACATAGGTGAAATAACAATTCTATTTTTTAAAGTAATTTTTTTAAGGGTAAGCGGAGCGAATAATATTGAAGCCATAATAGTGTAACTTTTAATCGTTTTAAGCTACCTATTAAGTAGGATAGCGCACAAAAAAGTAAAGTTACAGCATCTGCCTAAAAGTAGAAATCAAAATGTTTATTAATTAACAAACATTTAAAACCTTATATATTATATTGCACTACCAAATTAAAATAGAAACGTTACTTTTGTGCGTTAAAAATTACGAACTAAAAATTAAAAATGGATATAGTTATCAAGCTCTCTCAATTTCTATTGAGTTTATCATTACTTATTATTCTTCACGAATTAGGACATTTTATTCCTGCAAAATTATTTAAAACCAGAGTTGAGAAATTTTACTTATTTTTTGATGTGAAATTTTCTCTTTTGAAAAAGAAAATCGGAGAAACTGAATACGGAATCGGTTGGTTACCATTAGGAGGTTACGTGAAAATCTCAGGAATGATCGACGAAAGTATGGATAAAGAACAAATGGCTTTACCTCCAGAACCTTGGGAGTTTCGCTCTAAGCCGGCTTGGCAGCGTTTGATTATTATGCTTGGGGGTGTAACTGTAAATTTCATCCTTGCTTTTGTTATCTACATCGGAATGGCTTACGCTTATGGTGAAATGTTTATTGCCAACAAAGACTTAAAAGACGGTCTTTTGATCGAAAACAAAGCAATGTTAAATGCCGGTTTTAAAACAGGTGATATCATTGTTGGTATAGATGGAGAAAAAGTGATCCGATATGACAGCGATGTTAATGGGAAATTAGCTACCTCTAAGGAAGTAGTAATTGACAGAAACGGAACAGAACAAACAATTGCAATCCCAAATGATTTTGTTGATCAGTATTCTAAAGCAGGAAAAGGTGCTTTGGCTACTTTTCGTGTTCCATTTGTAATTGGAAAAATAGCTGATGATTCTAAAAATACAGTTTTGAAACCAAAAGATATCCTTTTATCACTTAACGGACAAAAGGTAAAATATCTTGATGAGGCAAAAACAATATTGGAAAACAATAAAGGTAAAACTGTTGAGGCTACTTTACTTCGCAATCAAAAAGAAGAAAAAGTAAAACTAATGGTTGCTAATGACGGAAAATTAGGCATACAATTGGCTGGCTTAGATTTAGATTCTTTGGAAAAATTAGGCTACTATAAGATCAGTAAAAGAGAATTCTCCTTTTTAGAATCTATTCCGGTAGGAATCGAAAGAGGAAAAGATCAATTGGTAGGATATGGTAAACAACTTAAATTAATCTTTAATCCGGAAACCAAAGCATACAAACAAGTAGGTGGTTTTGCGGCTATTTTTAATGTTTTTCCTAAAACTTGGAGCTGGGAAGCTTTTTGGTCTATCACGGCTTTATTGTCAATTATGCTTGGAGTAATGAACTTATTGCCGATTCCTGCTCTTGATGGCGGACATGTAATGTTTTTATTGTACGAAATAATTAGTGGCAGAAAACCGAGTGATAAATTCCTTGAAAATGCACAAATGGTTGGTTTCGTTTTACTTATCTCATTGCTTTTATTTGCTAATGGAAATGATATCTACAAAGCAATTGTTGGCAAATAATTTTTTTGAAAAAAAAGAGCAAAAATGTTTTTTAGAAACCAAAAATTGATATATATTTGCACTCGCTAAAAAGAACAACATCTTCCTCCTTAGCTCAGTTGGTTAGAGCATCTGACTGTTAATCAGAGGGTCCTTGGTTCGAGCCCAAGAGGGGGAGCAACTTTTTTTTAGCAAACATATTTACCTTTAAGGTGATTCCTCCTTAGCTCAGTTGGTTAGAGCATCTGACTGTTAATCAGAGGGTCCTTGGTTCGAGCCCAAGAGGGGGAGCTTAAAAAAAAAGACTATCATCACGATAGTCTTTTTTTTTGCTTATAACCGAAATATTGGATTGAAATTCCAAACTTTTTAAATTCCAAATTCCAATCTCAAAAGTAAAATTCCAAATCTTTAAATTCCAAATTCCAATCTTGTGGGAATCTGTTTTTGAATAAATTGTTTTTTATATAATTAAACCTGACAGGTTTCAAAAACCTGTCAGGTTTAATTTTTTACGATATATTAGAACATCGTTTTCCTAAAAACTAAATTCGGATCTTTTTGATGTTCTTTTATTTTATATATTCGTTCCGAAGGGAAAACCCTACTAATTAAACTACATTAAACAATCAGACCAAAAAACATGAAAAAACCAAAATTCGCATTAACCATTTTAACCACTTTCTTATTACTTACCACCAGTAATATCTTTGCTCAACTCTCTTCAAAAGAAGTTGATGCACTTGTAGAAAAATCAATCGAAAAATTTAATGTTGCCGGAGTTGCAGTCGCCATTATAAAAGATGGAAAAGTGATTCACAAAAAAGGATATGGCGTTAAGTCTATCAACACAAAACAAGCTGTCGACGAGCACACCAATTTTCAAATTGCTTCTAACAGCAAAGCTTTTACTACTGCCGCGTTAGCTATTCTGGTCGATGAAGGAAAGATTTCCTGGAAAGACAAAGTGAAGACCTATATTCCCGAGTTTAAAATGTACAATGAGTACGTAACAGAACATTTTCTTATCGAAGATTTATTATGTCATCGTAGCGGACTTGGTTTAGGCGCCGGAGATTTAATGTTTTTTCCTAACGGTACTGACTTTACCATAAAAGATGTTTTAAGCAATTTTCAGCATTTTAAACCTGTTTCGGAATTCAGAACACAGTTTGATTATGACAATCTGCTTTATTTTGTAGCAGGCGAGCTGACCGCAAGAGTAAGCGGAATGAGCTGGGAGGCATTTATCGAAACCAAAATCATGAATCCTTTACAGATGAACAACTCACATGCTTCTCTTAAAGACATAAAAGACAAATCTAATCTAGCTACACCCCACTCGACAAACGGTACGGAGAACAACAAAATAAAAACCATTCAAGGGTTTGAAGAAATGGTAAACGGTGCTCCAGGTGGCATTGTATCTAATGCAGATGATATGTCAAAATGGGTTCTGGTACAATTAAACAAAGGGAAATACGGAGACCAATTAGACAAACAACTTTTCTCTCCGGAAAGACAAAATGAAATGTGGAAATTGTACTCAGTCCTTCCAGCGGATCCGGACCCGAGATACAAACAACATTTTAACGGTTATGGGTTAGGTTGGTTTTTAGCTGATGTAAAAGGAAATCTAAGCGTTTCCCACACAGGTGGATTACCGGGAATGCTTTCTATAGTTACAATGATTCCGGATTTAAATTTAGGTGTTGTAGTTTTAACCAATACCGAAAATGGTGGTGCCGGTGTTTTCTCTGCCGTAAGTCAAACCATTATCGACAGTTACTTAGGTCTGGACGATTACGGATGGATTGACAAACACGCCTCTTTTTTAGAGTCACAAAAGAACGTCGACAATGAAGCCGTTAAAAAAGTTTGGGAAACCGTAAACAAAGCCAAAAATATCAAAATCAAAAACGAAGACTTTATCGGGCAATACGAAGATAAATGGTTCGGAAAAATGGAAATATTCCTGAAAGGAAATCAATTATGGTTTAAATCTCTTCGTTCACCAAAACTAAACGGACCAATGCAATTTTACAAAGCAAATACATTTGCTATAAAATGGGAATATCAGGACATGAATTGCGATGCGTTTGCCTCCTTTAGTTTAGATGAAGAAGGAAAAGCACAAAGTATAAAAATGAAAGGGATATCGCCGACTATTGATTTTAGTTTTGATTTTCAGGATTTAGATCTTAAGAGAGTTAAATAAAAATTAAGCAGCTCAAGACATCAAATCAATCTGCAAATTAATCACGACCCCAAATCGTTACAATTAAGTTTTTAAATCAAAAAGAGCATCGTTTATACCGATGCTCTTTTTTTATTGGTGAAAAAGAAATAGTTGTTTTTGGTGTCCTATCGACGCAGGAGAAATCACATTCAACTATTCGAGAAATCGTTCTTACTTAACTAGTACCATTTTTTCTGTTCCAAAACAACAAGATGGAAAAGAAGTTACTTTTTACTTACTGCCATTTTTACTTTTAAACAACTGCATCATCTCTTCCGATTTTTCCATTTCATTAATACCTTTCAATGCTTGCGCATATCTGAAATAATAAGACGCTTCTAAGTTGGTACTCATCTCAAACAATTGAGCATAATGTTTCGCAGCATTAATCATATCATTTTCAAAATAAGATCGGTCTGCTACTTTTTTGAGCATCTCTATTGATTTGTATCCACGGTCTAAGACTTTTTCGTACGTGTTGACCACATTTATAGTGATATACTTTTCTTTTTTCGCAGGAGGAAGAACATTTACTTTAACCGGTTTTACAGCAACTTTCAAAGTATCAACAATGGTTTTTGTCTCTATTGTAGTTCCTAACGTCTTTTCTTTTGGTTTTGCATATTGTGGGATCACCTTTCGGGTATTGTTTGGTCCTAAATCATAGGTATTAACCATATCCAGCTTAGAAACTTCGTAAGTAGTGGTTCGGTTTCCAAATGCCATATTGATGGTTTCTTCAACGCGATAAGATTCTACAACAAGATCGGTATTGGGTATCTTGTCAGATTTCGATTTTGCATTTTTCATTTTCACGTTAGCAAGAACAATATCGTTGTTCTGTCCAAAACAGTTTAAAGAAAAAATACATGCAATCGCTGTAAAAATAAGTAGATATTTTTTCATACAAACTAAAATTAAGAGCATTACCAGTATTCTAAAACTCATCTAAGGTACTCAATTCTTACATATTACTCCTAATTTGCCCCGTAAACAACCGCAAAAAACGTTGAAGTACATCTATTTATATAAAAGTCATTCTCTATTTTCGCAACGCTGTTTTGTACATTTGTATCACATCAAACTAAAATGGAAAAGATCCCGGTTCGAAATCTTACTACACCTCCTGAAAAAACAAATTTTTCCCTAAATTTCAGCATCCGTACTGTTCAGGATTTGCTTTTGGGAGAAAACCTCATTCAGGAATTACATCGACATGATTTCTACCATATTTTGGTTTTGCAAAAAGGAGTCGGTTTTCATGAAATTGATTTCAAAGGCTACGAAATAAAAGACAATACTGTTTTCTTCTTGCGTCCTGGGCAGGCACATCGGTTGGAGTTAAATGCCAAAAGCACCGGTTATATGATTCAGTTTACTACTGGTTTTTATTCTTCCGATGATAAAACAAGCCAGACTTCTTTAACTAAAATAAGCCAGCAGAATTACTATGAACTTAAAGAGGCTACTTTTCAAAAAGTACTTTTCGTTTTGACTTATATTTTTCAAGAACACCATGACAAACACGAAAATTATATTGAAATCATAAAAGCTAATCTCCGTATTTTCTTTTTGGAACTTATGCGGGAGCAAAACAATAATCCAACCGACAATACTAACTTATACACACAGGAACGGCTAGATGAATTCAGAACACTTTTAGAAACCCATATTCGTACGCACAAACCCATTGCTGCTTATGCCGAAATGCTGCATCTTACTCCCTATCAGCTAAACAATATCACCAAAACGTTAGTAAACAAAAAGGCTTCTGAACTTATCACCGAAGCGATCATTCTGGAATCTAAAAGATATCTTTTGGCAACCTCCAATCAGGTAAATCAAATTGCAGATTATATGGGCTATGAAGATGTCTCTTATTTTATTAGATTCTTCAGGAAACATACCGGATTTTCTCCCGAGACATTCCGTAAAAACTTCAAATAAGTCATAGTAAACTGCATTTTTGTCCTAACTGTCGAAACGTTTTCCGGCTAATTTTGAAATACTAATTTAAACCGAATCAAAATGAATCAAAAATGGGACGAAAGATACAAGAACACTGAATTTGCTTACGGAACAGCACCTAATCTGTTTTTTAAAGAATGGCTGCCTAAATTCAAACCCGGATCTATATTGATGCCTGCCGATGGCGAAGGTCGTAACGGCGTTTTTGCAGCACAACTGAACTGGACTGTCACTTCGTTTGATTTAAGCACAGAAGGGCAATTAAAAGCATTAAAATTAGCCAAAGATCATAAGGTAAACTTAGAATATATTGTTGGCGATCTTGAAGAACTCGAATTCGAAAAAGAATCTTTCGATGCAATTGGATTGATTTACGCACATTTCTCTGCAGAAACCAAATCAAAACTCCACAAAAAACTAAATGAATATCTAAAACCCGGAGGACTTATTATTTTTGAAGCTTTCAGTAAAAGTCATTTGCATTTTAAAAAAGCAAACCCAAAAGTTGGCGGACCGGATGCAATTGCTGATTTATTTTCTAAGGAAGAAATACAGACTGATTTTAAGAATTATGAAATCTTACTTTTAGAGGAAGAAGAAATCATTCTCAATGAAGGGCAATTTCATATTGGGAGAGGTACTGTAATACAATTTGTTGGGAGGAAAGTTTAGTTTGCCCGTTTCTTTGTCGTTTAGGCTAAGACTAGAAAGGGTTTATCCAAATAGACGAAGTAAATCACGCTCCGTTTGTCATCCTCAGGAACGAAGGATCTGCGCAAGAAACTCCGAAGACCAAAACTCAGTACAATCGATACAGCAAACGAAGATTCTTCGTTCCTCAGAATGACACGATTGTGGAAAACGTAGCAGGAACTGTTTATGTCAATTTCGGCGAAGGAGAAATCACATCTAATACTTGACAAACTGTACTTGCTTAACTAGTGCGATTTCTCCTTCGTCGAAAGGACAAGCTTTGCGCGAAAAACATATTGTCTAAAATTAAAAAAAGCGCCGCAATTTTCATTGCAGCGCTTTCTTATTCTCTTTAAAACCTAAGGTAATTAAACCCCTAACTTCTTAGCGATATCAGCAGGAATTCCTCCTTTGTTTACCATTAAGGCAGTCGTTTTGTATTTCACGAAGTTTTTAGTTACAAACAAGAAACCTTTGTAGTCGTTTGTTTCTCCCCATGAGTTTTTTACGATATAGTATTCTCTTCCGGTTTGATCTTTTGCAAGACCAATAATGTGCATTCCATGATCGTCTGTAGTGGTGTAGTTATCAAACGCAGTCTGACGCATTTCAGGAGTGATTTCCGGTTCCGGTTTTGGTCCGTTGAACATGTCTGCTTTTTCTTCAGCGGTCATATCATCGAATTTTTTTGTTGGAACATACGCTACTCCATTTTTCCAGCTAAAGCTTTTCTCACTTACGTCAGTTGCCCATGCTACTGTGTATCCTTTTTTCAAAGCATTGTCAATAACGTCTGTCATATCGTTTACTTTTACATTGTAAACCTGATCAAAAGACCAGTTATCCGGTACAGCCATCATTGTTTTTTGGTAGTATGGAGCTGTTGTAAAAGAGGACATTTCGATATAATCATCAGGGTTGATTCCTACTACTTCTTTAGCAAAAGATTGTGGCGTGTAATTTTTTCCTTTGTAAGTAAAATTATCCGGCACTTTTCCTAAATAAGAATCGATAACGGCAGCATATGCTTTTTGCCAGTTTGGAGTTAATTCTCCGTTTGGATTTTTCACAACCGCAGCTAAAACTCCTTCGATAAGAGAAGACATTTCAGCAAATTTATTTTTATCAGTTCCGTAGTTTAATCCTGTGTAAACTTCTCTCGGAACTGTTCCGTATTTTTTGTACATGTTAATTACATCGTGTAATGCACCACCGTCACCTAAAGTAACAGCACCATGCATACGAACGTAATTGACTCCTTTTTCAACATAAACATTTCTTGCAGAGAAAATCTGAGACAATTCTACCGGTTGCTTTCCTAAACGAATCATTTCTGATTCTAAAAAAGAGTTTGTAGAATAACTCCAGCATGTTCCCGAAGAACCTTGTGTTTTTACTGAAGTGGTTCCTAAATTAATTTGTTCTGTGAATTTAAAGTTTTCTTTACTTTTATCACTCGCGTTTAGTTTTAATGAATTTACTAAAACGTCCTGTGCAAAACAGCTGGTTGCCCCAACAAAAAAGACCGAAGCCGCAAGTACTGATTTGAATGAAAATGTATTCATAATGTATGTTTAAGGTATTTACAAATTAGTCTTCAATGTTTCTAATTTGTTACAAAACAATTAAATTTTCTGTAATTTTTTAGCATTCTCCGGTTAATATTTTCACAATCTTTTTATTAAGCGGTAAAAGATTACAAATACATTAAAAAAACAACTCTTCCTATTACAATCACAACGATTTGATCATTTGTTTTTTCTAAATAAATAGTACTTTGCTTTGCGAAATTGCAGCTAATAAAATGCGAAATGTTCGAACTGGAAAAAGAGAAATACTTGGGCAATACTAAAAACGTTTTTAACAATTCGCAAGGAATTGCAGTTGTAGAAACGGAGTATCAGAAAAAGGTTTTTGAAGGATGGCATTCGCATAATAATGCACATCTGACCCTTTTCTTAAAAGGCGGGACATCAGAAAAGCGTAAAAATTCGAGTACAGTTGTAGGCCCAGGGTCTTTGTTGTTCTACCATAGTGATGAATTACATCTGAATCACAACACTCTTTTTCCCTCAAAAAACATCAACCTCGAAATTGACGAAAATCTGCTAAAAGAACTCCAAATAAGCGAAGCCTTAATTGAAAAATCAATTCAGCATACCACGCTTGCCAAATTTCTGATTCTGAAGATTTTTAGAGAATGTATGATTGCCGATACTTTTTCGGGAGATGCGATTACGATGTTGTTTGCGCAATTGTCCAATACTCATACTCATTTGGAGAAATTTGAAAAGAGTCCATTTTGGGTGAAGAGTTTAAGCGAACTACTAAACGATTGTTGGAACGTGAATCCTAATTTACACGATTTGTCGACGGTTTTAAACGTAAATCCGATTACGATTTCAAAACATTTTCCCAGGTATTTTGGTTGTACGCTGAGCGAATACTTGCGGCGAATGAAGATAAACCGTTCGCTTTCCCTCATCAAATCAAATGAAAGTAACCTTACTGAAATTGGTTTTCAATGCGGGTTTGCCGATCAGAGTCATTTCATCCGAACCTTCAAAAGTCAAACGGGATTTTTACCCAAGCAATTTCAAAAATTATAAAACAGGCAAATTTCATTCTATTTTTTGGTTTTGGGGCAACTTACTTTTGTCTCCACTTAATACTTAAACCAAATTAAAAATGGAAACCCTGACCACAAAACAAAAAATATTTAATTTCCCAATTACAAAAATTGTTCTTGCCTTAATTGCATGTCTTCTTGTTGTCAATATTGGACAGCAAATTGCCGGAAAGTTATTGATTTCTCTTGACAAAGATTACAGGAACCTTATTAAGGGCCTTATTGTTTCTGTTCTTGCGATAACGACTTATGTTCTTTTCTTTAGCCAATATGAAAAAAGAAAAATAACCGAGTTATCGACCAACAATCTGGCAAAGAATTTACTTTTCGGAACTTTAATTGGGGTTCTCCTGCAATCCCTGACCATTCTGGTTATTTATGTAAATGGTGGTTTTAGTATTATTTCTGTAAATCCTGTTTCTTTTATTATCATTCCGCTTACAATAGCCTTTACTGTTGCAATTTTGGAGGAGATTTTAATTCGTGGTATTATTTTTAGAATTTTGGAAGAGAAACTGGGAAGTTATATTGCATTACTTCTTTCAGCCGTTCTTTTTGGTGCTTTGCATTTGCCAAATGAAAACAGCACTTTTCTTTCTGCATTATGTATTGCTGTTGAAGCTGGTTTGTTACTTGGTGCTGCTTTTATGTACCGCCGAAATTTATGGTTTCCGATCGCGATACACTTTGCATGGAATTTTATGCAATCGGGTATTTTTGGCGCGGTTACTTCCGGAAATAAAAAAACCAATAGTTTACTGGTTTCTAAAATTCAAGGTTCCGAATGGACTACCGGAGGTGAATTTGGTCCAGAAGGCACTATTCAGGCCATGCTCTTTTGTGTTATTGCCACTTTAATATTATTGTATTTATCTCGAAAAGAGAACAAAATAATTATGCCTTATTGGAAAAAACACTAATTCAGGCTTCTTTATAAAACAAAACCCCCGACACGGAAATCTGTGTCAGGGATTTTGCAATCATTTAACAACCTCTTATTTAATCCTCTTTTTTTAACTTTTATCTCTTTATCAACAAAATCAGCAATTATTCTATTTTTCACTATTTCTATGAAACATACTCAACACTTTACAAGACTATGCAATCGCTTTTTTACAACCTTCAATTAATGAATTCAATTGACTCCAAGAAACGTATTCTTCTAGTAAGGCAAGAAGTTTTGTAAAACCCAACACCGCTACAGTAGGCTCTGCATTTTTACAAAAAGCCTGTCAAATACAGCTGATTTTTACGCATAACTGGCCGTTACCGGATGATTTACATTTACTCTGTTTTTTGAAAAATTTGACATAATTTTATTCCTTTTAAATCTTATTTCAAATGTAAGAAAAAACATTGCTTTTAGTTTACTCGAAAATATATCCTTTTGCTACGAAAATATATTGGTCTGCTAAACAAGTCCATTCTGTTCGAAGCAAACTATATTATTGATAGTTGTTAGACAAAATATTACACCTCTGGTCCATCTCTGCAATTCTTAATAAACACATTTAATTTATCTAAATCTCTTAGTCTGTGGCTCAAATGAATAGCCACGAATTTCACGAATAGGCGCGAATTATTTTTGCCACTGATTAAAAAGATTGAAAGGATTTAATCTGTAGGGATCTGGTTAATTCTATTTAACACTTTTTAAGTTCCGGGTAAAGAGTGGTTTTTATTTGTTGTTTTTGGATTATTTTGATCTTTTTTTCACGCAGATCCAACAGATTTTAGCTCTAGAACTGATAAAAAAATCCGCTAAAATCCGCTGGATCTGCGTGCCATTTTAGCATTTCCTGCACGAATGACATTCGATAAAAGTTACCAACTCTTTATCAAAGTCCTAAACGTACTTTCTTGAAATCTGTGAAAAAAAAAAAACAATTCGTGCCCATTCGTGAAATTCGTGGCAGAATAATCTAAAAGAAGGAACTACAAAAAACCTTTATATCAACAACTCAAAAAATAGTTAGATAAAATTTAAACCGTTTTTTTATCGTTAAAAAGGGATTACCTCATCCAATTACTTCCAAAGACAATGTAATAAGCCCAGTCTTCAGGACCTTTCGCTACATCAACGCCCATTCTGAGTTTGAATTTTCGGGCAAGTAAATATCGGAATCCGGTTCCGTAATTGTAGACCACCGGTTTATCAAAGGCTTTGTCCCAATCGTTAAAGGCACTGGCTACACCTGCGTACCCCATAAGGCTCCATCTTCGGTATAAATCCCATCGCAGTTCGACTTCAGAAACCAAACTGGTTTTTCCCTGATACCTTCCCATTGGGACACCACGTAAATTAATGCCGGGTAAAAGGTAGAATGGCGGACTTCCAAATGCTTGTTCGCCTTCGATGCGTAAGCCTCCGATTAACTTTTTTGTTATAGGATGGTATCCAATCGCGGAAAGATTCACACGCCAGGCATCGTAATCGCTTCCGAGTATATCATCAGACCAGAAAAAATCCGATTGCAGTCTAATTCCTTTATCAGGGGTAAAAATATTATCACGGCCATCAAACTGAATGGCACCACCAAACTGACTCACTGTACTTTTAAAATCCTTGGGTTTTAAAAAAGAAGGAAGATTGTCTCCCGGTAATTTTATTTTAGAGTCCAATAAAAGATATTGCGGGCCGGCACTCCATTTTGGATTTCTGAATTGTTTTAAAACCTGCGTATAAAAAACAAAAGATTTAAAATTAAACTTAAATTCCAAATCTTTTCCGGTTGGTAAATTTTCATAAAAAGACATATTAATATCACCATAACCCGCCATCACTTTGTAGGTCATTCGGGCCTTTATAAAACTGCCCGAACGAAAAGCACCAGCCATCCAGCTTTTGTTTCCGGTATACATTCCGATGCCTCCTGTAATATCAGGATTTACGATTCTTTTCTTTCCATTTTCATCAATAACGGGGGCATGCTTTTTTAGAAAGACAGGAACAATGGCTCCTCCAATTCCACCCAAAGCCGGTTCGGTTATTATTGTTGGGACTACAATAAAACCATGTGCATAAATAATATAATCGCTTAAATCTATTGCTCCGTCTATAGAATCTCGCACACTAATATGCTGTTTTTGTCCCGTCATTGTGGTAACTGAAAACAGAAAAAAAACAGTCGCAAGAAAAATTTTCTGAAAGAGTTTTACGTTTTTAATAGAAAAATCTGAAACTGTATTTTTCATATAGGTAAAATTTATCATATTCATTAAAAACAGAAACACAGACTCCAAAAGGTTAAGAATACTTTGTGCTATCCTTTTTTGGTACCGGTGCTAAAAATATGAGCCAGTGTCAGGAAAAAAGTATTTCCCTGAAATCTGTTTACAGCGCCAATTTCTCCCAACCAACGCAAACCAATTGTAGATTTAGAGCTTAAGTGCAAAAAATTTACCTCTGCTCCTAAAGCAGCAACACGATCCTTGTCACCTTCCCAAACAAGCCCTCCTATTGGCAATGGAATTTTATCTGAGGTAACTTTATATTGTAAATAGTAAATTAATCCCGCATTGATAATTGATTTTGGAGCTGTTTTTTCGGCATTAAACACATAAAATGTTTTTCCTAAACCGCCTTCAAAACTTAAGATGTCTCCTGTTTTAATATCCGTGTCTTTCTTTTTTCCATTAATTTCATAGGATGCTAATGTGGAGAAATGAAACGTTTTTTTATCATTAAAAAACAGTGTTGTTCCGGCAGAAAATTCATTCATGAACATTCCTAGTCCGCTATTGTCTGTGGCTCCGGCTTCGTATTTCCCTGTTGGCAGGTACATTTGATAGCTAAAAACAAAATCGGCTCTTTTTTGATGCCATCCTAGTTGTAACGGTACAATATAAGTGTCCGTAAATGCCAAAGATCCATCGACATTTACATTGTTTCCTTCAATTTTATTGGAGGCAAAGGCAAACAAAGCCGAAGCTCCGTAAGTACCCCCTAAAATTTTAAAATCACTGACCCAAGATACCCCAACGCCGGTAATAAACATATCTAAATTGGGGTTGGCAACGGAAATATTTCCATCACTGTTTCGCAGCGATGATGCGCTGTAAAAATAGCCCGGAACATATACTGCCAATGTATTCTCAGGACTCTGGGTTCCGGATTGCAAGCCCATTCCTCCAAGGATATGACCTCCTTTAAGTTGTGCATTACCCAAAAAGGAAACGAGCAGAAGTAATAAAGTACTAATAGATTTAATTATTTGCTTATGCTGATAGAATTTTGCTTTCATAATAATGTGTTTAAAATTAATATAGCGTAACAATTCTTCTAGCCTGTTTTTTACTTTTAAGATTGTTTCAGATAAAAGACATTTGTTTTATCTGAATCTTCTCTGATTGCTTTGAAATATTCGGAAGGCGATTTTCCGGTATGTTTTATAAAAGCCCTAAAACAGGTTGTTCGGGATTTAAATCCGGAACCCCAGGCCATCCCCTCGAGGGATAAATCTTTCCATTCCGGGTCGTTGATTTTGTCTTTAAAAAACTCTATTCTTTTCAGGTTTACATAATCCTGAAAATGAAGGTTAAATTCCGAGTTTATTAAGTTGGAGAGTTGGTGTACGGATATCCCTGTTTCTTCGGCGAGATCCCTAATTACAAAATCTTTTTTGAGGAAGAGTTTTTTTGCAGAAAAAATAGAATCCAGTTTTAGCAGATCCTCCTTCCTTCTGTCAGTAGTTAATTCTTTAATTAAAGGCGATGTGTCTTTGACTTCGTTTACTTCAATTGGTATCGATTTATTCTCTTCAAAATGGTACGTTTCATTGGTATCTGCAAAAAGATGGGGTTTAAAATAAAGTCCTCCGACGGTGAAAAAAAGCACTGACGAAATCAAAATATAACAAGCGGTGTCTATGTTTTTAATCCCGTCTTTTAGAAAAAAATGTACAAAAAGTGTAGAAAACAAAAACAAGATGACCAGATTATAGACTCTTAACCATTGTATGATTTTTATTTTTTTAGCTTGTTTTCCTTCCAATTTTTCCAAATCACAGTTTAAGATCATCATGGTCTGCCAAAAGGCATACACCAACCAAAAGGTGAGACTTAATGTGGTGAAAGGATTTTTTATTCGGGAAGAAACATATGCAATAATTGGAATATTTGCATCGGCAGCAATCCATACTATAAAAGTTAAACCAAAGTATAGGACAAAGGGCAAAAAGTGAAGCCAATCGTATTTTTTAAACATTTTAGTCGAGAACAATACATTTCTGACATATAAAAAAGAGCAGGGTGCTACTAAAAAGATAAATGCTTTTGTGATACCGAATAAATCAGGGACATTTTTAAAGGCACTTACTGATAAGTAAAAATTATAGACACTTACGGTCGCCAGACTAAACATAAATAGTCCCAGAAAAAAACTTTTAGTATAATTTTTCCGCGAAAAAAGTACCCTAAAAGAAGTGGCAAAACCAACAATTGTCGCTATAAAAAAGAAAAGTGAAAGTAGTATATCCATCATAATATATTAAGCTTAAATTAATTAATATATTCCTTTGTTAACAATTTCAGAGGTGGAGTCTGTTATCATCTTATAAAGCCATACTTACCACGCTTATGGTAAGTACAGCTTTACTATAACATTTTTGCAAGTTATTTTTTTGCTAAACCGGGAGGGAAACCTTCCAGGATTTTTTTGATCGAAGCTGCAATAAATTCTTCAGGATTATCTGGTCTGCTGTCGATTTGAGAATTACCGATTCCCTGCCAAACCAGTTTTTGAGTTTTTGTAGATACAATATCAATTACAAGGGAACCGTCAACATAATCATAGGTGTTGAAAGTTGTCGTAGCGCCGCCCATCATTGCACCACCGCCCCAATATCCGTAAGGGCGATACATACCGCCATAGCCGTAAAAATTAGAATCAGCTGTAACGGATTGTTTGTTTTTTAAGATAGAAACCGCATTTACTTTTAAATCGGGATTGCTGCTGGTTTCTGAGAAACCTTTGGCAATCATTTCTGCACGAATCGCTTTTGTAACACGATCAACATTGAGTTGGCTGACCTGTCCTTCCTGAGCTTTTAAATCATAGACTGCAAAGGTTTTAAATTCACTAAAATTAGCAGCATGATCATAATCTGTAGTAACTTTTACAGTCGGGGAGCAACTGTACAATAAAACCAATAGTAATACTGGAATTAAACGAAGATTTGTTCTAATATTCATCTTGTGGTATTTAAATTAATTATTAATTTAATCTGAGTTGAAATCTTAAAATCTTAATCGAATTTGGGACGAGTTGAGGAATTTGGTTGAAAAAGCTTGTCAGTTATATACGGAGTATAGTAAACCAAATTATTGCAACACTCTCAAAGATAAATTATTTTTCTCTAATTAACACATATGTAGATATAATTTTCTTACATATGGTTAAATGTTTTTACTTTTAACCTTATCATTACATTCTGTTTTCATTCGTAACCATTACAATTCTTCCGAAACAGGTAATCTTCCTTCTTTTATGGCTTGCAGCATTTTATCGTAATCCGCTTCATTTTGATCGGCATATAAAATAGAAAATTTAGCAATTGCATCTGCAAACTCATCGTTTTGTCCTAAGTATCCTGATAGTAATGAAGGGTCTCCTGTGCGGGCGTGAGCTCTTGCTAATGCCCATCCGCAGGCCTTTGCGTAATCGTTCATATTATCTGATTTCATAATCTCCAAAACGGGTTTTACCTTAGCATCTCTAAGCTGTCGGATATAAAAAAATCGGTTTTTATCATCATTCGTCCATCCTAAAAACATATCTGAGGCAGATTGCATTATCTTTTGCCCCATCACAATACGTTCACCCTGATGACTGTATTTACCTTTAACCTTTACATTGTTTTCCAGTACACTTTTTCTTGCTTCTTTAAATTGCAAAAAGATAGGCTCCGCTGTTGCCGACATCAATAAGCTGATTCCACAAAGGGTTCCCACACTTCCTACACCAACCACTTTTATGGCTATATCGTGTAACGTATATCTGTTCAGAAGTACTTTTTTATCATCCGACAAGGATTCGATATAGCGTTTATGCACGATTTCTGCGTCTCTTAAAATTTGTTCACCTTCTTTTCCTCCCGGATGATAAATTAGCGGCGGGTCATCTTTTATCCTTGCTCTTGGGCCTTCCTGATAGGTCATTTTGGCAAACTCCTTTTCGTGGGCGGTATATTCTGCAGCTTTTTTTATTCGTTTTTGCTGAAAGGATTTGATCTCTTCATCGTCGCCTTTTTCGATAAGTTCTGCCAGATCAATATCGGCATACCATATTTGTAGCGCCGATAATTTACTGTAGTCAAACAAATGTCTTTTGTAACTGTCGGCAACATTCCATGCAAATTCTTTACACATTTTATCCGAGAACTTTTTCCATCTTCCTGCTATGGCAAAACTTGCTGCAAGTCTTTTTACATCCCATTCCCATGGGCCCGGGAAAGTCTCGTCGAAATCATTTATATCAAAAACCAATTTGCGTTCGGGAGTGGCAAATCCGCCAAAATTCATCAAATGACAATCACCACAAAGCTGAAGATAAATTCCGGTGTCTTTCGTTTGTGCCAAATCAGAAGCCATAATGGCTGCTGCTCCTCTGTAAAAAGAAAACGGAGATTGCATCATTCGGCTGTACCGAATTGGGATTAAACTTTCAACTCTTCCAACACTGGTACCAATTAAAATTTCAACAGGGTCTTTGCGCTCTTTATCCGGTTTCCATTCTTCATGACAAGATCGCGGAATCGTTTTGCGTAGTTCTTTTCCTTTCGCATAACGTTCTTCTTTTGACACTGCGGAGTCAAATACATTTTCGCTTTTTTCTTCGGATGATTTTGACATTTTTTTATTTTTTATTTCAACCGTAACGACGCTTTTCCCTGAAAGACAAAATCTCTCTTTAACGATTAATTTGTTTTAAGCTCAATCGGACTTGGAAACCATGTTCCGTCAAGTACCGGTTTTTTAGAGACGTACATGCGCATCGTTAAAGCAAAACCTTTTCCGGCAGGAGTTGGCAGCCAATTCTCCTGAGGTGCATTTTTTGGTAAGGATGAACCCAGCCAAATGCTCATGGAGCCATCTGCATTTTTCTTTAAACCCGAAATATTATTAAGATTGTATCGCTTTAATTTGTTATCAACTACTCTGTAATCCGGTACACTATAAAGCGTTACCGACCAGAATGCGTTGACCATGGTATCCGGAAGTGCTTCTTTTGGGAACTTGATTTCATAAACTTTATCACCACTTAGTAACTGTTTATTGCTATCAGTAAGTCCGACAAAATAGATGGCTTCTTTTACTTCATTTGCCCACAATCCGCCATAATTGATGATATCTCTGGCCATGATATCATCACCAAATTTTCCTGCAACGTACGATACAGACCAACCTCCTTTTTGTGTTCCGAAACCTTTTGCTCCTGCCAAGAATCCAGGAATTGCTTTGGTTTTTACAATATCTTCGGTGTGTCCTTTTGCGATATCGTCTTTTTTATAGAATTCTCCAACTGCGATTGCTTTTGCCTGATATTCTTTTCCTTTTGGCATTACATCAGGATACGAACCAATGACTTCTTTTACTTTATCAAAGATCTCAGCGCCAATTGGTTTTGCCGGAGTAAAATCAGGAATTGTCAGTGGTGGCGCAATCTTAATTCCACTTGGGACTTCAAACGTGAATTGCTCTTGTAATTTTTTTGCTACTGCGGGAGTGCCTTTTAATTCCACTCTTGCCAGCATTTTTACTTTTTCTGATGGAAGTTCAATTTTTACTGCATTTGCCGGAATTACCGGATTAGTGCCTTTTAGAACCAAAGCAAATTTCCCATACGGTGTTTTAGGATAATTACGTTCATTTATATTGGTAATTACCTCACCCCAGCCGTCCAGCAGTTGTGCGGTATAATAACGGCCTTCCACTTTCGGAATATTCAGAATAACGGCATGTTCTTTATCAACCGCAATCCAGGCTTCGAGATAAGCGACATCGAGATTTGGATTGACAAATTGTGCAGAACCCAGCGGATTGTATTTTATTTTATTGTAGCCTACTTTTTCGACGTTTATATCGTGGTTTTCCTGCTGAATTACGAGATATCTCCCATACAAATAGGTATAGGCAGCTGCAATATCCTGATCGGAAGGCGTTGCTTTATTTTCGGTTGTTGCCGTTGAATCTGTATGAGTCGCAGCTTCTTTTTTACAACTAAAAAAAGCAAAGGCAAGTATCAATATCAAAATTATTTTTTTCATACTAACTATTTTACGTTAACATTAATTATCCTTTTAGTAAACGATACTGCTTTTAATTTTTTAGAATCAATAAGAAATACCAAATTACTTGCTTTTAATAAAGGCGGGAGGTGTGTATCCTTTTAACATACTTTCTTCGGGCCAATAGGCTCTTAATAACAAACCAAATTTATCTTTTGGTATCGGAAGCCAATTGGTTACTTTATCGGGAGAAGGTTTTTGGTTTTGAAAGTAAATTGTAAGCGATCCATCCGGATTGTATTTAAGGTCTTTATTTTTTGTTCCCAACGAGTATATTTTTTGTTCATTTATAAAAAAGAAATGATTGTGATCGTATACCGTCAAAGACCAAAAGCCTTTTACTTTTGGGATAATATCTTTTGAAAAAGTAACCGTGTAATTTGATTTTCCATTTAACTCTGTACCTGTATTATCTAAATCCTGATTGTAATATATCGTTTCGTTAGGCTGATTCACAAAGATATTAGCTCTTGCGGCAGCCGTTCTGCTTAAATAATCGGTTCCAAAAGCAGCTCCATTTTTTGTCGTGTTCCAATAATTCCCTACCGGAACGCCTACATTTTTAAATTGTCTCAATGGCTCGATCAATTCTTTTTCGGCATCAATAGCCGCTTTTTTTAATATTGGTACTAAAGTGCTGTCTTTTTTTGCCGCCTCCAATACAGAATTAAATAAAGCGTATAAACTTTCTTCTCCCTTTAATGGTGGGACTTCTTTTAAAACTGTTGGTAATTCCTCGAAGAATTTTTCAGGAATTACAAAAGCAACTTCTGTACCTCCTGTGCTTGCATTCGGGTCCGGAAAGGAAGGTACTTTTGCCCATTCTTTTGTTTTCATTTTTCCGTCGTATTTACTTAAAGGATACGCCATTAATTGGTTAATGACAGGTTGAATGGCTTTTTTATCTTCAGGCGTATTATTTAAAAAGGCTCTTGGAATTACAAAAGCAAGATTCGTATCACTATGAAAAACTTTAGTGATGCCCTCCGGAACTTTTCCATCCCATCCCGGGCCAACAACGAGATAAAATCCTTTTTGACTTCCGTACATAGCGCCTAATTTTGCAATACCGTCTGTACGTTGATTTCCAATTTGCACGACCCAAAAACGTTTTCCAAAATCCGGAATCTGAATTACTACGGGATTTTCATTGAGCATCATAATACCAAAACCATACACTACATCTTGATTTGGACAGGCCACATAACGTTCAAAAGGTGTAATATAATCTGATTCCATACACAGTTCGCCTACAGGAGCTACGGGTACTGCGCCTCCGTTAAGCCCGGGTTCCGGAACCTGACGCATTACTAAAACTCTATTGTGCATATTTACTAGTGGCCATCCCCAGAAATACATTTGTTTCCCTAGTTGATAGACGTATTCTTTTGTCATAACCACATCCGGAACGGGTCCGGGAACGGTTTTCTGAATGGTATCATTTGTATGAACCGAAACGGAATCTTCTGTTGCTGAATTCTTTTTACATCCTCCATTTAAAATTAAAAAGAGGCCCACTACAATAACAAATAATTTATTTTTCATGATCATAATTTTTTCAATTAAAAAGTAAAAATCTTTTTTTTCTTAGTGATAAGGCAAATGTTATTTTACAAGTTCAGGCTGTAGTGCTTTCCATGTTATTGAGGAAATACAAAAGACAATATCACTCTTAAGCCCCAATCTGGTCTTGATTCTCTAGGCCCTACAATGGGTATCAATGGAGATAAAGAGAACTGAATAACCTGACTTCCTAATTTTGATACCGCTCCGATAGATGGATTTAAAGAGATTGCGGTTGTATTACCTTCCCAATTTTGAGTTATTTCGGCGTTTATTCCTAAGTTGGCTCCGCTTTTATAACTATGAGAAAAGAATATTTGAGTATAAAACTGATTGACATCGGCACGGTTATCTTTTCCGGCTACGGACCAAATCTGATTGGCAATAAAACCTACCGAAAGCCCTTTGCCCTGATGCATTAATAATACACTTGGACCAATTCCGAATTTTTCTGTTCCCAATACTTTATCTGTGGCAATGGGCACTAAAAATGCGGGGCCTATCCCGTAAATAATTCCTTTGGCTTTTGGAGCAAAAAAGGCCGTAATGGTAGCGTCACTTAAACCAAACTGATGTGTATTTTCTCCGGTAATATCTCTCTGATCTACAATCGGGATTATATATCGTGTAATTAAATTTAAATTATCACTTATCTTAAATGGAATTACAGGTTGAAAATTAATCGTATATTTTGATCCGTTAAAAGGACCAATACCATAATTTAAATTATTCTGAAAAGGCACACTTATCAGACTTGCAACGGGATTAGCGAGTTTATCCGCGAGTTCCTGAGCACTTGCTCCGGGCTTATCCGGTTTCTCTTGTGCTACAGCGTTTAAACTCAAAAGAAAACAAACGGTACTAAACAACACTTTGATAGTACCATAAAATCTTGCCTTTTTCATAATTATTATTTAAAAAAAATTAAACTAAGCTTTCGATTGTTAATCGTTATTGCAGCTGAATTACCCAATCAGATTATTTATCTGCAAAAACTTTTTTCCAGTCTTCTTTCATATTTACAACATGCCATTTGTTTTTGGCGGCTGCATTTAAGGAAGCATTGTCTTTTTCTGAATAACTGTATTCTCTTATGGAATCGTTATGATTGACCAACAATTGAAAAGAAGGATACTTATTACTCTGACAATATTCGAGCATGGCGATATCTCCTGCTCCACCCTCATTTCCACAGGCAAAAACGGGACGCTGACCAATATGCAATTGTATCCCCACCGGTTTAGCTGTTTTATCGTTAAACTGATTTAAGGCTGGTTCTCTAATGATGGTGCGATTGGCCTCATCAAATTTGTATTTGAAAGAAGTACCCACGACCTGTTCTTTTGGAATTCCGTAAAAATCTGATGAAATTCCTCTTACCAATTCAATAGTTCCTCCGGTAACAATAAAAGTCTTAAAACCGTTTGCTCGTAAATAAGCAAGCAATTCTAACTGTGGCTGATATCGTATTTGTGTTAGCGGAACATTTTTTCCCGGAAATTTTGCTGTTGCAAAAAAATCTTTAACATCTGCTTCAAAAGCATCTTCTGTCATTCCGGTATGCGTAGCGGCAATAAGTTCTATGAGTGCTTTTTGGCCTCCTTTTTCAAAATAGGTTTTATCTTTTTCAATAACCGCTTTAAAAGGTTGTTTCTTTGTTAATTCGGGATTGGCATCTGTCATTTTCTTTACCCTATAAAAAGCAAATAACTCCTGCACATAAGGTTTTTCGGCCCACAGGGTTCCGTCATTATCAAAAGTGGCAATCCTGTTTTCTATTGGAATAAAATCCGGACTTCCTTCTTTGGTAACCTTTTCTACATAAGCAATAATATCATTTTTTAAAGTTCCATCTGTCCAACTTGGCAATGGATCTCCAGCCACTGTATTTTCTATTTGTTTGCCGTCTGTTGTTGGAACAGTTATAGTATCTGATTTTTTGCAGGAGACCAATAATAAGACTCCTAACTGTACTAAAAGTATCTTTCTAAGCATAATATTTCTGTTTTATTATATCAAAAAGATTCAGGCCATACGACCTGAATCTTTTCATTGGTTCTGTTTATTTCTTCTTTTTATCGGTCGGCTCGTCTTGCCCTTTTTCTTTAGCCAGTATATTTTTCTCGATATATTGTTTTGCTTTTATATCTTTCATCGTCTCCTCCATAATGGTGTAGGCAGAGAAACTTGGCGGAATAGAACGTGGTGGATATTCTTTAAATGTCCCTGCAAATGCAACTACATCCTGAATGGCGCCATACATTAATTGAACATGATTTAATTGCCAATCCCAAAATGTATTTGAGGTAATATCGGCTCTCTCAAAAGGGTCTTGATACAGGTTGAATATTTTTTGTAAACGCAGCTTTGTAAAAGGTTCTGCCCAAACCCCCATCGTTCCTTCGAGACGTTGCTCTGCAAATACATATTTGTAATCGCCTTCTCTAAGACCTACCAAAAGCCCGTCATCGTCAGTATAAAAGAATTTATCTCTGGCGCTTTTTGGTGATTTGCCTTTTAAAAAGTTACTTTGATCATAACCGTCTAAGTGTACCTTATAGTTTTTACCATTGGCAGTATACCCGGTTAAAAGTTTTTTAGCCAAATCCGGTTCACCGGCTATTGATGCCAAAGTCGGCATCCAATCATTGTGACTCATTATTTCGGTAGTAACAGTTCCCGGTTTAATTACACCCGGCCAACGTACGATACAAGGAACTCTGTATGCTCCTTCCCAGTTGGTGTTTTTTTCAGAACGGAATGGTGTCATGGCAGCATCAGGCCAGGTATTCATATGAGGGCCATTATCGGTAGAATATACTACTATGGTATTGTCGGCAATTCCTAAATCATCTAATGCTTTTAATAAATCACCTACTGTAATATCATGTTCAATCATACCGTCAATATATTCACTGTCACCATGTGTATATTTTCCTCGATGTTCTGCTCTCACGTGTGTACGAAGGTGCATACGGGTACCATTCCACCAGCAGAAAAAGGGTTTCCCTGCTGCATGTTGTCTTTTAATAAAATCAATAGCAGCTGCAGACGTTTCATCGTCTACGGTCTCCATTCTTTTTTTGGTAAGTGCTCCGGTATCTTCTATTTTTTGTTTTCCAACTCTTCCAAAACGATCATCTGTAGTAGCATCATCTGAATTGGTAGCGGTACATTTTAAAACCCCTCTTGGGCCATATTTTTTCAGATATTCAGGATCTTTAGGATAATCCGGTAATTCCGGTTCTTCTTCTGCATTAAGGTGATACAGATTTCCGAAGAACTCATCAAACCCGTTTACCGTTGGTAAACTTTCATTACGATCTCCGACGTGATTTTTACCAAACTGTCCTGTTACATATCCCAATTGTTTCATAATCCCTCCTATAGAAGGATCTAACTGACTCATACCCATTGGCGCTCCCGGAAATCCTACCTTGGTAAGACCTGTTCTAAGACCATGTTGACCTGTCAAGAAGGCGGCGCGTCCTGCTGTACAACTCTGTTCTCCGTAATAATGCAAAAAACGTTCTCCTTCATTTGCAATACGGTCGATGTTTGGTGTTGTAAATCCCATTAAACCATCGCTATAGGCACTGATATTAGTGGTACCAATATCGTCTCCCCAAATGATCAGAATGTTGGGCTTTTTGTTATTCTGAGCATGTAATCCGGTAAAGCAGACCAATGCAACTAATTGTATCGCATTTCGAAATCTGCATTTAAAATTGATTTGTTTCATGATGATAAATTTTGTTACTAATTCTTGTTCTAGGGGTGTCGGCAAAAAATGTTTTAACAAAATCAAATACAGTAAAACCTGTTCGGGTTGAAGTAAAATTTTCAGATCATTTTTGAAAGGAGTTTATAAGTAGGATTTTTTTAACATTTTTTTTGCAAGTGGCTCAAAATTAGACAATAAAGAACAGACCAAAGTCATTTATGAGTAATGACCTTGTTTCATTTTATAAAATGAAACATAAAAAACAGAGTCGCAATAAAAAAAGCTTATGAAGATTTCATAAGCTTTTTTCTACAAAACAAAAACCACCAGAATAATTCTGATGGTTTTTTATACTAATTCGTTCTTGTAAATAGCAATTATTCTATTTCAGAAACTCTCATGGTGTTTACCATTCCTTTATCTTTAATTGGCATTGCCGCAAGGTTGATCAAGTAATCTCCTTTTACCGCATATCCTTTTTCTACTGCTATTTTGTTAACGTCTGTTACAGTATCATCTGTACTTTCGTCTTTATCATAGAAATACGATTTTACTCCCCATAATAAATTCAATTGGGTCAGGATTCTTCTGTTTGAAGTAAATACCAAAATATGCGCTGATGATGGTCTCCAAGCCGAAATTTGGAAAGCTGTATAACCACTATTAGTTAAGGTACAAATTGCTTTTGCATCAATTTCATTAGCTAATAAAGCAGCCTGGTGACAAACTGTTTTGGTAATAAAACGTTTCGTTTTAATTTGAGGTGTATTCTGTGGAACATTGATTAGTGGAGAATCTTCAACCGCTTCACAAATTTGAGTCATTTTCTGAATCACCTGTACCGGATAATTTCCAGTCGCAGTTTCTCCAGATAACATTACAGCATCAGCACCATCCATTACCGAGTTGGCAACGTCATTTACTTCTGCTCTGGTTGGCGTTAAACTCGTAATCATCGTCTCCATCATCTGAGTAGCAACAATAACCGGAATCCTTGCTGTTTTAGCTCTTCTGATCAAATCTTTTTGTACTAATGGTACTTCGTGTGCAGGAAGTTCAACTCCTAAATCTCCACGCGCAACCATCAAGGCATCACAATACGCTACAATTTTATCGATGTTCTCAAGCGCTTCCGGCATTTCGATTTTAGCCACAATCGGAATTTTATATTCTGAATGTTGAGCGATCAATTCTTGTAAGTCTTGTAAATCGCGAGGTGTTTTTACAAACGAAAGTGCGATCCAGTCTACTTTTTGTCCGATGGCGAAAATCGCATCAGCAATATCTTTTTCAGTTAATGCCGGTAAAGAAATTTTAGTGTTTGGAAGGTTAACCCCTTTTTTAGATTTTAACTCTCCACCCTGAATTACTTTAGCAACAACTTCTGATTTTTTATCTGTTGAAATAATTTCAAAAATCAACTTACCATCATCCAATAAAATACGTTCTCCCGGATTCACATCATTTGGAAAATTTTGGTACTTCATGAATACTTTTGAAGCAGTTCCGATAATATCTTCAGCTGTTGTAAACGTGATTAAATCACCATCGTGTACTACTGTTCCTTCTTCCATTACTCCAACTCTAAGTTTTGGTCCTTGCAAATCCCCAAGGATTGCTGTAGTGTAACCAAACTCTTCGTTTAATCCTCTGATAATCTCGATTTTTTCTTTTACTCCTTCGTAATCTGCATGCGAAAAATTGATTCTAAATACATTTACACCTGCCTCGATCATATCCTTGATAATCTCTCTCGTACTACATGCAGGCCCAAGTGTAGCTACAATTTTAGTTTTTTTGTTTGTAAGCATTTTTTTTAAAAAATTAAATTGTTTTTTGACTTTATTTTGTTTGTATCCACAACATATATAGCTGCGATACTCTCTATTGCATTTAGCTGTTGTTGGATTTCTGAAAAATCAATAGCCTCGTCGCTATTCTCAATTTTCAGGAAAAAATCTACTTTTTTGAATTCAGGAAGTAAATGAATTGTTGTAGAAACCTCACTCGTTTCATCGGAAAACAAATTCTGGAAATCATTTGTACTCACTGAAATGATTTCATGTTTATTCTGAATCAAATTCCATGAAACGGCTTTCTCGGAATCATAATAGTAAAATCTGGAGAAATTTGCCTCACCTTCTTTAGTTTGAGCATGGATCTCGTTCTTACTCTTACTTAAGTTAATAGGAAGTTTTTTATTGATAAAATAGGCCAATCTATAATCTTCTAATGAAGTATGAATTGCCATTAAATAATAATCAATTTCGTCAAATTCGTCTAAATCCAATCTATGAATTGCCATATCATGAAAAATCAAGTTGTAAATATACTATTTCTAACGGAGCATCAATAGTTAAGATTAGCTTGTTTTTGTTAATTTATAAACGAAAACGTTGTAGCTTTAACAAAGCTGAGCTAATTTTGTAGTTATTTCTTATCTATTTTTTCTTGAAATGCAAAATAAGCTCTTTGTGATGCTTTTTCTTCTGCTTTCTTTTTTGAAGTTGCTCTTGCTCTCGCAATTACTTTATCGTCTATACTTAATTTTACGCCAAACAAACGTTGACCATCAATTCCGTTGTCCTCGAAAATATCATAGTGAAAGATCTTTTTTTCTTTCTGACACCATTCGATAACCAGACTTTTATAACTAATTACTTTCCCTTCAAGTCGGGCAATGTCTACATAAGGTGTAATGACTCTTTTTTGAATAAACTTTTCACAAAAAGGATATCCTTTATCGAGATAAATTGCGCCGATAAGAGATTCAAAAATATTACCATGAATATTTTCTCCAAAATGATGAATGGGTACTTTGCTCTCTACAAAGCGAACTAAATTCAAATCTTTCCCCAATTCATTCAAATGCTCACGGCTCACGATTTTCGAACGCATTTTTGTCAAATAACCTTCATCTCCATTGGGTGCTTTGTTAAACAGATGCGCTGCAATTACAGCACTTAACATGGCATCTCCCAGAAATTCCAGACGTTCGTAATTAATCGGATTTCCCTTTTCGTCTTGCTTATTAGAAGATCGGTGCGTAAACGCTTTCTTATAAAAATCAATTGAACCGGGCTGAAAACCCAGTATTTTCTGAATACTGTCAAAAAAAATCCCGTCTTCTTGAGAACGGGATTTCGAAAATATTTTTTTGATAATATTCATAGACAAAACTAAAACTAGTCAACTAATTTTTTAAACAATACACAAGCATTATGTCCTCCAAAACCAAAAGTGTTACTCATAGCAACATTTACTTCTCTTTTTTGAGGTTTGTTTAAGGTAAGGTTTAATGATGGATCAATCTTTTCGTCAACAACCGTATGATTGATTGTTGGTGGCACAATACCGTGTTTCATTGCTAAAATAGAAGCAATTGCTTCAATAGCTCCGGCAGCACCAAGTAAGTGACCTGTCATCGATTTAGTAGAGTTGATATTGATGTTTTTTGCATGTTCGCCAAAAACAGCACTAATCGCTTTTAATTCTGCTACATCACCAAGAGGAGTAGAAGTTCCGTGTGTGTTGATGTGATCAACATCTTCAGGATTCATTCCGGCATCTCTTAATGTATTTTTCATTACTGCAATAACCCCGATTCCTTCCGGATGTGGTGCTGTTAAGTGGTACGCATCAGATGACATTCCGCCTCCGCCAATTTCGCAATAAATTTTTGCGCCACGAGCTTTAGCATGTTCGTAATCTTCAAGAACCAAAGCTCCTGCTCCTTCTCCTAAAACAAAACCGTCTCTGGTTCCGTCAAAAGGTCTTGAAGCGGTTTGTGGACTTTCGTTTCTTGTTGATAAAGCGTGCATAGAATTAAAACCTCCCATACCGGCAATCGTAATTGCTGCTTCTGAACCACCTGAAACAATAACATCACACATTCCTAAACGAATGTAGTTGAAAGCATCAATTAATGCATTTGCAGAAGATGCACATGCAGAAACAGTAGTATAATTTGGTCCCATATAACCATTACGCATCGAAATATGCGCAGGAGCTATATCGGCAATCATTTTAGGTATAAAAAACGGATTAAACTTTGGAGTTCCGTCCCCTTTTGCATAATAAATTACCTCTTCCTGAAAAGTTTCTAAACCTCCAATTCCTGCTCCCCAAATAACACCAACTCTTTGTTTGTCGATATTATCATTTGTAAGTCCAGCATCTTTAATAGCTTCATCACTGGCAGCAACTGCATATTGTGCAAATTTGTCTAATCTTCGAGATTCTTTGCGATCCATAAAATCTTCAATATTGAAGTTTTTTACTTCACAGGCAAATTTCGTCTTATGCTTCTCTGTATCATAATATGTGATAGGAGCGGCTCCGCTAACTCCATTCACAAGTGCGTCCCAATATTCCTGGATATTATTCCCGATAGGAGTAAGAGCACCTAATCCTGTTACAACAACTCGCCTTAATGCCATAAATATGTATTTTGTACTTTAAACAAATAAAACCCACGCTTTCTTAACTGTAGTGTTACTTAAGAGCTATGGGCATTACAATATAAATATATCTTTTTGATTGAAAATCAACCGAAATTTAAATTTTAAAAAAAATAATAACACCCGAATTTTTAAAATTCCAATTCTTTAAAAAACAAATTCCAATTTTGGAATCTGGACATTCAATTTTGGAATTTTAAAAAATTCGGGTGTGTATTTATTATTTTTTAGCTTCTTCGATATAAGAAATAGCTTGACCAACAGTAGCAATGTTTTCTGCTTGATCGTCTGGAATTTGGATATCAAATTCTTTTTCGAATTCCATAATAAGCTCAACAGTGTCTAATGAGTCAGCTCCTAAATCATTAGTGAAGCTTGCTTCTGTTACAACTTCGTTTTCGTCAACACCTAATTTGTCTACGATAATCGCTTTTACTCTTGATGCAATGTCTGACATAATCTTTAATTTTAGAATTTAATTTGTTGGCAAAAATAAAAAACTTTATTTTAAAACAACTATTTAGTTTATAAATGTGACACTAATTTATAAAATTAATTTCAAGAAAGCCCTTTTAATACTATTTATTTTGGATTATTATTCCGTTTTTTGCATTCTCAAAATAAAACGGATTATGAAAAAAATTATTGTTTTTGCCTCAGGATCAGGAAGTAATGCAGAAAACATTATAAAGCACTTCGCAAAAACCAAAATTGCAAAAGTCGTTTCTGTCTTTACCAATAATGCTTCGGCAAAAGTTATTGAAAGAGCCAAAAATCATCAAATTCCTATCGAAATCTTTTCGAAAACCGAACTTCTGGAAAGAAAAATAGTGCAAAAAATAGAAGAAATCGATCCGGATTTGATTGTACTCGCCGGTTTTTTGCTAAAATTCCCGGAAAGCATAATCGAGAAATATCCTAATAAAATAATCAACATCCATCCTGCCCTTTTACCTAATTACGGAGGAAAAGGAATGTACGGCATGCACATACACAGGGCGGTAGTAGAAAACAAAGAAAAAGAAACCGGAATCTCCATTCATTTTGTAAACGAACATTATGACGAAGGTGCTATAATTTTCCAGAAAAGTGTAGCCCTGACAGACGAAGATACACCGGAAACAGTAGCCGAAAAGATCCATGGACTGGAACAAAAGTATTTTCCGGAAATTATTTCCAGATTACTGGAAGATTAAAGGCTGATAAAAAATTCCAAAAATTAAATTCCAAATTCCAACCTTTTGAATCCTTTTAGGAAGGCGAGGTGAATTAAATTAAATTCTAAAAATCAAATTCCAAATTCCAACCTTTTTACTCCTTTTAGGAAGATTGAAGGTGAATTAAATCTAAAATCTGAATTCTAAAATTCAAATCCTTTGAATCCTTTTAGGAAGGCAAGGTCAATTTAATCTAAAATCTGAATTCTAAAATCTAAAACCCCACAATGACCCAACACCAAGTACACATATACACAGACGGAGCAGCAAAGGGAAACCCCGGAAACGGAGGGTACGGCGTAGTGATGGAACTGGTTGGAACACCACATAAAAAAGAATTCTACGAAGGTTTTCGACTTACAACCAATAACAGAATGGAGCTTTTGGCCGTAATTGTGGGTCTCGAAAAACTTAAAAACCCAAACATGACGGCTTTAGTCATTTCAGATTCCAAATATGTTGTAGATTCTGTTCTGAAAAAATGGGTTTTCGGCTGGGAGAAAAAAGGTTATGCCGGCAAAAAAAATCCTGACCTATGGAAACGTTTTTTAATCGTTTACCGAAAACACCAAGTCGATTTCAAATGGATCAAAGGTCATAATAATCATCCTCAAAATGAGCGCTGTGATCAATTGGCGGTTATGGCAGCAACGCAAACTAAATTATCTGTTGACATTTATTACGAAACCGTCGCTTCTAAAGAATAAAAAAAATGCATCAGAAAATTATATTCTGATGCATTATAAAATTACTAAGTTAATTCCAGATTACTCTTTGTCTAAATCTTTAGCGGTACGAAATCCTGTCAATAAACCAACTCCCGCCATTATAAAAATTATTGATGGATAAACTGCTCCATCTTCTAAAGAGGTATAAGTTGTTATTAGCAACGCCAGAAAAATTCCAACACCAGAACCTATTAATAAAAAGGCCAGATTAACAACTAAGATTTTCCAAGTCGGAACACCTTTTTCTTTTCCTTGTAGAAAAATGCTGGCATCAGCCCCTTTTTCAATAAGAGCTAAACGCTCTCTATTTCTTGTTGAATAAATAAGATAAACGATCCCGAAGATCATTAAAAAAAAACTAAGTGGTACTAAGATTCCTGCTAACATAATATTGTGTTTTTAATTGATTGATACTCCATAGGACGAGAGGAGTTTTGTTTAGGTTACAAGTTTCTTTGAAAAAATTCCAAAATTTTTTTAAATTCCAAATTCCAAACTGGGTGGAACCTTAAAATATTTTAAACCATATAAGTAAAGTAACAGAATATACGTTTATTTTTAATGGGCGTCCCTAATTAAATATAATCTAGTTTTTTGCTCAACAGTATTAATTCCAGGAAACATAAAAAAATGCCGAACTAGGTGGAACCTCAAAATATTTTAAACCATATAAGTAAAGTAAGAGAATATAAGTTTATTTTTAATGGGCGTACCTAATTAAATATAATCTAGCTTTTTTGCTTAACAGTATTAATTCCAGGAAACATAAAAAAATGTCGAACTAGGTGGAACCTCAAAATATTTTAAACCAGACAAGTAAAGTAAGAGAATATAAGTTTATTTTTAATGGACGTACCTAATTAAATATAATCTAGTTTTTTGCTCAACAGTATTAATTCCAGAAAACATAAAAAATGCCGAACTAGGTGGAACCTCAAAATATTTTAAACCATATAAGTAAAGTAAGGGAATATAAGTTTATTTTTAATGGGCGTACCTAATTAAATATAATCTAGCTTTTTTGCTCAACAGTATTAATTCCAGGAAACATACAAAATGCCGAACTAGGTGGAACCTCAAAATATTTTAAACCATATAAGTAAAGTAAGAGAATATAAGTTTATTTTTAATGGGACGTACCTAATTAAATATAATGTAGTTTTTAGCTCAACAATATTAATTTCAAAAAGATGCCCTCCCTTGGAATTTGGAATTTAAAAATTTTGGAATTTTTTCAAAGAAACTTGTAACCTAAAGAGACAACCTGTCGTCCTATATAATATGAGTACATTAGAAGATCAGCATTATATCAATTTAATTTTAGGAGGCGACAGCAATTCTTTTGCCGTTCTGGTGAATCGTTATAAGGATATGATTTTTTCATTGGCACTCAAAATGGTTAAAAACAGAGAGGAAGCAGAAGAAGTAGCACAGGACACTTTTATAAAAATTTACACTTCTCTAAGCAAGTTTAAAGGAGATTCGAAATTTTCGACCTGGATTTATAAGATTGCTTATAATACTTGTTTGGATCGTTTGAAGAAGAATAAGAAAGAAGAAAACAATATTTCGATCGATGAATTTTCGGCACATTTAATCAAAACAATGGACAATGCTTTGAACGCTTTAGAAGAGAAAGAACGAAAGCAGGCCATTCAAAAATGTTTAAATTTGTTACCAAGTGATGAAAATTTCCTGCTGACCTTATTTTATTTTGATGATCAGAGTTTGGAGGAAATCGGAAAAATTATGAATATTTCGGCCAACAACGCGAAAGTGAAATTATTCCGAAGCAGACAAAAATTAGCCGTTATTTTAAAAAAGCAATTAGAACCAGAAATAGTAGAATATTATGAAAGAGAGCGATAAAAACATAGAAAATCTTATTGAAAAAATGATGGCTGAAAGCAGTTTAGAATCACCATCAATTGACTTTACTTCAAAAATAATGTCTCAGGTTTTGATTGCAGAAAAAAGCAAAATTAAAACCTACAAACCTTTAATTTCGAAGCAAACCTGGATTCTTATTATAGGAGCATTAGTTGCTTTGACTGTTTACGCCATTGCATCCGGCAATACTACTGATTTGAAAATAAACGAATTGTATGTTGAAAAAGTATCTGATTTGTTTTCGGGAATTCATATTTCAACGAATATAATTTACGCCTTTTTGGTCGTTCCGTTTATGCTTTTGATTCAAATTGGTGTTTTAAAAAATTATTTTAATAAAAAGTATCAGTTGTAGAATTCGTTTTTTCAATCATCAATCAAAAAATATTTTAAACTTTAGTTCCATAAATGAATTGTTTTTCAAAGAAAAAAAACGTATCCTGATCCATCTAAAGTTTCAAACATAATTTACTCATTTACAAGGCTTTTAATCCTAAATACAGCCTTGTTTTTTTATGAAAATTTTGAGAGTGTAAACCGTTGCAATATTGCAACTTATGAAGTATCTTTGCACCCTAATTCGAAATTCATAAAATGAATAAACTATTGATTGTTGGAACGGTTGCTTTCGACGCGATTGAAACTCCTTTCGGAAAAACAGATAAAATATTAGGTGGTGCTGCAACTTACATTGGTTTATCAGCGTCTTTTTTCAACCTGCAATCGGCTATTGTTTCTGTAGTTGGAGACGATTTCCCTCAAGAACACTTAGATTTATTAACTTCAAAAAATATTGATATTTCAGGTATCGAAATTGTAAAAGGAGGAAAAACCTTTTTCTGGAGCGGTTTATACCACAACGATTTAAACTCAAGAGACACGCTTGTTACGGAACTAAACGTTTTAGCTGACTTTCAACCAAAGGTTCCTCAGAACTTTAAAGATGCAGATATCGTGATGTTAGGAAACTTACATCCTTTAGTACAAAGCAGTGTTTTAGATCAGTTAGAGAAAAAACCAAAATTAGTAGTTTTAGACACTATGAATTTCTGGATGGATTGTGCTTTACCGGAATTACTTGAAGTAATCAAACGTGTAGACGTGATTACAATCAATGATGAAGAGGCCAGACAACTTTCAGGAGAATATTCATTAGTAAAAGCGGCAGCTAAAATCCAGGAATTGGGACCAAAATATGTGGTGATCAAAAAAGGAGAACACGGCGCACTTTTATTCCACAACAGAGAAGTATTCTTTGCACCGGCATTACCATTAGAAGATGTTTTTGATCCGACAGGAGCAGGAGATACTTTTGCAGGTGGTTTTTCAGGATTCATTGCACAAAGCGAAAACATTTCGTTTAACAATATGAAAAATGCAATTATTTACGGTTCAAATTTAGCTTCATTCTGTGTAGAGAAATTTGGAACCGAAAGGATGGAAACATTAAGCAAAGCTGAAGTAGCGATTCGATTACAACAATTTAAATCGTTAACTCAGTTTGACATAGAAATATAATGCCTAAGAGCCTCGATAAAACGGGGCTTTTTTATTTGGTTAACATACACAACTTACAACAACACAAAATACAAAAAAAATGAGCGACGCTTTAAAACACGAATGTGGTATAGCCCTAGTTAGACTACTTAAACCGCTTGAATATTACAAAGAAAAATACGGCACTGCTTTCTACGGGATACAAAAAATGTATCTGATGATGGAAAAACAGCACAACCGTGGTCAGGATGGTGCAGGTTTTGCCAGTATCAAACTTGATGTTGAACCTGGACAACGTTACATCAGCAGAGTTCGTTCGAATCACGCATCACCTATACAAGACGTTTTTAAGCAAATCAACGAACGCATCAACGAAGAGATGACTGCGCGTCCTGAACTTGCTGACAACATCGAAAAACTAAAAGCCGAAATACCTTATATAGGAGAATTATTCTTAGGACACGTTCGTTACGGAACTTTCGGTAAAAACAGTATCGAAAGCGTTCATCCATTTTTACGTCAAAGTAACTGGATGCACCGTAACCTGATTTTGGCAGGTAACTTTAATATGACTAATGTTAAAGAACTTTTCGAAAACTTAGTTGAACTTGGACAACATCCAAAAGAAATGGCCGATACCGTTACGGTAATGGAAAAAATTGGTCACTTTCTGGACAAAGAAGTAATGCAATTGTACCAAGACTGCAAACAAGAGGGTTATTCTAAAAGAGAAGCTTCTCCTGTTATCGCAGAACGTTTGGATATCGCAAAAATATTAACCCGCTCTGCTAAAAACTTAGATGGTGGTTACGCAATGGCTGGATTATTGGGTCATGGTGACGCTTTTGTTTTTAGAGACCCGGCCGGAATTCGTCCTGCTTATTTCTATCAGGATGATGAAGTGGTAGTTGTGGCTTCTGAGCGTCCGGTTATTCAGACTGTATTTAATGTACCGTTTGAAAGTGTTCAGGAAATTGAACCGGGAAGCGCTTTGATTATCAAAAAAAGCGGAAAAGTTTCGATGGAGCAAATTTTGGAACCAACGGTAAAAAAAGCTTGTTCATTTGAAAGAATCTATTTTTCAAGAGGAAGTGATGCTGAAATTTACCAGGAGCGTAAAAATTTAGGAAAACTAATTTTACCTGCCGTTCTTAAATCAATTGACAGCGATACAGACAATACTGTTTTCTCTTATATTCCGAATACAGCTGAAACTTCTTTTTACGGTTTAGTTGAAGCGGCTCAGGATTTCCTGAATCAGCGTAAAAACAATTACATCTTAGAAAATCGCAATACACTTACGACTGAAACTTTACAGGAATTATTAGCTGTAAAAATTCGTACGGAGAAAGTAGCAATTAAAGACGCTAAACTTAGAACCTTCATCACGGAAGACAGCAGTCGTGATGACTTGGTTGCACACGTTTATGACGTTACTTACGGAGTAATTAAACCAACAGACAACTTAGTTATTATTGACGACAGTATCGTTCGTGGAACTACGCTTAAAATGAGCATCATCAAAATGATGGATCGTTTAAATCCTAAACGTATCGTAATCGTTTCATCAGCACCACAAATTCGTTACCCGGATTGTTACGGAATTGATATGGCAAAACTGGAAGGTCTTGTTGCCTTTAGAGCAGCATTAGCTTTATTAAAAGAAAGAAACTTATACCATATAGTAGACGAGGTTTACACTAAATGTAAAGCACAGGAAAACTTCGCAGACACTGATGTTGTAAACTACGTAACCGCTATTTACGATCCGTTTACTCCGGAAGAGGTTTCAGACAAAATCGCAGAGATGTTGAGCTCTCCGGAAATCAATGCTGAAGTAAAAATTATATTCCAAAAAGTAGAAGACTTACATATTGCCTGTCCAAAAAATCTTGGAGATTGGTACTTCACCGGAGACTACCCTACACCGGGTGGAAATCGTGTTGTAAACCGAGCTTTCATGAATTTTTATGAAGGAAAAGACGCAAGAGCTTATTAGAAAAATATTAACAAAAGGTTAATTTGTGCATTTCATCGGTTTTTTTTGCCTTTAATCCTAAATGTTTGGCAAAATCGATCTGCTACGATACTTTTGAACTACCATAACATTAGTAGGTTAAGTTTATGGTAGATTTGGGGCAAAAAGGGTGGAAGTAATTCCACCTTTTTTATTGGAATAAAGTCAAGGAATTAACTGAGGTAAGAAATTACGTATTTCATCGAATATATTTGCACTTCGTCTAAAATATTTGGCGGTACCGCATCACTATCCTACTTTTACTATACCATAACATTAGTAGGTTAAGTATATGGTAGATTTGGGGCAAAAAAGGTGGAAGCAATTCCACCTTTTTTATTGGAACAAAGGCACTTAATTTTAAATTCCAAATTTTTTAAATCCCAAATTCCAAAAATTATTGGGAGTCAAACTGGAATGATCCTCCCCTAACTTCATCTTCTATCTTGCTTTATTATCAACAAAAGAAGGCTCTTACTTAATCAATCTGTTTCATACGTCTTTGACTTACTTATGCTCTTGTTTTCTACAGTAGGACAACTCTAAGACACACAAAAAACATCAAATTCAAAAACAATTGAATTATACGTTTTTCAAACCAAATTTCCCGTAATCTTGTCCTTTCGAGGCACGAGAAATCGCATTCAATATTCCATACAGTGCGTGCTCAGCTTGTGCGATTTCTCGACTTCGCTCGAAATGACACAAAAGAGCAAGTGACACAAAAAAAGAAACAGATCTCTACAGGAAGTTTACCTCACTACTTCGGTATACGATCCAAAAAAAAAGGGCATAAAAAAACCCGATTAACTCTTTACGAATTAATCGGGTTTTATATCCTGCGAAAAAGACTATTTGTCTAATGCAAATCTTCTTGCTACTTCTGTCCAGTTAATTACACTGAAGAAAGCTTCAATATAATCCGGTCTTCTGTTTTGGTAGTGTAAGTAATAAGCGTGCTCCCAAACATCCATTCCTAAGATTGGTGTTCCACCGCAACCAACTTCCGGCATTAACGGGTTGTCTTGGTTTGGAGTTCCGCAAACATCTAATTTCCCACCTTTGTGTACACATAACCAAGCCCATCCTGAACCAAATTGTGTTGCACCTGCTTTAGCGAATTTTGCTTTGAATTCTTCAAAAGTTCCAAAAGAAGATTCGATTGCAGCTAATAAATCACCTGTTGGCAATCCACCACCGTTTGGAGTCATTACAGTCCAGAATAAATTGTGATTATAGAAACCACCACCATTATTACGAACAGCAGCGTTTGATTTATCTAAATTGATTAAGATATTTTCGATTGTTTTCCCTTCTAAATCTGTTCCCGCGATTGCTGCATTAAGATTTGTCGTGTAAGCATTATGATGTTTTGAATGGTGAATTTCCATTGTACGAGCATCAATATGTGGTTCTAATGCATCATATGCATAAGGTAATTGTGGTAATTCAAAAGCCATGGTATTGCGATTTTATGGTTTATAATAATTTATCCCAAAATTAAACATTTAACTTTGGAATAGAAAATACTATTTCGTTATAATTCAATTTAATTAATTGATAATTCGGCATTTAAGAACATAAACACCTGTAAATCTTTACTTTCCGTTAAAAGAAGTCATTGTATTCTCTAAACCGGCAGTTCCAAATGATTTAATAATTTCTGAAGACATTTCCAGACGCTCCTGTAATTTTGCTTTTTCCTCTTCGTCCCAATCTCCTAAAACATAATCTACTTGTAGTCCTTTTTTAAATTGGTCACTGATACCAAATCTAAAACGGGTATAATTTTGAGTATTCAGTACCAGATTGATGTTTTTTAGTCCGTTATGTCCACCGTCACTGCCTTTTGGCTTGATCCGGATCGTTCCGAAAGAAAGGTTTAAATCATCTGTAATAACCAAAATATTCTCTAATGGAATATTTTCTTTATCCATCCAATGTTTCACAGCCTTCCCGCTTAGATTCATGTAAGTGTTAGGCTTTAGAAGAAAAAAAGTTCTTCCTTTAAATTTGTATTCGGCAAGAGCGCCAAGTTTTACTGTTTCAAAAGAAAGTCCTTCTTTTTTAGCTAAAAAATCTAACACTTTAAATCCGATATTATGTCTTGTGTTTACGTATTCAGCCCCTATGTTGCCTAATCCCACGATTAAATATTTCTTCATATAATCTATATTCTCTTCTGTTTTTGCTGATGAAAACAGGTTTTGTATCCATTTTATCATGATACAAAAATAGGGTTAATTTGGGAATGTGGCAATTGGAGAATGTGGTAATTAGATAATGTGACAATTAGATAATTTCTCTACTTTGGGTTTAATTGCAAACGATGTTAGTTTTTTTTGCAGAGCCTCTTGAAAATTCCCCACTGTCAGGCTGAACGGAGTCGAAGCCCTTTTTACCTAACAAGCCCTTCGACTTCGCTCAGGGGGACAATAGTATGAGAGAGAGTGTTGCTAGAAAGATAATTAATCTGCAAGAAAAGCCTTTAACCGTAATGAACGTAAGGATTTAAAATCAAATCATTTCAATAACTTACTCACTAAAAAGCTTAATAACTCAGAAACTTTAGAACAAAAAAAAAGCACCAGTTTTGCAACTGATGCTTTTGTATTTGAATTGAAAAAAAATTATTTTTTCTTTCCTTTTGCAGGCGCTTTTGCAGCTTTTGCAGCTTCTTGAGCAGCTTTCATAGCAGCACGAGAAATTCTTACCTGAGCAACAACAGTGTTGTCTGGGTGCATAACTTTGTATTCTGGTGAACCAACTTTAGTAACGTATAATTTGTTACCCATTTCAAGTGGAGTAATGTCAGCTTCAACAAAATCAGGAAGATCTTTAGGTAAAGCTTTAACTTTTAATTTACGAGTGTTTAAACGTAAAACACCACCTGCAAGAACACCTTTAGATGTACCAACGATTTTCACAGGAACTTCCATAGTGATTTCTTTGTCATCAAATAATTGAAAGAAGTCAATGTGTAAAATTTTGTCTGATACTGGGTGAACTTGGATATCTTGCAAAATTGCATTGAATGATTTTCCTTTTCCAAGCTCAATCACAACTGTGTGTGCATTTGGAGTGTAAACCAAGTTTTTGAACGCTGCAGCGTCTGCTGAGAAGTGTACTGCTTGATTTCCTCCGTATAACACGCAAGGAACCGCTCCAGCATTACGTAAGGCTTTAGTTGACACTTTGCCCACGCTTTCTCTTTCTGATCCTTTAATTGTAATCGATTTCATTGTAAAAAAAATATAGTTATTAATAAATATTTATTGTTATAAGCTTTAAGCAATACGCTTTAGGCTTTTTGTCATGATATTATTTTGAGTTTGCTTATAGCCTACTGCCAATACTTACATGATAAATTTCCCACTAATGGAATTGTTGTGGTGCACCATGTGCATAACTTCAGCAAAAAGAGGTGCACAACTCACTACTCTTATTTTCTTTGATTCTCTCTTTAACGGAATAGAATCGGTAACTATTAATTCGCTTAATTTCGAATTTTCAATTTTATCGTAAGCGTCACCTGATAATATAGCGTGTGTACAAATTGCTCTAACGCTTAATGCTCCTTTTTCGATCATTAAGTCTGCTGCTTTCGCTAGTGTTCCACCCGTATCGATCATGTCGTCTACTAGTATTACGTTACGTCCTTTTACTTCACCAATCAGCTCCATAGTGTCGATAACGTTAGCTGCTTTTCTTTGTTTGTAACAGATCACTACATCTGATTCTAAAAACTTAGAGTAAGCATATGCTCTTTTTGAACCTCCCATATCCGGAGATGCAATAGTTAGATTTTCTAACTTTAAACTTTCTACGTATGGTAAAAAGATGGTAGAGGCAAATAAATGGTCTACCGGTTTTTCGAAAAACCCCTGGATTTGATCTGCGTGTAAATCCATTGTCATTACTCTTGTCGCTCCGGCAGCATCTAATAAATTAGCTACTAATTTTGCTCCAATCGGAACTCTTGGTTTGTCTTTTCTATCCTGTCTTGCCCAACCAAAATAAGGCATAACAGCTGTAATGTGTCTTGCTGATGCACGCTTTGCTGCATCAATCATTAGTAACAATTCCATCAAATTATCGGCTGTTGGAAATGTCGAACAAACGATAAAAACACGTAATCCTCTAATTGATTCTTCATACGATGGTTGAAATTCTCCATCACTGTATGTTGACATCGTTACTTTCCCTAACGGAATTCCGTATTGTTCTGCAATTTTTTCTGCAAGATAAACACTTTGTGAACAAGCAAAAATTTTAGCTTCTGGTTCTAGGTGCGACATTATAATTTTTTGTTTTTGCTCCGCTGCACTCTGCACGATTCGGCTTTATCATTTTCAGTAAAGCAAGACCTGCATAAATGCCTCGGGTGTAGTTAGTTGTGTGTGCGTCGTTTTAACGAGGTGCAAATTTAGAAAATTTATTGGACACTGAAAGGAAAAATTTAAGTATTTTTAGTAGTTCATTTAAAATTATTTTTTACATTTGCACCGTGTTAAAGGAATAGGCACAGTTATGACATCATAATTACTTATTCTATTGCGTTAAAATAATCACTTTTTTGATTGTTTTTTCGTCTGCTAAGCCCGGATGGCGGAATTGGTAGACGCGCTGGTCTCAAACACCTGTGGGAAACCGTGCCGGTTCGACTCCGGCTCCGGGTACAAAAACCTCTTCTTTCGAAGAGGTTTTTTTGGTTTTAGGGAGTTTTGAAAATTCAGAAAAAATGAATAAAATGGGGTAAATTCCAAATTTTGAAATTCCAAATTCCAATCTTAGAGAAACGTTTTATATGTTTTTGTGAATTAAAGCTGACAGGTTTTTAGGATTTGTATTTGAAATCAACTTAAAACATTCTGCATCAGTTGATTCCTTTATTAATTATTATCGTATTACTTCCTGATTTTGACAGTTTTTGAAATTCCAAATTTTGAAATTCCAAATTCCAATCTTTGCGGATTAAAGCTGACAGGTTTTTGAAACCTGTCAGCTTTGGTTTTAGGATTTGTACTTGAAGTCAACTTAAAATATTCTGTATCAGTTGATTCTTTATTAATTATTATTGTATTACTTCCTGATTTTACTGTTTTTTTCTAAATTTACAAGCAACTCAAGTTAGGAATGATCGTTTCTATCTTTCCTTCCTTTATAGTAACCCTTTTAATTGAAATCCTCCTAAACCAATAAAACATGAAGAATAAAAAATCACTAAACTTTATTTTTTTAATTGTAGCAATCATTCTGGGAAGTACTTTGTATAAGCAGTTCAACTTTGAAAAACTAAAATTTGAACACAATGGTCTGGCCATTCTTTATAGTATTGTCTTTGTTTTTTCTATTTACATTTTGATTAAAGACTACAGGAATAAAATTTAAAAAATTGAAAATCCAAATTCCAAGTTTTGAGGACTTAGATTTTTTTATTTTGTGTACGTTGGAGCGAAAAAAGAAATAGTTAAGCCAATCTGAAGCTACTTCAACCGTGTCCTTTCTTTTTAAATTACCTCACAACTTGCATGATGCACAACCGGAAAATTGCAGGAATTGGCAATGAAACACAATTGGTTGGCTTTTTTGTGCAATGTTACTGCTAATTCAACTTTATCTGAATTGGCAATCGTCACTTTTGGATTTAAACGAACTTCTGTAAAACGACCGCTGCCATCAGGATTTACTTCTAGCGTTGCTTCGGCATTGTCGGAATATGCTAAAACTTCAATTCCGTTTTGAGAGCAGACATACAGGTAAGACATCATGTGGCAGGAAACCAAACTACTCAACAGTAAATCTTCGGGATTGTATAAGGACGGATCACCCTTGAAAGCTTTTGCTGCCGACACCTCTAAAATCGGTTTTCCTTCCAATGAAATTGTATGGCTTTTGCTGTAAAATCGGGAAGCTAATTCCGGATTTTGTTTTGATGACCATTTTGCCGTTGCTTTAAAAAGATGTTTGAATGCCATATTTTTATTTCAAATGTAGTTGTTTATTTCTGCTACGAATAGCGCTACTTTGCGCTAATATAATAGTTCGGTACTTTTTCATTTCACCATTCTTAGTAAATTCTGCAAAAAATTGGTCAGATTGTGGGAGATAACGGGTAGTAAGATACTTTTACTTTCAACTGTTATCCAACTCCAAATATAACCGGACAAAAAGGTACAGATGAAAACATATATTTCGAATTCAATAGTACTTTTAAAATGAAGTGCATGTACAAGTCCGAACAAAATTCCGATAATTAAAACACCCGGATTTCCCAAACTCCATTTGCCAATTTTAATTTTGTCTTTTAATGAAATTAATAACAGACCCAACAAAATAGCTCTGAACATTATCTCTTCATCCAGACCCGGCATTGATAATTGATAGAATAAGGTCTCCCAATCCCATTCTTTCGGACTATCGAAATACGAGAAAAAAGAAGTGCAAACCATCAAAACCGCAGCCCATATTGTCTTCGAAAAGGCCTTTGAATCCTGCTTAAATCGTAAAAAATCAAATGGTTTTAATTTGTTTTTTAGTACCGTATATATCAAAAGTCCAAAAAGTATTCCCAGCAGCTTTCCCGTCCAATTCCATTGCCCTTTTATTACCTGAAGCGTAACAAACTCCTTTGGAGCCTTAAGAATTAACTGATATAAAATAAAAATAACCGTAAAAAGTATGATCGTTTTAACTTGAGATTTGTCTTTGAGCAGAAGAAGCATCAGAGGCAGTATAAGTAATACCGGCAAAACACTTTCCATTATAAAATTTATTCTCATTCGGTTTTTATCAAAATTAGTTCTGCCTTTTGTAAGATCCGCAGTTAGTTTAAAATCAAAAAAATAGCGGTTTCTTTTGTTTTATTGCTTCATCAGATCATCTTACTTGCCTATTTCAAAAATAAAACATAAAAGTACTTAAAAGTGCTTCGCAAGAAATTTTATGCAAATAGATAACTTTATATTAAATTTGAAACTTATTAGGGAAACTGGAATCAGATTTCGGACCAAAAAACAAAATAGTAAAGACCTATTTTCAGAACTATAGCTATTAAATGTAAAAACAACATTATAAAGCATGAAACCCATTAGGAAGTTTATATCTTTACCAGCAAAAATTAGACTATGCTAAACAACTATAGCACTGCCGATAAGGTTTTATTAGCAGTAGATTGTATTATTTTTGGATTTGACCACGAGGGGTTGAAAATACTCTTAATAAAAAGGGATATTGAGCCGGAAAAAGGAAAATGGTCTTTGATTGGCGGTTTTTTAAGACGAGATGAATCGCTGGATAGTGCTGCTGTCAGAATCTTAAACACTTCTACAGGTCTAAACGATATTTATATGGAGCAATTGTATGCTTACAGCGAAATTGATCGTGATCCTGTTGATCGAACTATTTCCGTTTCTTATTATGCTTTAATCAATATCGAAAATCATAACGCAGAACTAATTCAGAACTATCATGCCAAATGGTTTAGCATCAATGATATTCCGAAATTAATTTTTGACCACGACGACATGTTACAGCATGCTATTGGCAGATTGCAATACAAAACCTCTATAAAACCAATTGGATTTGAATTACTGCCTGAAAAATTCACCATGCGTCAATTACAGGAATTATACGAAGCTATTTTGAGTAAAGAATTAGACAAACGAAACTTTATCAGTAAGATTAATTCTTTAGAGATTCTAAACAAATTAGACGAAAAAGACATGCAGTCTTCCCGAAAAGGCTCTTATCTCTATACTTTCAACAAAGAGAAATACGAAGAAAAATTATTGAATAATTTTGCGCTGAACTTGTAAAAAAGTAGACGATCACATACAACACCCCTGACAAAATATTTTTTTCAGGGGTGTTTTTTTTTACCTTAAAAAATAAAGCTTTACAGCGAATTTCGCATAATTAGAGAAGACCTGTTTTCGATCTGATCTTTACTTCCCTTTAAAACCATTTCGGCTAAAATTTCTCCCATAGCCTCAAAATGGGTTGAAATTGTGGTAATTCCGTTGGCTACGATTTTCTTTAAGGGGGTTTCATTATACGAAATAATACCAAAATCACTTCCTAATTTTAGATTCTGATTTCCTGCATCCTCAATTACCTTTACCAGATCACGATCATTCGGAATGATATAAAGATCTCCAATTGTGATTTCTCTGTCTGTAAATTCTCTTATAATTTCGTATTCAAAATGATACTGCATACAAAAATCTTCAAACCCTAATTTCATTCCCAACGGTTCTTTGGATCCCGGAAAAATCAAAATCAATTTCCTGTATTTACTTAATCGTGTTTTCCCTTTTAATAACCCTTCAAAAATATCCTTTTTATGATTTTGATAAATGGCAGGATAAACTTTTAAATCCGGATTGGTCTGATCCAGTATAATTACCTCGTTTACTGGTAGGGTTTTTATAGCATCCACCAAATCGGTTAAGTCGGTTGGCATAATAATGTATTTGGTGTAATTCCCGTTGCTGTCGTTTATGAGTTTTTGAAATACCTGAAGATTAAAATGATGAAAGAAAATATCTACCTGAACATTCTTCCCGATATTTTTCAGAAACGAATTATAAATATCTTCCTTAAAAATATTCAATTCATCAAAAAGTAAAAATACTTTATGTTTTATGGTTGTTTCAACACTTTTCACATAATATCCTTTGCCTGGTATGGCATAAATAATCCCTCTTTTTTTGAGTTCATCATACCCTTGTAAAACGGTATCCCGCGACAACGAAAAAGCCAGACAAACTTTATTTACCGATGGCAACCTGTCTCCTTTTACTAATTTCTCCTCTTCAATTGCCTTCTCAATTGAAAGAATTATTTGCTTGTATTTTGGAAGACCAAGATTGTTTTGGACAGAAATTACGTTCATAGAAAATATTTTTTTGCGCAATATACAAAAAACTGGTAGGTACTGGTATGTAAGTTTTTCAAATGTTTTTACTTTTGAATTCCATTTTTGATAGAAAATTATATGAAAACAAAACATATTGCCGCTCCTCAGAATCTATTCGGTTCCAAATTATTTGGTTTAATGCCAAATAACGAAGAAATTTATTCTTTTGAGTTGGCCAACAAAAATGGAATGAAAGTTCAGATTATCAATTATGGAGCGACGGTTACCTCGTTACAAGTTCCGCTTTCGAACGGGAAATTGACCGACGTCGTTTTGGGATTTGATACACTGGAATCTTATTTAGAATCTTATGCTTTGCCAACCCCGCCCTATTTTGGAACCACTGTTGGTCGATATGCAGGAAGAATCAACAAGGCTTCTTTTACGCTAAACGATAAAACTTTTGAGCTTCCGGACAACAATAATGGTACTACTTTACATGGTGGCAATTTTGGTTTTGGAAGAAAAGTGTGGGAGGTCACCAATACAACTTCGGGTAAAGATTCTGCGATAACGTTTAGTCTTTTAAGCGAAGATTCAGACGAGAATTTCCCGGGAGAGCTTCAGGTTTATCTGACTTATACCCTGACAGAAGAAAACGAATTAAAGTTAGAATACAAAGCAACAACGACCGACGATACAATTATCAATCTGACGAATCACAGTTATTTTAACCTCAACGGTGCCGATTCTTCTGTTTTAGATCAGGAATTGTATATCGAATCGGTTCAAATAGTAGAAACAAACGATCACAATATCCCAACGGGACAATTAATTGCACTTGAGGATCATGAATTTGACTTCAGAACACCAAAAAGATGCCCATTCCCGATTGACACTTCTTTTGTGGTGCATTCTGAAACGGATGTTATTGCAAAATTAATCAGTTCAAAAAACAATTTACAAATGAGCGTTTACACCGATCAGCCGATTGTTCATGTTTATATTGGAGGAAATTGTTTCAACCAACTAAAAGGAAAAGAAAACGTAGCTTATCATTCGTCAAGCGGAATTTGTTTTGAAACACAAAATTTTCCGGATGCGCCAAATCACAAACACTTCCCGAATTCGGTTTTAAGAAAAGGGGAAGAATACCGACAGCGAACGGTTTATCGATTTGAAAATTTAAATTAAAAGTTTCTGAAAAAACGACCGGACATTCCTTTTATAATTACAAAATAATGAGTGACACTTTAATACAAAATACCACCGCTTTTTTTGAGAAGTCTTTTGGCAACTCACCGCAGAAAACAGTACTTTCCCCGGGAAGGATCAACATTATTGGGGAACATATTGACTACAATGATGGTTATGTTTTACCGGCTGCAATTGACAAAGTAATTTGTTTCACTTTTGCAAAAAACAACAGCACTACATCTAAAATAATTGCTCTCGATTTAAATGAAGAATTCGAGGTTGATTTAACAAAAGAGATTCAATTAAGTGAAGTCACCTGGACCAATTACATCCGCGGAGTGCTAAAACAACTACAGGATAATGGATTTTCTTTTGAAGGTTTCAACTGTGTTTTCAGCAGTACTATTCCCGTGGGTTCAGGATTGTCTTCTTCTGCGGCATTGGAATGTGGAATGATTTTCGGGGTTGCAGCACTTTTTGACCTTACCATCAAAAAAGTTGATATCGCACTAATGGGTCAGAAAGCAGAACATTGGGTAGGAATCAATTGCGGAATCATGGATCAGTTTTCAAGTGTTCATGGAATTGAAAATAAAGTAATCAAATTAGACTGTAACACTTTAGAATTTGAATATCATGACGCCAATTTCAAAGATTATTCTCTGATGCTGATGGACAGCAATGTAAAACATTCTCTCTTTACTTCTGAATATAATACCAGAAGAATGGAGTGTGAAGAAGGGTTGTCTTTTATTAAAAGTCATTTTCCCGAAATAAAAAGTTTTAAAGATTGTAGTGAGCAACAACTTTTGAGCCTTCAGGATAAAATGAATCCCATTATATTTAAAAGAGTTCATTTTGTTGTAAAAGAAATAAATCGGGTACAAAAAGCTTGCGAGGCATTAGACAATGGAAATATCGAACTTTTAGGAGCGCTACTTTTTGAAACTCATAACGGTTTGTCTCAAGAGTATGAAGTTAGTTGTGCTGAGTTAGACATGCTTGTAGCTACAGCAAAAGCAGATGATACGATAATTGGTTCCCGATTAATGGGTGGCGGCTTTGGTGGTTGCACTCTAAATTTAATTAAAAAAGGTAGCGAAAATGAGGTCAAAAACAAGTTTTCGAATCTTTATTTAAATACATTTGGGATTGAATTAAAATTTTATGATGTAAAAATTTCAAACGGAACAATTCTCATTTAATCCCACTACAATCACAATGAAAAACTTTGACATTACCGAAGATCCGCACAGACGTTTCAATCCACTAATTAACGAATGGGTTTTGGTCTCACCCCATCGTGCAAAACGTCCCTGGCAAGGCCAAAACGAAACTATTTCTACTGAAGCCTTGCCCAAACATGACCCAACTTGTTACCTCTGTCCTGGTAATGCCCGGGCCAACGGAATGCACAATCCGAAATACGACAACAGTTTTGTTTTTGAAAATGATTTCGCCGCTATGAAGCAGGATGAAATTATGTTTGAGGAAGACATTAAACACACTTTTTTTAAGGCACAGCCGGAACGTGGTATTTCACGAGTAGTTTGCTTTTCTCCAAGACATGATCTTACCCTACCGGAAATGGATATTGACGAAATTGAAAATATCATTACCACCTGGAAAAAAGAGTATACGGAGTTAGGAAACATAAAGTACATCAACTACGTTCAAATTTTCGAAAACAAAGGAGCTGTAATGGGGTGTAGTAATCCGCATCCACATGGTCAGATTTGGGCGCAATCCTCCTTACCGACTCAGGTTGAAAAAACACAAAACAATCAAAAAGCTTACTTTGATAAAAACGGAACAACGTTACTGGCCGATTATCTTAAAGCAGAATTAAGATCCGGAGAACGTATTGTAATCGAGAATGATCACTTTGTCGCTCTGGTTCCTTTTTGGGCCATCTGGCCTTATGAAACCATGATTATCAGTAAACGATCTTTTGGAAAAATCACGGATTTAACTACAGATGAAACGGGTTCGTTTGCTAAAATAATAAAGCAACTAACCGCTAAATACGATAATTTATTCAATACTTCTTTTCCTTATTCTTCGGGAATTCACCAATCTCCAACAGATGGATTAGAACATTCCGAATGGCATTTTCATATGCATTTTTATCCGCCTTTATTACGATCTGCCTCGGTCAAAAAATTTATGGTCGGCTATGAAATGTTAGGAGAATCACAAAGAGACAGTACTCCTGAAAAAAGTGCAGAAGTCTTAAGACAATTATCAGATGTACATTATAAAACTGCTAAAGTAAAAGCAAATTAAATATCAAGTTCCAATTGCCCCTACATAAATCAAAAAAACAAACACATTAAATGAGCAAGATTTAATTTTTATTCCACCTTTAAATCTTGCTCGTCTTTTAACCAAAAAAAACATTACAAACCACCCTTTACCCCAAACCAAAAAAACCACAAGCATACCCTTTACTAACCATTTTAAATACCAAAACCAATGAACCAAAACCTTGCTATCGCCGATTATGCGGTTTTTATTATCTATTTTATCGTAGTGGCTTCCTACGGTTACACGATTTACCGCAAACGCAAAAAAGACGAACAAGATGCTAAGGCTTACTTTCTGGCAGAGGGTAATTTAACCTGGTGGGCAATTGGTGCATCTTTAATTGCTTCCAATATTTCTGCAGAGCAATTTATCGGAATGAGCGGTGAAGGTTTCTTTTTGGGAATCGCCGTTGCGGCTTACGAATGGATTGCCGCTATTGCCTTAATTATTGTAGCTGTTTGGTTTATTCCTGTATATCTTAAAAATAAGATTTACACCATGCCTCAATTCTTAAAAACACGTTATAATGAATCGACTGCCTTAATCATGGCTGTCTTTTGGTTGTTTCTGTATGTTTTTGTGAACTTAACCTCTATTTTATATCTCGGCGCCGTTGCCATCAACGGTCTTGCGGGTGGAGAATATTTACACGTAATTATGATTGGCCTGGCCTTATTTGCTTTGGTTATTTCATTAGGAGGAATGAAAGTGGTCGCGTATACCGATGTTATTCAGGTTGCTGTTTTAATTATTGGTGGTTTAGTGACCTCTTATATTGCTTTGACAACGGTTGGACATTATTTTGGCTTTGGAGAAAATGCAATTGAAGGTTTTAAAGTCCTAATGAGAGAAGCTCCGGAGCATTTCAAAATGATCATCCCTAAACCACATGATACCACCGTAACGGCCGTAACCTCTCAACATGATATCGATAAATACTTAACCTTTCCGGGTTTAATGTCGTACATAGCCGGAATCTGGATTATCAATTTAAATTATTGGGGTTGCAACCAATACATCACACAAAGGGCTTTGGGTGCTGATTTACAAACTGCCCGTACTGGAATTTTATTTGCCGGTATCTTAAAATTATTAATGCCACTAATCGTAATGTTACCTGGAATTGCTGCTTATGTTTTATATCAAAACGGACACTTACCTCAACTAGTAGGTGGAAAAGACGGTGCTTATTCTGCCGTATTAACTTTCCTTCCAACAGGACTCAGAGGACTTTCTGTTGCTGCGCTGACTGCTGCTATTGTAGCTTCACTGGCGGGAAAAGTAAACAGTATCTCTACGATCTATACTTTAGACATTCATAAAAAATACATCCAAAAAGAGGCTGGTGAGAAACAGCAGGTAAATATTGGCCGAATTGCCGTTTTTGTCGCAATGCTTCTGGCGGTTCTGTTTACATGGAATGATCTTTTGGGAATTGGAGGTGTAGGCGGTTTTACTTACATTCAAAAATACACCGGATTTATTAGCCCCGGCGTATTTGCAATGTTCATTCTTGGTATGTTCTGGAAAAGAACTACTGGTACAGCAGCTGTGATAGGTGTAATTTTAGGATTTTTATTGTCAGTACTATTCAATGAATATGCTCCAATGTTATTCGGAAATGAAACCTTGTTATACACTGCTTACAAGAACGGAAAGGGAGCTTATGAAATTCCGTTTCATATTTGTATGGGATTGTCTTTCTTCTTTACAACATTGGCCATGATTCTAATCAGTTTTGCGGGACCAAAAGTAAATCCTAAGGCTTTTGAATTAGACTCGGAAATGTTTAAAGTTAAACCACAAACAACGGTTTTAATCATAATAACGTTATTGACCATTGTTGCTTTATATGTGAAGTTCTGGTAGTTATATTATTTCCTTTTCGAAAAAAAAATAAATCCGACAGACTTTAAAAACCTGTCGGGTTTGTTTTTAAAAAACGTTTGAAGAAAATCACAATTTTATAACATTATGTTATTTATTTAGGATAAAACCTCTTTTTTTGGCTTTATTGACTATGCCTCAATGTGTTAAAATTAATTAAACCCGACAAGTTTTAAGAAGCTGCCGGGTTTTTAATTATGTAGGCCACAGCCTTATTTTACACTATTTCTCACAAAATATTCAGTGCTAAATTCTTTGCTTTTTTTTCGAAGCAAAAAACAAAATCCTTGTAATTCAAATATTTCACTTACATTATTCAATGTTTATATAAAGTAATTTCTTACTATATTTGATATTCGTATCGTTTCCTTTTAAGTTTCACAATATTGATTTTAGAAGTGAGCGATACATATCTCTAAGAAATTAGAATTAACGGAATGTATAACGAAATAAATATTTTTACTATGCTGAAAAATTTAAAACTTTTATTCTTCTCTTTTTTTATCTGCTTTATTCCAACTTTAGCAAAAGCACAGTTGGGCAACTCTTGTGGAATTCCGACTTGGTATTCCGCTACGCAATACTCCAGTAATTCTTATGTCCGATACAATAATGTTGTGTATAAAAACAACTCTTGGTCTCAAGGACCCGGAACAACTCCCGGATCAAGCATTATTTGGTCTGCAATAGGAAGCTGTGATGAACAATTAATCATTAATAATCCATCTCTGGCTTATACCGCATGCAGCACTATTTCTGACTGGAACAGTGCTACACCGAACTACAACGTAAACAACATGGTACGATACAGCAATGGTATCTATAAAGCTAAATATTGGGTCGCAGGGACAGAAGTTCCGGATCAGTCTTCTGCCTATACCTTTATTGGCGTGTGTATCATACCCATAGCGATTTCTCCAACTTACGCAGATGGACAAATTATTATAAAAAGCACCTTGTCTGCCATCAATCTTACGGCAACCCTTAATTTGTATGGCTTTTCAGCAACACAAAATAAGGTCGAAATAAAAAAGACAACAGAATCTACCTATACGTCTTACAATATGGGTGTATCCGGAAACACGATATCCTACAACTGGACCCCAACCGCTTATGGAGATTACAACATTCGATACACCTCCATAAATTCAATCGGAGTAAGCACCGTAGTAAACACAATTGTTAAAATTGCCATTACTGCTCCTGCTGTTGTAACTATTACCAGTCCAGCGAACACTACTTCGTATTCACAACTAAATTTTTCTCCTATAAGTATTAACTTTACTATTCAGCCTTCGTCCGGAAGCTCCATTAGCAGCATTCAGTTTAAGGATCTTACTGCCGGAACTAATTCTAATGTGACTACTAATCCACAAAACACTTATACCTTTAATTGGACACCTCAGAATTATGGCAATAATTCACTACAAATAGCGGCTACAGACAACAATGGTACCATTGCAACAACCAATTTACAGCTTAACATTGTAAATCCTGCCACACAAAATGTTTCCTTTGCCTCACTTCCCAATCAAATAAAAGCAATTAATGGAACACCTAAAACATTCGTGTTTGATAAGAATATCACTTCATTAAAAAGGAGAGACATTACAATATTTGATTACACTATTACCGGAAATACTTTAAAAATTACGCCTAAAAAAGCAGGCAGATCCGGCATTCAAATCACAACTTCAGATGGGACTATCTATCATCTTGGTTTAAGAATAGATAATACAAATGGAACCCCGCTAAGATATCCTGACTATGTTTCTGTAGGATCTGTATCTGAAGACACTACCGATGATGTCGCTTTTTACAACAACGGGATGGATAACAGTAATCTACTAAAAAACAATAGAATGGATGTAAGATACATCTATATCAATGGTGGACCGATATCGGGATGGAATACCTGGCAGCCGGACAGAGCAATAAAATTTGCAAGGAATTCTTTAAAAATGGGACTTATTCCTTTCTTTATTTTCTATAACATTCCCGACGGAAGCGAGTCTTACTCGTTAGATTTAGCACACGTAAAAGATGCTTCTTATATGACCGCTTATTTCAATAATCTCAACCTTTTTCTGAATCAGGTTAAAGCTGAACTGGGAGACGAATTTTTTGGAGTAGTATTAGAGCCTGATTTTCTGGGGTACATGCAGCAGAATAACGAACCTGTCACTACTTCGACAGCTGTGAATGCAACAAGCATATCTCAAAATGCAGGTACTTTAAAAACCTTAGTAGAAAGAATAAATTACGAACTCAACAAAAAAAGAACAGACGAAAACCTGAACATGGAATTTGGATGGCAGCTCAATCTTTGGGCAAAATCCGGGGTGGCAGGTCCAAAAGGAATTATCAGAGAAACCGATACCGGCACCTTTACTCCCCAATTGAACAAAATTAAACAAACCGCTGTAGATATTTTTCAATACACCAATAGTATGGGAATTATGTCTAATAACGCAGACTTTATTTCTATTGATAAATATGGTCTTGATGCCATGGGCGCCGGAAACACAGGTGATCCCTCTGACCCCTTCTCTTATACCTGGTTCTGGAATAATGACCACTGGATGAATTACCTGAATTTTGTTCAAAAACTTTACGAAGCATCCGGCAAACATGTTGTCCTCTGGCAAATCCCCGTAGGACATATCAATGGTTCAGAAACTCTAAATGAACGAACAGCTGGTCCTTTCCAAATTTTAAATAATACCAGCCAGCACTATGAAGATTCTGCTACTACTTTTTTCTTTGGGGATACTGTAAATTTCTCAAATGACACGAATCGCTATAACTATTTCAGCCAGAATAAACATGCTGATCCCAAACTTCAGGTTAATTCTACAACCAAAAAAGTAACTTTCGGAAATCATTTCGCAGAGGTAAAAAATAGCGGAACTAAACTGGTCTTAATGGGAGCAGGTGTAGGAGCTAGTACGGATGGAATCGGAAATCCGGGAACCACCCTTACAGATGATCATTTCTGGATTCAGAAATTACAGGATTATTACATCAATCAGACTTCCGGCAATCGCACGCTAAATACTGCGGATATAAATGATGATGTAAAATTTAATTCTCCTCTGATTATTTACCCGAACCCAGTTAAAGAAGAACTCAACATTGATACAAATGAAAAAGTAGAAGTGGTCTATGTTTTTGATATGAATGGTAAAAATGTGATTACGGTGAAACATAAAAATAAAATCAACCTTTCCGCACTTCAAAGCGGATGGTACATAGTCGCTGTAAAACTTGAAAACGGTAAAAAGATTTCCAACAAAATATTAAAAAACTAGAAAACAATCCGTTGCGAGCAATGGTTTGTTGAAGAAGATAAAAGAGATGTTTTTTGCATCTCTTTTTTTATTTACATACCTTATTATTTTAGTAAAATATTATTTACATTTGGCGCTTTAACAATACCCTTTTTATGAAAAAACTAATACTTGCCTTATTCCTTATCTCAGGAATGGCCTTTTCTCAAGACATGAACGTGTTACAAGGAAATTTTGATTTTTTAAAAGATCAGAAAGAAATTAACGTTGAGTTTGATTATAGTAATTTTACTATGATGAAAGAAAAAAAATCTGAAGCGCAGTATGTTGCAGAAAGAGAGGCAGATCTAAATGAAAAAACAAAAGGAACCGGTACTATTTGGAAAAAGAAATGGGTTTCTGCGAAAGAATTAATCTGGAATCCAAAATTTTTAGAGATCGCCAATGTTGTTTTAGTAAAAGATAAAAAAGACGTTAATTTTCAAGAAGGATTAAATACCCCTTATACCTTAATTGTACAAACTATTTGGGTTTATCCGGGTTGGGATGCCGGTATCATGAAACAACATGCAAAAGTGACTACCAATTTAAGATTTGTTGAAACCGCAAATAAATCAAAAGTTTTACTTGAAATCACCAGTGACGAAGCTCCTGGAGACCAATGGGGAAACAACTATAGTAACGAATCCAGAATTGGAGAAGGTTATGCCAAAACAGCAAAATCATTGTCTAAAATGTTGTTGAAAAAAGCATACAGATAAGATTTCGAATCTATACTATCTTCAAAAAAACACACGAAAGGGAAACTATAATGGTATCCCTTTTTTTATGACTCCTTTTTACCTTTTTGAAAAATAAGGATCAAGTTCAACAGTTATGAGGAAGTAAAAATCTCGCGGAGTCTCAAAATCGCAAAGTTTTAATGAAAAAGCAGAAAAAAAACTTAGCGACTTGGCGCCTTTGCGAGATCGTCAAAGCGAAAAGTTGGGAAATACAGGCTTAAAAAGAAGGGTGATGAAAAAAGTATAACCTCTCTAAACAAAAAAAAGAGGATGCCATTGGCGTCCTCTTCTTATATTATAGTATCACAAAAATTATTTATTTTCTTTTTCCCGATCCAAAAGATACGCCATGTTCTTGATCACATTGTCGTGTTTCTTTACAAAAGGATTTTCTTCATTCCAGACATAACCTGCCAGAACAGAACAAATTTTTTCTTTCACATCCGGATTCTCGGGCTGATGAAAAAATAAAGTCTGTAGGTTTCCGGTGTACCACTCTTTCACGTAAGTGGTAAAAACACCAATCCCGCGTTTCATATATTCTGTAAACTCCACTTCCCAATTAACCTCGATTCCTTTCGATTCTTTGAGATACAATTTGGCCGCCAACATTCCCGATTCTGTCGCAAAAGCAACACCCGAAGAAAAAACCGGATCTAAAAATTCAGAACTGTTTCCCGTCAACGCAAAACCATCACCGTACATTTTTTTTACGGCTCTGGAGTAATTCTCTAACTTCACAGGCTCGAACAAAAATTCAGTGCCTTTAAATCTTTGTATGTAATAGTCCGAAAGCTGAATGGCGTTTCGTAAAGCCTCTGCATTGTCTTTGTTCTCTGACAAAGCATTAATAAAATCGGTTGGACCTACAACTCCTAAACTTGTATTTCCGTTAGAAAAAGGAATCACCCACAACCAAACTTCGGTTTCTAAAATATCAAACGAAATTAAAGTTCCTTCCTCTCCCTCTGGTCTGTTTATATCTTTTACATGCGAAAATATCGAAGAATGAGGATCTAACTTTGACGGGGTATCAAGATCTAAAAGCCTTGGCAAAACACGTCCGTATCCGCTGGAATCGATAATGAATTTAGCATGGATTTCTTTTAAATTTCCATCCTTATCTTTTACAATTGTTTTAGAATTTTTCCCTTCAAAAGAAACCTCCAAAACTTCCGATTCAAATTCCAAATCAATTCCTTTTCTAATTACTTCCTGCGCCATGGTGTTGTCAAAATCAGCTCTTGGCACTTGCCAGGTCCAATCCCAGCCTTCACCAAATTTTTTACTGAAATCAAAAACACAAATTTCTTCTCCTCTTATAAAACGAGCCCCTAGTTTCTTTTCAAAATTCATTTTGTCAAGGCTTTCAAAAAGCTCTGCCTCTGCAAAATGATCCATAACACGCGGAATAAGACTCTCCCCGACAACAAGTCTTGGGAATCTTGTTTTTTCCACCACTTTTATCTTAACGCCATTATTATGAAGATACGATGCCGAAACGCATCCTGAAGGTCCTGCGCCTATGATTAAAACATCTACAAACTCCTTTGTCATATTAGAAATGTTATGATTTATTAACTTACATTTGCCATCATCAAAATAACCACATTTATTTTGATAAATAAAATTAAATTAGCACAATCAAAACCGGTTTAATGAATACAATTAATGAATATTTAAGTTTAGCAGAATTTGAGTCTATTATCTTTGGAAATAATAAAGTTGTTGTTAGCGATGTTGTTTTAAATAGAATAAATGAAAGCTTTAATTTCCTAAAAGAATTTTCAGGAAACAAAGTAATATACGGTGTAAATACAGGCTTTGGACCAATGGCCCAATACCGAATCAAAGAATCCGATCAGATTCAATTGCAATATAATTTAATCCGAAGCCACTCTTCAGGAACCGGAAAACCTTTGAGTCCTGTGTGTGCAAAAGCAGCTATTTTAGCCCGATTAAATACACTCTCATTAGGAAATTCCGGAGTTCATTCTTCTGTAATTCACTTAATGGCAGAACTTATTAACCGAGATATTACCCCATTAATTTTCGAACACGGTGGTGTTGGTGCCAGTGGAGATTTAGTACAATTGTCTCATCTGGCTTTAGTTTTAATTGGAGAAGGAGAAGTTTTTTATAAAGGAGACCGCAGACCAACTCAGGAAGTTTTCGAAATTGAAGGTCTAAAACCAATCCAGGTAGAAATCAGAGAAGGACTTGCTTTGATCAACGGAACTTCGGTAATGACGGGAATTGGAGTTGTAAATGTACACCACGCTTCTAAATTGTTAGACTGGTCTTTAAAATGTTCTTGTGCTATAAACGAGTTAGTTCAGGCCTACGACGACCATTTTTCTGAAGAATTAAATCAGACCAAACGTCACAAAGGACAGCAGGAAGTAGCCAAAAGAATGAGAGAAAATCTTTCGGACAGTACTTTGATCCGCAAAAGAGAAGATCATTTATACTCCGGAGAAAATACCGAAGAAATTTTTAAAGAAAAAGTACAGGAATATTACTCTTTAAGATGTGTTCCTCAAATTCTTGGTCCGGTTTTAGAGACTATAAATAATGTCGCTTCGATTTTGGAAGACGAATTCAATTCGGCAAACGACAATCCGATTATCGATGTAAAAAACAAACACGTATATCACGGTGGTAATTTTCACGGCGATTATATTTCGCTTGAAATGGATAAATTAAAAATCGTAATTACCAAATTAACCATGTTGGCAGAGCGTCAGTTGAATTATTTGTTAAATTCAAAAATCAACGAAATTCTTCCTCCATTCGTAAATTTAGGAACATTAGGATTTAATTTCGGAATGCAGGGTGTGCAGTTTACCGCTACCTCTACAACCGCCGAAAGTCAGATGTTATCCAACCCAATGTATGTTCACAGTATCCCGAACAACAACGACAATCAGGACATTGTGAGTATGGGAACAAATGCTGCTGTAATTACCTCAAAAGTAATCGAAAATGCTTTTGAAGTACTAAGTATCGAAATGATTACAATCGTACAGGCGATCGATTACCTGGGGCAAAAAGATAAAATTTCATCTGTTACTAAAAAATGGTACGATGATGTTCGAAATATTATTCCGGAATTTAAAGAGGATCAAGTAATGTATCCTTTTGTTCAAAAAGTAAAAGATTACCTTATCGAGAGTTAAACCGCATACATATTATTAATCTTGAATCTTAAACCTATGAAAAAGTCACTCTTTTTTTTATCGTTATTATTTATTCAGTTTGTTAATAGTCAGGAATTGGCTTTAGTCAAGAAAAGTTCAAAAATTGGATATCTTTCCAAGGACGGAACACTGCGCATCGAACCCCAGTACAAATCAGCAAAAAGTTTCTCTGAAGGCCTGGCCGCAGTAGAAAAAGACGGAAAATGGGGATTTATAGATACTAAAGGAACCTGGGTAATCCCTGCCGATTATAAAGGGGTTAAAGATTTTAACAGCGGAATTGCAATCGTACAAAAAGAGAAGGATTGGGTTTACATCAATACAAAAGGAGAGATTCAGCAAGCACCCGCTACAGAAAAATTATTTGATTTTAATGACGGAGTTGCTTTTATCAGACAAAATGATAAAGTGGGATTGATCAATTCAAAAATGGTCGTTGTTTTAGAACCAAAATACGATCAGATCAAACCTTTTGAAAATGGTTATGCAAGAGTTGAGAGCAATAAAAAATGGGGCATTATTAATACGGCCGGTAAGGAATTAATAGAACCTGCCTACGATGAAATAGGCAATTATTTTAAAAACACAACCTGGGCAAGAAAAGATAAAACTTTCGGAATCGTAAGTGGCGGAAATTTTACTCCGGTTGAGGGTGCCGAAAAAATCTGGGACTTTGACACACAAGATTTAACTTATGCTAAAAAGAACGGAAAAATCGGATTCATTGACTTAAAAGGAAATTGGGCCATTTTGCCTATTTACGATAAAGCAAAAGCATTCTCAAAAAATTTAGCTCCTGTTGCGGTAGGATCAAAATGGGGATACATTAATCCAAAAGCAGAATTCATTATTCCGCCAACCTATGCTGATGCAGAAGTTTTCAGTTCAAATGGACTCGCTCCGGTAAAAGAAAAAAACTGGGGATTCATCAATGAAAGCGGAAAATTAGTCATTCCAACCCAATATGCTATTACTTCAAACGGAATCATTATTTCCCTTTTTGTCAAACAGGACAAAGGATTTATTGATGGTTTTGCAAGAGTAAAAAATGAAGGAAAATGGGGCTTTCTAAAACCGGACGGAACTGTCTTAGGCAACCAATGGTTTGAAAACGCTGAACTATTTTCAAATACAACAGAAAAAAAAGAGGTAACTGAAATCGCAGCTGAAAAACCAAAACCAGCAACAAAACCAGCCGCAAAGCCGGTAAATAAAAAAAAGCGATAACATCGACCTATAAAAAATAAAAATTACTTAAATGAAATGTGTATTAGTAACAGGCGGATCAAGAGGAATTGGAAGCGCTATTTGTAAAAAATTAGCCGTTGAAGCCAATTATCATATTTTGATTAATTATCATTCTAATAAAACGGCTGCCGAAGAAACACTTCAGGAAATACAAAAATTAGGAGCTACGGGCGAAATTTTAGGCTTTGATGTTTCTGATTTTGAACAAGTACAAGACATTTTAACAAAATGGCAGGAAGCCAATCCTGAAGCAATTGTTGAAGCAATAGTAAACAACGCCGGAATAACAAAAGATGGTCTTTTTATGTGGATGACTCCACAAGACTGGAACGGAGTTGTGAACACCAGTGTAAACGGATTTTTTAATGTTACTCAGTTTTTCATTCAGAAAATGTTGCGTAACAAATATGGCCGAATCGTAAATATAGTTTCGGTTTCGGGAGTAAAAGGAACTGCCGGACAAACCAATTATTCGGCTGCAAAAGGAGCAATTGTTGCGGCAACCAAAGCTTTGGCTCAGGAAGTTGCCAAAAGAAACATTACTGTAAATGCAGTAGCACCGGGTTTTATCAGAACCGATATGACCAGTCAGTTAGACGAAAAAGAATTACTGAAGCTAATTCCGGTAAATCGTTTTGGCGAAGCCGAAGAAGTAGCAGATTTGGTAAGCTTTTTGATTTCAAAAAAAGCGAGCTACATTACAGGAGAAATTATCAATATAAACGGAGGAATTTATTCTTAAAAAATTACTTTGAAAGACGATGAATAAGAGAGTTGTAATTACTGGAATGGGAATTTATTCTTGTATCGGAACTTCTTTAGATGAAGTAAAAGAGTCCCTATACAATGGAAAATCAGGCATTCAGTTTGACCCTGAAAGAAAAGAATTTGGTTTTCAATCGGCCTTAACAGGAATGGTTCCTAAAGCCGATCTGAAAAACTTACTGTCGCGAAGACAACGTATGAGCATCGGTGAAGAAACCGAATATGCCTATATGGCCACTATTGAAGCCTTAAAAAATGCCCAAATAGACGATACTTTTTTTGACACTCGTGAAGTGGGAATCATGTACGGAAACGATAGTGTTTCTAAAGCTATTATTGATGCCACCGATATTATCAGAGAGAAAAAAGACACTGCTTTAATTGGTTCCGGAGCCATTTTTAAATCGATGAATTCTACGGTAACAATGAATTTATCTACTATTTTTAAATTGAGAGGAATCAATCTTACCATAAGTGCCGCCTGTGCCAGTGGGTCTCACTCTATTGGACTAGCCTATTTTTTAATAAAAAGTGGTTTTCAGGATATTATTATCACCGGAGGAGCGCAGGAAATCAACAAATACGCCATGAGCAGTTTTGATGGTTTAGGTGTTTTTTCTTCCCGTGAAAATGATCCGACAAAAGCGTCAAGACCTTTTGATTCCGGTCGCGACGGCTTAATCCCGAGTGGTGGAGGTGCAACTTTAATTCTCGAAAGTTATGAATCTGCCATCGCCCGTGGAGCAACTATTATTGCAGAAGTTGCCGGTTATGGATTTTCTTCAAACGGAGGACACATTTCTACCCCAAATGTCGAAGGCCCATCAACAGCGATGCAACGCGCTCTTGACGATGCAAAATTAAAATCATCAGATATTGACTACATAAATGCACATGCCACTTCAACTCCGGTTGGAGATGAAAATGAAGCCAAAGCAATCTTTGAAGTTTTCGGAGAAGAAAATCCCTACATTAGCTCAACCAAGTCCATGACGGGTCATGAATGCTGGATGGCAGGAGCAAGCGAGGTAATTTACTCTATTCTAATGATGCAGCACGATTTTATTGCTCCAAACATCAATTTAGAAAATCCTGACGAAGATGCTTCAAAATTAAATTTAGTTAAAACTACGTTAAACAAAAAATTTGATATATTTTTGTCCAATTCCTTCGGGTTTGGAGGAACCAACTCTGCGTTGGTAGTTAAAAAGTTTAAATGAAGTGATGAATAAAGAAGAAATAATAGAAAAAATTAATAGTTTTTTGGTTGATGAATTTGAGGTTGATAGTGATGACATTGAACCAGACGCTAATTTAAAAGATACACTTGGTCTGGATAGTTTAGATTATGTAGATTTAGTGGTTTCTATTGAATCTAATTTTGGTGTAAAACTAGTAGAAGCTGATTTCGTCGGAATCGCTACTTTTCAAAATTTCTACGATCTTATCGAAGCCAAATTAAAAGCGAAAGCCCTTTAATGAGTCAATGGGACGGCAAATCAAAAGGCACCGTTTTAGGCTATAAAATATTCGTTTTTTTAATACAAAAAGCGGGGATTAAATCGGCCTATATCTTACTTTATTTTGTTGCCTCCTATTATTTTCTGTTTCTAAAGAAAAGCAATCGGGCCATCTCTTATTATTTTAAAGAACGGCTCGACTATTCCTATTTCAAATCTAAAAAAATGGTCTTCAAAAGTTACTATACTTTTGGACAAACCATTATTGATAAGGTGGCTATTTCTGCAGGAATGCGGAATAAATTCACCTATGAGTTTGATGGAATAGAAATTCTGAAGCAACTTTTAGCCGAGAAAAAAGGGGGTGTACTGATTAGTGCTCATGTTGGAAATTTTGAAATCGCCGAACACTTTCTGGGCGATATCGATCTTAATTTCCAGATTAATTTGGTCACTACAGATTTGGAACATTCCCATATTAAAAAATATCTGGAAACGGTTACTCAAAAACCAACCGTAAAATTTATTATCATCAAAGACGATTTGTCTCATATTTTTGAGATCAATGCGGCTTTGGCAAATAACGAATTGGTTTGTTTTACCGGTGATCGCTATTTTGAAGGCACCAAATCACTTTCCGAAAAAATACTTGGACAAGAGGCCAACTTCCCTGCCGGTCCTTTTTTAATTGCTTCCCGTTTACGAGTTCCGGTGGTTTTTGTTTATGTAATGAAGGAACCCAACCTGCATTATCATTTATACGCCAGAGAAGCTACTGTAAAACATCGCGACGAAAAAGCCCTACTCAAAGAATACGTACAAAGTGTCGAAACAATTATACAGCAATACCCTTTGCAATGGTTTAATTATTTTGATTTTTGGAAGCGCTCTGAAAAATAAACAATAAAAGACAGCATCATTCCACTTATAATTGGCATTCTTTCCTACTTTTAAGAAATCTTAAAACAAAACATGAAAGAATACGACGCGATTATCATTGGTTCCGGAGTTGGAGGTTTAGCAACTGGTATTTGTTTGGCAAGAGCCGGACAAAAAGTTCTAATTCTCGAACAACATTATGTTCCGGGTGGCTGGAGTCACAGTTTCACGCTAAACGGACAACGTTTTAGCCCCGGTGTACATTATGTCGGACTTCTTGAGGAAGGAGCCTCTACCAATGAACTGTATCGTGGTTTAGGAATTGCCAATGATCTGGTTTTTTTTCGAATGAATAAAAAAGCCTACGAACATTGTTTAATCGGCGATAAAACTTTTGATCTCCCGGCAGGAATTGACAATCTTAAAGAAACCCTTTCCTCTCATTTCCCTTCTGAAGAAAAAAACATAAACGAATATCTTTCCTTAGTCGAAAAAGTAAGTACGGAACTTCAGCTAATTCCGAAATTACAAGGCTGGTGGCAAAAAATAACAGTGCCCTTTCGCACCAAACATTTTGGAAAATTTGCTTTATTTCCCTTAAAAAAAGTAGTCGGATGGCATGTCAAAGATCCGATGTTAAAAGCAGTTCTTAATATTCAATGCGGGGATCACGGGCTTCCACCAAACCGGGCTTGTTTTCCGGTACATTGTTCTGTAATGAGTCATTATTTTGATGGCGGTTATTATCCGATGGGCGGTGGTGGCGGTATCGTAAAAGCAATGACAAACGGAATAAAAAGACATGGGGGGGAAATCCGCGTACAGCAAAACGTCCATAAAATTATAATCGAAGATAAAAAAGCCGTTGGCATTGAACTGGGAAATGGTGAAAAGCTATGGGCAAAAAATATTATTTCGAATGCTGATCCTTCTATTACCTATTTAAATTTAATTGACAAGGAGCACCTCAGCAACTCGCTTCTCAAGAAACTTGATAAAACAAAATACTCCGTCACCTCATTGATTCTATTTCTGACCTTAGATATTGATGTTACTCAATTTAAAATTGATTCGGGAAATATCTGGATGATGAAAGATGAAAATGACGATGCCAATTTTGAAGATTTAATGAACAATGACATTGCAGAAGGAGATTCATTCCCTGCCGTTTTTATAAGCTGTACCACACTCAAAGATCCGGCAAGTTTTAACGGAAGGTATCATAATTTCGAAATTGTTACCTATGTCAATTATGAGCATTTAGAGGATTTTAACGGTTTAGAAGACTATCACAATGAAGCTTACAAAATCTTCAAAGAAAAAGTCACCAATAAACTGATGAATAATGTCGAAAAAATAATCCCGAATGCAAAACAACATATTATTCAGGCCGAATTAGGAACGCCAAAAACCAACGAATTCTACATTAATTCGACAAAAGGAAATGTTTACGGAACGGAAAAAACACTGAATCAGGTGGGGCCCTTTAGCTATAAAAATAAAACCGAGATCGCTAATTTGTTTCTTTGCGGAGCCTGTACGTTATCACACGGTGTTAGTGGTGCCACGTATTCCGGAATCGCAGCCGCGGCATTAATCTTAGAATGTAAATCAGAGGATTTATTACTGAAAGATGTCGATCAGAAAGTACGAATTTATGATGCTGAAGATGCTTCAACATGGCCGGAATGGGTGCATACCAAACGATCCGATAAAATCCGAAAATTCATTCCAAAAAATTAACTACTTTTGCGAGAACCAAAGACAAAACCAAAATGAAAAATGTTCTTGTTATCTACTATTCCCAATCTGGACAATTGGAAGAGATTGCACAAAATATCGCAAAACCATTCTTAAATTCAGCAGAGATAAAGGTAACATTTCATGAAATACAGTTAGAAAAACCATTCCCGTTTCCTTGGGATAAAAATTCCTTTTTTGATGCTTTCCCCGAAACTTTTCTACAAATTCCAACCGCATTAAAACCGGTACCCGAAGAAATTTTAAACACCAAATTTGACTTAGTATTATTTCATTATCAAGTTTGGTATTTGTCCCCTTCAATTCCGATAAATTCATTTTTGAAAAGTGATGCGGCCAAAAAATTACTAAACAATACCCCAGTAATAACCATCAGCGGTTCCCGAAATATGTGGATCATGGCTCAGGAAAAAATCAAGGTATTGCTACAGGAAGCCAATGCAAAATTGGTCGGAAATGTAGCTTTGGTGGACCGTGTTGGAAATCTAATCAGTGTAATCACTATTGTAGAATGGATGTTCTCCGGAGTAAAGAAAAAATACTTGGGTATATTCCCGTTACCGGGAGTTTCCGATAAAGATATTAAGGAATCAGATAAGTTCGGAGCACTTATGCTTTCTGGGTTTAACCAGAACAATCTAGCCGATTTACAACCTAAATTGGTAGCTATTGGCGCAGTCAAAATAAGTCCGTACCTGGTAACCGTTGACAAAACAGCCAATAAAATTTTCAATAAATGGTCAAACCTGATTTATAAGAATCAAAAAAACAGAAAAATGCTGCTAAAGCTATTTAATGTTTATTTATTCCTTGCTATCTGGTTAATCTCGCCAATAGTATATATATTGCACCTTATTACCTATCCCGTTAAGTTAAATACCATAAAAAAAGAAACTCAATATTATCAGGGAGTTTAGAAGACGAAATTAGATTATGTTTGAAGTATATATTACCAAAGCTGCAAAATATTTGCCAAATGATGCCGTTTCAAATGACGAAATGGAAAGCTTTTTAGGCCTTATCAACGATACCGCTTCAAAAGCAAGACGTATTATTTTGCGCAATAATAAAATTACAAGCCGATATTACGCAGTTGACAAAACAGGAAAAAGTACACACAGCAATGCCGAACTAACTCAAAATGCTATTGTACAACTGTTTGACGAGAACTTTACGGCTCAAGATGTGGAAGTACTTTCTTGCGGAACCTCAACACCGGATCTTTTTCTTCCTTCACATGCGGCAATGGTACATGGTTTACTAAAAAACAAATCGGTAGAATTAAACTCGTCAACGGGTGTTTGCTGTGCCGGAATGAATTCCTTAAAATTCGGTTTTCTTTCGGTAAAATCAGGAAATTCAAAAAATGCTATCTGCACAGGATCAGAAAAAGTATCTACCTGGCTTTTAGCTCAAAAATACAATCACGAAACAACCAATCTGAAAAATCTGGAAGAACAACCTATCATTGCCTTCAAAAAAGATTTTTTACGCTGGATGTTGTCTGATGGAGCTGGTGCTTTTCTATTAGAAAATAAGCCTCAAGGCCCAATTTCACTAAAGATAGAATGGATGGAAGCTTTTTCGTACGCATACGAATTAGAGACCTGCATGTATGCCGGAGGAGATAAATTAGAAAATGGTGAAATCAAATCATGGAGTGATTATGCGCCTGAGGAATGGTTAAACGAATCTGTTTTTGCCATCAAACAGGATGTGAAATTACTGGATGAATTCATTCTTTCTAAAGGAGCCGAGAGTATGAAAGACGCCATGGACAAGAACAACATTACCGCTGACCATATTGATTATTTTATTCCTCATGTTTCTTCTAACTTTTTTGTCGAAGGATTAAAAAAAGGACTTACAGAAAGAGGAATCGGAATGGCGGAGGAGAAATGGTTTATGAATCTTTCCAGAGTAGGAAATGTGGGCTCTGCCTCTATTTATCTGGCTTTGGAAGAATTAATGAATTCCGGAAGCCTGAAAAAAGGAAACCGTATTCTTTTATCTGTTCCCGAAAGCGGAAGATTCTCCTTTGCCTATGCTTATTTAACCGTTTGCTAATGAACACAACTTTACTTTTAGAAAAAGAAGCTGTCGAGAATTTATTACCACAAAAGTTTCCTTTTGTAATGGTAGATAAAATGTATTCGTTTACCGAAAACACATTGGTTTCGGGTTTAAATATTACAGACGACAATATCTTTTTTAATCAAAATACTTTTCTGGAAGCAGGTTTAATTGAGCATATGGCGCAATCTGTAGCCTTGCATACCGGATATGATTTTTTCTTGAAAAACCAAAAAGCTCCAACGGGTTATATTGGTTCCATCAAAGAAATTCAAATTAAAAAGTTACCTAAAATCAATGATACGATTCAATCGACTGTAACCATTATACAGGAATTTGCAGGAATCACTTTGGTCGAAATCGTAACAACTCTGAACAACGAAGAAATCGCCAACGGACAGATGAAAACGGTCCTGGCAAAATAATACGGGTATGAGAACTGCAGTAGACATTCAAAATTATTTACCACACCGGGCACCTATGCTTATGGTCGATTTAATTCTGGATGTAAATGCCAGTTTTGTAGAAACCGTATTTTTAATCAAAGAAGACAATATCTTTGTGGCGAACAATACTTTTATTGAAGCCGGTTTAATCGAAAATACAGCACAAACCTGTTCGTCTATTGTAGGGAAAAAATATTTTTTTGCCGATGACGGTTCAGAAAACGAAAACGTAAATGTAATTGGTTTTATCAGCGCCATAAAAAACCTGAAAATCCATTCGTTGCCAAACGTTGGACAGAGCATTGTTACCAGAGCAAATCTGGTTTCCAAGTTTGAAGGCGACGATTACACTTTATGCACAATGAGCTGCGAAAGCTTAGTTGAAGACAAAATACTTTTAGAATGCGAAATTAATTTGTTCATTCAAAAAACAATTTCGACTGTATTATAATCATTTCAATCGAAAACCAAACGGTCATGGAAAAAGAAAAAGTACCACAAGACAAAGGCAATTTAACCCAAAACAACCTGAAAGAATTACTGTATGCCACCGATGAAAACGGTAATTACACCACGACTTTAAGCACGGGTTGGGAGCCCAAAACAATTGCCCTTTCTAATTCTATTGATGATATTAACGAAAGAATTGCCGAAGCAAAACAACAGGTGGAAGCCGGAGAAGTTAGTCCGATTTGTTATTATATGGAATTGAACAAAATGGACCTCACGATCCTTGCCAGTTATGTCGGAATGTGGAAATGGCGTGTAAAAAGACATTTTAAACCAGCCGTTTTTGCAAAATTAAGCGATACCCTTTTACAGAAATATGCCGACGCTTTTGACATTTCAATAGCCGAACTAAAAAATAGCAAAACAGACTAATGCAAACTAATTTTACACATCATCAATCTGCTCATTGTGAGAATGGAGTAGCTTCGAATTTGTTAAAAAATAACGGGCTGAACATCAGCGAACCGATGGTTTTTGGTATTGGCTCCGGACTTTTCTTTGTATATCTTCCTTTTATAAAAGTAAATCATGCTCCAGCCATAAGTTACAGAACTTTACCCGGGCAAATTTTTAATAAACTGGCAAGCCGTTTAAATTTAAAAATAAAAAGACAAAAATTCTCGTCTGTTGCCAACGCAAATGCGGCATTAGAGGCAAATTTAAAAAACAATATTCCAACCGGATTACAAGTTGGTGTTTATCATTTGAGTTACTTTCCTGACGAATATCGTTTTCATTTTAACGCTCACAATTTAGTCGTTTACGGAAAAACCGAAACCGATTATCTAATTAGCGATCCTGTAATGGAAACCGTTACGACGCTAACGCATGACGAATTAGACAAAGTACGTTTTGCCAAAGGCGCTTTTGCTCCAAGAGGACAAATGTACTATCCGATTCAGATTCCAAAAGAGGTAGACCTTAAAAGTGCTATCCTTAAGGGAATCAAGAACACGTGCCGTGATATGTTGGCGCCAATGCCAATTGTCGGGGTACGCGGTATTAAATTTGTGTCCAAACAAATTAGAAAATGGCCCGTAAAACAAGGTACTAAAAAAGCCAATCATTATCTGGCGCAAATGGTACGAATGCAGGAAGAGATTGGTACCGGAGGCGGTGGTTTCCGTTTTATTTATGCCGCATTTTTACAAGAAGCTTCGGTTATTTTAAACAATGAAGAGTTGAAAGTACTCTCTAAAGAAATGACTCAAATTGGAGATTCCTGGCGTGATTTTGCCGTAGAAGCTTCCCGAATTTATAAAAACAGAAGCGCCAAAGAAGACGCCTACAATACCATTGCCGATGAACTTTTGGACATTGCCAACAGAGAAGAAGTATTTTTCAAAAAACTAAAAAAAGCAATCAGCTAAACTATTTTGCATCCCATAATTAAAATAGAATCCCTCTCGAAAAAGTACAAAGATGCAGAATTGTATTCTTTGAATGATTTTTCGTTGAACATAAACGAAGGCCAGATTTTTGGATTATTAGGTCCAAATGGTGCCGGAAAAACAACTTTGATTTCCATGCTTTGCGGATTGGTAAAACCAACATCAGGTCATTTTACCATTCAGGAGCTGAACTATGCAAATCATGCCTCAAAAATTAAAAAAATTATTGGTGTAGTTCCTCAGGAATACGCTTTATATCCCACCTTAACTGCGAGAGAAAATCTGCATTATTTTGGTAGTATGTATGGTTTGAAAGGGTCACATCTCAAAGACAAAGTGGTTGAAACTTTAGATCTTTTGGGGCTCTTAAAATTTGCAGACAAACGCATCGAAACCTTCTCGGGCGGAATGAAACGAAGAGTCAATCTGATTGCAGGAATACTGCACAATCCAAAAGTTTTGTTTTTGGATGAACCAACCGTTGGTGTTGACGTTCAATCTAAAAATGCCATAATCGATTATTTGAAATTCCTGAATCAAAATGGAACAACGATTATTTATACCTCCCATCATCTAGCCGAAGCCGAAGATTTCTGTACCCAGATTGCCATTGTAGACCAAGGTAAAATTTACGCGCAAGGCACCCCGTCAAGCCTGATCGCTTCAACTGCTGAAGCCAGAAATCTCGAAGAAGTTTTTATTTCATTAACCGGTAAAAACTTAAGAGATGCTATATAAAATTTGGATGTCGGTTGTAAAAGAATTTTTACTCCTTAAACGCGATTTAGGTGGTTTGATTATTTTGTTTATCATGCCATTGGTCCTTGTCATCACGGTAACCTTGATACAAGACAGCACGTTTAAAGCGGTTAGTGATACTAAAATTCAGATCTTACTAGTAGACAAAGATAAAGGAGCTGTTTCTAAAACCGTTTTTGACAATTTAGAAAAGAGTAATTTGTTTACCGTTGTAACTCAAATCGACAACAAACCTATTACCGAAGACATTGCCAGAGAAAATGTATACAAAGGAAAATACCAATTGGCCATTGTAATTCCGGCAAAATTAAGCACCGATCTACAGGCCAAAATTGATCAGAACGTACAAAATATTGTAAGCAGTATTGGTTTAACAGACAGTGTGGCTGCTCCGCAAACTGCAACAGTCATCAAAGAAAAAGAAGTCAAATTGTATTTTGATCCGGCGGTTCAGATGAGTTTCAAAAATGCGGTGATGAGTTCGATTGACAAGATGATTTCACAAATCGAAACCCAATCAATTTACACTACTTTTCAAAGTCAGCTTGGAGAAGGGAGCGCTAAATTTGAACAAAAGAGTTTCATTACTTTCAAGGAAATAATTCCGAAAATCAACAACAAAGAAGTTCGTCCGAATTCAGTACAACATAATGTTCCTGCCTGGACTCTTTTTGCAATATTTTTTATTGTAATTCCGTTGTCTATTAATATTGTAAAAGAAAAATCACAGGGAACCTTTGTGCGATTGTTAACCAATCCGGTTTCTAATTTGGTTGTTATCATAGGTAAAACGATCACCTACTCTGCTATTTGCATGATTCAGTTTTATATGATGGTGGCTGTTGCTATTTTCTTATTTCCGCATATCGGTCTGCCTCCGTTAAATGTTGAAGGCCATTTACTATTAATGAGTGTTGTGGCCCTGTTCTCCGGTTTTGCAGCAATAGGATTCGGAATTTTGTTGGGTACTGTTGCCAGCACTCAGGAACAGTCTGCTCCTTTTGGCGCAACAAGTGTTATCATTCTAGCTGCCATTGGCGGGGTTTGGGTTCCTGTTTTTGCAATGCCCAAAATCATGCAGTTTGTTGCCAAATCGTCTCCTATGAATTGGGGACTGGAAGCCTTTTACGATGTTTTATTACGCAACGTAACTCTATTAGAAATCATTCCAAAAATAAGTTTATTGTTTTTGTTTTTTATCATCACAACCTCGATTGCATTATTCTATGACAAAAAGAAAAGAACAGTTTAAGGAAGCTTCTGCACTAACCGTTTCACATGAAATCAGAATTCGTTTTAACGAAACTGATCCGCTTGGAATCGTTTGGCACGGCAATTATATTACCTATTTTGAAGACGGAAGAGAAGCATTTGGCCGCCAACACGGACTTACTTATCTCGATATTGGTAACACGGGTTATACGACACCAATTGTAAAATCAAAATGCGAACATAAATTATCACTTCGTTACGGCGATGTGGTGACAATAGAAACAACGGTAGTAGACACTCCTGCTGCCAAAATGGTTTATCGTTTTAAAATAATTGACGCCAAAGGCGAAATTGCCTGCACCGGAGAAACCGTTCAGGTATTTTTAGATAAAGAAGGAAATTTAATGTTGACCAATCCTCCGTTTTATGAGGAATGGAAGAGGAAAGTAGGTTTGTTGCTTTAATTGGTTTGGTTAGGTTAAAATATACCAGTTACCCTAAATGTCTATACCTACAAGTAACTCTAAGGCATAAAAACGTAACGCAATAAATCTGCTTAATCTGCGTGCTAAAAATTTAACACATAGAAACATAGGATTTAAAATGTGCAAAAAAGAATACATCCCGGTCCTGCAAGGTCTTTTTCTGATCTTGTAGGTTTTAGGAATTTAAACGCATACCTACACGGTTTTAAAAACCTTGCAGGAATAAAAATACACCATGATAAGAGAAGTATACATCACTGCAACCAATTGTATCACCCCATTAGGATTTGATGTCGAATCGAACATTGATGCGCTGGTGAATGGTAAAACGGGCATTCAACAGCACGAAGATTCTTCTTTGATGCCTGTCCCCTTTTATGCTTCTATCATAAATAATGAAAAACTAAACAGTGCTTTTGAAAAAATTAGTGCTGACAAAAAATATTCCCGCTTAGAAAAAATGATGATTTTGGCCTTAGAACCCATTATCAAAAATTCAGGCGTTGAACTAAATTCAAAAACAGCTTTTATCCTTTCAACCACAAAAGGAAATGTTACCGCATTAAAAGAGGATTCTGAAACCAGTTTTCAAAACGCACATTTAGATGTTTTAGCACAAAATGTTGCTGATTTCTTCGGATTTAAAACACAACCCATTGTCGTTTCAAACGCCTGTGTTTCGGGAATTTTAGCTGTTTCAGTTGCCAAAAGATTAATTCAATCAGAGCTTTACGATGCCATTTTTGTCGTAGCGGGCGACGAAGTTTCTGAATTTGTTTTGTCCGGATTTAATGCTTTTCAGGCCATGAGTGATGCGCCTTGCAAACCGTATTCTAAAAACAGAACCGGAGTAAGTTTAGGGGAAGCAACTGCAGCTGTTTTACTTTCGGCGGAAGCTAAAAATGCTAAAATAAAAGTTCTTGGAGACAGTTCAATAAACGACGCCAATCACATTTCCGGACCATCAAGAACCGGGGAAGGTTTGTTTAGAAGTATCCAAAATGCTATAAAAGAAGCACAAATAGATCCTGAAAAGTTAGATTATATTTCAGCACATGGAACCGCAACTCCGTTTAACGATGAGATGGAAGCCATTGCATTGAACCGTTTAGGTCTGCAGAATGTTCCTGTAAATAGTTTAAAAGGTTTTTACGGACATACGCTGGGTGCGTCGGGATTATTAGAAACAGTAATTGCTATTGAATCTGCCAATCAAAATATACTCTTTGAATCGAAAGGATATGATGAATTGGGTGTAAGCGAATCCATCAATATCATTGCAAAAAATGAAAAAGCCAACATTGATTACTTTCTAAAAACAGCTTCGGGTTTTGGAGGTTGTAATACGGCTGTAATTTTTGAAAAAGTGAGTTAAAATGGACAAAAAAAATTAACCTATAAAATGAATTAATCCGCGAAGAACTGATCTCCTTTTAATTCTTTTTCTTTTAAAATGGTAGCTACAATTTTTACAATCTTAGTCTTTGGAATTTGCTGGTTTTCTAAAGCCATTGTAGAAAACACAATACTTGTAAGCTTTCTTGACAAGAAGCTTTTATCTTTTAGTTGCGGATATTTTTCGTAGAATTTCATACCTTGGCTAAGATACAAAAAATTAAACCCAGCGCGTATTTCTAATGTATATTAAGATTGTAGTAATAAATTAGGAAATACAACGAATAAGACTGCAAAAACAAAAAATGACTCAAACCAAAACCTACATACACGATTATTGTACCATTGAAAACAACGAAATTGTTCTCAACGGCACTACTGTTTTCAAAACAGAGCCGACCTCTTTTGGTGATTTCTCTAAACAGGCTTATCGCAATTCTGATATTCAATACCCTAAGTTTTTTAAAATGGATGCTTTGAGCAAATTGGCTTTTTTGGGAGCTGAATTACTTTTAAGTCCAATAACTTCACCGGAGACAGAAAACAATATTGCGTTGGTTTTGGCCAATAAATCCTCGAGTTTAGACACCGATGTAAAATATCAGGAATCGATTTCCGACCAGGAAAACTACTTTCCGAGTCCCGCAGTTTTCGTTTATACACTGCCAAATATTTGTCTGGGCGAAATAAGTATCCGTCATCAGCTGAAAAGTGAAAATTCTTTCTTTATATTTGATGCCTTTAATCCTGATTTTATGTCGAATTATGCAAACATTCTTCTACAGTCAAACAAAGCCGATTTGGTACTTTGTGGCTGGGTTGAATACTTTAATGAGACTTACAAAGCATTTCTTTGTACCATAGGCACGCGGGAAAACACAAAATATACAAACGAAACGATCAATACATTATACAATAAATAATCATGGAAGCATTAAAAGCAGAATTAAAAAACAAAATCATTACTACTTTAAACCTTGAAGATATCGCGGTTGAAGATATTGCTGATAACGATACTTTATTTGGAGACGGTTTAGGATTAGACTCGATTGATGCGCTTGAATTAATCGTGATTTTAGACAAAGACTACGGTATTAAATTGGTTGATCCAAAAGAAGGAAAAACTATTTTTCAATCGATCGAAACAATGGCTGCTTACATTCAGGCAAACAGAACAAAATAATTTTAGACAGCAGATCAAACAACTTGAAAGAATCTTCAGAGACCATCTGAATGCTTTTTTCATAGTTTCAATCTAAAATCTAAAATCATAAATCTAAAATTAGATGAAAGGTGTTGCAATAACAGGAATGGGAATTATCTCTTCGATTGGAAATTCAGTTGAGGAAAATTTCAATTCATTATTAAGTGAAAAATGTGCCATTACTCGTGTTGAGTATATTAAGACGGTTCATGCCGACACTAATAAGGTAGGAGAAATCAAGAAAACCAACTCGGAATTGATTGATGAACTAAATCTTCCTGCTGATAATAACTTTTCAAGAACCGCTATGATTGGTGCTTTTGCTGCCAAACAAGCTGTTGAAAATGCCGGAATTACATCCATCAACGAATTTAGAACAGGCCTTATTTCGGCTACCAGCGTTGGCGGAATGGACATGACGGAGAAATATTATTACGATTACTTCGAAAAACCCGAACTGGTCAAATACATCAGTTGTCATGACGGTGGCGATGTAGCGGATAAAATCGCTGAAGAATTAGGCTTAAAAGGAATGGTAACCACAATAAGTACCGCCTGCTCCTCGGCTGCAAACTCGATTATGTTGGGTGCCCGATTGATTAAAAGCGGTAAACTGGATCGTGTTATTGTTGGCGGATCTGATGCTTTGGCAAAATTCACCATCAACGGTTTTAAAACCCTGATGATTTTATCTGACGATTACAACAAACCTTTTGACAACAATCGTAAAGGTCTGAACTTGGGAGAAGCCGCCGCCTATTTGGTTTTAGAATCGGACGAAATTGTTGCCAAACAAAATAAAAAAGTCTTAGCCAGAGTTTCCGGTTACGGCAATGCCAATGATGCCTTTCATCAAACCGCTTCTTCAGAAAATGGAGATGGTGCCTATTTGGCAATGAAAAAAGCATTTGAGGTTTCAGGTTTAAAACCTTCCGAAATAGATTATATCAATGTACACGGAACGGCAACTCCAAACAATGATTTGTCGGAAGGAAGAGCTTTACTTCGAATTTACGAAAACGAAAACGTGCCCGATTTTAGTTCAACAAAACCATTCACGGGACACACTTTGGCAGCTGCAGCGGCTATTGAAGCGGTTTACAGTGTTTTGGCAATTCAAAATGGTGTCGTTTATCCGAACCTAAATTTTGAAACTCCAATGGAAGAGTTTGATTTGAAACCGCACACAACTTTAAAAAATAAAAATATAGAACACGTTCTCTCTAATTCTTTTGGTTTTGGAGGAAATTGTTCCACTCTTATATTTTCAAAAAACAAATGAAAAAGAGAACCTATATAAACGGAGTAAGTTGTATTTCGACTCAAAAAACATTTGATACTGTTTTTTTAGAAGAGGCAGTGTACAATCAAAATGACACTGTTCTTAACGTTGTTTCCCCAGTTTACAAAGACTTTATTTCTCCCGCTGCCGCCAGAAGAATGGCAAAAGGAGTAAAAAACGGAATTGTAGCTTCGGCGCTCGCCATGAAGGATGCACATGTTGAAAATGTCGATGCAATTATCACCGGAACTGGATTGGGTTGTATTGAGGATTCAGAAAAATTCTTGAAAAACATCCTCGATAATAACGAGGAATTTTTAACGCCTACTTCTTTTATTCAATCTACTCACAATACGGTTGGCGCTCAAATTGCTCTGACAATCCAATGCAAAGGCTATAATTTTACCTATGTAAACGGAGCTGTTTCTTTTGAATCTGCTCTTTTAGATGCCAAAATGCAGTTGGAAGAAAATGAAGCAAATTCTATTTTGACAGGTGGTGTCGATGAAAATGGCGACTATACCATGTCTCTTTTCAAACTGGCAGGGCGTGTTAAACAAGAAAGCAATGAACCTTTCAATCTTTTAACGCCAACAACAACCGGAGCTGTTCATGGTGAAGGTGCCTGTTTTTTTGTTTTGGAAAATGAAAAAAAAGCCAATACTTATGCTGAAATTCTCGACGTTGAAATTAAAAACACGATCGCTGAAAATGAAATTGAAGCTGAAATAACGGCTTTCTTAAAGGCTAACCATTTGCAAATTTCAGATGTCGATGCAGTCGTTTTAGGTTTTAACGGGGATATGCAATTTGATTCTTATTATAAAACACTGGCTGAAAATGCCTTTTCAAATACGCCTCAGTTGTATTACAAACATTTGTGCGGCGAATACGATACCGCTGCTGCCTTTGGTTTATGGATGGCATCAAAAGTTTTGCAACTACAGGAAGTTCCTGAAATTATAAAAGTAAATTCAGTCGAAAAATCAGTTTACAATACGATTTTATTATACAATCAATTAAGCGGAAAAAACCATAGTTTTACGTTACTATCCAAATGATAACGCACAAAAACATCTCGTTTTTCTTTCTCTTTCTCTTGCTTTTACTGGTTCTTCTGAATCTTTATACGGCAATTAGTTTCTGGTGGTTTCCAGTGATTATTTTAATTTGGTTGGGAATTAATGCCATTCAGTCCTCCCGAATTTCTTCCAATTATCATGTAAAAGCGTACTGCAATAATCCGCTCGAAACAGCAAAAAAAATTGCTTTAACTTTTGACGATGGCCCAAGTTCTTATACCGTAGAAATTTTAGCCCTTTTAAAAAAATACAATGCAAAAGCAACATTCTTCTGCATTGGGAAAAACATAGAAACGCATCCTGAAATCCTGCAACAAATCATAGCCGAAGGTCATCTGGTAGCCAATCATTCCTATAGTCATTCTCCCTTTTTTGATTTTTATAATGCAAAAAAAATTGCAGCAGAAATTCAGAGAACAGATGCCTTACTCGAAAAATTCACTTCAAAAAAAATAAACTTTTTCAGACCACCCTATGGCGTAACCACTCCATCTATCCGAAGAGCACTCCAAATAACCGGACATAAGGTAATTGGCTGGAACATTCGCTCGCTCGATGGTGGTACCAAAAACCGGGAATTAATTTACAATCGAATTATAAAACGTGTTTCTCCCGGCGGAATCGTACTTTTGCACGATACTGCTCCCCACTCTGTTTTGGTATTGGAACAGTTTTTGCAATTTCTGCAACAAAATAAATATACCGTAATTTCGACGGAAGAACTTTTGAATCTTAAAGCATATGAAAGCTAAACTATATCTTTTCCTTTTACTGTTAAACATTGGCAACACCGCGTTTGCTCAGGAACAAAAAATGACGGACTCCGAAATTGCTTCTTTTAAACAGGATGTAAATGTGGTTTCCAAAAAAATCAAAAGCTTAACCACGGATTTTGTTCAATACAAACACCTGGATTTTTTATCGAAGGACATTGAAACTTCGGGAAAAATGAATTTTAAAGAACCTGGTTTATTGCAATGGCAATACAAAAAACCCTACAACTACAGTATTGTTTTTAAAAACGGGAAAATCCTGATCAACGACGAAGGAAAGAAAAGTGCCGTTGATATTGGTAACAGCAAGATTTTTGGCCGCATCAATAAATTAATTATCGGAAGTGTAAGCGGAAATATGTTTGATGACAAAGAGTTCTCAATTTCTTATTTCAAATCGAAAGGACAAAACATCGCCAAATTTATTCCGAAAGATGCTACTTTGAAAAAATACATCAAACAAATCGAACTTACTTTCGACAAAGAAGAAGCGACAGTTGTTCAAGTCAAACTACTGGAATCCTCTGAAGACTATACCCGAATTGTACTTAAAAATAAAGTAATCAATGCAAAAATCGACGATTCCATTTTTACTAATTAATTGCTTTTTGGCGGTTGCTATACTTTCTTGTAGCTCGGTCTCAAAAGAGTATAGTCCAAAAAAATTAGACAAAACGTCTTACCAGGCAACGTATTTTTCAGACTCAAAAACAGACTACGTTTACAAAACCAATATCACGGTTTACGGAAATGAACTGAGCGGAATTTTTATTGCCAAAAAAATAAATGACACTACGCATCGCGTTGTTTTTACGACAGAATTTGGCAACAAATTATTGGATTTTGAAATTTCTGAAACCACTTTTAAAGTCAATGCTATTGTATCAGAATTAGATCGCAAAATCCTGATCAATACTTTAAAAGAAGATTTCAGATTACTGCTCAAAAAAGAATACCAGATTCAGGAGCAATTTGAAAACGAATCAGATAATATTTACAAATCTGCAGATGGAAAACGATTTAATTATTTGTTTCTCTCTAAAAAAGACCGAAAATTAGAGAAAGTGATCCATGCCTCTAAAACAAAAGAAAAAATAACCCTGACATTTAGTTCAGAAAACAATATTTTTGCTGAAAAAATTCAGATAATTCATCAGAATATTAAATTAAAAATTGAATTAAATTACTTTAAATCAGAATAATAAATCAAAGCAAACACTATTTCAAACAAATGAGAAAAACGGTAATCATCGCCTTAGTATTATTTATCACGACTATAACATCGCAAGCACAAGTAAAAGTAAGCCCGGGGCTTCGCGCAGGTACAAATTTTTCAACATTAAGCAATATTGAAGATGCCAGCTTTAAAACTGATTTTTATGTAGGTGCATTAGTTGCTATAAAATTTAATAAATATTTTACCCTTCAACCCGAATTAACGTACTCCAGACAAGGCTCTGAAGGAATTTCTTATGATCCTCAAAATCCATATATTAGAAGTTATAAAAAAGACTATGAATTAAATTATCTTTCGGTTGGCGCTGTTGCCAAATATCATTTTAACGGAAGTGGTTTTCATATCTTAGGCGGTCCTTCTGCTGATTTCAAAACAAGTGATAATTTCAAACAAAATGAATTTGACCCGATTGACTTTGATCTTTCGATTATTGGAGGATTTGGTTATTCGTTACCAAACGGATTAACGTTTGAAGCCAGAATTAAACAGGGTCTTATTGACATTTATGGTTATAACGAATATCAATATAATAACAACAATAATAATAACCGTTATGACGATGCCATCTTAAATCAGGTTTTCCAGATTGGTGTGAGCTACACCTTCAAAATGAAATAAAAACAAATAAAACACAAATAGAAAATAAATAAAAAACCAAATGAACAACAGAAATCTAATAATTGCAATAGCCCTCTTTTTTACAGCCCTAAACCTGCAAGCACAAGTAACGTTCAGACCCGGAGTTCATGCCGGACTAAACATTTCAAAATTCACAGATTCGGATTTTGGAAACAAAACTGATTTCTATATTGGAGCATTTGGAGCTTTAAAACTTTCTAAAGTGTACACTTTACAACCGGAATTGACCTACTCCAGACAAGGAGCTAAAGGAAGTAACGTTCCAATGGGATATACCAGCATTTATAACCCGTCAACAAATACATACACTACAGTTTATAACGAAGGTAGTGTCGATATTTCTTTGCAATATCTTTCTGCCGTTACCATTAATAAATTCAATTTAACAAACGATTTCTATTTGTTAGTAGGTCCGTACTTTGATATTCTTGTTGGCGATGATGTTAAAGTTAATCCTAAAAGCAGAGAAAGAGATTTTAAAAAAGGAGAGGATGTTGACTTAGGAATTGTAGGTGGTCTTGGATACAGTTTAAAAAATGGAATTTCCTTTGAAGGAAGAATCAAAAAAGGGCTTACCAATTCTTTTACCAACTATTATAGCTACAATTATTCAGATGCAACCAATTTAGTATTTCAATTGGGTGCCACTTATACCTTTGGAAAAAAATAAAAAATGATGAGTCAAAAAAAAATAGTTTTCCTTCTGTTTGTTTTTTTTACAATACTACAGACACAAGCTCAGGTTAGTTTTAAACCCGGCTTAAGAGGGGGATTGAGTCTTTCTTCCATTTCTGAAATGCATGGTGATTACAAACCTGATTTTTATGTTGGTGGTTTTGGTGAAATTAATTTAACCAAACGTTATGCGCTTCAACCGGAAATCACGTATACCAGACAGGGTTCTAATGACGTTGCCCGAAATTATTTTGAGGCAGGTTCTTCAATAGAAAAAGTGGAACGCCTGGATTTAAAACTCGATTATCTGTCGTTAAGTTTACTTAATAAGTTTACTTTTGGACCTGGTATTCAAATCCAATTCGGTCCCTCATTAGATGTGCTGGTAGATGATAATTTAGCGATCACAAAAAATAGAAATGATATCTCTTTTATTTCCGGAGTTGCTTATCGCTTCCCTTCAGGTCTGACAATTGAAGCCCGTTTTAAAAAAGGTTTTCTTGACGTATTGGACAGCAGTTATTATTCCAACAACTCCAATAATTATTACTGGTTAGGGGAATACAATGTAAATAACAGTTTTCAGTTTGGTGTTTCTTATATATTCGGAAAATAGATACTATGGTTTTAAAAGATTTTTACAAGATTCTTTCGGAGGAAAAAATATCCGATTCGAAATACAATATCACGATTTTGGTCAATGAAAAACACGAAATTTTCAAAGGTCATTTTCCGGGAAACCCCATTATGCCTGGTGTCTGCATGATTCAGATTATCAAAGAACTTACAGAATCAATTACTGCAAGTTCTTTGATGATTCAAACCCTTTCTAATGTAAAATTCATGGCGCTTATCAATCCAGAAGCGACTCCTGAATTACGTTTAGAATTGGATATTGCCACTACAGAAGAGCAGTTGGTTAAAGTAAAAAACACTACGTATTTTAATGATACTGTTGCTTTAAAATTAAGCAACACTTATAAAAAAATATAATTATGAAACTTTTACTCTCCTTACTTTTATGGTTCAGTTTTGTCGGCAATCCGGATTTAGCTTCCATTCGCAAAGCATATCCTGACGTTAATAAATCAGAAGCTAATGCTAAAAGTTTTGTAGAAAAGCTCTCCGGTGTTTCAAACAATGACGACAAAATCTTAGTAGCCTACAAAGCTGCTGCGATCTTATTGGATTCAAAATTTGAAAAAAAACTGAAAGAAAAAATGAATCGTTTCAAGGAAGGGGCAAAATTACTGGAATCAACCATTGTAAGCGAACCAAACAATATTGAAATCCGGATGATTCGATTGAGTATTCAGGAAAATGTACCGGGAATTACGGGTTACAAAAAAAATATTAAGGAAGACAAAAAGTATATTACCACCCATTACAGCGAGCAAAATGCCGCTTTAAAAGAATACCTAAAAGATTTTGTTTTACAATCTAAGAGTTTCTCCGATAAAGAGAAGCAATTCGTAAAGTAAACAAAGAAAAATCTCCCACATGAAACCTACTTTACCACAGCAGGACCTGATTAATTCGACGCATTTTTGTGTGCTTGTTCCCACGTACAACAACCACAAAACTTTAAGAAAAGTCTTAGATTCTGTTTTGGATTTCACTCCCAATATCATCATCATCAATGACGGTTCTACTGATGAAACCAGCACTATATTAAAAGACTATTCACAATTAACTCAAATTCACCACGCCAAAAATTCAGGAAAAGGGATGGCTTTGAGAAATGGTTTCAAAAAAGCAATTGAACTGAATTTTGAGTATGCCATTACAATTGATTCCGATGGTCAGCATTTTGCTACCGATATTCCAAATTTTCTTGCCGAAATTCAAAAGCAACCCGATTCTTTATTGATCGGAAGCCGAAATATGACACAGGAAAATGTGCCTAAAAAAAGTAGTTTTGGTAATAAGTTTTCCAACTTTTGGTTTTGGTTCGAAACCGGGATTAAACTCGACGATACACAATCGGGTTTCCGTTTGTACCCGTTAAGACTCATCCCGAAAAAATATTATACAAACAAATTTGAGTTTGAAATTGAAGTTATCGTTCGCTCAGCCTGGAAAGGAATTCCGGTGAAAAATATCCCAATTCAAATTTTGTATGACCCTACGGAGCGGGTTTCACACTTTCGTCCTTTCAAAGATTTTACCCGAATCAGTATTTTAAATACCGTTTTAGTTCTCAATGCCCTTTTGTACATTAAGCCTCGGGACTTCGTTCGAAAAGCAAAAAAAAAAGGTTTTAAAAGATTCTTTCTTGAAGACATTTTAGAAAGCAGTGATTCTAATTTCAAAAAAGCAGCTGCTATTGCACTGGGCATTTTTATCGGAATTTCGCCTTTTTGGGGATTTCAAACCGTATTGCTTTTGTTTTTTGCTACTCTTTTTAAACTCAACAAAGTCATTGCTTATTTGTCATCCAATGTGAGTTTCCCTCCTTTTATTCCATTTGTAATTTATGGATCATTAAAAATGGGCAGCTATTTTGTGTCCACAGACACGCCTTTGGTTTTAGACAGTTCCGTGACGTTTGACGATATTCAAAAAAATGCAACACAATATATCGTCGGAAGTCTTATTTTAGCATCCGTTTTAGCGCTTTCAGTTGGTCTTATCAGTTATTTACTTTTGACTGCTTTTAGTTCTAAAAAAAATAAATAGCAAATAAAAGTTTGCCACAGATTAAAAGGATTAAATTGATTACAGATCTGTGATTATTCGCCACGAATTTCACAAATTAAACGAATTAATTGGTGGCAATTCGCGTAATTCACGGCAAAAAAAATCTGTTTAATCCTTTTAATCTGTGGCAAAAAAACAATAAAAAAATAATTATGCATCACTATTTCTACGCCATTCACTTATTTGTAAACCGAAGAAAACCCCTATCGGTTGTACTGGCTGTTGCGATGCTTTTTGTGTTTGGATTTTTTGCTTCTCAAATTAAATTTGAAGAAGACATTACCAAAATTATTCCAACAAACGACAAATCAGATGTTACGGCAAAAGTGCTTAAACAGCTTAATTTTGCAGATAAAATTACCGTTATTTTCAAACTAGAAAAAAACGGAACCGAAGAAGATTTAACCCAAATGGCAACTGCTTTTTCTGACAGTGTTGCGGTATCCTGTAAACCCTATATCACCGGAATTCAAGGAAAAGTTGACGAAGAAAATATTCAGGAAACTATCGATTTTGTTTACCATAATCTGCCACTTTTTCTGGATACTAAAGATTATGCCGCCATCGGAAACAAGCTTCAAAAAGACAGTATTGCGGCAACGGTTCAGGGCAATTATAAAGCAATTATTTCACCTTCAGGATTTGTTACCAAAGATTTTATTTTACAGGATCCGTTGGGAATTTCTTTTATTGCTTTAAAAAAATTACAACAACTAAATGTCGGGGATGATTTCACCCTCAATAATGGTTTTGTTATGACCAAAGACAAAAAGAAATTATTGCTTTTTATCACCTCTAATCTTCCGTCGAGCGAAACCGAAAAGAATACCCTTTTTGCCGCCAAGCTTCAATCGATTCAGGACCATCTAAATCAGAAATTCAAAACCAAAACTTCGATCAGTTATTTTGGTTCGGCTTTAATTGCGGTTGCCAATGCCAATCAGATTAAAAGCGATATCATACTAACAACATCTATCGCGATGATCACTTTAATGTTGATTCTGATTTTGTTTTACCGAAAAATCCTGATCCCGTTAATTATTTTTCTGCCAACGGTTTTTGGTGGTCTCTTTGCTGTGGCTTTTCTGTATTTTATAAAAGACCAGATTTCGGCCATCTCCCTCGGAATTGGCTCTATCTTATTGGGAATCACAATTGATTATTCCATTCATATCCTCACCCATTACAAACACAACAGCGATGTAAAAACGTTATACAAAGACATTACAATGCCCGTGATCATGAGCAGTTCAACAACTGCTGTGGCCTTCTTGTGTCTACTTTTTGTAAAATCTGATGCCTTGAATGATTTGGGAATTTTTGCAGCCGTGATTGTAATGTCTTCTGCTTTTTTCTCGCTTTTGATTGTTCCGCACTTGTACAAACCAAAAGAGCATACTACTGAGCATAAGAAAAACGTGATCGATAAACTGGCTCATTTCTCCTTTCATAATAATAAATTCTTAATCGGATTTTGCGTGCTCATTACGATTGTTTGCTGCTTTACTTATAATGATGTTGGTTTCAACAATGACTTATCACAATTAAATTTCGTTCCAAAAGAAATAAAAGCGGCCGAAAAAGACCTCGAAGAAAGCACTAGTCTGACTTCAAAAACCATTTATGTTGCTTCGTACGGGAAAAGTATGGAGGAAGTGCTGCAAAACAACAGTCGTCTTTTTGCTCATTTGGCTAAAGAAAAACAACAACAGAAAATACTAAATTTCAGTTCTGTCGGCGGTATTATGCTTTCAGAATCTGCTCAAAAGCAAAAAATAGATCAATGGAATTCGTTTTGGGATACCCACAAAAAACAACTTCTGCAATCCGAATTAGTTGCTGAAGGTTCCAAATTAGGTTTCAAACCCACAACTTACGCGACATTTTTTGAGCATTTAGATTACAATTTCAAACCCATTACACCCGCCGATTATCTAAAAATTCAGGCGTTGCAATTGCATGAATTTGTAACAGAAAAGAAAGGCTTTTATACCATTTCGACCTTAGTAAAAGTGACTCCCGAACAACGTGATCCTTTTATAAAAGCTGCGGAAACTCAAAAAGACCTGATTGCAATTGACCGTCAACAGATGAATGAAACATTCTTTAGCACTTTAAAGACTGATTTTAATTCTCTTGTAAATTATTCTTTTGTGGCTGTAATTCTGATTTTATTCTTCTTTTTCAGAAGAATCGAATTGGTCATCGTAAGCTGTATTCCGATTGTTTTAACGGGAATTGTTACCGCCGGGATTATGGGGATTTTTGGCATTCAGCTGAATATTTTCAGTATGATTGTCTGTACCCTGATTTTTGGTCATGGAGTCGATTTCAGTATTTTCATGACCAGTGCACTTCAAAAAGAATATACAACCGGAAAAAACGAAATTGCCATCTACAGAACTTCCATTATTCTGGCAGTAATCACAACTATCTTAGGAATTGGCGCGATGATTTTTGCACATCATCCTGCGCTTAGATCTATTTCGTCTATCTCCCTAATTGGGGTTTTTGCCGCACTCATTATCACCTTTATTTTTTATCCGATACTGTTCAAACTGTTTTTATCGAATCGTCCTAAAAAAGGAAATGCTCCTTTTGAATTGCGCAGTTTTGTTCACGGTGTTTTGTCTTTTGCCTACTACGGACTTGGTGGTCTTTTAATGTCTCTTTTCAGTTTAATTGTGATGCCGATTATTCCGTTAAACGAAAAAACAAAAATGAAAGGCTTTCGATATGCGATTTCAAAATTCATGAAATCGGTGTTGTATACCAATCCTTATATTCATAAAAAAGTCATTAACAACTTTAATGAAAATTTTGAAAAGCCGGCTATTATTATCGCCAATCATTCTTCTTTTCTTGATATTTTATTGGTGGGAATGCTCAGTCCAAAAATTATATTTTTAGTAAATGACTGGGTTTACAATTCGCCAATCTTTGGTGCGACCGTTCGAAAAGCAGGCTTCTATCCCGTTTCTGAAGGACTCGAAGGCGGTGTTGAACATTTGCGTCAAAAAGTAAACGAAGGGTATTCGTTAATGATTTTCCCCGAAGGAACACGCTCAGAAAGCAATCAGATTAAACGTTTTCACAAAGGTGCTTTTTACCTTGCCGAAGCATTTAATTTAGACATTCTTCCTGTTTTGATTCATGGTGCTTCAGAAGCAATTCCGAAAGGCGATTTTGTAATTCACGACACCACACTTACCGTTTCTATTCTGGAAAGAATTGCACCTGATAATCTTTCGTTTGGCAAAAATTACACCGAAAGAACAAAACAAATTGGTGCTTATTTTAAAGACGAATTTGCTAAAATCCGCCAAGAATTAGAAGGCCCGAAATATTTTAAAAAAATGCTTTTGCACAGTTACGATTACAAAGAAATTGAAATCGTAAACAGTGTAAAAAACGATCTGAAAGTCAACTTAGGAACGTATCACAATCTGAACCAACATCTTTCGACGAAGGCTAAAATATTGCATTTATCAAACGATTATGGACAATTGGATGTTTTGTTGACGCTACAAGAGCCACAACGAAAAATATATTCCTATACTAAAGACGAAGAAAAATTGGCCGTTGCAAAAACCAATTACATCGTTTCAAAAAGAAAAATCACTTATCTGGACCATTTTGATCTGACTTTACAAGATCAATACGATGCTGTTTTAATTTCTGACGAAAACTATAAAAATGACCTTGAGAAAATTGTTGCTACAACTTCTATCGTTATTTTAATTGATAGTTCAGGTTTAAAAGACACTTTGACTAACTTTGGCTTTAATTCGGTTTTAGACAAAGACTCCATAATTATATTAAAGAAAAACTAGGATGAAAGAGCATTACGACGTCGTAATTGTAGGAAGCGGTTTAGGCGGTTTAGTTTCGTCTATAATCCTGGCGAAAGAAGGCTATAGCGTTTGTGTGCTGGAAAAAAACAATCAATACGGTGGAAATCTGCAGACTTTTGTGCGTGATAAAACCATTTTTGATACCGGAATTCATTATATCGGAGGTCTGAGTGAAGGGCAAAATCTGCACAAATATTTTAAATATCTAGGGATAATTGACCATTTGAAATTAAAAAAAATGGATGAAAATGGTTTTGATATGATCTCATTTGAAGACGATCAAAACGAATATCCACATGCTCAAGGGTATGATAATTTTGTAAAACAATTAGAAGCCTATTTCCCCGAAGAGAAAACCAACATTGAAAATTATTGCGATAAACTAAGAACAATCTGCGATTCTTTTCCGCTTTATAATCTGGAATGGGGAGGCAAATATGACAATGCCATTTTAGAACTAAATGCCAAGGCAACTATAGAAGAATTTACACAAAACGAAAAGTTAAGAGCCGTTTTGAGTGGTTCTAATTTTCTGTACGCCGGAATTGCGGACAAATCTCCTTTTTATGTGCACGCGCTCTCGGTAAACTCTTATATCCAAAGTTCCTGGCGCTGTATTAATGGTGGAAGTCAGATTACAAAGCAACTGCTGAAACAGTTAAAAAAACACGGTGGAGAGTTTTACAAACACAAAGAAGTAATCCATTTTCCCGTTGAAAACAACAAGGTCACATCTGTAAAAATGAAAGACGGAACGGAAGTTTCGGGTACCTATTTTATTTCGAACATTGAACCGAAAACTACGCTGAAAATGGTCGGGGAAGAAAATTTCAGAAAATCATTCTACAGCAGGATTCAAAGTCTGGAAGGTGTCATTTCTGCCTTTAGTCTTTATATTGTTTTCAAACCAAAAAGTTTCAAATACATCAACCATAATTATTATCATTTTAAGAACAGCCAGGAAGTCTGGACCGCTCATGAGTATGATGAAAATTCATGGCCAAAAGCCTATATGGCATCCATGAATGCCTCAGCAAAAGAAGAAGAATGGGCAGACGGGATGACTTTTATTACTTACATGAAATATGATGATGTTTCGCCATGGGTAGATACCCATAATACGATCGTGGACAAAAAAGATCGCGGCGAAAGTTATGAAGAATTTAAAACCCGAAAGGCTGCTGCTTTTTTAGATCAAATCGAAAAGAAATTTACAGGAATCAAAGACTGTATCCAATCCGTTCATACTTCTACGCCTCTTTCTTATCGCGACTATATTGGCGGTGATAAAGGCAATATGTACGGTTACGTCAAAGATTCAAATAGTCCGATGAAAACCCTGATTGCCTCCAAAACAAAATTAGACAATCTTTATCTCACAGGTCAAAGCATCAATATGCACGGTGTACTGGGGGTAACAATCGGAGCTGTAGTAACCTGCTCGGAAATTGTAGGCAAAGAATATCTGGTTGACAAAATAAATCAAGAATCTGAATAAGTAAGCATTATGAAAAGCAGAAGAATACTTCTTTTCTTTATCGGTATTTCGATGCTGCTAACTTCTTGTGGTATCTCAAAATCAAAACATCATTTACCTGATGTTGCCCGTTATAATGCAACAAAACCGGTAGTGACAAAACAATCGGACAGCGCTTTTGTGTCCGGAAGAAATTCGTTTTTAAAAAATAAACAAGGTCTTTGGGAATTGTATGTTGAAGGAGATCCGCTTGAAATCGGTCTTAGTACCGGTGCTTTAACGGATTCCCTTTTAAAAAAACAGGAGCAGATTTTTTTCTCCCGAATTGAAGATATTGTTCCCTCTAAATTCCAGCAAAACTTGCTTCGTAATTTTCTAAAATGGTACAATCGAAAATTATATCTCAATGTTCCGAACGAATATCAGGCCGAGATTTATGGCATTTCGCAATATACTTCGCATACTTTTGACAATCTGGCGCCACAATATCAACGCAATTTGTACCTCCATGGAGCACATGATATTGGCCATGCCCTACAAGATTTAGCCTTGGTCGGTTGTTCCTCTTTTGCTGCCTGGAATGAAAAATCGGAAGACGGAAATCTGATTCTGGGACGCAATTTTGATTTTTATGTCAATGAGGCTTTCGCAGAAAATAAAATAGTTGCCTTTATCAATCCAAAAGAAGGATATCCTTTTATGATGGTAACCTGGCCCGGAATGATTGGGGCAGTTTCGGGAATGAATAAAGAAGGACTGACCGTAACCATAAATGCCGGAAAATCGAAAATTCCTTTGAGTGCCAAAACACCAATTTCTATTCTGACCAGAGAGATTTTACAACACGCACAAAACATAGACGAAGCCATTGCAATTGTCAAAAAGAGAAACGTATTTGTTTCAGAATCCATCATGGTTGGAAGTGCACACGATAACAAAGCTATTCTGATTGAAGTCTCACCGAAAAAGATGGATGTTTACGATGTTCCCAACAGCGATCAATTAATTTGTTCCAATCATTTTCAGAGTGAAGCTTTTAAAAATGACGAACGTAATAAATTTCAAATTGCCAACAGTCACTCGGAATATCGTTTTGAAAGAATGCAGGAACTCCTTAGTCAAAACACAAAAATTAACCCTCAAATTGCTTCCGAAATCCTCAGAAACAAAGAAGGTTTACAAAATAGTACCTTGGGTTATGGCAATGAAAAAGCACTAAACCAGTTGATGGCGCATCATGGAATTATTTTCAAACCGAAAGAAAAAACGGTTTGGATTTCAGCAAATCCGTATCAATTAGGCGAGTTTGTCTGTTACAATTTAGATTCTGTTTTTAAAGAAAGGAAAACAAATCCCCTTCTTTCGTTTGAAGAAGAAAACCGGAACATTGCCAAAGATCCTTTTTTACAAACAACAGCCTTTAAAAACTACAAAAAGTTTAAAACTGAAGATCATAAAATAGATGTATACCTAAAAAATAAAACAAAGATTCCTTTTGATTTTATTCAACAATATCAATCATTAAACCCTGATTATTGGGTTGTGTATTATAAAGCAGGGTTGTATTTTTACCAAAAGAAATACTTTAGACTTGCGCAGGAAAACTTTGAGAAAGCATTGACCAAAGAAGTCACAACAGTTCCTCAAAAACTGGCAATTGAAAAATATTTAAAAAAACTCAAAAGAAAATGAACATGATTCCATCAATAGAAAAGGATTCTTTAGAACAAATTAAAATTTTTCAAGAGCAAAAATTAGCCGACCTTTTAGTCTATGTCAGTCAACATTCTCCCTTTTACAAAAGACTTTTTTCAGGACAGAATATTGACATTTCAAAAATAAAAACGCTTGAAGATTTACAACATTTACCCGTAACTACAAAAGAAGATTTACAGCAATACAATGATGATTTTTTATGTGTCCCACAACATAAAATTATCGATTACGCCTCAACTTCAGGGACTTTGGGCGATCCTGTAACTTTTGGTTTAACCGATTCGGACTTGGACCGATTGGCTTATAACGAAGCCATTTCGTTTGCCTGTGCCGGAATCGCAGAAGGAGATGTTGTGCAACTTATGACGACAATTGACCGTAAATTTATGGCTGGTTTAGCCTACTTTTTAGGATTGCGAAAACTTAAGGTAGGTGTCATTCGGGTAGGCGCAGGAATCCCGGAATTGCAATGGGATTCTATTTTAAAATACAAACCTTCTTACTTAATAACGGTTCCTTCTTTTTTATTGAAATTGATTGAATATGCCGAAATTCACGGAATAGATTATAACAACTCCAGCATAAAAGGCGCTATTTGCATTGGAGAATCGCTGAGAAATCAGGATTTTTCGATGAATACATTATCCAAAAAAATAACAGATCAATGGAATATTCAGTTGTTTTCGACTTATGCTTCTACAGAAATGAGTACCGCTTTTACAGAGTGCGAGCATGGAATCGGAGGGCATCACCATCCGGAACTAATCATTACGGAAGTTTTAGACGAAAATAACAATCCCGTAAAAAATGGCGAAGCAGGCGAATTGACCTTTACTACTTTGGGCATTGAAGCCATGCCATTGCTGCGCTTTAAAACCGGGGATATTGTACAGCTTCATGATGAACCTTGCGCTTGCGGAAGAAACACTTTCCGAGTTGGTCCGGTGATTGGTCGTAAAAAACAAATGATTAAATATAAAGGAACAACCCTTTATCCGCCGGCAATGAATGATGTGCTAAGCGATTTCGACAATATAGAAAATCATCTTATTGAGATCTCTACCAATGATTTAGGAACTGATGAAATCCTTATAAAAATTGCCGTAAAAAATCAAACTCCTGAGTTTTTACAGGAAATAAAAGACCATTTCAGAGCCAAATTAAGGGTTACACCAAAAATTGAATTTGCGTCAAAAGAAGTTTTAAACCCACTGGTTTTTAACCCAATGAGCAGAAAACCTATTCGCTTTTTTGATTTTAGGAAGACAACTGTTTAGTTTTTTTTAAACCATATAAGTGATGTAAGTTCATATAAACTGGGTGTTTTGGCTCGTTGAACTTGCATCACTTATATGGTGAAAGTAACGTTTGTAGCTCCCTTCTACTGCACTGGACTTACATCACTTATATGGTGAAACTAACCCACAGCTTTACCCCTTTCTCCCTTTGCCCCTCTAAATAGCAATCAATTAAACTAAAAGTTGTAATTTTGCACAAAATATTGAAGATGGTCAAGATTGGCAACATAGAATTACCCGAATTTCCTTTATTACTCGCACCGATGGAAGACGTGAGCGATCCGCCGTTTCGCAGATTATGCAAAACGCATGGTGCTGACTTAATGTACTCTGAATTTATTTCGTCGGAAGGATTGATTCGTGATGCTATTAAAAGTAGAATGAAGTTGGATATTTTTGATTACGAACGTCCGGTTGGTATTCAGATTTTTGGCGGTGATGAAGAAGCAATGGCCCTTTCGTCTAAAATTGTTTCTGCCGTAAAACCCGATTTAGTAGATATCAATTTTGGATGTCCTGTAAAAAAAGTAGTTTGTAAAGGTGCCGGTGCGGGAGTTTTAAAAGATGTTGACTTAATGGTGCGTTTAACCAAAGCTGTTATTCGCAGTACTGATTTACCGGTAACTGTAAAAACACGTTTAGGCTGGGATGACAACTCTATCAATATCGATGAAGTTGCCGAAAGGCTTCAGGATATTGGCGTTCAGGCTCTAACCATTCACGCCAGAACCCGTGCCCAAATGTATAAAGGTCATGCCGACTGGTCGCATATTGCACGTGTAAAAAACAACCCGAGAATTACAATGCCCATTTTTGGAAACGGCGATATCGACAGCCCCGAAAAAGCATTAAAATATAAAAACGAATACGGCATTGACGGTATCATGATTGGTCGTGCTGCCATTGGTTATCCATGGATTTTCAACGAAATCAAGCATTATTTTAATACCGGTGAACACTTAGCTGCTCCAACAGTCGGAGATCGCGTTGAAGCCGCCAGAAACCACCTGCAATGGTCTATGGACTGGAAAGGCCAGCGTTTGGGAATTGTAGAAATGCGTCGTCATTATACTAATTATTTCAAAGGAATTCACTCTTTTAAAGAATACAAACAAAAATTGGTTACAACCGATGAACCTGAAATTTTATTCACCATTATGGATGAAATTAAAGACGTTTATGCCGGATACGAATTTGTTTAAAAGTAAAAAGACCTTCAAAAATGAAGGTCTTTTTTTATGTTATTAAATTGACATGAAAAACATTCTTCTCAGAAAAAAAACTATTCGCTCTTACACTTGTTCTTTGTAATTTTTATCCTATTTTTGATCAAAACAAGAAAAATCTTAAACTCAACTAACTATGAGCCGGATAGAAAAAAGCAAACCCAAAATCCACAAATTACTACTATTTTTATTCCTGACAATGACACTAACTAATTGTCAGAAAGAAGAAAACAATACGGAACAGAACAAAAACATAAAAACCGTCAGTATTGATGAAACTCTTGGGTTTCTAAAAGAGCATGCTATAACAACAGACGCAACAACAAGTAAAAAAACTGTTTTGTCGCCCGATACAGCAAATATAACTCAGGAAAAAATAATAAACAGCGATCAGTTTATGACGGTAATACCCGTATTCTCAACAGAAAAAGAAAGCACCACCCGACTAGTTCTACTTAAGGTACACAATGTACTGAAATCGGCTATAGTAAAAATGACTCCGGATCAAAAGGTATCAACTGAATTTTTCTCGGGAAAACTATTTCTTTATAGAATTGACGGTAGTCTGATTACTGGTTTTAAAGTAGAAAATGGCCTTTTGGTTATACAGTATTTTGGAGCAGAAAAACGAATCAGTAAAAGTACTGGTGGTGAGATAGAATTACGTGAGGTTATCATTATTAACCGATATCACAAATCATATGCTTTGGATGTTGAATATTTTGACTGGGCTTCAGGTGGGGCAAGCCCTGAAAGTTCAGCTGACATGAGTTATATGTGGGGGTCATCAGACGGCGGTGGAGGGAATTCAAATCCTCCGCAAAACAACACAGGTTTAGACCCTTGCGAGACAGCAGCACAGGCTACTTTAGATGCTAAATCTACTACTTTTACAGCTGCGAAAGCAGCAATAATTGCCGCAAGTTCAGACGGAAAAGAACACAGTATCACTTTAGGAAGAAGTACTTACAATGAGATAAGTCAAGCTCCGATGAATAACGGAGGACAATATAATGTTGTAACAAATACAACTTGGCCTGGAGCATTTGCGGTTTTACACAACCACCCAAATAATACTAAACCATCTGCTGGCGACATCTATGCCAGTGTTACATTGAATGAAAAAAGTGTTTTCTTTAACACTTCTTTTGTTTTAACTGGTGGTGAAGTTTACGCAATTGTGGTTACAGATTTAGTAGCAGCACAAGCTTTTGTAAAAGCTTATCCAGCTTACATAAATCCACCTAATACTCCCGAATTTCCCGATAGTTTATTTTATGAAATGGAAGCGCTCAGACCAGCTATGGGATATAGCCAAAATGGATTAGCAATAGCAATGGCATATGTTTTAGATCAGCACAATTCAGGAATAACATTATTTAAACAAGATAGCACGGGTGATTTTCAACCTATAAAAATTAAACAAATAACACAACCTAATGGGAATAAAGCATACACTACAGTTCCTTGCTACTAAACAAAAAAAATATAACGTCATGAAATTTACATTAAAAATAATCCCTATCCTATTACTATTTATGAACGTTGCATGCAATGCACAACAAATCGTTCAACTACCAAAAGATGCTTATAAATTAAAAACAAATGAACAGCAGTTTCTAAATAAACCCTTGAAAAATTTGCTAAAAGAAATAAAACCGGAAATAAAAACTGCCTGGGCGACTCTAGGAGAACAGTCCTATTTCTCTTTTTATTTTACTGATCCAGAAGCATTTAAAAATGGGAGTATAATAGAAAAAAACAACATCGGCTTATTTATCTACGTAAAAGAGCCAATTGATTGGGTATTTGAAAAAAGATCAAAAGACAAAGAACTATTTTGGACAAAAGAAGATGCAGAAAAATACGGAAATCTTACAGTAATTCGAATTAAAGTAATTGGCAAAGATTAACAAATCTTTTCATCTCAAAATTAAGTAAAATGAGCCATCCAAACTTTAGTAATTTGGATGGCTCATAATTTGAGTTAAGCAAAATTTAAGAATCAAAAACACATTATAATCTTTGTAATTCCTTTCTTGTTATGAACTATAGCTCAGAAGTACCACAATTGACACACCTATCTAACGATACTTAATAAACGTAAATAAAAAGTATATCTGTCAACAAATCTTTAAAAGAAACAGACCCAGAAATCAAGATTATTCACAGAACATTAAATGTTTCCTATTACTTTATTGATTCCAAAATTTTAGCAGCCACCTCATTTTGCCCGCTTTCACTGGTGATGTAAGCTCTGTCTTTTTCGTTAGACAAAAATCCCATCTCTAACAGTACAGCAGGACAATTAGCATTTTTCAAGATATAAAAAGGAGCTACGTTTATTCTTCTTTTCAAAAGATTTTCACCCGAAACTTCCGTAAGGATCTTCTCTGCTTTTTCTTTCGACTTTCCATGAAACTCTTCTCTTGATGTAATATAAGCGTCGACTCCGTTGGTTTCAAAACTTTTCGAAGAATTGATATGTAATGAAATGACCAATTCAGGTTTGATGTTATTGATTATGGAAACTCTTTCGCTAAATTCCATAAAATGATCCGCATCACGAAGTAATACAATTTCGAGATTAGCATCTTTATTGAGTTCTTTTACTTTTTTAGCAATCGTTTCTGAAATGATCTTTTCCTGAAAACCATACATCGCTACACCAAAATCATGGCCACCATGACCTGCGTCAATAACAATTACTCTTTTTTCTGCAGCAGGTTTAAAAGCAAAAAGGGTAAATAATAATGCTGTACTAAGGATTCCTAAAATTTTGGTGCTGGTTTTCATGCTAGTTTATTTTTTGGTTTATTAATCAATTCTAACGAGACTGATTAAGAAATATTGTACAAAAATAAAACTTACACCTGAACACGTTTCCACTTTCCACGTTTGTAAAAGAAAATACCTGCCAGTGTTATAGCGGTTTCAGCAACCGGAATTGCGATGAAAACACCTGTTGGTCCCATCTGGTAGTGCTTTGCCAGTAAAAAAGCCAATGGTATCTGGAACAACCAAAATCCAAAGAAATTAATTCCCGTTGGTGTCCACGTATCTCCTGCTCCGTTGAATGTGTTTATTAAAACCATTCCGATTCCGTAGAATACAAAACCAATGCTCATAATTTGTAAAGCTTCGACTGCGATGGTTTTTACACTTTCGTCATTGGTGAAAAAAGAAATAATATATTTTCCCAAAACTAATGTAACTACCATAATTGTAGCCATAAAAATGACATTGTACTTCGCTGTTGTCATAACCGATTTCTCGGCGCGATCAATTCGCTTGGCTCCTAAATTTTGTCCAACCAAAGTGGCCGCTGCATTACTAAGTCCCCAGGCCGGAAGTATAAAAAACATCATGATTCTAAGAGCCGTCTGATATCCGGCAGAACCATGATCACCTCCTGTTGTTGCTACCAATTGCGCCAGAAAAATCCAGCTGCAAGAGGCAATTACAAATTGTAAAACACCCGGAGCAGCAATTTTTACCAATGCTTTTATTTGTGTAAAGTCAGGAATAAAATAAGCGGCATAAATTCTCAGAACGCCTTTCCCAAAAAACAAATGATACAATTGGTAAAAAACCCCGATACTTCTTCCTAAGGTAGTTGCTATCGCAGCACCAGTAAGTCCAAACGCGGGAATTGGGCCAAAGCCGTTAATCAAAATTGGACATAAAATGATATTGCAAATATTGGCCAACCAAAGACTTTTCATAGCAATAGCCGCATTTCCGGCACCACGAAAAATTCCGTTAATCAAAAACAAAAGCATGATACATAAACTTCCGCCGATCATAATTTGTGTAAATCGATAGCCATGTTCAGCCGCATCAACTGAGGCTCCCATGAATATCAGAATATCTTTGGCATAAATAAAACCTAAAATACTCATTACACTGTTGATTACAAAGGCGATAATTATAGCCTGCATTCCCGCTTTTGCAGCTGCAATCGGATCTTTCTCTCCAATACGTCTCGCTACAACAGCTGTTGCTGCCATACTAATTCCTATTGCAATTGAATATACAATTGTAATGACTGATTCTGTTAAACCAACGGTTTGAATGGCAAAACTACTATGCTCTAGATGGCCGACGAAGTACAAATCGACAAGCGCAAATACCGATTCCATCATCATTTCTAAAACCATCGGTATGGCTAGTAATATGACTGCTTTTTTAATGCTTCCTTCGGTATAATCAAAAGACTCGTCTCCTTTGATTGCTAATTTTAATGTGGTGAAAATTTTAGAAAATAAACTCTTCTTTATGGTTGTTTCTGTCATGATATATTAAGATAAATGTAAAAATGAGCCCAGATGCAAAGACCTGAACTGAAGAAAAAAACGTAAGTATCCTAATTATTCTAAAAAAATAAAAATAGGACTAGGCAGAAACAATCATAAACTTGAATTTTTAAGACGATAAATATAGGTATTATTTTCTTACTAAGAAAACACTAATCTAATAGTCTTTTACTTACCCGGCTACTGGCAATTAAAGAAGCTACAAAACCAAGAGAAATAATGGTTCCCATTACGATCAGTACATTTTCTAAAGTAAAAACGACCGGATACGCCAAAGTTGGTGTAATCATAATTAACTCATACTGTTGTTGCAGTACGACCAAGATAATACCCAACGCAAGGCCAATAACGCCACCAAAAACACTTAGTAATGTTCCCTGAAGTAAAAATATTTTCCTTAGATGATTGATTTCCGTACCCAGATTAAAAAGGGTTTTAAGATTTCCTTTTTTATCTAAAATCATCATAATCAAAGCCCCGATCAAATTAAAAAGTGCCACAATAATCACAAGGGTAAAAATAAGATAAACCGCTATATTTTCGGTATTGAGCATTTTATACAAAGACTCATTAAGCTGTGCTCTGTTTTTTACAGTAATTTTATTTTTGAAAATAGTTTCTAATTGAAGGTTAATTGCCTTTTCATCGGCATTTTCCTTTATATTAAATTCAATTCCCGAAATCTGATTCGGTTTGTACAGCAATAATTCCTGTGCTAAACCTAAGTCGGCAAACACATATTTGGAGTCTAAATCTTCGCTAATGGAATAAATCCCGACCGGTAAAACATCTGTTTTATTAAATGCTTCTTCGGGATTTTCAAAAGCTCCTTTTCCCGGTTTAGGCGCGAATATTTGCAAGGGATTTTCGAAATCTAATATGCCCATCGAAAAATCTCTTGCAATTCCATAACCAACGACTACCTGATAGGTGTCCGGTTTTAGCCATTGTCCGTTGAAAAGTTTTTTTCTGATATCGTTTACAGCGACATAATTGCTGTCAACTCCTTTTATGTAAGTAACTTGTTGTTTGTCTTTAAAAAGAAACAAAACCCGTTCCTCAATAATTTTTGTATACGAAACGACCCCATTAATTTCTTTAATCTGTTTTTCCTGATCGGGTGTAATCAAAAATGATTTTCCATAGGTACTGGTCATTTTTAAATCAGGGTCGATTTCATTTGTAAACGAAAGACTAAATACTTTTAATCCGCTAAAAACGGATAACACCACAAACAAAGCCATCGTACCAACAATAATCCCCATGCTGGCAATATAATTGATAATATTTATAGCATTGTTTTTACTTCTGCTAAAAATATAACGCTTGGCTATGTAAAATGGGAAATTCAACTTATGATTTTCTTCTTTTTTCTAAAAGATCACGATTTTCAATTGGATTTTCTCTGTTAGATAAAGCATTGTCAATTTTCTCAATATAATCTAAAGAGTCATCGATAAAGAATACCAAATTAGGTACACGACGCAATTGCAAACGAACGCGTTGTGATAAATCGTGCTTAATTAAAGTGGAGTTTGATTTTATACCCTCTAAAGTTTCTTTGGCTTTCTCCTGAGGAAAAATGCTTAAATATACGGTAGCAACCGATAAATCTGAAGTAACACTTACTTTGGATACTGAAATTACTAAATTATTAATTCCGTTTTTTCTCACTTCACCTTGCAAAATATCAACCAAATCTTTTTGGATGACACCGCCTATTTTTTTCTGTCTATTTGTTTCCATACTGCAAAAATACTATTTTAAATTTCAATCAATACCATTTCAAATAAACAATAGACTGATTTTTGCATTCGCAGTGGTTTTAAGGTGTTTTTACTCTTCTTTTTTTTAAAGTTTTTCATTCATACCCTTAGCAGATAATGGAATCTTTAGTTGCATTTTTTTGACCATCGCTATGATGAGACCTTTATTAGAGTGATATGATTAAAAAAAGTTCATAAAAAAAGGGAGCCGAGCTCCCTTTTTTTATCTATTCTGCAACCACCCTTCCGGATTGTTATTTGATGTATTTTGAAGAATCAAAAACTTAATGATTGTTTTTCCTGTATCACCACTGGTTCTTACTTTCCCGATACTTTGTTTGATATTTACTTTATCTCCTTTATTTACAAATACCTGACTTAAATTCTGATATACGGTAAAATAATCTCCATGCTGAATCATAACAGCTCTGTTAATTGGAGATAAAACCATGATACTCGCTACTTCTCCCGCAAATACGGCACGGGCATTTGCTCCTTGTTCGGTCGTAATCTCTACACCTGAATTGTGCACGGTTAATGACGGATAAAGCGGGTGCGGCTGATCTCCGTAACCAAGAGAAATAAATCCTTTTTCTACTGGCCAAGGTAATTTTCCTCTGTTTGCTTTGAAATCGGCAGCTAGAATTTTTCCTTCCGGTGTCAATGCAATTTTAGAAGAGGAAACTGGTACATTTGATGCTGTAGATCCCGGATTTTCTTTTGCTCTTTCCAGCGCTGCTTTTCTGTTGGCCTCCGCAATAGCTTCACGAATCAAACGATCGATTTGTCTGTCGATTCTTTTTGCTTCCTGCTGCTTGCTTTTGGTATCGGCAATAATTTTATTTTTATCTTTTTTGATTGAGTTAACCAGCTTTTGTTGCTCTTTTTTCTCAATCTCTAAAGCAGAACGCTCTTTCTGATTTTCGGCAATAATTTTTTTCTTGACTTGCCTCTGACCGTTTAGTTTTGTGTTGAAATTTTCTAATTCTGCCGTTTTAGATTGAATTTCTAAACCTTGATTTTTTCTGAAATTCGTATACTGTTTTAAATACTGCGCTCTTTTATAAGCTTGCAAAAAACTTTCCGAAGATAAAATAAACATAGCCCTGCTCTGCTCCGAACGACTTTTATACGATTTAAGAATCATCTTGGCATAATCCTCTTTTAGAATCGCCAATTCTTTTTTCAGTTTATTAACCTTAACTTGGTTAATATACATATCGTTACTTAAAAGTTTCTCTTGTTTTGCCGTAGTATTAATCAGCTTTTCTTTCAGCTTAATTTTATTGGCCTGAATTAAAAATACATTTACCGCTGATTTTTCTTTTTTCTTTACGGATTGCAACATCTTTTCGTTATCTCTAATTTCCTGCTGAATCTGAGCTTTACGCTGTTCCAGCTTTTCTTGTTGCGAATCTTGTGCCCACAGCATTGTAGAGGCACATATAAAAATCAGACTTAGGAGAAATTTCGGCATGTTTCTTTTTTCTTTTTGCAAATTTACTTAATTATAACCTTTTTATAGCCACTTGGTACGCTATACGGAAAAGAAAGTTGTTCGTTGAACGAAATAGTATTGTAATTTAAATTAATATCTGTTTTTCCTTTCGGCTGAATCGCATTAATTTCGATTGCAGTTGGAAGTGTTCCCTGATCAAAAACTTTACTGTCAGAATATTTAATTTCTAACATTCTGTTTTCTGATGGTTGTGAAATTTGTTCCTTTTGCAACAAATATTTTTCCGGTTCCAGAAAGAATACTTTTTTGATATTCGCTTCTTTTTGATCTTCCAGACGAAAGAGGTTTTCTACAATGGTTTGTGTGAAGTCTCCTTTTCTCAAATCTTCTAAAGCCTCACCTACCAATAAGTTTTGTACCTTACTGTAATTCAATTCTGTACCCAACCATTTGCTCAAACTCGTAAAATCGCCTTCGTAGTAAGTACTGTTTATTTTTTCGTAATAACTTACAGCTGTCGGCGTTATCAACGCTTTTGCCATGGTAATTCCCAGAAAACGAACACTTATTAAAATCTGTTTGTCTTTTTCGATTTTTATCTCGGCCGAAACATTTTGACTTTGTTTTTCATCGACATACCTTGCACTTGCTTTTATGTATACGGTTGAAAAATCTAATTTATTATCGTAATGTTTTTCTATTGCTTTTTTGTCTTTTTTTGCCTCAACTACTTCCGTTTTATTGTTTTGTACGGCAACAGCTTTAGATTTACAAGAAATCACAAAAACGGACATCGATAGTATTATTATATACTTTTTCATTTACTCTTTACTTTTTTTTCTTCAATAACTCATTTGCCTTCAAAAAGTATTCCTCTTTTTTCTTAGCATCTCCTAACCCATTGTAAGCCTCACCTAACTGAATATTAAAATTCGATTCCAGTTTTATATCGTCAACTACATAATCCAGTCCCATTTCTAAAACCGTTTTTGCATTTTTAAATTGCTTCAATTGATTGTTCCCTAAACCGGCATAATAATAAAATTGCGGTTGGCTCGGGTACACTTCAATCATATACATAGCTCTTTTTGTCATAGGCTCAAATTGTTTTGCCTGTGTATAAGCCTCCAGCAAAAGTAAATTGGTCTCGCGATCGGTATCTGAGTTTGATTTTAGATCTTTCTCATAATACTTAATGGCATTTTCAAACTGATTTTTGCTGTGATAAAACTTTCCTATTTCTTTTGCAACATCAATTTCTTTATCATTATCAAAATAAGAAATCGCTTTTTCCAGATCCGGAGCGTACTGCGGATTTTTATTCACATAAATCAAAAATTCATTTAAGGTACGGTGTTTTATTTTTGAATCAATTTTTGCACTGGACAAAATTACATTCATCGCCTTAATCGCTTTATCAGCCTGATTGGCATCTAAATACCCCTTAAACAAACTGACCTGCGCCCAATCTGAAGTCGGAATTTCTTTTGCCAATTGCTTGGCAACATCTATAGCCTTGTCCGTTTCTTCTCCTTTCGAATACAGAAAAATCAGGTTTACATAGTTGGATTCTTCTTTTGGATTCTTCTTAATCTGATCAATCAAATTGCCAATCTCTGCATTTTGATATTTCCCCTGAGACATGATCTGATTCTTATAAATTTCACGATCTGATGATTTCCCAAACTTGTCGTTCATTTCATTAATCGCAACCAACGCTTTATCGTATTGATTGGTTATCATGTATATCGAAATCAGATCGTCTTTGTACTCTTCATCAAACAAAATGATTCTTTGAATGGTTTCAATTGCGAGATTGTAATTTTTGGTTTCAAAACTTACATCATAAATTCCAAGCCAAAACCATTTGTTTTTTGGATCTAGCTGAGTCGCTTTTTCAAAAGAATCCTGTGCATTTTTATACTCTTTTAAAGCCAGATAATTTTTGCCTAATTCGAAATAAGCAACTGCATCATTGGGTTTTAACTTGATACATTTCTGCAACGAAACGATCGCCTTATCATAATTTTCAATTCCTTTTTGCTTTAATGATTCGAAAAAAGAGTCTTTATATTCGTCTGTAACCATAGCAATATCCTCCGGTTCTGTCTGAGCCATAACCGACATCGTATTACCAAAGAAAACAGAAAACAAAATTACTAAAACTCCCTTTTTCATCATTTTTATAATTTCATTTAAAACAAAAGAATACTACCTGTCTATTCTAAAACCGAATAATCACCAATACTAATACTGGTAAACTTACCATCATAGCTAACGTGATTTCCAATCATCGCATTGTCTAAATTAGCATTTTTTATTTGAGAAAACGTTTGTACTAAACTATTTTTAATGGTACTGTCAATCACATGACATCCTTTTCCTAATGAAACGTTTGGTCCTACCGTTGCGTTTTTCAACACTACGTTTTCACCAATATAACAAGGCGGAATAATTGTTGCGTTTTCTAATTTCACATCAAAGTCTACTAAATGTTCTCCATCGTTATGCAAAAATCCGAGCATTCTCGTATTTGTTTCAACAGTCACATCTTTGTTTCCACAGTCCATCCACTCATCAACACTTCCGGTTTTAAAAACTTTTCCGTTTGCCATCATGGCTTTAATTCCGTCGTTAATCTGATATTCTCCTCCATTTTGGATGTTATTGTCCAAAACATTCTGAAGTTCTTTTTTCAAATCACCCACTTCTTTAAAGTAGTAAATTCCGATAACAGCTAAATCACTTACAAACTCTTTTGGTTTTTCAACCAATTCAATAATTTCATTGTTTGCGTTTAATTTTACAACACCAAAAGCTTCAGGTTGTTCAACTTGTTTTACCCAAATTACCGCATCAGCTGATGGATCTAATTCGAAATCAGCTCTGATTAAAGTATCCGCATAGGCAATAACTGCCGGGCCTGATAACGATTCTTTTGCACACATAATAGCATGTCCGGTACCTAAAGGTAAGTCCTGACGGTAAATAGATGCTTTTGCTCCTAAACTACCTGCTAACTCTTCCAGACTCTCCACAAGATCCTCTCCAAAAAAAGCAGGATCTCCAAGAATAAAAGCAACTTCATCGATTGGTTCTTTTAAAATCTCAGCAATGTCTTCAACTAAACGATGAACGATTGATTTACCTGCAACTGGAATTAATGGTTTAGGAACAGTTAAAGTATGTGGTCTAAGTCGTGATCCACGACCTGCCATTGGAACGATTATTTTCATTTGTTTTTTATTTTTTATGGGAAGATTTAAAATCTTCAATTGGTTTGGTTTGTTGTAAAGTTTATAAACGGAAAATCGAGACTGTAAATTATTTTACTCCCGTACTTCCAAAACCGCCTTCACCTCTAGAGGTTATAGAAAGTTCTTCTACTTCTACCCATTCTGCTCTTTCATGTTTGGCGATAATCAACTGTGCAATTCTTTCTCCGTTTTCGATTACGAAAACTTCATTTGATAAATTTACTAAAATTACACCTATTTCTCCTCTATAATCCGCATCTACAGTACCAGGAGAATTTAAAACCGTAACTCCTTTTTTTGCTGCAAGACCACTTCTTGGTCTTACCTGTGCTTCATATCCGATTGGTAATTCAATAAAAAGTCCCGTTTTTACGATGGTTCTTTCCAGTGGTTTTAAAGTTATTGATTCTGTTAAATTAGCGCGCAAATCCATTCCAGCCGAAGCAATTGTTTCGTAGTTTGGTAAATCGTGCTGTGATTTATTTATAATTTGTATTTTCATTTTTATATTAAATTCTAAAAAAATAAAATTGGATTTAACCCCATTCTATTTTCTATTCATAATTCCTTTGATTGTATCTTTTTCATTGTGATAAACAAAATAAATAAAGATTAAAAGTAATGGGATTCCAACGTAATATTTCTCTCTGAATCCGTAAAAAGAAATAGCAGAAAATGCGATTGAAATTCCTAAATAAGCCCCTATTTTCTTCATGTCGTAGGGAATAGGATAATATTTATTTCCTAAAACATATGATATTAACATCATACTTCCATATGCTGAAATAGTTGCAATTGCGGATCCGTAATAACTGTATTTTGGAATTAGAAAGTAATTCAAAACCAACGTTACTATAGCACCAACGATAGAAATATAGGCTCCAATTTTGGTTTGATCTGTCAGTTTATACCAAACCGACAAATTGTTGTAAATTCCTAAGAAGAAATTCGCCAGTATGATTAAGGGCACGACCTTCATCGCTTCCCAATAGGATTTATTGTCCAGTAAAAGAAATTTCAGGAAATCTGCAAAAACAATTACACCCAATAAAATCAGTGAACCAAAAATAACGAAGTACTTCGTGATCACGGCGTAGGTCTGTGGGGCGTTGGCGTTTTTGGCGTGACTAAAAAAGAACGGTTCAATACCCAATCTAAAGGCAGTTGCAAACAAAACCATAAACAAACCTAACTTGTAACAGGCAGAATAAGCTCCAACCTCAGATTTAGCCAAATTTTCAGGCAGTAAATAACCTAGTAAGATTTTATCAAAATGTTCGTTAACGGCAAACGCTAGTCCGGCAACCAGAATAGGTAAACCATATTTCATCATCTTTTTCCAAAGTACCGGATCGAATTTTCGTCCAAGCGAAAGATAATTTGGAGATAATACAACAAAAGTGGCCAAACTGGCTAATAAGTTGGCTATGAAAATATAAGCGATCTGGAAGTTTTCAATATATAAATTATCCCAAACTGAATTTGGGTTTGCGATGGCGAGTTTGGGTAGGTATATTAAAAAGAAAAAATTTAATACCATGTTTATTACGACATTTCCAATCTTTATTGCCGCATAAACCATTGGCCTCTGATTGGCTCTAAGTTTAGAAAATGGCACTAAAACCAGCGCATCTAGAACTAAAATCCAAACTGAATACGTAATATACTGTGAATCTACTTCAGCCCAATTTGCCAACGTATTTCTAAAAATTAATGCGGCAAACAAAAATCCAATTGAAGACCAGAATATTGATATTGTCGCTGTAGCGATAACATTCTTTTTATCGTCTTCTGCGCTATAAAACCTAAAAAATGCCGTTTCCATTCCATAAGAAAGCACTACGTTAAAGAAGACCATCCAGGATAAAACGATAGAAACTTCCCCGTACTCCGCCGTTGGTAAAATACCGGTATACAAGCGTACTAATAAAAAACTTAGCATTCGCGGTAACACCGTCGCTAGTCCATAAATAGCCGTTTGTTTGAATAGATTTTTATATAATCCCAAAATATACTTGTAATAAAGTTCGTAAAACAAAAATAACCAATTCTTTCGTTTATTATTGCTTTTGTTGATTCAATAAAAAACGCAGCAGGTCTTTTTAGTGTGTTAATTTTGTTTCATCCAAAATTTTAACAAAATGAAAGCCTTTGGGCCCATAACCTTGATTATAATAGAAACGATGCGCTGCAAAATTACCGGTAAAAGCATCTAGAACAATGCTGCTACAATCAGAATCTAAAGCCTTTTGCTCGATATAATCTGTTAATAATTTTCCAATTCCTTTAGATCGCTGTCCGGGATCAACAACAAAATTATCTATTTCGAGATATTTACCGGTCCATAATTTAGTTGCGGTCCAACAACCGGTAATTCCCACACATTGCTCTTCTTCAAAGACGCCTATTTGGATATAATTACGCGGTACCATCTCAGAAAGATAAGCTTCGTATTTTTCAATAGTTAGATTCGGATAAAGAAATCGCATGGTTTCAATTTGTGCCAGCATTTCCGGGATCGTAGTAAGTTCTTGTATTTGTAGTTTCATTGGTGTAAAAATAGAGGACAAAAATACTTAATTTTTTTTCATTGCCTGTTATATAATTCACAGCCCATGGTGCGAAATATATAAATAAAGGCTAAAAATTCTGTAATTCTTTTTATCCATACTTTTCTAAATTTGCTAAACAGGGATTGATAACAGCTGATCTGTAACCCTACAAAAACAGAGCATTGGGACTAATAAAGCTTGTTTGTTCCCAAAAAAGACAAAGCATTGCGGATTTTAAGGTTTCTGCAACTCAATTCTAAAATGGTGTCGATTCTTGTTTTTTGAGTAAAATGAGAATCACCATTTTATAACTATACAGAAAGAAAAACAGTTCTATAAAAAAAGAGCAGACAATCGTATGACTGTCTGCTCTTTTTATTTCTCTTAAATAAATTATCCGTTCAAAGCTTCTGCTCCACCAACGATCTCTAAGATTTCGTTAGTAATAGATGCTTGACGTGCTTTATTGTAAGTCAATTTTAATTGGTTTCTCAATTCAGTTGCGTTGTCAGTTGCTTTGTGCATGGCTGTCATACGCGCTCCATGTTCTGAAGCAAATGAATCACGAATTCCTTTATATAATTGTGTTTTTAATGATTTAGGAATCAAAGTCAACACGATTTCTTCTTTTGAAGGCTCAAAAATATAATCTCCAGTTGAAACCGGTACATCAGATTTAATTGGAGCTAACGGTAAAAATTGCTCAACCTGAACGATTTGAGTAGCGGCATTTTTAAATTGATTGTATATCAATTCGATTCTGTCGTACTCTCCTGTCAAGAATTTTTCAGTTAAGTTATCTGCAATTGCAGCAACATTATCAAAAGTTAAATGATCAAAAATTGCATTATGATGACCGTGAACTTTATGCGTTTTAACTAAAACATCGTTTCCTTTTTTACCAATAGGAAAAACATCTACTTGTTTTCCTGCGTAAAACTGAGTACGGTTTTTAGTCTCTTTAATAATGTTAGTATTAAAAGCGCCACATAAACCTCTGTTCGAAGTTATCGCAACAAGTAATACTTTTTTTACTTCACGTTGTGTTGTATAATCTCCTCCTACTTCACCATCAAGTGTAGCCGAAAGATTTTGCAACAACTCCGTTAATTTCTCGGCATAAGGGCGCATCGCAGTGATTGCATCTTGTGCTTTCTTAAGCTTTGCAGCAGAAACCATTTTCATAGCCGATGTAATCTGCATCGTCGATGAAACGGAAGTAATTCTATTACGGATTTCCTTTAAATTTGCCATCTATTAATTAGAAAATGTGACAATTTGAAAATTAGATAATCAGAAGTATCCGGAGATATTTTCTAATTATCTAATTGACTAATTCTCTTATTAGTTATATTTTGCTGAAATTTCTTTTGCTGCTTTTTCGATAACATCAGTGATGTTGTCATCTAACTTACCAGCTTTTAAAGCATTAAGAGTATCTTTATGCTTGCTGTTTAAGTATGCTAAGAAATCAGCTTCGAATTCTTTTACTTTATTTACAGGAACGTTTCTTAATAAGTTTTTAGAACCAGCGTAAATAATAGCTACTTGATTTTCTACTGTATAAGGATCGTTTAAACCTTGTTTCAAGATTTCAACGTTTCTTTTTCCTTTTTCAATTACGTTTAAAGTAACAGAATCTAAGTCAGAACCAAATTTAGCAAAAGCTTCTAATTCACGGAATTGAGCTTGATCTAATTTTAAAGTTCCAGAAACTTTCTTCATAGATTTAATCTGTGCATTACCTCCAACACGAGATACTGAGATACCTACGTTGATCGCAGGACGTACTCCAGAGTTGAACAAATCTCCATCAAGGAAAATCTGACCATCTGTAATCGAGATTACGTTTGTTGGGATATAAGCAGAAACGTCACCAGCTTGAGTTTCGATAATTGGTAAAGCAGTTAATGAACCACCACCTTTTACGATAGACTTAATAGAGTCCGGTAAATCATTCATGCTTTTAGCAATTCCATCATCAGCAATTACTTTACAAGCACGCTCTAATAAACGAGAGTGTAAGTAGAAAACGTCTCCAGGATATGCCTCACGTCCCGGTGGTCTTCTTAATAAAAGAGAAACCTCACGGTAAGCAACCGCTTGTTTAGATAAATCATCATAAACAATTAAAGCCGGACGACCTGAATCTCTAAAATATTCCCCAATTGCAGCACCTGCGAAAGGAGCATAAACTTGCATTGGAGCTGGATCAGAAGCATTAGCTGCAACAATAACGGTATACGCCATTGCACCTTTTTCTTCTAACATTTTAGCAATTCCTGCTACAGTTGAAGCTTTTTGCCCAATTGCAACATATATACAGAATACAGGTTTTCCTGCATCGTAAAATTCTTTTTGATTTAAGATAGTATCGATACAAACAGTTGATTTACCTGTTTGACGGTCACCGATTACAAGCTCACGTTGTCCACGACCAACCGGGATCATAGCATCTACTGCCTTAATACCTGTTTGTAATGGCTCCGTAACTGGCTGACGAAAGATAACTCCAGGAGCTTTTCTTTCTAACGGCATTTCGTATAAAGTACCTTCAATTGGTCCTTTTCCGTCAATTGGAAAACCAAGAGTGTTTACTACACGTCCTACCATTTGCTCACCTACTTTAAGAGAAGCGATACGTTGTGTTCTTTTTGCAGTTGATCCTTCTTTGATTCCTGTTGATGGTCCTAAAAGTACCACACCAACATTGTCTTCTTCAAGGTTCAATACAATAGCTTCAAGTCCGTTATCAAATTCAACTAACTCACCGTATTGTACGTTCGATAGCCCGTAAATACGAGCAATACCATCTCCAACTTGAAGTACTGTTCCTACTTCCTCTAGCGTAGCACCAGATTCAAAACCTTCTACTTGCTTTCTTAATATTGCTGAAATTTCAGCAGGTTTGATTTCCGCCATCTTAATTTATAATTTAGACACTTTTATGTGTAATAAAACTAATTACTTAACTCTCTTTTTAATACTTGTAATCTGTTTGCAACAGAAGCGTTGTATTGCTTATCGCCTATTCTTAAAATAAACCCTCCAATAATTGAAGCATCTACTGTATTTTCTATTGTTATTTTTTTATCTGACAATGTTGCAATTTTAGCTAAAACTTTAGCTTCTAATGCTGCATCCATAGGAATTGCTGTTGTAACTTTTGCTACTTCGATTCCATTGCTTTCATCAAATAATTTATTGTATTCTAAAGCTATTGCTTCTAGAATTTCAAATCTTTTATTCTCGAATAATAAATGAAATAAACCTTTGGTTACTCCATTTACATTCGCGAAAACTTCTAAAAGAGCACTTTCTTTAACTTCAACTTTTGTTGTTGGGTTCTGGATAAATGTACTCAATTCTACATTATTCTCAATTGCAGATGCAATTGATTTCATATCGTTATTGACAACTTCGGCAACACCTTTAGAGTTTGCTAAGTCCAGAATTGCTTTTGCATAACGAATTGCTGCTCTTGTACTTGCCATAATCTTAGTTTAGCTTTACATCACCTAACATTTTCTCTACTAATTTAGCTTGAGAATCCTTGTTAGATAATTCGTCTTTCAATAATTTTTCAGCAATTTCAAGTGACAATGAAGAAACTTGAGATTTTAAATCTGCCATTGCTGCATTTTTTTCAACTTGAATAGCAGCTTTTGCTTGCTCAATCATTTTCAAGCCTTGCTCTTGTGCTTCTTTTTTAGAATCAGCTACTATTTGCTCTTTCATTTCACGAGCTTCTTTTAATAAAGCATCACGTTCAATTCTAGCTTCTTGTAAAATACGCTCATTATCTGCAGTCAAATTTTGCATTTCTTTACGAGCCGCCTCAGCAGAAGCTAAAGCATTATTGATAGATTCTTCACGACTTTTTACAGCACTCAAAATAGGTTTCCAAGCAAATTTTGCCAAAAGAATGAAGAAAACAATAAAGATAATTGTTGTCCAAAAAATTAAACTTTCTGGTGAAGTTAATTGCATAACATTATGTATTTAAAATTGTTTGTCTTTTTTTAAAAAACTTCCTGAAGCCAACCGCTACAGGAAGTTTTAGATTTTAATTATTTTGCGATTAACGCAACAACTACTGCGAAAAGTGCAACACCCTCAATAAGTGCAGCAGCAATAATCATAGCAGTCTGGATTTTTCCAGCAGCTTCTGGTTGACGAGCAATAGCGTCCATTGCAGAACCACCAATTTTTCCAATACCAAGACCTGCACCAATTACAGCTAATCCCGCTCCGATTCCAGCTAATACCATAATAATAAATTTATATAGTTAATAATTAATAAAACTCTGATTAATGATGATCGTGCTCTTCAACAGCCTGACCAATAAATAATGCTGAAAGCAATGTAAATACATACGCTTGCAAAGCAGCAACCAACATTTCTAAAACACTCATGAATAAAACAAACGCTCCAGCAACCGGGCCAATAGCTATACTTTTGAAAATGAAAATTAAAGAAACTAAACTCAAAATAATAATGTGACCTGCTGTAATGTTCGCGAATAAACGAATCATCAAAGCAAAAGGTTTTGTAAGCATCCCGATAATTTCTACAGGAATCATAATTGGAGCCAACCACACAGGAACTCCCGGTGTATTAAATATGTGTCCCCAATAGCTTTTGTTTCCGCTTAAAGTAGTAACGATAAAAGTAATAAAAGCCATTACAAAAGTAAAGTAAATATTTCCTGTTAAGTTAGAACTAAATGGAAAGAAAGGAATCAATCCGATAAGGTTGTTAATCCAGATAAAGAAAAAGATCGTTAAAAGATACGGCATATATTTTCCGTATTTTTTTGTACCTATATTTGGTATTGCAATTTCATCTCTTACGAAAGTTACAAGAGGCTCTAAGAAACCTGCTAATCCTTTTGGTGCATTTGGATTTTTCTTATAAGATCTTGCTACTGCAAAAAACAAGAAGAACAAAACAATTGCAGACATTAACATAGAGAAAACATTTTTCGTGATTGAAAAATCCAAAGGTCTTGCATCAAAAGCAAAAGCTCCATTGTCTCTTTCTTCAAGTGCCATTTCCTCAAATTTGTCAGCATAAAAAATAATCTCTTTATAACGAACTAATTTTTGACCATTGATATCAACAACGTGTTCTCCTTCATTATCATGGTGAAATTCTTTTGACGAGAAAATTTCCAACCCGCCTTTTGTCCATAAAATTACTGGTAGATTAAAAGAAATAGGATGACCATTCCAATCAGCAATATGAAAATCATGAGAATCTCCAATATGAGAATTAATCAGCTCACTGGCATTAAACTCTTTTTCTATTTTGTGTCCAACAGTTTCACCGTGACCACCTGCTTCTGGATGACTTCCTTCTTCTACTATCTCAACATTTTTATGCTCAACAGAAGCACTATCAACAGGAGTTGAAGCGAAATTTGTCGACGAAGTAAATGCGAATAAGGCAACTAGTAAGTACTGAACTGGTTTATTTGAAATTATCATTATTAAATCTTTATCTAATTTTAGGTTTCAAAAATTTTTTGCAAAGGTACATATTAAATTGAAAATCGAAAATATATCGATATAATTTTTAATATTTCGATATTTCATTGCGATTAGCTTAATAATGAAGCTTTTAATTTTTGTTTAGTAATCGAATTGTAAAATATACTTCGAAAAGCAAGTATAAAAAATAGGGGATAAAAAATGCGCCAAGGTCTATTATCGGGTCTTTAACATTCGATTTAATAAAAGGAATCAAAAAAACGACACCTGCCATCATTCTAATAAAACTAGTTCCAAGAAAGGCGAATCCTGTATAAGTTGAAAAATTTTTATTCACAAAAATCAAAAACAGATAAACCAAAAATGTAGCAGCAATATTAAATAAATAAATGCTCCATGCGGCATAGAAGAAAATTACTTTTGGGGACAATGCTTGCATTACAAAGTACTGTGCAGCAAATAATACAATTGAAAAAGGAACGAAATACTTTAGAAAATCTACAACTCTATTCATTATTTATTTAAATTTTTAACTTGTCGAATGACATTATAAAGGGCTAGAAAAACAGAGAGCAAAGATAGAACTATTGTCCAAACTGAAGAGCCATTCGAATATTTTTCATCCAGCCAAACGCCTAAATAAGAAAATAAAAAGATAATAATACCCATTTGAAATGGAATATTAATGAGTGCAATCCACTTATTGTTAGGACTTTTGTTCGGCTCCTTTTCCATTTATTAGTTTTACTTCGTTGGTATTGGTTAACATACTGCAAGTCGCTGTAAAATCGGCACCGGGTTCTATAGAAAGTTTTCCAACGGTAACTTCTCCGTGAATTTGCGCTGTAGCTTTTATATTAAGAACTTCTAAAACCTTTATTTTTCCTTGGAATTCTCCTTCAATATCAGCATTATTACAAACGATTTCACCTTTTACAACACCGGAAACTCCGATAACTAATTTTCCTTGTGAGGTAAAATTACCTATTAATTCGCCATCTAATCTAAAATCGGCTTTTGAAACGATGTCGCCTATAATCGAGGTTCCTTCTACTATTCTATTGGTTTTTCCTAAGAGTTCTGTTCCGTTTTTTTTTACTTTATCAAACATTAGATTATGGGATTTTGGGGGCTGTGTAAACGTCAATATTTTTTTTAATTTGAACTATTTTATAATTGTCGCTCGAGATAATAATTGCCTTATTTGAGATTTTGTACTTTTTATCGTCTCTGAAAACACCGGCAAGATCATTAGCATAAGCTTCCGACTTTATACCATGAATAACCACAAAACTCTGGGTTTTATTGTACCTATCGATAGATGTTCTAAGTTTTAGGAAATTCTCTATGTCTAAAAACTTGTGAATTGCTTCCTCGACTTTTTTTCCGGTCTTAGTATCTTCATTAGCAATTGGATAGATAATTTTCCAATTCTTTGCATCAACAGTTGTAAAATCAAGTTTTTCTAAGTTTGGAACTTGTTTTTCTAAAATTTCACGCGCATTTTTCCCTTCTACACTATTCGGATAATTATCGGCAACATTTTCCAGGCCTTTTTTATACGCTGCCAGACCATTTACTTTTCCTAATGTATTCGCTTTCAATAATTCATACTTAGAAACGATCTCATCTCCGGAATATTGATTGATTAAATTATCAATATTATCCAAGACCAAATCAAATTGTTCTTCCTGGAATAATTTATACCATTTTTGATATTCTTTTTCCGGGAGTGCCAAATCATCGTTACCTGTGTTATTTAAGATTTGTGCATATCTTGAATTTGGATAGTTTGTGGTAATTTTCGATTTTATCTCCTGAGCTTTTCGCGGATCCGTAATTTCGTAAATCTTGTACAAATTGTACATGGCTGGTAAAACCAATTTTTCTTCTGGATTATTTTTCAATAATTGCTCCAATTTACCACTCGCTAAATTGTATTCTTTAAACTTTTCCTTGTAAATAAGCCCCAATTGATAGTAAGCAAAATTGCGCTCTTTTCCAATGCTATCCATAGCCAACTCTGTAGCGGGAAGCTGTTTTTCATAAAAATCTGTCGTGTATTTTTCGATAACAATGGTATCTTTTATCGCATTTAAAGAATCCTGAGTCATCTCTGCTGCTTCTTTTGCTATTGCATCATCGTTTGCCGCTTTTGATGAAGCCATTCTCCAATAACCTCCTAAGATTCTGTTCCCCCAAGACTTTCTAAATTGCAACTTACCGTAAGCAACCGTTGTTGGATTGTAAAAATAAAAGGTACTTGTTGTCTCATTAGCAGATGGCGGATTAAAAACTCCAACACCGGGAGGAACGATACCGGGTTGAGATTGCGGATTAACAGCCGTCGGTTCACTATCTGCTTTTGTATTACGCTCTACATTAGCCAGTTTCTCTTTTTCTTTTTCCTCCAGAATACGTTTGGCCTCGTCTTTCTTTTTAAGCTCAACTATATAATTTTCAAAATATAACTTTCGGTCGGGAGCCGGTAAACCATACACGGTAATAATACTGTCATTGCGTTTGGCAATGGCCTCGTATTTTATAACATTGTCTAAGTTTTTTCTGTTTTTTTCTATAAATGTAAACTCTCTGCTTTTGGGATCTAATTTTACCAATGTACTGTCATAGTATTTCGCAGCCATGGTATAATCTGTATTTTTAAAATACATATTTCCGATGTTCCGGTAAGTCGAAGCAATCAAATAAGGATCTTTGGATTTTCTGTCCAATGATTTGTTATAGAATTCTAAGGCATTTTCCTGTTCTTTTCTTTTATCAAAAAAGACACCCATTTCGAAAAACAGTACATCATAATAGGGTCTGTTCTCACGATCTGCTACCAACTTATTGTATTTTTCAATAAAAATGGTATCATTACCCGTTTCATAATCATACAGTTGTGCTTTTTTTGCATAAGCATGCATCATATATTTTCGATCGGCTTTTCGATTCATATCAATAACTCCGTCGTAATAATAAATAGCGCTGTCTTTTTTACCTTCTTCCTGATACAACTGTCCTAAAATAAAGCGGTAACGGGCTTTGTCTTCATTTATACGGCTAAACTCTTCCGCAATTTTAAGTTTGGTAACGGCACTGTCTCTCTTTTCTAAATTTAAGAAAGCCTCTGCCAATAGTGCATTGGCATCCGAAAAAGTTTGTTTTTTTAGATCTGTATTTTTTAATAATTTGTTAATGTTTTTTACAACAATCGCATCATTTCCCAGACGCATATTGGTTTTCTCGCGCCAGATTTTTGCGGTATAAATATTACTGCTGTTGGGATATTTGTATAAAATATAATTGAATGCTTCTAAAGCCGGAATAAAACGTTGATCATAATATCTGGCTTTTCCTAGCATTAGATAGGCCTCGTCTATCTGAGAATTTTTTTCTCGTCCGCCAATATTCATGGAATGCTTCTGAATGGCTTTTGTTGCTTTTGTTTCGGCCTTCTCGAAATCCGCATTTTTAGCTTTAGTATCATCCGCGAAACTCTCATCGACCTGCATTTTCTCAATAGGCAGCATTTTCCAGAAATTATCCTGATTATTGCCTTGAATTGATTTTAATCCCTTGTCTAAACCTATACCCCCATTGTACAGAATATTATATTTTGTACTTAAAGCATGAGAATTTCGAGACAAAAAAGTGTTGTTTTTGGTAGAGCAGGCTATCAAAAGGAAGAAAAACACCAGAAAAAAGCTATATTTAAGAGTATTCTTTTTCAATAGAAAAGAGTTTAAATCATTTAACTTCTAAAAACGATTTTTAGTATAATGACTTGTAAAAATACGCTTCTTTTTGTAATATCGAAATTTATACTGCAAAAAACGATTCCAATTCTTGTAAGGTTTCTTTTGAAGTTTGAATATCTTTAACTATTTCACCTTTATTGAGTGCTACAATTCTATCGCAAACCTCCACCGTGTGCTGCAAATCATGACTGGAAACCAGAACGGTTACGTTTGGATCTTCGGCTAATTCTTTAATAATTTTTTTCAATCGACTTACCGTTGTAGGATCTAAATTAGCAAAAGGCTCATCGAGAATAATTACTTCGGGATTACCGATAAGTGTGGCAATTATCCCCACCTTCTTCTGATTTCCCTTAGATAAATCGCGCAAGTACTTTTTGTTTTTCAGGATTTCTCCATTAAAAAACTCTTCCTGTTTTGCTAACAAGGCATCCACATCTGCTTTGTTCTGGTGACGTAAATCTCCAATAAAATAAAAATATTCTTCCGGAGTTAAATACCCAATCAGGAAACTTTCATCGAGAAAAGAACCTGTAAACGATTTCCAATTTTCATTGGTATTAACCTGAATATCATTGCTTTTAATATTTCCTGTCGAAGGCTGAATCAAGTCCAATAATAAACTGAAAAAAGTGGTTTTTCCGGCTCCGTTATTTCCAACTAATCCGAAACTTTGCCCTTTTGGAATCTCAAGATGCTCAATATTTAAAACTGTTGTCCCGTTGTATTTTTTTGAAAGCTGACTTACTTGTATCATTGTAATTGTGGATTTTAGATTGCTGATTTTAGATTAAAAAAGTGATTGTTTTCATCCGATAAAATTATCTCATTATCAAATTGACACATTTTCTAATTAATTCTTTTGTTTATAAGCACTTATCGTACTGTATTTTTCTATTTTGTATCTTTTTTCAATCAAAGAAAAGACCTTATTTCTAAAAATAAAACCTAAAAAACCGGCTCCGGCAACTAATACTAATCCGAGCGTTTTATCTCCCAAATAAAGTCCAATACCATACAATCCCAAAGGCAATAATATTTTTGGTAACGTCAATAACATGGCATTAACGTTGAACGCTTTTTTATCGCTAAAGGCTCCTCCTGCATTACTCAAATCAATTGGCGTTTTGGTAAATGCGCCTCCTAAAAGTACCATGTGAGAATTAACTCCAATATTATAAATCGCTCCAACAACGATTGTTAAGTACACTTCCCATCCGTAAAAAAGATAAAAAGAAGCAATAATAGTCGAAACAAAAGTGGCAATCACGATCAACCACCATTTTGAAGTAATATAACCGCGATACGGAATATTCTGCGTCATCATCAATTGATAATACGAACTGTCCCAACTCGGTACAAATTGTCCGAAAACAAATAGAAATCCACCCGAAACAAATATCCCGGCAAAAATATACATCACAGCCGGCTGGTGTGAATTTCCAAAAAAGATAAGCCCGTAAAACAAAAAGAGAATACTCATTAAAATAGTTGTTTTTGATCTCTTGTTCCTCTTAATCAATTTAATATCATTCTTAAGAAATGTCCCCAAAGTACCAAACTGATTCAGCCATGAAAGATTTTCTGTGCTGGCAATGTCTTCTTTTTTAGAAAGTCCTGCATCTAAATATAAATTGTTTTTAAAATATTTAAACGTAAAGACATACAAACTAACTAATACCAAAACCGGAATAAAGACCATTCCCTTTGTGTTATAAAACCCTTGAAAAAAGGGAGCTGTAAAAGTTGTAATGTCGAATATCTTGTAGTATTGTGCTGCTCCTAAGGCCACAATTACAGCTACAAAAACAACAAATAACTTGTCGATATTACTCAAAATGATATTCAGGAAATTGTTTATATATACTAACGAAAGAACCGCCAGATGCCACAAAATAATACCCATAATATCATATCCCTCAATAGCTAATACGATCGAAAAAGGAAGAAAGAAAAGCGCATGGACCCAATTAAAAAAAGATAAAGCTGTTTTGCCCAGCGAAAAATGAACAATTGTTGGTTTCTTAAAAGGTAAAACCAGTAACGGTTTTATGTTAAGCACCGGTATAGCTTGCATCAGCAATCGAATAACGAGGTCGAACAGAAAATAATAAATTAGAAATCTGTTAACCGTAACTAATGGTTCCAGATTCATTTCTTTAAGCATATAAAAGGCTCCAACGCCCATCCCTATAAAAAGGATTGAAAAATAGATCATCAAGAAACCGATCAGAATTTTCATGGCCAAATTAGAACCAAATGAGGCAGATCGAATAAAGGCTTTCCATTCCAGGTAAATAAACTTTTTAATCATGGTTCTTTGGTTTTCAGTTTTATAGTAAGAGATCAAATGTAAGTAAACGTTACAAAAAAAGTTAAAAAAAATAATTTCGTTACCATCAATTAGCTGTTGTTTGCTACTTTTGCAGAAAATATCATATCATGCCTTCATTCTTAAAACTTATAATTAAAGAGGTAAAACGTGAAACTGCCGATGCTGTTTCTGTTCTTTTTAATGTTCCCGAAGAACTAAAACCGGACTATAAATTTGTTGCCGGACAATATATAAACTTAAAACTAACACTTGACAATCAAGAGATTAGACGTGCTTACTCAATTTGTTCCGGACCGGAAAGCGGTGAATTAAGAATTGCGGTAAAAGCGGTTAAAAATGGTTTGTTTTCGCAATTCGCAAATACCAAACTAAAAGCCGGAGATGTTCTTGAAGTAGGTCACCCTGAAGGAAAATTTACGTTTGAACCAGATGCCGAAAGACAAAAAAATTACGCAGCTTTCGTAGCAGGTAGCGGAATCACTCCTGTACTTTCTATTATAAAGTCCGTTTTAAAAAGTGAACCAAAAAGCTCATTTGTATTGGTTTATGGAAATAAAACACCTGAAGAGACGATCTTTCATCAGGAATTACACGATTTACAATTGCAATATGTAGGGCGCTTATTTGTGCATTATGTATTTAGTCAAGCTAAAGCTGAAAATGCTTTATTTGGCAGAATTGACAAATCGGCTGTGAATTTTGTATTGAATAACAAACATAAAGAATTACAATTTGATAAATTCTACTTGTGTGGTCCTGAAGAAATGATCAATACGGTTTCGGGTATTCTAAAAGAGAAAAACATAAAAGAATCCGCTATTAAGTTTGAACTTTTTACTTCTTCTACTAAAGAAAATCAAATCAATACCTCATTAGAAGGACATACAAAAATTACGGTTTTAGTTGATGATGATGAAGTTACTTTTGAAATGTCTCAAAAACAAACGATTCTTGACGCAGCACTAAAACAAGGAATCGATGCTCCTTATTCTTGCCAAGGCGGAATTTGCAGCAGCTGTCTAGCACGTATCACAACAGGAACGGCAGAAATGACTAAAAATTCTATTTTAACTGACCGAGAAATTGCTTCCGGTTTAGTCTTGACCTGTCAAGCACACCCAACATCGGAGACTATTTACGTAGATTTTGATGACGTTTAGGAGGGTTTCTTAGTCGCAGTCGCGGTTTTCAGTCTCAGTTTACAGATATAAAAAAAGAGTTTGCAGAAGCAAACTCTTTTTTTATATTATTATTTATTGTGACATGTAAACAGTAAACTGTGACTGAAAACCCCAACTGTCAGGCTGAGCGAAGTCGAAGCCCCTTTTAACTAACAAGCCTTCGACTTCGCTCAGGGTGACATAAATGCTGTCGAGTTGTAACTATAAACTGTGACCGCAAACTGCGACTGAGACTGCGACTGAGACTGCGACTGCAAACTGAGACTGCAAACCGAAACTACTTTTTTTCTTCCAAAAGCGACTGAATCCTCTTAGCCACTTTCTTAGGAGAAATGGTTCTCATGGCATCTTCATAACCTTCGATTATTTTATTTCCATATACAGAGGACGGTAAATTAGGATACAGGTTTCGATCCGAAACCAAAGCATTATCAAGACTTTGATTAAACGGTAAAAATCCTGCATACGGATGCGTTGCGCCCCAAAGCGTAACCACTTTTACACCCAACATCGCTGCAATATGTGCATTTCCGGAGTCCATGGAAAGCATTACATCCAGATTGCTTATTAGTTTTAGCTCTTGTTGGAATTTAATTTTTCCGGCTACATTTATTACATTTTTAAAGGGCTTTGAAAGGGACTCTAAAATTTCGATTTCTTTCTTTCCTCCTCCAAAAAGCAAAATGGTTTGCTCTTTATTATCAGCCAGTTTTGCAATTACTTCCTCCATGAAATCCAACGGATATACTTTAGAATCATATTGTGCAAACGGTGCGATTCCGATTAGTTTTTGGTAACTTTCTCCCACCAAATCAGTAATTTCAGCACTTAATACCGCTCTTTTCGGAAATTCAGGATTCGATAAGTTTACGGGAAAACCCAATTTTTCAAACACTTTTGCGTGTCTCTCAAACATCGTTGGTAATTGCTTGAAAATTTTATTCTCGACACGTGTTAATTCCTTTTTACCTTCTCGTCCTTTATCGACTGTGGCTCTTTTTTTTCCGGTTAAAGCAAAAAGAAAACTCACAATTTTAGATCTCAAAACATTATGTAAATCTGCAAAAGCATCAATTTTGAGTTTTTTGACATCTGAAAATAATCTCAAAAGCCCCAGAAAACCTTTGTGGCGTTCCTTTTCATCAAAAGCAAAAAAATCAAGATTGGGAATTCCTTCAAAAAAAGGCTTAAAAAACGGACGTGAAATCACCGTAACTTTTACCGTCGGATACTGTTTTACAAAAGCACGTAAAACAGGAACCGTCATGGCAACATCTCCCATTGCAGAGAGTCGCATGACGGCTATATGTTGAATAGTCTTAGACAATTTTGCTGTCAAACTATTTTTTGTTTTGGTATAAAACCGGATTCAAATCATCGTCGTTGTACATCTTCATTTGTTTGTACACTTTCATGAATTTATCTCCATTTTCGATATCAGTCAGCAAATCATCGATCGCTGTAGATAAATCACTTCTTTGTTCTAAAAGAATATTTAATTTTTCCTGACATTTATCTCTGTGCTCTTGTGAAGCCTCTGCACGAGTAGCTTCTTCATGCATATGATAAATTTTTAATGCCAAAATAGACAATCTGTCAAATGCCCAAGCCGGACTTTCAGAGTTGATTTTCGCACCGTCTTTTACTTTTACTTCGCTGTATTTTTGCAAAAAGTAACTGTCGATATATTCTACCATATCGGTACGTTCCTGGTTAGAAGCATCAATTCTTCTTTTTAGTGTTAATGCTGCTACCGGGTCAATTTGCGGATCACGAATAATATCTTCAAAATGCCATTGAACAGTGTCAATCCAGTTTTTTAAGTATAATAAATGTTCAAATTTATCTTTTGGAAACGGATTGTTTATAGGTTGATCAACATTATCAAACTCGTGATAATCTTTGATGCTTTGTTCGAAAACCGAATATGCTAATTTTGAAAACATGTCTTTATTTTTTAGAGAGACAAAGATACTTTTTATACTTTTATAGTTCGAAAAAAAACTTTACTTTTTCGTCATTAATAAAGGTTATATCCTAACAATTCTAAAAACTCCTTATGAAAATTCATTATATATCGGAAGATAACAGTGTTTTAAACCATTTTTTAGGTCAAATTCGAAATATAAATGTTCAGAACGACAGTATGCGTTTTCGAAGAAACATAGAGCGAATTGGTGAAATTATGGCCTATGAACTGAGTAAAACTTTGGCTTATAAAAGTGTCGAAATTCAGACTCCGCTTGGGATTAAAAAAACAACTGAAATAAGCGAAGATCTGGTTTTATGTTCAATTTTAAGAGCTGGATTAACCCTGCACAATGGGTTTTTAAATTATTTTGATCATGCAGAAAATAGTTTTGTTTCTGCTTGCAGACATCATCCGAATAATGATGATGCTTTTGAAATTTTAGTTGAATATCAGGCGCTTTCAAACATAAACAATAAAACGGTTTTGCTTCTTGACCCGATGTTGGCCACAGGTCAATCTATCGTTGCTGTTCATGAAAAATTAGTACAGAACGCAACTCCAAACGAAATTCATATTGTAGTCGTGATTGCTGCTCCGGAAGGCATACAGTATCTGGAAAAGAATCTTCCCGAAAATTGCCACTTATGGGTTGCTTCGTTGGACGAAAAATTAAACGAAAAAAATTACATTATTCCGGGTCTTGGTGATGCCGGTGATCTTGCTTATGGCAGTAAATTATAATTGGGACAAAAATGTAAATAAACTACAGGCAATGAGCGCGTAAAAAACAATTTCGTTATTTAACTTTTGCTGTATATATTCTACATGTCCTGATGCCATAATGGTTAAAGGCGCAATACTAAACAACAATAAATCGTTGCTTTTGTTTGGTGAAACAATAAAAACAATAACCGCTATAAAAAAACAGGCTACTACTTTTTTGTATGATGAATGCACAATTTGTGGCCTGTTTGAAAAGGTTGTTAACATCGAAAACACAAAAAATAAGGCTACCGCAGTGTAGATTGAAAGTGCAGCGTTTTCGTAATTGTTCTTAAAATAATCAATACTGAAATCAACTACAGCACGTTTTTCAAAAAACTGAATGGCATCGATATGAAAGACCAAAGAGATTAATAAAAAAATCACGCTAACCGCTAAAAGTGCTATAAAAGGCAATACCCAGTTTCTATAATCACGTGAAACGTGAAAAATAATCGATATAAAAACCAATATCAGGAAAAGAATACACCAAAATTGAAATAAAGAAGCTACTAAAATCCAAAAAGAAGCGTCAAATATTTTTTCTTTTGAAGCCTTCAGAGACTGAAGCGAAATTAACCTTCTAAGGGCTAACAGAATAAAAAAGTTCGCATATATTACATTCGAATCATTAAATATTGTGGGGAAAAACAATAAGAATAATAAGTAGAAAAATATCGAGTAACCGTTGTCTTTACTGAGTCCGTTCTTCTTTACGATAAAATTAATCAGGAAAAAAGAAGCAAAAATAAAGCATAAAAGGCTTATTTTTTGAAATGCCAAAAACGGGGAACTGATCCAGGATGGTTCCTGAATTTGAAAAAGAAAAAAGAAAACCAGTATTAAAATTACGACCAATGAATAATTTAATGGCGTAGATTTTTTAAAAACACTTGTTATCATAAGGATATTTTATACTTTTGTGACTGTAAATATAATACTTGTTTAAAAGGAAAACCAACAAGTTGAAAAAGATTCGATCAATTGAATTTTGTGTTCAATGCGTTACAAAACAATAAATAACATATAATTTTATAAATTATGACAGCTTTTTTTGAAGGAATACAATACTTATTCGTTAACATTTTATTTGCTCCACTTGACTTTTTACGTCGTTTAGAGCTAATTACTTGGTTTGGTGCAAACACAATTAACTGGATATTTATGATTATTTGTTCTGCAGCAATCGTATATTGGATTAAACAATTACGCATTTTTGATGCTGCAGGAACAGAAAATCAAGATACTACGGCTCACTCTTTCTTAAAGTAAGTCGAAGCCGATATCTTTTCTAAAATACATCTTATCAAAATTTAGTTTATCTATGTTTTGATAAGATTTTTTTATGGCTTGTTGGAAATCATCTCCGTAAGAAGTAATCGTCAATACACGACCTCCGTTACTCAAAACTGCTCCATCTTCTAATTTAGTTCCCGCGTGGAAAACAATAGAATCAGTAATATTTTCTAAACCGGTAATTACTTTTCCTTTCTCGAAATCTTCCGGATATCCGCCTGAAACCACCATAATTGTTGTGGCACTTCTTGGATCAACCTCTAATTCAAAAGAATCTAATTTCTGATCTGCTACGGACAAGAACAGTTCAACTAAATCAGATTTTAATCTTGGTACTACAACTTCTGTTTCCGGATCACCCATTCTCACGTTGTATTCAATAACGATTGGTTCGTTTTTCACATTGATCAAACCAATAAATACAAATCCTTTGTATTCAATTCCATCTTTCTGAAAACCTTCAATTGTTGGTTTTACGATACGAGTTTCAATTTTTTCCATCAAAACGGCATCTACATAAGGAACCGGAGAAACAGCTCCCATTCCGCCTGTATTTAATCCTGTATCACCTTCACCAATTCGTTTGTAATCTTTAGCTGTTGGCAAAATTTTATAGCTTTTACCGTCAGTTAAAACAAAACAGCTTAATTCAATTCCGTCTAAAAATTCTTCGATAACTACTTTTGAACTCGCTGCACCAAATTTTTGATGAACCAGCATGTTTCTCAATTCTGTTTTAGCTTCTTCTAAATCCTGAATAATCAAAACTCCTTTTCCGGCAGCTAAACCATCTGCTTTTAAAACGTATGGCGGTTGTAATGTTTCTAAAAAGTCACATCCTTTTTCAACTGTTTCAGCCGTAAAACTGTCGTAAGCTGCAGTTGGAATGTTATGTTTCATCAAGAATTCTTTAGCGAATTCTTTACTTCCTTCTAATTGTGCCCCTAATTTAGATGGCCCAATAACCGGAATATGCTTTAAACTTTCGTCATTTTTGAAATAATCGTAAATACCTTTTACCAACGGATCTTCAGGTCCAACGACTACCATACCTACTTTTTCCTGTAGTACAAATGTTTTTATAGCATCAAAATCGGTTGGAGACATTGCAACATTTGTGGCAATACCGGCAGTTCCGGCATTTCCCGGTGCAACAAAAAGTTTTTCGCAAAGCGGACTTTGAATCATTTTCCATGCAAATGCATGCTCTCTTCCGCCTGATCCCAATAGTAAAATTGTCATGTGTTGTTGTATTTAGTTGTGGTGCAAAAATAATTGCTTTTGAACGTAAAAAATAATTAAATCTTAAAAAGTTGTTGATTCATCACTATTAGTAATTGGATAATATTATTTTTGATGAAAATTCAGTCTTCAAATGATTTCTCTTTTTGACCTTTCGCTTCAATTAAATGGTTTTCCGATAAAGAAAGCAAAAGCTGATTTAGATGCAATCACTCGTCTTTCTGAAAAGGAGTTTTTACAATTTCTTCAAAAACAAAAAGATGATATTGTTGGTTTTCACTTGCAAAACAATCCATTTTATAACGAATTAGTTGGAAACAAAATTGTCCCAAAATGGGAAGATTTACCCGTTCTGAACAAGCAAAATTTGCAAAAGCCACTCGAACATAGACTTTCAAAAGGCTATACTTTAAAAAATGTCTATCGCAACAAAACGTCCGGATCCAGCGGGACGCCTTTTGTTTTTGCTAAAGATAAGTATACTCATGCCATGACCTGGGCTTCCAACAGTATGCGTTTTGGCTGGTTCGGAATCGATTTTAATCACTCTTATCAGGCACGATTTTACGGAATTCCAATGGATTTTGTTGGCTATCAAAAAGAGCGCTTTAAAGATTATTTAGGGAACCGGTTCCGATTTCCTGTTTTTGATTTATCGGATGAAGTTTTGGAAAGATTTTTGCAGAAATTCAAAACAAAAAAATTCGATTACCTCAACGGCTACACTAGTTCTATTGTTTTGTTTGCTAAATTCTTAGAGAAAAAAAATAGTCTTTTAAAAGACATTTGCCCAACACTAAAGGCCTGTTTTGTGACTTCGGAAATGCTTTTTGAATCGGATAAAAAACTCTTAGAAAAGCAATTCGGAATTCCGATTATCAATGAATACGGGGCTTCGGAACTGGATTTGATTGCTTTTGAAAATCCAAAAGGCGAATGGCAGGTAAACTCCGAAACACTTTTTGTTGAAATTTTGGATGAACATAATCAGGTTTTACCTTATGGAAAAGAAGGTCGCATTGTGATTACTTCTTTATTTAATAAGGCAAATCCATTTATAAGATACGACATTGGCGACATTGGAATTTTAGATGAAAAAAGTACGCTTCAAAAACCGATTCTCAAAAAACTGGTTGGCAGAACCAATGATGTTGCTATCCTGCCAAGCGGGAAAAAATCACCCGGATTGACGTTTTATTATGTCACCAAAAGCATCATTGAAGACGATGGAAACGTAAAAGAGTTTATCATCAAACAAATCCAATTAGATACGTTTGAAATTGAATATATCAGTGAACATGAATTAGATACCCATCAGATTCAAAAAATTGAAGAGGCTATTTCTTTGTATTTAGAACCTAATTTAAATTTCAGTTTTATTCGAAAGACAGTTTTAGAAAGAACGAACCGTGGAAAACTAAAACAGTTTAAATCTTGTTTGTAAATAAAATCTTACATTTGTTTTTCAATTAAAAACTTATGGACGATCTATCTTTACTTCCGGAAGAAACAATTTCAAATAAAATATACTTTATTCGCAATCAAAAAATAATGCTTGATCGTGATCTTGCGATGCTCTATGGTGTTGAAACAAAAGTTTTAAAACAAGCTGTTAAAAGAAATTTATCCCGATTTCCAGAAGATTTTATGTTCGAACTTAATGAATCAGAGTTTAAAAATTGGAGGTCACAGTTTGTGACCTCCAATTCTGATAAGATGGGTTTACGTTATGCTCCAATGGCATTTACAGAACACGGAATTTTAATGCTTTCAAGTGTTTTGAAAAGCGATAAAGCAATCCAAACTAATATTCAAATTATGCGCATTTTCACAAAAGTGAGAGAATTGCTTTTAGGTACCACAGAAATGAAAATTGATATTCTCCAAATTCAAAAGAAATTAGAAAATCACGATAAAAATATAGAATTGGTTTTTAGTTACTTAGATGAATTAACGGAGAAAAAGGAAAACGAAAGTGAAAGAATTAAAATTGGTTATAAAAAATAATATTCTTTAAGGTCACAAATTGCAACCTCCAATCTTACTCTATTTATTCTTTATATATCGAGGTTTTATAACCAACTGCGTAAATAAAAACCTTGTCATCAATAAAAGAGAAAATACAAAGTTATAACCGTGAAATCCTCTGTAAACGCCAAAATTGTGTTTAATCAATTTGAATTTTGACGACGAAATAGAATCCTTTCTAATTCTATAAAAAGCCAAAGATTCCGGTACAGGTTTCGTAACTTTGATTTGTTTTAAAATTGTAAGCCATAAACGCCAATCTTGCCTTTTCTGAGAGGCTGGCAAGGTAATTTTTCCAAAATAAGCTGTATCGTAAATTGCCGTCAAATTACCTACATAATTGCAGTAAAATAATTGCTTATAAGTTAGCTTTAATGGTGCTTCTACTCTTCTGCTTAAATCGTTGCCTTCTTCGTCTATACAATCATAAAATGAAAAGGTAAAGGGCAAATTGTTTGCTTTTAAAAACCGGATTTGTTTTTCCAGCTTTTCCGGAAACCATAAATCATCTGCATCGAGATAGGCAATATATTTTCCTGTGGCTTTTTCTAAGGCTACATTTCTCGCAAAACCATTTCCGGAGTTCTTCGCTAACTGAAAAAATTTTATTCTGTTGTCGTTTCGTGCAAATTCCGCAATAATAGCAACCGTTTGATCCGTTGAAGCATCATCAACCAAAATTGCTTCCCAGTTTTGATAACTTTGATTCTGGACTGATTTTAAAGTTGCTCTGATGAACTTTTCAGTATTATAGGTGGGTATTATAATCGATACTAATTCATTCATTTGACGACGACTATCGGAATTTATATTTTTTAATTAAAAAAAATCAATCCGAATTCAATTAAGAAATCCGGACTGTATGAAGTGTATTATTTTATATAACTGGAGAAATCTTTGTGTTCCTCTTTAGAAAGTTCTTCCGGAGAAAGGGATCTGAAATAATCATACGTAATTTTCATTCCTTCCGAACGATTTACTTTTGCTTCCCAGCCCAATAGTTCTTTTGCTTTTGTGGTGTCTGGCTGACGTTGTAAGGGATCATTTATTGGTAATGGATGGTAGACTACCTTTTGATTGGTTCCTGTCAATTTAATGATTTCTTCTGCAAAATCCTTAATTGTGATTTCATCCGGATTTCCAATATTTACAGGATACACATAATCAGAATGCAGTAATCTGAAAATACCTTCTACCTGATCATCCACATAACAAAACGAACGTGTTTGCATTCCATCGCCAAAAATCGTCAAATCTTCTCCGCGAAGTGCCTGTCCGATAAACGCAGGAATTACACGACCGTCATTGAGTCGCATTCTAGGTCCATACGTATTAAAAATACGCACAATTCTGGTTTCTACACCATGGAAAGTATGATATGCCATAGTGATCGACTCCTGAAAACGTTTCGCCTCGTCATAAACACCACGTGGCCCGATTGTATTTACGTTTCCGTAATATTCTTCTGTCTGAGGGTGAACCAACGGATCTCCGTAAACTTCTGAAGTTGATGCAATCAGAATCCTGGCTTTTTTTACTCGGGCTAAACCTAACAAATTATGTGTTCCTAACGAACCTACTTTTAAAGTCTGAATCGGAATTTTTAAGTAGTCAATAGGGCTCGCCGGCGAAGCAAAATGTAGTATATAATCTAAATCACCCGGAATGTGAACAAATTTGGTAATATCGTGATGGTAAAATTCGAAATGCTCTAATTTGAATAAATGCTCAATATTTTTAAGATCTCCCGTAATCAGATTATCCATTCCAATAACATAATAGCCTTCTTTGATGAATCGATCGCACAAATGCGATCCTAAAAATCCTGCTGCCCCGGTGATAAGTATTCTTTTCATAGTAATTATTTATACATCGCAAATGTAACTTATTTGAAAATTATAAAAACTATTCTAAAAAAAAACTGTCTAAATTAATTTGGACAGTTTTATAAATTCTTTAAAAATTTATTATTCATTACTATTATACTAATGCAGAAAAAAGTTCTAAAGTATTTTGTCCAAAAGATGATTTTTCTCTTTTTGGATCAAAACACTAACCCTAGCTTCTGAAAATAGTGCTTTTATCTCTATATTTTCTGTTCATCAGCATTATTAGCTACGCTAAACATACAGTAAATAACTATAAAGAAAATTATTCCTCTCTGTCTACTCAAAAAAGATTCGCTTAAAAATAAAACGATCATAGTTACAGAAAAAGAAATAAGTAGAAAATCTTTATTCCTGATCCCTTTTTTTATCGAAATAAACAACATACTGACAACGATTAAAAAACCAAGTATCCCGAGTTCTGAAAATATTTGAACATATTCATTATGAAAATTAAACTCTCCATAACTGGAGTGCAAATTATACTCTTTTACTTTTTCTCTTATTTTATTCTGCGAAGCATCTAATCCAAATCCTGTAAAAAAAATAGCATCCTCCTGAAGCATTTCTTTAAAAATTCTAATCTGAAAAACCCGAAAAGCTGCTCCAGGGAAAAAATCATTCTGTTGAAATTTATCCTGGTTCCAAGCTTGTTTCAAACTAATATTATAAACCGGTCCCTGATTTTCTTCAGTAGATTTCTTTAAGGAGCTATCAACAAATATTGTTTCAAACTCAATCATGAACCTGTCTCTGACTGGCTTAATTAAAAATATCGAACTTAAAAACACCGTAATTACCGTCGAGACTAATATCGTTTTTGTTTTTCTGGAAACTGCAGAAAAAAAGAAATAATAAATCATTATCATAACCAAATCGACAATAATAATATTCTTGGATGATAATAAGATTATAAAGACAATAAGAATTGCAAAACCAACTTTATCAACAAATAATTTATTCTTCTTAACCAGAAAAAAAAACATTCCTAAAGAAGCAAAAACAGCAACGTAAATTGCATTTAACTTTAGTGTGACTAGCTCGTGATAGAAAAAAACATTTGCGTTTCCTGATACCAAAAATTTTACAATCGCTTTTAAAAAATAAAAGACAGCAAAACCAACCATTGCAAAACTGAAGTAATTAAAAACCTTATTTACATGATTGCGATTTATTTTCGGCAATCCGCAAAAAGCTAACGGAATCAGAAAAAACAGCACTTCTTTTTGCAACCCTCTAATTGTTAATTTACTGTCCAATGTCCAAATGAGCGACACAAGCATTACCCCATACAATAGTATTGGAAGTATTAGCGCTCCGGAAATTGAAAAATTTGCTTTTTTGAATTTGGAAAAAGATACAATTAAAAAAAGTATGCAAGTCAAGCTGCCAATTATATATTCCATTGGAAGTGTAATCAGCATTGCTGTTAAAAAATAAACCAGCAAAGTCTTATTTTGCCACAATTTATCAATTTTATTGAAGACTTTTTTCGAATAAACTAAGGTATGATTCATTTATTTTTTCCCAATTAAACTCTTTAATTATAGTATCAAAGTTATCCTGAACAATTTGTTCATAATCCTTTCTTTTTACTGTTTCGATAATACATTTAACTTCAGTAGCATTCGAAAAGTAAAATGCATTTTCCTGTAAAATAGCGCGATTAAATTCATTGTTATGTGCCACAATTAATGTTTTAGCCGCCATTGCTTCCAGTAAAGAAGGGTTTGTTCCTCCAACTGAATGTCCATGAAAATAAATCGTCGAGAAATATCTCAAATTATCCAGATGCTCTTTGTTATAAATTCCTCCTGTAAAACGTATCTTTTGATTGTTAGAAAACTTCTTTTTGAGATATTTTCCAAAACCATTATCATTATTTCCTACAACCAATATTAATTTATCATTTTGACTATCAACAACTCCGTCCAAAATCATTTCAATATTATTTTCAGGCTCAAAACGTGCTATTAGCAAGTTGTAATTGTTTTTTTCAACATTATATTGTGAAAGCAAATCCTGTTGTGGATCTAAAAATACCTCAGCGCCATAAGCAATATAGACCGCGTCTTTATGGTATATCTCTTTTAAATATTGTTTAATTCCAAGCGAATCTGCAACCAAATGATCACTACTTTTGACTGCTTTTTTTTCAGCTATCTTTAGAAATTTTTGGGTTATTTTAGAGTATTTACTTCTCTTCCATTCCAATCCATCCATATTAGTAATGATAATTGATTTTTTTGGTAATAAAAAAGACCATATCGAACTGCTTGTGTACCCCAATTGTAGAATAACATCAAAATTTCTTTTTCTGGAATCCAGAATACAATTCAGGTCATAAATAAATTGTCCTGCGGTACCTATTTTATTTTCCGGATCGTATTGATGAATAATATTCACCCCTTTATAATACGTTTCCTGAAAAACATGAGTATGCGAATTGTAGACATAAACATCGTGCTTTTGTTCTGCTGCATAAACAGCAAAACACTCGGCAAACTGTTCAAACCCGCCATAATTATTTGGGATTCCTCTTGTTCCAAGTATGGCTATTCTCATTTAAATTATTTTAATCAGGCTTCAAAAATAATGAATTAAAAGTTCTTAAATAATTTAATTGATTATGAACAAATTAAATTTTAATTAACCAATAGGTTTGATTAAATTCCTACTTTTGTCTGAGAATAATTTATCTCAGCAGGTTATGATTAATTTTGAATATCTGGAAAAACATTTAGACGATTTGCGCTTACAATATCTAACTGCCAGCCCATTTCCGCATTTAATAATTGATGGCTTTTGTGAAGAAGAAAAATTAATAAAAGCGCATAAAAGCATTCCTGAACTCAATAATAAGAGCCGTGATTATTCTTTTGCAAATAATAAATTTGAAAAATCAAATTATAAGGAACTAGGACCTGAGTTACGTGATTTATATGACGACCTTTCGTCTGAACGATTCAATAAAATTATTTCATATATAACCTCAAAAACAATTTTTGTTGACCCAAAGAATCATGGTGGAGGATTACATCAAGGCAAGAAGAATAGTTTTTTAGACATGCACTTAGATTTTAATTATCATCCTTTAAACAAAAATTGGTATCGGGAATTAAATTTACTTTTATATCTGAACAAAGATTGGAAACCTGAGTATAAGGGTGGCTTAAAAATAACCGATTTAAGAACCGGACAAGAAGCAGAACTTGATGTACCTTTTAATCGTTTAATTATTCAGCAATGTGCCCCTTATACACTTCATGGATATGATATGACCTATTTCCCTGAGGGATGTTTTAGAACGTCTGTTGCAACCTACGCCTATCAAATTCATGAAAGGCAAATTGAAAAACCACGAACTACAGATTGGTTTCCTAAGGATGATGCCTCGTTTTTAAAGAAACAATTTGCTAAAAATTATAATTTTTTAGTGAAAACAAAAAATAAATTATTTGGTAGCAACACTGCAAAAAATCAATAACTTGACTTTCAGATTAGCGATACTGTTTTATTAGTCGATATAAAACATCCGCTGATTTTTCCCAGTTGTAATTTTCTTTAATCTTCTGCGCCATTATTTCAAAATCTGAGCTTCGGTTTTCTTCTAAGATCTGGAGAAGTTTTTTATTAAATTCAATCTGATTGTATGGGTCAAAATAAAATTCCTCAAAAAAACTAAAATCTGACATTGCGGTTTTATCCGAACAAATTGTTGGAATTTTAGCTGCTACTGATTCCAGTGGAGGAATTCCAAAACCTTCTGCCACGGAAGGATAAACGGATACATTTGCTCCTCTAAGCAACAACAACATGGTCTGAAAATCGGTGTTTTCTAAGGTAACTACCTGCTCTTTTATTTCAGGACTCAATTTGTCATAAATTTCATTATACTCCTGAGCAACAATAGTATGGTTTCCTAAAAAAAGAAGTTGCTGTTTTTTATATAATTCTAAATCAACAAAAGCTTTTAAAACCATCTGTTGATTTTTTCTTGGCTCCCATCGGCTTACATAAATAATATATTCATTCAAAGCGAATTCTTTTCTGACTTTTGCTTTAATCAATTCTTTGTCATACTCCTTAAAAAAAGCGTCCTCAACGGCATTCGGTGTAATTTCGTAGTTAGATATCCCAAAATGTTGCTGGATTTGCTGTTTAGAATATTCAGAAACAGTTAGTCTAATATCGGCCAATTTAGCACTTTGTCTATATACAATTCTATTGACCATTCTGCTAAAAAACGGGAAGAAACCCGGAAAATCGATAAACAGTACGTCATGGGTTGTAACGATATATTTACACCTTTTAAGAGGGGAAACGATGTACTGAAAATGAGCAAAATCAATTTTATACTTTTTGATAATTTGAGGTATATCAACGAGTAACCTCAAATATTTGTTGTGGTATTTATACTTTATGTAGGTAACATTTGAATGATTACCAAAAATAGACGCTAAGTGATCCGGTTTAGTACTCCCTAAAAAAAAATGAAGTTCCTGTTGTCTGATTAGCTCAGAATACAACCCTTTTAAATAGGTTCTTGTTCCTTGAAAGCCATCGTCAAAAACATGACAATCAACAAAAATACTGATGGTATTTTTACTACTCATTTTCTATGCCTTTTTGACGATTATTTTCCCTTATAATAACTTCTCTAAGCGCTATCAGAAACCCAATTATTATCGATTTATTGTCCAATTTTAAATACAATCCCAGAAAGACCCAGTTGGAAACGATGAGGAAAACACTGGTTCCAATTAATAAATAATTAATGCTTTGTACTGCCTCGATATCCGATCTTTTTTGTCTGTATAAAGCGATCAAAAAAATAAGAAGCAAAAAAACACCCAATAGTCCCGATTTTAAAAACACGGTCATGTATCCGTTGTGCACAATAGGAATATACTGAACGTACTCATGATCATTTGTCCAAACTTTTCTGCCCAAGTTTAGGGTTGAACCTAAGCCTTCCCCGAAAAAAATAGCTCTGTTTCCCTTACTTGAAACCTGTTTTACGGCAATTATATTTTCAAACGATCTGTAATTATCGTTAAAATCTTTCCAGTCATCCTTGTCTATTCTTGTTTTAAAAGCTTCTACGGGAGCAATTTTTACTTTATATAAAAAAGCCTGTATCCCTTTCCCTTCTCTTTTTGGGTTAATGTAAACAATCGCCGTGTAACCTATAATTGCACCCAATGCAACAAATAAAATTACTTTTAAAGATCTCTTACTATAAATTAAATATCCTTTTAAGCCTATATATAAAATTATAAACTGAATCAAATTTGTTCGTGCCAGATACAAAAAGCTTGATAAACCTATTATTACCAGCAATATTCTTCTCTGATTTTTTGAAATTTCTACTTTCAGATTTTTATAAAAAATAAGAATAATTAGTACATAAATCTCATAATCACTAAAATAGCCCCCGTGTTCCCGTAAAAGATTAACACTTAAAGTTCTAAATTCAAGTACCGTAAAAAATAACATTATCAAGTGCATCAAAGCAATCGCTAATCCGGTATACACTATAACCTTTAAGGCCAATTTACTACTGAATCTACAAAGCTGATACCCCACCAACAATCCTAAAATGGGTTTAACTAGATAGGTAAAATCTCTAATGAATAAAAAAACGGTTGTCGCACTGAATAAAGTAGAAACCACTGCAATTAAAAGTATCGCAAGAAAAATAGCACTGTATTTGATAATAGTAACAGAATATTTTCTTTTAATAGTTATCAATAAAGTTAAAACCCAAACGGCAAAAGTGAGTTCGTAATTAGCAAACAAAGAGACTCCGATGCAGAGCAAAAATAAAATCTGATACGGAAAACTTTTATAAATGGTTAAATTCATCATTACTTGCTCAATCTTATTATTGGTTTTAAAACGATGCCATATAATACTATAATCAATATTTCAATGCTTATTGTTGCTATAAAAGCCCCTTGTAATCCAATGTTTTTTACTAATATGAAAAACACAAATAAGCTAAAAAAGGAGGATCCAATTGTAATGTTTATGTATTCCTTATTCCGGTCTAATGCAAAAAGTAATTGTTTTAAAGCCATAGAGATTGCCATAAATATTGGAATAATTAAACCAGTTTTGAAAAACAATGTCATCGATTCTAATTCATTTGAACGAATATTGAAATATAATAAAATTTGCTTTGTAGAAACAACTGCAATAATCAATAATGATAATACTAGTACGTAATTTAAACCATTATACTTAAACCACTGTGAAATTCCATTTTTCAAATTCTTATGAACCTGTAAACAAACATCTGCATAGATAAAATTGAAAAACATTTGCAAATAAGTCCTGAAAGTCATAATAATCTGATCTATGATCCTATACTGTCCTGCCATATTATTTCCTCCCACATAACTAATTATCATAATCGGCAGGTATTGATAAAAGGAAAGAAACAATTGTGAAAATGTTAGGGAAAAATCCTTTTTTAATAGCTCTAAAGCGTCCTTTGAAACATTTTTATAGAGTCGAAGATCATATTTTTTTATCAGACTAATTAATCCTATTAAACTCGCAATTATCAACCCCAATCCCAAAAACGCATTGGCATAAATATAATCACCCTTTTTATTGATAAAAATAAAAACACCGGCCACATAGATAATCTTAGAAGTAATATTAACAAAAGTAATCCATTTATAATTTTCTAAACCTTGAAAAACCCATGTAGGGTTAATGAATTGTCCAATAACATATGAAAAACTAAAGAAGAAAACCGCTTGTTCTTTATTAAAAAAGGGTACAAAACAGATCAGCAAAAAGGCGAGTAACAGTAAGACTACTATCAAAAACAATTTCATTATATATACTGAAACTATTTTTCTTTTAATGATCTCAGGATTGCTTCTGTTAATAGATATTTCTTTGGTTCCGTTAATATACGAACCGTAATCAACCAAAACATTTAATATTAAAGCAAAAGAAAACCCAACGCCAATCTTCCCTAGTCCTTTTTTTTCGCAAATAGCAACCAAATAAGGCATTACCAAAAGCGGACTAACAAGATTAAAGACCTGGCCAATTCCATAAATAATAAAATTTTTAATTCTATTATGCTGCAATACATTTAGATATTTTGATTTAAACAAAATGATATGATTTATTTACAAATTTACTATATGGTCACCTGTCTGTTCTAAAATAATATAAGTTCAACTTAACAAATCATTTTAGATCAAACCTAGATTACCTATTTCAAAAAAAAGAGCCACAAAATATGGCTCTCAAATAGTATGAAATGATCTTATTTTACAATTAATTGTATTTGATCATAAAGTGCTTTCTCAGAATAAAACAACGGATCATAAATTCCTTTTTGAGATTTGATGTTTTGCACAACTGAATTCTTTTTGTCAAGGATTTTAACGCAATCATTCGGAATAAAGTAGTTGAAAAATAGCGAGTCTTTGGCTTCAAAACTTTTGCTGAAATACTTCATCTTAAAATTTTTGACGGTAACTTCTTTTTGTGCTTCATTGGTACCAAAATCAATTCTGAGATAGTTAGGAATTACATCTTCCGGTAAATTAAAAACAATATCTTGTGGATTATCATTCGCTTTTACAGCTACCCAAACCGAATTTTCTTCCTTATAAGGAACATCATACTCGTCTTGACTGTAGTATAACTGAAAATTATCGTCCGTTTTGACTATTGCCGTTAAAGTTACTTGAAAATTATTTTTATTCGTTTCAACTTCAATCGGTTTAATTTCTTCTTTACTAACCTCTTTCTTGCAAGAAATAAAAGTTAATGCTAAAATCAAACTTGTAAAAATTAATTTTGTTCTCATTTTTTAAAATTTTGGCCTAAATTAGTTTTTTAAGACTTAAAAAAATAATGCTTTACATAAACTGATAACATGATCTTTTATGCTATTATTCAGATAAAAATATTAGTTATTATTCTCAATAATCAGCTTTTGTTTTCTATAAAAAGCTCTAAAAAAACTTAAGAAAATATAGCCAAAAACAAACACGAAAGGCAACAATAACTTCTTTTTTCCGTAAAATAAACCTGTTTTTTCAATGTTTAATGTAGTACTTATATCTTTTATAATTTTGTCATAGCCTATTAATTCAAGCCTGTGATATCCCTGTTCTTTAACTAAATCTCCCTTCGTTTTAATAACGTCATTAAGCTGTGTGTTCTCATTATAATAGACCAACTTGTCACTTTTCTGAGAACCATTCACATTTGTAGAAAATTCTTTTAATACATTATTAATTTGAGAAATGGTCGTATCATTTTGTACCATTTTCGCTTTTACATTAATCAAATTTGCCTCCTGAATTTTTTTAAAATACTCTGTTTTATTAAAAAAATTAAGAAGAGATTCCATTATTTCATTATCAATAACTACACTATCTGTAAACACCGAAATCTTATGGTATCGGTAGTTTTTACTTGTCAGATTATCCTCAATGGTTTTTTTAATATCTCCATTATCTGCCATTAACTTGATCAATTCAAAATTTTCAGGTTTATCTTCAATCAATTTATAAATATCCGTTATCGGTTCGATTTCAATATACTTAAATTTTTTAGGGTGCAGAATTCCAACTGTCCCCTTTAAAAAAAGGGTATCACCCTCTTTAATTTTAGAATCAATTAAATTCACTTTAGCATATAGATAATCTGTGCTCTCAAAATTTGGTGCAACAATAATTTGATGCTCATAGCTTTTTTGAGTTTTATCTAAAAACATTCCCAGACCAAAGCCAATTATAACCAAAGCCAAAACAACAATCTTGTTTTTTATAAAAAACTGAATTCCTCTAAAAATTGATGAATTAATCATTTGGAAAAAATCATTTATTTTTTTAGAAATCTGCAACAAATCAATTTCCTGATCTTCTTGGCTTTGAGGTACTTTTGTACTCATCTATAAGTTCTATTTTATGTTAAAAATTTGCTCTAAAATCTTAATCGTGATCAAATAAGTAGGTTTTACACCAGTCGTTCCAAGTCCTCCTGAAGCTAAGGTGCTTCCTGTTTCTAATGGATTATCTGATGCATAATAAGCGTATCTTACTTTGATATCGTGTGGCACACTTTTTCTGATTTTTGATGCCGATTGTATTGCTTTTTGATAATAAGAACCTTCCATTTCAAGACCAATCACCCCCCAGGTCGATTCGTGAAAGAATTTTAACAAGTCTCTGTTCTGCAAGGATGTTCCTAAAACAGTTACCATAGCGCCTTCAAAAACGGCAATGTCATTTCCTTCAAACATGGCTCCTGTTAATTCATTTTCGAAGAAATAATTATCCGCAGTTCCTTCATTTATATGGGCAGTCGGAATCATGATATCTCCTTTTCCACCCTCTAAAATTCCGGCTTTCCCCATTATTGACACTGATTTTACTTCTAACAAAGTGTCTTTTTTGAACGGTTTTAAAAGTTCATCAATGGTTTCATACGCTTGTTCTCCAAAAGCATAATCCATTACAATGATCACCGGTTTTTCTTCCTCCAGTTTTGCTTTTGGAAAAGCTGTTTTTGTCCAGTCAATTTTTGCGGTATCAAAAATCTGAACGTCAATATTGGTTCCTGAGGTATCCAATAACGAAATCATTCCGTTTTTCAATGCTAGGTCTTCAACTCCTTTTCTGGTTTCTTTAGCACCTGATTTACTTAACTCTTCATAAATAAAGAAATCAGATTTGTCCTTGAATTTTGTTTTCAACAACGGAGTTGCAAAAATAGAATTCATTACACTGTGCATGTTGGCACTAATAACGTGTATTGGACGCTTCAACAGATTATTTGCTTTTAAAACTTCCTTAATATTTGTTGCCCAGATCTCTCCGTGAATATGGTGTCCTAAACGCTCTCGTAAAACCGGACTAAAGGTAATCGTACGTTTATTGTTGTCAATTACTTCTTCGATTGCTAGTTTTCCTAACCAATAAATAACATGTAAAAAACGATCCGGAACGTCATCTGAACCAAAAGCATCATAAATATCCAAAACCTCTTCGAAGGTTCTGCCTAAAATATTCGCAACATGCGAGATGGCTTTTTCCTTTTCTATTAAAGATAATTTTTTGGTTTGCATTACGGCTTGCTCCAATTTCATCCAATCGCGTGAAACTTCGCCTCCATCATCCAATAAAACTCTGTTTTTTATTTTATGTGATTCAATGAAAATAAACGTCAAATGCGTAAGTATATCGTAAATATCTGAACGACCACGTGTGATTTCAACATTCATTTGCTCCTCATCAATGCGGTAACAGTTTCTTCTTCTTTTTGGAGGAACAATCGCTTGAAAATGTGATTTAGAATACCCTTCATCTGAGGTTAAATTAATAAATCGGCATTGTTCAATTCCAATTGGAAGACGTTCTATTACGTACAAAAGTCCATTTAACTCTACTTTCTCTTCAGCAATGTTTCCATAAATTTCCGGACGAAGCGCCAATAAAGATTCACGTAAACTATCCCCTGAGACTCCCATTGGTTTGTAAAAACCACGGTTGAATAAATGACGCATGGTAATGTACATTTTTTCTATCGCTGCTGATGATTCCTGTGCTCTTGATCTTGATATGTGTTTTGTCTCTTTCATTTTATTTAATTTTCAAACTTATAAATAATAAGCTGTATTTCTATTTTAAATTATCCGCTATATCCCTATTATTTGATAGTCGTGGAATTTTATTTTGTCCGCCTAATTTTCCCTGTGATTTCATATAATCCTGAAATCCGTTTTTCGAAACTTTTGTCACCACTACTTTTCGCAAAACATTCCCGGTAATCAGATCATCGTAATAAATGTTTTGCTTTCGCATTGCGTTATCAATTGCTTCTTCAAAGACTTCCATACTTTCCGGCTCTGTTTCAAACTCTACAAACCATTCGTGATACGGTAATCCGCTTGACGGTATGATTTGTGGTGCAACTGTAAATTCGTTAATTACGACTTTTGTTCCTTCTGTCGCCTCTTTCATTGCATTTTCTACTTCGTTGGCAATAACATGTTCTCCAAAAGCAGAAATATAATGTTTGATTCGGCCTGAAACAATCACGCGATGCGGAAACAAGGTAGTAAACTGAACGGTATCTCCAATATTATATCGCCAAAGTCCTGCATTTGTAGAAATAATCAATGCATAGTTTACTCCAATTTCTACTTCGCCAACTGTATAACTTTTTGGGTTATTTTCGAAGAATTCATCTGCTTTGATAAACTCATAAAAAATTCCCGAGTTCAGTAACAAAAGCATTCCTTTAATTTTTTGAGAATCCTGATAGGCAAAAAAGCCTTCAGAGGCCGGAAACAACTCAATGCTGTCTACTTTTCTGCCAATCATATTTTCAAACTTGGCCCGATACGGTTCGTAATTAACTCCGCCGTAAATAAACAAATTAAAATTTTTGAATAACTCTCCTATTTTTTTTCCACCGCTTTTTTCCTGCAAACGCTCAAAATACATTTGAACCCAAGATGGAATTCCCGAAATAATGGTCATATCCTGTTCAATTGTTTCTTCAACAATAGCATTTACTTTGGTATCCCAATCTTCGATGCAGTTGGTTTCCCAGGATGGCATTCGGTTTTTTTGCAAATATTTCGGTACAAAATGTGCTCCAATTCCAGATAATCTGCCAAATTTAATTCCGTATTTCTCTACTAAAATAGGGCTTCCTTGCAGAAAAATCATTTTTCCGTCAACAAAATCTGCATTTCCACTTTCGTAGATATAATGCAAAATCGCATTTCGGGAAGCTTCAATATGATACGGCATTGATTCTTTGGTCAGCGGAATGTATTTTGCTCCGGAAGTTGTTCCCGAAGTTTTTGCAAAATAAAGAGGCTTTCCCTTCCACAATATGTCCTTTTCGCCCATTCTAACCTTATCAATGTACGGTTTTAAATCTTCATAATCCCGAATTGGAACTCTTTTCTTAAAATCGTGAACAGACTTTATTTTATCAAAATGATGATCAACGCCAAACTGAGTTTCTTTAGCACTTTGAATTAACTGCTTAAAAACTTCTTGCTGGGTTTCGACCGGTTTATTGGCCCAGGCAAATGTTTGATAGTATATTTTACTGGCAAATAATTTTGCCGCTACAGCTTTAATAGACATCCTTTATGATATTATTTCTTCTCTTTTTTATTTTTATCTCTAATTTTTCCGTTCGACTCCTTCTCTGCTTTATTAACTTCTTCCCTTAATTTAAGCTCTTCTTCTGTAACTTTCATATTTACTTCAGCAGCTTCATCGGTTTCTGCGAGAATGGAATCTTTATTGAATTTTGCATACTCCAATTCACCCCTCAGCACTTTCTGAACTCCTTTTATATAAGCCTCATTTTTCTTTAAGGCTCTTTCTAAAGAATCTGATTTTATGGCTAACTCCGTGGCATTTCGTTTCAATTCAGAAGAAGAATATCCCGGAATAAACTCGCGCAGTGGTGTAAATGCAATGATGAAAGTAGTAATTAAAATCAAAAAAATACCGCCTAAGGAGAAAACAACAAACACATTCATCAAGGTCAGTTTCAACGAAAACTGCTCTTCGAAAGTATCTTCATTCAAAATAATTAACCGGTTTTTGATGAATAATTTTTTTCTGAAATTGAATTTCTTCCTGGCCATTATCGTTATTTATTGCGAGCAAATATAAGAATTAATCATCTTTCTGATACCTGCCAAAATTAAGGGAATGTTCGTAAATTACTATTTTATGGAATATTTAACGCCTATTAAGATAAAAAATTACGAGCAAAATCATTTCCCGTATGCTAATTCTATATACCTTTGCCTAAAATTAGATACAAATTTGCTTCGGCATTAAATATACAATCATGGGAAGATTAGGTCTTACAGAAATCCTCGTAATAGTAGGTATTGTGATATTACTTTTTGGAGGTAAAAAAATTCCAGAATTAATGAAAGGTTTAGGAAGCGGAATTAAGGAATTTAAAAATGCTGCCAAAGACGATCAATCTGCTCCTGCTGCCAAAAAAGAAGAGGAAGAAACAAAACAATAGTTTTTTTAAACGTATTAAAAATCCCAAGCTACACTGTAGTCTTGGGATTTTTTTTATTTCAAAAATTCCAATAAATTTGGAATTTGGAATTTCAAAATTGGAATTTTTTTAAAGTACCATCGTCAATTGAATCCTTTTTCTGTCCTCATCAACCTCCGTTACTTTCACATCAACATGTTGATGCAGTTTTACCACTTCGTTTACATCGCTCACGAAACCTGCTTTTAGCTGCGAAATGTGAACCAATCCGCTTTCTTTAATTCCGATATCAACAAAACAGCCAAAATTGGTAATGTTATTCACAATTCCCGGTAAAATCATTCCGGTTCTAACGTCTTTGATTGATTTTACATTGGCATCAAATTCAAAAACCTTCGCAGACTTTCTAGGGTCTAATCCGGGCTTTTCAAGCTCTTTTATGATGTCTTTTAACGTTAGTAAACCAATTTCAGGTGTAATATAGTTTTCGGCCTTAATTAGGGCTGTTTTCTCTTTGTTGGCAATTAAGTCGTTTACGGAAAGTTTCAGATCTTTTGCCATTTTCTCTACCACCGGATAAGCTTCCGGATGCACAGCCGAATTGTCTAACGGATTTTTTGCATTCGAAATTCGGATAAATGCCGCTCCTTGCTGATACGCTTTCTCGCCTAAGCGAGGCACTTTTTTTAACTGTTTTCGATCTTCGAAAGGGCCGTTTTCTGAACGGTATTGCACAATGTTTTCAGCCAGCTTCTCTCCTATTCCACTCACATAACTTAGTAAATGTTTACTTGCCGTATTGATATTGATTCCCACTGAGTTCACGCAACGAATTACCGTATTGTCTAATTCTTCTTTAAGTTTCGTTTGGTCAACATCATGTTGGTATTGTCCTACTCCAATTGCTTTTGGATCGATTTTTACCAATTCAGCCAAAGGATCAGAAAGTCTTCGCCCGATAGAAACCGAACCACGAACGGTAACATCATAATTTGGAAATTCTTCACGCGCAATTTTTGAAGCGGAATATACCGATGCTCCTGCCTCAGAAACAATAAATACCTGCAGCGGCTTGTCAAACGCAATTTTTTTAATAAAAAACTCCGTTTCTCTTGAAGCCGTTCCGTTTCCGATTGAAATGGCATCAATCTGATACGCATTTACCATTGAACGGATTTTCTTGATTGCCATGGTTTCCTCATTTTGAGGGGCATGCGGGTAAATAGTTTCGTTGTACAACAAATCACCTCGTTCGTCCAGACAAACTACTTTACAACCACTTCTAAAACCCGGATCTATTGCCAGAATTCTTTTTTCACCTAAAGGCGGTGCTAGTAACAACTGTCCTAAATTATTGGCAAAAACCTGAATAGAATTCGCATCGGCTTTGGCTTTGGCTTCCTGGAGGGTTTCATTTCCAATTGCCGGATTTAACAAGCGCTTATAACTGTCTTCAATCGCCAATTGTAAATGTGCAGTGGTGCTATTTTGTTTTTTGATCACAATTTCGTCTATTATATCATAGGCTTCATCAAGATCCACTTCGATTTTCATTTTAACAAAACCTTCATTTTCTGCACGAAGCATTGCTAATAATCGGTGTGAAGGCGCTTTGGTTAAGGGTTCGTCCCAGTCAAAATACTGACTGAATTTCTTGGCATTTTCATCTTCCTCCTTCTTTTTTACCACTTTTGTAGCGATCGTTGCTTTGCGCTGATATAACCTTCTAAGTTGTTTACGAACATAAATATTCTCATTAATCCACTCTGCAACAATATCACGAGCGCCTTGCATTGCAGCTTCTTCATTAATAACATTATCATTAAGATATTGCGTCGAAATAAAATCAACGTCAACATCATTTTGCGACATTATAATTTTGGCCAATGGTTCTAAACCGAATTCACGGGCTACATCTGCTTTTGTTTTTTTCTTCTTTTTAAAAGGAAGATAAAAATCTTCTATCTCCTGTAAATCAAAACTTTGTTCAATTTTTTGCTTCAATTCCGGCGTAAGCGCTTTTTGTTCTTCGATAGATTTTAAAACTGCTTCTTTACGTTTTACAATCGTATCATACTCTTTCTGAAGCTTCGCAATTTGTTCAATTACCACTTCATCCAGATTTCCCGTCGTATCTTTTCGGTAACGGGAGATAAACGGAATTGTACAATCTTCGTCTAATAATTTTACCGTGTTTTGAATGTTGATCGCTGCTGTTTGAACAGACTTGGCAATGAATTGAATATTAGTCATTATTTATTGTTTTAAAAAAGATATAAAAACTGCGAGATTTAACAAGAATCTCGTAATTTTTATAATTTATAAGATTTTAAAATTTTATTAAACTGTTTCGCTTTTATAAAATTGTGTTTTATTTTGTTCACTTGTATTTTTTCGAGAAAACCTAAACTTTCAAGATTGTTAAGATCTGATCTGGCGGTAAAATTTGATATTCCAAACCTGTTTTCCATTTCTTTACTACTTAAAACTCGATCCGAATCTTCATTTAAAATTTTTAAAATTTGAGCCTGACGATCATTTACGTTCGGTATTTTAATAAATTTTGCTGCTTGAATCACTTCATTTTGTTTTCTGCTAATATACTCTTTCAAAGCAATAAAAGCTTTTTCCATCGTTTTTATGTGATACGTAATAAAATAAGTAAGATCGTTTTGATCTATTTCCGAATATAAAAACGCTTTCTCATATTGAATTTTTGTATCTTTTATAATTGTCGAAATAGTTAAATATTCTGTAAGCCAATACCCATTTTTAAGCATATACCAATAAAATAGGGCACGTGCTGTTCTTCCGTTTCCATCTGTAAATGGATGTATCCAGCCGATCATAAAATGAATGATAATACCTTTAATTATCGGATGAATAAATGTTTTTTGTTCTTCATTAAAAAAGACACATAAATCATTCATTATTAATTCAATTTCTTCCTTTTTTGGAGGTATATGAACTATTTCACTATTAGAATAATTTACAACATAAATATCATTATTCTCTCTGAATTTCCCCTCCTCTTCAATGGAATCTAAAGTATTATTAGCTATTAGCTTATGAATAAAAAGAAGTTTTTCCGGCGTTAAATCATCATTTTTATGCTGAACAATATACTTCATTGTAGCATAATTGTTCATAATCATCTGCTCTGATTTATTTTTTGGCTTCCGTTCTTTTTGGATCATCTCCTTGGCAGCTTTTCGGGTGGTATTTGCACCTTCCATTTGGCTACTGGAAATAGCTTCTTCCATTATTGAACTTATCAAGAACTTATTCTTATCCGTTTCTGTTATACCTACATTACTCCCTAAATTACCTCCAATATTTAAATCAAATTGATGCAAAAGTCTTAGAATATAATCCGTAACATTAAAATTAAACTGATAGGTTCCAAACAGAATATTTTGTTTATTGAACGATCTGGATAATTTAACAGCATTCCAATACTGTTCAGGTTCAATTGATTTGGTTTTATATTTTACTTTATCCCAATACAAATAGTCATCATTAATTTCCTTCAATTCACCTGATAATGTAAGTTGCTTAAGCAAATCGATAGTGCTAGTGTCATATTTCGATATGGGTGCATGCTCTAACATAAAACTATTTTTATACTAAATTAGTAAAAAATGCGAGATTCAAGACAAATCTCGCATTTTTTACTAATTTTATTCTCTTTTTTAAAATCAAAATCACACCTGATTATTCCTTTAACTAAATGATATCTTTGTTTCTAATTTTAGTCCCATGAAAGTTTTATTACTCTATTTTTTAATTGTAAATAGTCTCGATTTTCTCATCGCCGGATATGATAAATATCTGGCAATCAAAAATAAACGCAGAATTCCCGAAAATACATTGTTTACAATGGCCTTAATTGGCGGCTCAGTCGGATTATTACTGGCAATGATATTGTTTAGACATAAAACGAGTAAAATCTCTTTTATTGTAAAGTTTTTGATAATTATTCTAATTCAAGCCTTAATAGTATTCCTAAAAATAACGAACAAAATCTAGTTATTAACATTGTTAACAACTGCAAAAACAAACCATAAAAAGTTGAAATTAAAGTAATTAAAACTAATAAACCGGGTGAATTTATAAAATCCGCCCGGTTTATTCTATTTCTTAAAGTGCGAAGCACCCGATTTTTTTAATCTTTACTGACAAGCAATTTTATTTACTCTATTTTGGTGCCTCCCACCTTCAAATGCTGTAGTTAAAAACGTTTCAACTATTTCTACAGCCTGAGGAATAGAAGTAAAACGTGCCGGAATACTAACAATGTTAGCATCATTATGTAAACGGGTTAAATAAGCAATTTCTTTAGTCCAGCAAAGACCAGCTCTAACTTTTGGGTGTTTGTTTGCTGTCATTGCTATTCCGTTTCCACTTCCGCAAATTACAATTCCGAAGTCAGCTTTTCCCTCAGATACATCAGTGGCCACCGGATGTCCAAAATCAGCATAATCAACAGAATCCTCAGAATCAGTTCCGTAATTGGTTACTTCATATCCTTTTGCTTTCAACATCGCAACAATTGCTTTTTTATACTCTGGTCCTGCGTGATCGTTTCCTATCGAGATTTTCATTTTTAAATACTATTAAGTTGTGTGGCACAAATTTAACCAAAGAATTTTGAAGTAAATCTATTTCAAAAGAAAAGTTGAACACGGATTACACTAATTTTCACTAATTCCTCTTTTTAAAATTACAGGAATAGACATTTTATGAAATTTGGGAAAATTAGCGCGATTAGTGACTGAAATAACTATTTAATTTTCAATATCTTAACGTTATTAACAATTATTAATATCTATATAAATCACTGATAATCAAGATATAATTGGTGCACTTTTATTATAAACTAACTTAAAACCTAAAGCTCAACACGGATTACACTAATTTTCACTAATTCCTCTTTTTAAAATTGCAGGAATGGGCATTTTATATAATTCGGGAAAATTACCGCGATTAGTGACTGAAATAACTATTTAATTTTCAATATCTTAATGTTATTAACAATTATTAATATCTATATAAATCACTGATAATCAGAATACAAATAATACAGTTTTATTATAAACTAACTTAAAACGTAAAGTTCAACACGGATTACACTAATTCCTCTTTTTAAAATTATAGGAATGGGCATTTTACGAAATTCGGGAATGAAATAACTATTTAATTTTCAACACATTAAGGTTATTAACAATTATGAATATCCATATAAATCACTGATAATCAAGATACAAATAGTGCATTTTTATTATAAACTAACTTAAAACGTAAAGCTGAACACGAATTCTACCGATTTTCACTGATTTTTCTTTTTAAAAATTACCTAAATAGGTATTTGATAAACACTTTTTTCCAATTAGTGAAAATTAGTGCAATTAGTGGCATAAAAGTATTATATAACTATCTTATTTTAAGTTAATTAACGTTATTAACAATTGCTAATATCTATATAAATATCTGATAATCAATACATAATTAGTGTATTTTATTCTAAACCATATCCTATTTATTACCTATATCTAACTCATTGATACTAAACATAACAAACCCTAAATAAAATAACTTAAAAATATAAAGTTAGCCACAAATTATACCAATATTCACTAATATTTCTTTTAAAACTACAGAAATACACACGTTATCAATATTTTTTTTCAATTTGCGGTAATTCATGTAATTCGTGGCAAAAAAAAGAAAAATAACTACCTAATATTAAATGCGTTAACGTTATTAACAATTATCAACATCTGTATAAATTACTGATAATCAATATATCAGTAATACATTTTATTTTTAACCAATTTTAAAAGAAAAGTTTGCCTTGAATTACACCAATTTTTACCAATTTTTCTTTTAGAATTTATAGAAATAGCCACTTTATAAACACTTTTTTCAATTCGTGGAAGTTATTGCAATTCGTCGCGAAAAAACATCTAATACAACTGCCTTAATTTCAAAATGTTAACGTTATTAACAATTTTAGTATCTCCATAAGAAGCTGATTATCAATTAAGAATAAACAATGTTTTTGTTAAAATTTTAGAATGTTAATACTGAAACCTAATTCATTGATATTCAGTTAACCTTAAATTAACATTATCTGTTAATAACTAAAGATAGAAAATTAGAAGTTTTTTTTGGTCGTGTCAAAAAAAAACCTAATCCAAAACCGGAATGAAATAACCTAATAAAGTTTCATGAATTTTTAGAAAAGTTATCAAGATCAAAAATACCATTTTCAACAAAAATCGACATATGAACTTATCTACAAAATCAATTCATTTTAGGTTGTCAACCGTTGTTAATTAAAATTCAAAAAGTCTTAAAAACTAATCCTTTAACAAAATATAAGTATGTTGATAACTCTAGATAACTAAGAGAAACTTCATTTCAATACTTTTAAAAATAAAATTATTGTACCTATTAACACGCTATAATAACAACCAAAATTTAATTAAATTTAAAATTTCTTTTTTGTTGTATTTAATATATGTTGACAACTTTGAAAGTTTAAAAAGAAAAAAACTGAATTTGAGTTTTCAGATTGATTTGTAATTGAAATTGATTTTTGAAATTGTAAATTGTTTCAAACGATTTTCAAAGGATTGTTGAGATTGTCCAGGATTTCCTGAACTTGTTCGAAATCGTTGGGATGTACTTTGAGTTTGATTCCACCCAGCGCTGCAGAGTAGAAGGGAACCACAGATAAGGTGATTTCGTTTTCAAAAAAATAAGGAATTCCTTCTTGCTCCAGTAAGTGTTTGAGAATTACCGTTTCGTGCTCGAAATTGAATATGGCAATCGTTTTAAAGGTTTCCATAAAAGGTCTTTTTGTAAAGATACGAAAGTTATATTTTTAATAATTCTATTTGTTAAAATCTGTTATCTGATATCTTATTTGTAATTTTAAACCTTATAAGAAAAGATATATGAGTAAGAAAATTAGAAAGCCGATAAAAAATGAGAAAGATTTCTCCAGTAAGATAGTAAAGATTTTATCGCAAAGCCCGAATAAAGCATTTAATTACAAACAGATAGGAGCAAAGTTAGAACTTGATGATACCAAAAGCAGAAACCAGATTATTAAAGATTTAAAGATTCTGGCTGCTTCAAAAAAAATTATAGAATCTGAACCCGGTAAATATTTAGTAAAAGCAGAAAGTCAGGATTACTACGAAGGAACAATTGATATGACAAGCCGTAAAACAGCTTATTTCATTTGCCCTGATTTTACAGAAGATGTTTTTATCCCAACGAATAATTTGAATCGTGCCCTGGATAAAGACAAAGTTAAAGTATACGTTTACAACCGAAGAAAAGGTAAAAGACCTGAAGGTGAAGTAATTGAAGTTGTAGAAAGAAATAAAACTGATTTTGTCGGAGTTATTGACATTCAGGCCAATTTTGCCTTCGTTTCTACAGCAAATCCTAAAATGTATACCGATATTTTTATTCCAAAAGATAAAATAGGCGAAGCAGAAAATGGTGATGTTGTTTTGGTTACCATTGAAGATTGGCCAAAAAGAGCCGATAGTCCATTTGGATCTGTGATTCGTGTTTTAGGAAAACCAGGAGAACACAATACAGAGATTCATGCTATTTTAGCAGAATACGGTTTGCCGGCAGATTTTCCGGTAGAAGTAGAAGTTTATGCACAAAAGATAGACACTACCATTCAGGAAGCTGAAATTGCAAAACGTCGTGATATGCGTGATACGCTTACGTTTACGATAGATCCAAAAGATGCAAAAGATTTTGATGATGCCTTGTCTTTCAAAAAGTTAGAGAATGGAAATTATGAAATCGGAATCCATATTGCCGATGTTTCCTATTATTTGGAAGAAGGAACGATTTTAGATGATGAAGCCTATCAACGTGCTACTTCGGTTTATTTAGTTGACAGGGTAGTGCCAATGCTTCCGGAAGTTTTGTCTAATTTTGCCTGTTCACTACGTCCGAACGAAGAAAAATATACATTCTCTGCTGTTTTTGAAGTTTCAGAAAATGCACAAGTTATCAACCAATGGTTTGGAAGAACTGTAATTTATTCTGATCAGCGTTTTGCTTACGAAGAAGCACAGTATATCATTGAAACAAAAGATCATACGATCCCGGTTGATATTTCAATTACCGGAAGTTCGTATTTAGTTTCAGATGAAATTGTTCAGGCTACTTTAAAATTAGATGAATTAGCTAAGATTCTAAGAAGAAAAAGAATGGCCAATGGTGCCATTTCGTTTGATAAAGTAGAAGTAAAATTCAATTTAGACGAACAAGGAGAACCGGAAGGCGTTTATTTCAAAGTTTCAAAAGATGCCAATCATCTGATTGAAGAATTCATGCTTTTAGCCAACCGAAAAGTGGCCGAATACATTGGAAAACAAAAGAAAACATTTGTTTACAGAATTCACGATGAGCCAAATGAAGACAAACTAATTGCCATGCAATCGGTTATTGCAAAGTTTGGTTACAAGATTGATTTTAGAAACAAAGGAGATATTTCGAAATCACTGAATGCTTTGATGGAAGAAGTAAACGGTAAAAAAGAGCAGAATTTAATTGATACTCTTGCCATTAGAAGTATGAGTAAAGCCAAATATTCGACAGAGAATATTGGACATTATGGTCTGGCTTTTGATTATTACAGTCACTTTACTTCGCCAATTCGTCGTTATCCGGACGTTATGGTGCATCGTTTACTGCAGTATTATTTAGACAAAGGAGCATCTGTAGACGAAGAAGTGTATGAAACAAAATGTTTGCATTGCTCAAATATGGAAAGTTTAGCGACTAATGCGGAACGTGATAGTATCAAATACATGCAGGTAAAATACATGCAGGACCATCAGGACGAAGAGTTTTTGGGTGTTATTTCAGGTGTTACGGAATGGGGAATTTATGTTGAAATCGTTTCGAACAAATGTGAAGGAATGGTTAGAATTCGCGAAATAAAAGACGATTATTATACTTTTGATGAAAAGCAGTATGCCTTAGTTGGTGCGACTTCAAACAGTATTTTACAATTAGGAGATGAAATTTACGTTAAAGTAAAAAATGCAGATTTAGTTAAGAAACAATTGGATTTTCATTTTTTAAGAAGAGCTGAATAGTTGTTAAATTAAAAGAAAAGTAACATGAAAAAATTAATTATAGGTGCCGCGATATTAGTGGCACAATTGTCTTTTGGACAAGTAACCAAAGAGTTAGGAGATTTTGATTCTGTAAAAGTTTTTGATAAGCTAAGTGTAAAACTGGTGCCGTCTTCAGAAAATAAAATTGTCATAAAAGGGACTCGTGAAGCAGAAGTTGAAGTGGTTAACAAAAAAGGATTATTAAAATTAAGAATGCCTTTCCCTAAATTATTATCCGGTAATGATTTGGATATTACGCTGTATTATAAACATCTTGAGCTAATAGATGTTAATGAAGGCGCAACTGTAGACGGAAAAGAAGCTATAAAAGCTACTGTTTTTAAAGTTAGTGCACAAGAAGGCGGAAAAATCAATGTAGCATTAGATGTAGATAAGCTAAATGTAAGCTCTGTTTCCGGTGGTGAAATCACTTTATCAGGTAAAGCAGCGAATCAGGATGCAAGTTTGGGAGCAGGAGGATATCTTCTGGCAAGTAAATTAAGTACCTCTCAAACGAAAGTAAGCGTTTCTGCGGGAGGAAAAGCAGATGTGAATGCTTCTACCCTTGTAGATGCTAAAGTAAGCGCAGGAGGCTCTATTTACATTTATGGAAAACCAAAACAAATCAATCAGAAAACGGTTTTCGGAGGAAAAATTGAAGAAGTAAAGTAAATTAATTGTATTTGAATGATAAATGATATTTTAGCTGGACTGCCGTGGGGACTTTTTCTGAGTTTTATGGTAGGTCCAGTATTTTTTATACTGCTGGAAACCAGTATTACAAAGGGATTTAGAGCTGCAATAGTTTTTGATTTCGGAGTAGTATTAGGTGATATTTTTTTTATAGCTATTGCTTATTTAGGGAGTTATCGACTCATTCAGAGTTTAAAAGATAAACCGGCTCTTTTTATTTTCGGTGGAATTATAATGCTGGCGTACGGTATTATTTCCTTTGTAAAACTAAAGAAAGAAGAAAAGATTAATGACGAAGAAATTGATCGCGATATTATAAAAAGAAATTATGCCAGTTTGTTTGTAAAAGGTTTTTTATTGAACGTTATCAACATTGGTGTCCTTGGTTTTTGGTTGGCGGTTATTATTTCTGTCGGCCCAAAATTACAAATGCAGACCCCGAGAATGATGACTTTCTTTACCTCAGTTATCATTACTTACTTGGCAGTTGATTGTATTAAAATATTATTAGCTAAGCAATTAAAGTCTAAAATGACACCGACAAATATCTTAAAAATCAAAAAGGTCATTAGTATCGTTTTAATGGTTTTCGGATTAGTTTTAATCGTACAAGGCTGGTTTCCTAAAGAAAAAGAAATGGTAAAAAATGCCTTTGAAAAGATTGAAAATAAGTAGTTTAGCATTTAGATAAAAATAGAAAACCTCTCCATTTGAGAGGTTTTTTTATGTTTTAAGAATTACACCTAACAGGTTTTAAAAACCTGTTAGGTGTAATTAATAATATCTTTTAGATTCTAATCTAAATTTGTAGTTAATTTATATTTTCCTGGTTTCGTAATAATTTTCCAGAACGATAAATCCATTTTGAATTATATCTCTCATTGCATTATCTTTTTCATCAGCATCTTTATCATCGATATAATTAACAGCAAAAGACATATTTATAAAACGATCACTTAAAGGATAAGTAACATGTAAGCTTAGTTTTTTTTCTTTTTTAAGTTTAATTGTCCTGATAAAGACGTTTGTTTCGTCAGATTTAACAATCGATTTATTAATTTCTCCTGGTACTGATTGTTTATTTTCAAATAATGCCTTAATAAGCTCATTAGTATCTCCTGAATACTTTTTATCAATTAAAATCGAAACAAAGGGGACACCTTTAGAGATATAACTACCATCTTTTTGCAACACGTATGGAGTTATTTTATCTTTGTTTTGAAGGATATAGACTTTAGTTTTTCCTAATTTTAGAATAGTTGCAGGTTGGTTATTACTTAACAAAGTGTCCCGGGCTATGTTTTGAGCAGATGCAAAACTTGAAAATAGAATTATAAACAGTAGCTTTCTCATATTTATGTTTTTTAAATAAAAATAGGGAATAATACCTATTAAATGTAAGTTGCTTTAACATAATTTATTAAATAGAAAAAGGTAGTATAATTTTTACGCCTAACAGGTTTTAAAAACCTGTCATGTGCAACGTATTGATTGTTTTTTCTCCTTCATCAAAAGAAAAAACGAAACGTTTAAGCTTTACAACTTTACAACCTTTGCGATATTTAAGGAGATTGGAATTTGGAATTTTAAAAATTGGAATTTTTTAAGTTTTAGCATAAAAAAAACCTTCAAATTGCTTTGAAGGTTTTTGAGGCATCGTCCGGATTCGAACCGGAGTAGGAGCTTTTGCAGAGCCCAGCCTAGCCGCTCGGCCACGACGCCGTACTTGAACGGATGGCAAAAGTAACTAAAATCTTTAAATTTCAAAAGTTTAAAGAGAAGAATTTTAAAAAAATACGCCTTTTTTAAAAAGGATTACTTTCTCTTTTCTGTCATTTTTATGGTAACCGTCTCAACATCACCACCAATAGGAGGATTTATTTTAGATACCCAAACGGTAGTTTTTTCTATAGATTTTATCTCTTCCAGGACACGAAGTACGATTCTTTTAGCCACATGCTCTAATAAATGCGAACGAATAGCCATTTCTTCGGTTACAATTTTGTTCAAATGGACATAATCTACCGTGTCAGCTAAGTGATCCGTATCTGCTGATTGCTGTAAATTAGCTTTAATTTTTAGATCGACAGTGTAATCAGATCCAATTTTTCCTTCTTCAATTAAACACCCATGGTACGAAAAAGTACGGATGTTTTTTAATTTTATAACTCCCATTTTGTCTTTGTTTCAAGTTTTAAGTTTCAGGTTTACTGTGACTAAAATAACTTTAAACCTGAAACCTGAAACCTTTTTTTTATCTTTGCTAAAATTACTATAAAATAATGGCATCAGAAGAGAAATCACTCAATTTTATTGAACAAATCATAGAAGAAGATCTGAAATCAGGTCTGTCAAATAACAAACTTCATTTTCGTTTTCCACCCGAACCAAACGGTTATTTACATATCGGACATGCAAGTTCTATTGCATTGAATTTTGGTTTAGGACTTGATTATCAGTCGCCTGTAAACTTACGTTTTGACGATACTAATCCGGAAAAAGAAGAGCAGGAATTTGTTGATGCAATTAAAAAAGATGTTGAATGGCTAGGGTATACCTGGTCAGAAGAACGTTATGCCTCAGATTATTTTCAACAATTGTATGATTGGGCTGTTTTATTAATTAAAAATAATAAAGCCTATGTTGACAGTCAGTCTTCTGAAGATATGGCCATTCAAAAAGGAACACCTTCAACTGAAGGAGTAGACGGTCCGTATAGAAATCGTTCTGTTGAAGAAAATTTAGATTTATTCGAAAGAATGAAAAACGGTGAATTTGAAGCCGGAACTCATATTCTTCGTGCAAAAATAGACATGAAATCGACAAACATGTTGATGCGTGATCCTATTATGTACCGAATTTTGCACAAAGAACACCATAGAACAGGAGATACTTGGAAAATCTATCCAATGTACGATTGGGCACACGGACAAAGTGATTATTTAGAACAAATTTCACACTCGTTTTGTACGCTTGAATTCTTGCCTCACCGTGAATTATACGATTGGTTTTTAGATCAGATTTTAGATGAAAATAAGTTACGTCCAAAGCAAAGAGAATTTGCAAGACGTAATCTTTCGCATACTGTTGTAAGTAAAAGAAAGTTACAGCAATTAGTTAAAGAACAACATGTTAATGGTTGGGATGATCCTAGAATGTCGACTATTTCGGGCTTAAGAAGAAGAGGATATACTGCTGCTTCTTTACGTCATTTTGCTAATACAATTGGTATTGCAAAGCGAGATAATTTGATTAGTGTATCGGTTTTAGAATTTTGTATTCGTGAAGATTTGAACAAAATTGCACCTCGTGTAATGGCTGTTTTAGATCCTGTAAAATTGGTTATTACAAATTACCCGGAAGGAAAAGAAGAGTGGTTAGAAGCCGAAAATAATCAGGAAGATGAAAGTGCTGGTTTCAGAAAAGTACCTTTTTCACGTGAATTGTTTATAGAAAGAGAAGACTTTTTAGAAGAAGCTCCGGCTAAATATTTCCGTTTGACTTTAGGAAAAGAAGTACGCCTTAAAAATGCGTATATCATTAAAGGGGAGAGTGTTATAAAAGATACTGAAGGTAATATTACTGAAATTCATGTAACTTATGATACGGATTCCTTAAGCGGAAGTGGGACTGAAGCAAGCCAAAGAAAAGTATCAGGTACCTTACATTGGGTTTCTATTGCTCATGCCGTTAAAGCAGAAGTTCGTTTATACGATCGTTTGTTTACAGATGAAGCTCCGGATGGTTATAAAGATAAGAATTTCTTGGATTTTGTGAACCCAAATTCATTAGAAATTGTGACAGGTTTTGTAGAACCAAGTTTGGCTACAGCACAAAATGAAGACAAATTTCAGTTTCAACGTTTAGGCTATTTTACGGTTGATAAAGATTCAACTGCTTCAAAATTAGTCTTTAACAAAACCGTTGGATTGAAAGATGCCTGGGAAGAAAAAGGTAAAAAAGAAGAAAATAGTATTAATAATTCTTTGAAAGATATCAACAAATATTTCAAAGTGGAAACAAAAGCAGAACGTATTGCAATTGAAAGTGCAATAGGGGAGAGCATCAAAAATGTTAGTAGTTTCTCTTTATTGCAAAATTCTTTAAAGAAAAATAGCAATAATAATAAGAGTTCGTTGTTATTTGCTCAGTTTATTTTGAAATATTCAAGTTTGAAATCTTCTGATTTTGAAGAAGAAGAAATCAAAAAATTATATACAATGTCTTTAAGAAGTGAATCGACTTATGTAAGATCAAAAGCACTTTTGAATTTAAGAGATTTGGAAAATGAAGCTTTCAAAAATCAGTTTGAAGACGATATTTTGAAATTATATTCAAATCCGCCGAAAAATGCTTCTGAGAGAGAAATTGAAATTCTTGGAGAGATGGTAAAGAAATAATATCAAGATTATTTATTAAAAGCGCTTTTTTAAGCGCTTTTTTTTATTATATAGTTTTTCTATTGAAAATTGTAATTTAATAATTTTTATAGATTAAAAACTACCTTCATAAATTGATTTTAAGACGTCTTTTAGTTTCTGCCGACTCATTAATCATCTTTTGAAAAATAATTAAATAAAGAGCTTTATTTTAATTTTAGCGTCTATTTTACCTTGCTTTTAGGGTTATCAACATTAGATTGTTTATAAAGTTGAGAATTATAGTCCTTTTGTAGTTTTTTGCCACTCGAAGAATGGATTAAGTTTTAAAAAGAGACTTTCATACTTTAGTATAAATTTTATTGATAATTTGTTTTGTAATTGTATATTTTAATTATTATATATTTTATCTATTATAAAGTTAATATTTATAATTATTTTATATTAAAAGTGACTTTCATAAATGTTTTTTAAGGCATCTTTTTATTTCTTGCGAGTGCTAAATCGTATTTCTAAAAATCTTTGAAATAGAAGCCTTATTTTAAATTTACCTTTTTTTGCCTTCATTTTTGAGTTGTTAGGTACTGAATCTTCTATAAAATTTAGAACGCAATTTATTTTGTAGATTTTGATCCGAAAAAAAATAAAATCGAACTAAATGGGTTTTTAGACTAATCATCAATTATGTTGATAGTTATTTTATTATTTTTCTTATTTGTTTATTATTGATTATGATTATTGATATTTAAAATTTAATAGTTATTTGTAATTAAAAACGGCTTTCATAAATGTATTTTAAGACGTTTTTTTATTTCCCCTGACTCATAATTCCTCTTTTTTAAGATCATTAAAAAGAAAGCTTTATTTTAATTTTAGCCTTCTTTTTGCTCATTTTTTTGGTTTATTAACACCAAATTGTTTATAAAGTTGAGAATACAATTGGTTTCCTATTTTTTGAGAGATTTGCCATTTTTGAAGTGTATGAATTTCTCTAAAAAGAGAAACGCTAAGTTTTAATCAATTTTAATTATGATAAAATTAATTTGAAAAGTATTTTATAATTATTTATAAAAACTATTGAATTTTAAATTTTAATAGTTGTTTGTAATTAAAATTGACCTTCATAAAACTATCGTAAGCTGTTTTTTATTTTCTTTTATATCAATAGGTGTATTTTAAATTATTGTTGATTTGGGTGCTTTATTTAAGTTTTTATCTTCGTTTTTCTTAGTTTAACGGGTTATTAACATAGAATTGTTTATAAAGTTGGTATTTTTACGATCATACCAGAAGTCAGTAGTGATTTTTTTAAAATTGATGATTTCGTATTAAGATGTTAAAGAGAGTTTCGCTGGAATCAAAAAAGCAATTTTTGTTTTAGTGTGTACTCTAAATTGATTTCTTAAAATAATAATTTTATGATCTAATTCTTATTGTGTGCCAATTTTGATGCTGTTTTTTCTATAAAACATTTTTCAAATTGGTTTCATAATTTTCGAAATTTCATAACATTGATTATGCGATAGTTTTGAATTTTAAATTTCGTTCTGATTTTTAGTTTTAATTTTAAATCTAAATTTATGAAAACACTATATTTTACATTAGCCGTATTATTTGCCAATGTGGCAATTTCTCAAACACATCAAATTACAAAACACAATGGAGAACAGTTGGATGTTAATTTCATTAAAAGTGAAAATGATTTAATTTATTATTCTTTAAATGGAAGTGCTGAAGAAATGAAAATTAGCAAATATGCAGTTTCTCAAGTTACCAACAAACAGACCAATCAAACTCAAAAAGTTTCAGATAGGGTAGAAGTAGTTTCAAAATCTGATTACAATAAGGTTCAGGTTTTGTCTGAGGATAAAACGGTTGGTTTAAAAAAAGTGGCAAACTTTGAAGGAGTTTCTGTTAAGACAAAAGGAGAGGGACCATTGGGACAGCAAAAGCAAACTGCGATGTTGATTAAAACAAAGTCAGCTTTAAAGGGTTATCCGTTTGTAAGTATTGTCGAAAAAGATAATGGGAAATACGAAGCAGTTGCTTATGTGTATTAATTAGTTTGTTAATTTTTTGTAAACATCTTTTAATCAATATTTTATAATTATAAAAAAGAGTATCTTTATTAATCACTTAAATCTAATAATATGTCTAATAAATCAAATACAATCGCCGCAATTTTGGCCGGTGCCGCAGTAGGAGCCGCAGTAGGAATTTTATTTGCTCCGGATAAAGGATCTAAAACACGTGCAAAACTTAAAGAAGGTTTAGATGATGCAACACATAATTTGAAGGATTCAATAGGAGCAAGTTCTGAAGTTTTACGTGAAAAATTTGCACATGCAAAAAAGAATCTTGACGGAACATACGATGATTTACTTTCGAATATGAGTTACAAAACTGAAGAAGTAATTTCATTTTTAGAATCTAAGCTTGCGGATTTGAAAGCACAAAACGCCAAACTTCAAAAGTAAATTTCTAAGTCAGGCACAAAACGAATTTTTTAATAGATTGCATTTCCAGTTTATTTGGTTACTTTTAATATGGAAATGGCAATTTTTAAAGTGCGTTTTGTGCTTTATTATTTAACTAAAAATCAAATTATGGCTTTTGAAGAATTAAAAGAACATACCGAAAATATGCAAGATCAGGCTAAAGAGTATTTAGACAGTCACTTAGCATATTACAAACTTTGGGGTTTTAAAGTAGCCATGAAGTCTACCACACTAATTTTTAAGTTTACTTTAATTTTGCTGTGTTTTGCTATGGTTTTGTTATTTGGTTCTGTTGCAGCAGCTTTTGCTTTTAGCAACATGTTTGGGAGTTATACCTTAGGATTTTTAACAGTAGGAGGGATGTATTTGGTTGCAACTATTTTACTTTTCTTTATCAAAGACAAGTTTGTTGAAGGACCAATTTTGGAGAAATTTTCAGAAATCTTTTTTAATGATTAATTATGGAAACAAAAAAATACGCTTCATACGCTGAAATTGAAAGAGAGTTAGAAATACTGAAACTTCAAAAAGACATTAATTATCAGAAATTAGTTTTAAGTTTTCAGAAAACTAAGGAAACGATAACACCGCAGAATATTGTCAATGGCTTTTTGTCCTCGTACAAAGAGTACTTTTCAAATTCCTATGTGAGTATTTTACAGTCTATTTTGCCCTATATTATCGGGTGGTTTATCAATAAAAAAAGAGGCAATTAAGCCTCTTTTTTGTTTTTATGATTATTTTTCTTCCGGTGTTATATCATCTTCATAACCCGATTGTGGCTGAATTGGTTTCGGTTTTTCAATTTTCTTATTGTTTTTCTTCATCATTTCACCAACTTGGTTAGAAGCAGTAAACGAAGCAACCATATTATTTAGCATATCACTTCCGGCTTGCGGAGAGTTTGGAAGAAGTATTAAATTAGAATTGGCATCAGCTCCAATGGCTTGTAACGTATCATAATGTTGTGTCACTACAATTAGGGCAGAAGCTTCTTGAGAATTAATTCCAACATTGTTCAAAACTTCAACACTTTCTACTAAACCTCTCGCAATTTCACGACGTTGATCTGCAATACCTTGACCTTGCAAACGTTTACTTTCTGCTTCGGCTTTTGCTTTGGCAACAATTCTGATTCTTGAACTTTCTGCCTCAAACTCAGCAGCAGTTTTTTCTCTATCGGCTGCATTAATTCTGTTCATCGCATTTTTTACCTGGATATCCGGATCAATATCAGTCACTAAAGTATTGATAATATCGTACCCGTAAGTTGTCATCGCTTCATTCAATTCTCTTTTTACTGCAATCGCAATATCATCTTTTCTTTCAAAAACATCATCCAGTTTTAGTTTAGGAACTTCAGCACGAACTACATCAAATACATAAGCAGTAATCTGATCGTGTGGATATTCCAGTTTATAAAAAGCATCATATACTTTTTCCTGGATCACTTTAAACTGAACCGAAACTTTCATTTTGATAAAAACGTTGTCTTTAGTTTTGGTTTCAATGATAACATCTAACTGTTGAATTTTCAAATTAACACGTCCTGCTAATCGGTCAACTATCGGGATTTTCAATTGTAATCCTGAATTTCTAACGCTCAAGAATTTTCCAAATCTTTCTATAACTACTGAGGATTGTTGTTTCACAGTAAAAAAGGAAGACATTAAAATAAAGAACGCAAATACTAAAATGATAATAAATGGTGTGAACATAATGAGATTGATTTAGTTTTATGATCCGGTAAATTACGAAAATTCCTCGGATTTATTTTTTTTGCAACTATAAAAAAACGCTAAGAACATTTAAAGGATGTTTCTTAGCGTCTGAATTTTATTGAAAGTTGGTTTTATATTGAACTTATTGCTTTCTGAATTCTCGAAATAGTTTCTTCTTTTCCGATGATTTCTACAATGTCAAATAGGTGAGGACCTTTAAGCGCTCCAACCAAACTCAGTCGGAAAGGTTGCATTACTTTACCCATTCCAATTTCGTTTTTCGTCAACCAATCTTTTACAATTGTTTCGATATTCGCAGAAGTAAAATCACTAATATTTTCTAAAACGGAGATCAGTTCCTGCATTAAAGCCGGTGTTTCTTCCTTCCAGTTTTTACTTGCTTTCTCGTCATAAGAAGTTGGTGCTTGGAAAAAGAAATCAGTAAGATCCCAAAATTCAGAAACAAAATGAGCACGTTCTTTAATAAGAGACACAATACGTGTTGTCAGTTCGAGCGGAGTTGAGAACCCTTTTTCTTCCAAAATAGGAGTAAAGTCTTTAGCTAAATCTGCATCATTTTGTTTGATCAAATGCTGGTGATTGAACCATTTGTTTTTCTCAGGATCAAATTTTGCTCCTGATTTGTGCACTCTGTTTAAGTCAAAAGCATCTACTAGTTCCTCTAATGAATACAATTCTTTATCAGTTCCGTCATTCCAACCTAATAAAGCAAGGAAATTTATAACAGCTTCCGGGAAAAAACCTTTCTCTCTGTAACCGGAAGAGATACCTTCTTCGGTTTTCCATTCTAACGGAAACACAGGGAATCCTAATTTATCACCATCTCTTTTAGATAATTTTCCATTGCCAACTGGTTTTAATATCAAAGGTAAATGAGCAAATTCCGGAGCATCCCATCCAAAAGCTCTATATAATAAAACGTGAAGTGGCATAGACGGCAACCATTCCTCACCACGAATTACATGTGAAGTTTCCATCAAATGATCATCCACAATATTAGCTAAGTGGTAGGTTGGCATTCCGTCACTTTTAAACAAAACTTTATCGTCTAGAAGATTCGTTTCAAACTTTACATCTCCACGAATGATGTCTTTCAAATGTAAAGTTTCGTCAACAGGAGTTTTAAAACGGATCACATAATGTTCTCCATTTGCGATTCTTTTAGCAACTTCATCAGCAGAAATTACAAGAGATGTATCTAACTTTTCACGATTATGATGGTTGTAAATAAATGTTTTTCCATCTGCTTCATGTTCTTTTCTTAAAGCATTAAGTGCTTCCGGAGTATCAAAAGCATAATACGCCCAACCCGAATTGATCAGTTGATCGGCATATTCTTGATAGATTGCTTTACGATCACTTTGTCTGTACGGACCAAATTTTTCATTTTTACCAACGGTTTCTTCAGGAGCAATTCCCAACCATTCTAAAGCTTCCATAATATAAGCTTCAGCACCGGGAACAAAACGAGTCTGATCTGTATCTTCAATTCTTAGGTAAAAAACGCCGTTGTTTTTTTTGGCAAATAAATAATTAAATAGGGCAGTACGAACACCACCAATATGTAATGGCCCTGTTGGACTTGGTGCAAAACGCACACGAACTTGCTTTGACATTTGTTTGAAATTTTGATGCAAAGATACGATATTAGTTAAAATCCAAATTTTTTAAAATTCCAAATTCCAAAACGCTATAACTGTTGGAATTTGGAATTTATTTTTTGGAAATTGAATTGCTATAATTAGTACTTTTATAGGTTATAAGTAAAACAGATTCATTTTGAAAACAACGTCTGCCATATATCTAAAGCTAGAAGCCTTTATTAAAAAATATTATACCAATGAACTCATAAAAGGAATGCTTCTTTTTACCGGTTTTGGACTTTTGTATTTTTTGATTACTCTTTTTATTGAGTATTTCCTTTGGTTAAAACCATTGGGAAGAACTCTTTTGTTTTGGCTTTTTATTGGAGTAGAAGTGTTTCTTTTATTTCGTTTTATTTTGTTTCCAATTTTTAAGTTATTCAAACTTCAAAAAGGAATAGATTACAATCAGGCTTCTGCTATTATTGGAAATCATTTTACAGAAGTAAGTGATAAACTGACGAACTTTTTACAATTATCAGCCTCTGAGAATTCAGCAGAAAGTTCAGAATTAATGCTGGCTTCAATAGAGCAAAAAGCAAATTCATTGCAACCAATTCCATTTGGAAATGCAATCAATTTTAATTCGAATAGAAAGTATTTGCCATTGGCATTGATTCCAATTTTGCTTTTTGCAGTGTTTTATATTTCAGGGAACAGCACGATTATTTCTCAAAGTTTAAATAGGGTAGTCCATTTTAATGCTACTTTTTTGCCTCCCGCACCTTTCAAATTTGTGGTGTTAAATCAGAATTTGCAAACAGAACAAAACAAAGATTTTGTTGTGAAAATGGAATCTGTTGGAAAGATCGTTCCAGAGAATGTTATGATTCATATTGGTGATGAAAGTTATTTTATGGAATCATCAGAACCAGGAAAGTTTGAATTTAAAATCGAGAAACCGATAGAGAATGTTACTTTTTCGTTTGAAGGAAATTCGGTTTCATCTAATGAATATGAATTGAAAGTAATTACCGTTCCATCCATTGCCAATTTCGAAATGGTTTTAAACTTCCCATCGTACTTAAAGAAAAAGTCAGAAACCATTCAGGGAACAGGAAATGCTATTGTACCGGAAGGAACTTTAGTGACTTGGAAAATGAAAACTCAGGCTACGGAAGAGATTGTTTGGAAGAATGAAAAATCAGTTTTTAAGTTCAATAAAGCCGAAAATGAGTTTAAATTGAGTAAAAACATAGGTCAAAACACAGAATATCAAATTCTTACCTCCAATAATAAGGTTAAAAACTACGAAAAACTCGATTATCAGCTTTCTGTTATCAAAGATCAGCATCCAACGATCACTGTTGCACCGGCACCGGACAGTTTGAAGTTAGATAAAAATTATGTTTTAGGAAGATTGGGTGACGACTATGGTTTATCTAAATTACAGATTGTTTACTACGAACGCAACAAACCACAGACTGCCAAACGTGGAACTATTCCGGTAAAGCAAGCTGTTTTTGATCAATTCGTTTTTTCGTTTCCAAGCAATTTGGCAGTTGAAGAAGGAGTATCGTATGAGTACTATTTTGAGATTTTTGACAATGATGCGCCTCATAATTTTAAGAGTACAAAGTCTTCTGTGTTTTCAGATCGAGTGGCTACTACTGATGAAGTGCAAGACTTAGAATTACAACAGCAAAATCAAAACATTAATAGTTTAGAGAAATCTTTAAAGAATCAAACCAAACAGTTTTCTGAAATGGATAAGATTCAGAATACCGGAAAAGAGAAAGATAATTTAGAGTTCAAAGATCAGCAAAAGATAAATGAGTTTCTGAAACGTCAGAAGCAACAAGATGAATTGATGAAGCAGTTTGCAGAGAAGATGAACAAGAATCTGGATAAATTCAAAGAAGATAAAAAGGATAAAACCGCAGAAGATTTGCAAAAGCGTTTAGAGAATGCAGATAAGGATTTAGAAAAAAATCAAAAGTTATTGGACGAATTGAAGAACTTAAACGACAAATTAAACAACGAAGAGTTGTTTGATAAGATGGAAAAGTTCAAACAAATCAGTAAAAACCAATCGAGAAACTTAGAGCAATTGGTAGAACTTACAAAGCGTTTTTATGTTTCGAAGAAAGCCGAACAAGTGGCAGATAAATTAGACAAGCTTGCTGAGAAAGAAGAACAGCTTTCTAATAAAGAAAAAGAAAACACTTCTGATAAACAAGAAGAAATTAATAAAGCATTTGAGAAAATTCAGGAAGATTTAAAGGACTTAAAAGAAGAAAATAAATCATTAAAATCTCCATTAGAAATTCCTTCAGATGCTTCAAAAGAAAAAGACGTAAAAGAAGATTTGAATAAAGCTTCGGAAGAATTAAATAAAAAGAATACTTCTTCGGCCAAACCAAAACAAAAGAGTGCTGCTAAGAAAATGAAAAGCTTGGCACAAGATATGAAGTCCGGTATGGAAGGTGAGGAGAAAGAACAAATGGAAGAAGATGTGGCTATGCTGCGTCAGATTCTGGATAATCTTTTAGCCTATTCTTTATCTCAGGAAGATGTAATGAAACAATTTAGATCGATGAAATTGGGATCTTCTATATATACGAAGAATATAAAAGTGCAGCAAAATCTAAAACAACAATTCAAACACGTTGACGATAGTCTGTTTGCTTTGTCTTTAAGAAACCCTAAAGTAGCCGAAGATGTAACGAAGGAAATTGGGAATGTACAATACAATATTGATAAAGCTATAGAGTCGTTAACCGATGTTCAGGTTCCAAAAGGAGTTTCGCACCAACAATATGCTGTTTCATCTGCCAATAAATTAGCTGATTTTTTAAGTGATTTATTAAACAACATGCAGATGTCAATGTCTAAACCCGGAAGCGGAAAACCAAAACCTGGTGACGGACAAGGAATGCAATTGCCGGATATCATTCAAAAACAAAAAGGATTAGGTGATAAAATGAAAGAAGGAATGAAGCCGGGTAGTCAACCGGGACAAAAACCGGGAGAAGGTAAAGACGGAAAATCAGGTCAGGGACAAAGCGGTCAAGGTAAAGATGGACAAGGTAAAGATGGTAAAAGCGGGAATGGAGGAAGCAAAGGAAACCAAAATGGCAAAGGAGAAAAGGACGGGAAAGAAGGTGAGGATGGAGAAGGAGATGCTGAAGCAATAATGGAAATTTATAAAGAACAAGTTAAACTTCGTGAAGCATTACAAAAGGAGTTGGCAAAACAAGGATTAGATTCTCAAGGAAGATCTGTTATTGAGCAAATGAAACAATCCGAAAAGCAACTTTTGAATAAAGGTTTTAAGAATGAAAACTTGCAAAGAATATTAAATATCCAGCAAGAATTATTAAAATTAAACAATGCAGTGCAGCAGCAAGGTCAAGATACCAAGCGCCAATCTGAAACAAATAAAGCTGAATTTACAAATAGAACTAATGCGTTGCCAAGCTCGTTATTGGATTATTTAAACAGCGTGGAGATTTTAAATAGACAATCACTACCTTTGCGCTCGAATTTTAATCAAAAAGTTCAAGAATATTTTAATACAAAATGATCAATTTTAATTACGAAACAGAATTTAATTTAGAGAACGAAGAAGCCTTTACTGATTGGTTGAGTGCTGTAATTGTTTCTGAAAACAAAAACGAAGGAGAGATAAATTACATTTTTTGTGACGATGAATATCTTCATAAAATAAATGTAGAGTATCTGGATCACGACACACTAACCGATATTATCAGTTTTGATTATACAGTTGGTAACGAATTAAACGGAGATATTTTTGTTTCTGTTGAAAGAGTAGAAGACAATGCTAAAGATTTTAATGTTTCTTTTGATGAAGAATTGAAGCGTGTTTTAGCCCACGGTATTTTACATTACTGTGGATACAAAGATAAAAGTGATACTGATGCAGCGTTAATGCGTTCAAAAGAAGATGAAAAAATCGCCATGTTCCACGTGGAACTATAGCTTAAACATCTTTTTAAAAATTTGAAGTAAGCTGTTCCACGTGAAACATATTCTGTTTTTGTAGACGGAATCAGAAAACGTTCCACGTGAAACATAAAGAATTTTAAGATTGAGTCAATAAAACGTTCCACGTGGAACGCTCAGTTTTGAAATTTTGAAATCAAACTCGTTCCACGTGGAACGAGTTTGAACCTCGTTTTAGCGCAGCTAAAACCCCAAGTTTTGGAATTTGGAATTTTATTTTTTTTGGAATTTAAGAAAAGTTCCACGTGGAACAAAAGAGTATAAAGTTAATTCTGAGAGCCACCTTAAAGGGTTTCCGGAGAATAATAAAACAAAATGTTTTTAGAAGAATACGATGTTATTGTGGTGGGTGCTGGCCATGCCGGTTCCGAGGCCGCGGCAGCGGCAGCAAATTTGGGATCCAAAACGCTGTTGGTTACAATGAGTTTGCAAAACATTGCACAGATGTCTTGCAACCCTGCAATGGGTGGAATTGCAAAAGGACAGATCGTTCGTGAGATTGATGCACTCGGAGGATATTCCGGAATTATTTCAGATCGGACGGCAATTCAATTTAAGATGTTGAACAAATCAAAAGGCCCTGCAATGTGGTCGCCAAGAGTTCAAAGTGATCGAATGCGTTTTGCCGAAGAATGGAGAATGATGTTGGAGGGAACTCCAAATTTGGATTTCTACCAGGAGATGGTCAAAGGTTTGATTATTGAGAATGGCAAAATCAAGGGAGTGAAAACTTCGCTTGGAATTGAGATTCGTTCGAAATCGGTAGTTTTGACAAATGGTACTTTTTTGAATGGTCTGATTCATATTGGAGACAAACAGTTTGGTGGGGGTAGAGCAGGCGAAAGTGCTGCGTACGGAATCACCGAAGATTTAGTTCAGGCAGGATTTGAATCTGGAAGAATGAAAACAGGAACGCCACCGAGAGTCGATGGACGTTCTTTGGATTATTCTAAAATGAACGAAGAAAAGGGGGATGCAAAGCCGGATAAGTTTTCGTACTCGGATGTGACGTCACCTTTAATTCATCAGAGATCATGTCATATGACGTACACGTCCTTGGACGTGCATGATATTTTGAGATCTGGTTTTGATCGTTCACCAATGTTTAACGGTCGTATAAAAAGTATCGGCCCAAGATACTGTCCTTCGATAGAAGATAAGATTAATCGTTTTGCTGATAAAGAACGTCATCAGTTATTTGTTGAACCGGAAGGTTGGAATACGTGTGAGGTTTATGTGAATGGATTTTCGACTTCGCTTCCTGAGGATATTCAATTTAAAGCATTGCGTTCAGTTGCCGGTTTTGAGAACGTGAAGTTCTTCCGTCCCGGTTACGCGATCGAATATGATTATTTCCCGCCAACACAATTGAAACATACTTTGGAAACAAAGCTGGTGGAAGGATTGTATTTCGCAGGGCAAATAAACGGAACGACCGGATATGAAGAAGCCGCGTCGCAAGGTTTGATGGCAGGTATAAATGCGCATTTAAAAGTGCACGAAAAAGCGCCATTGATTTTGAAACGTGATGAAGCGTATATCGGTGTGCTGATCGACGACTTGATTACGAAAGGTACAGAAGAACCATATCGTATGTTTACCTCAAGAGCAGAGTATAGAACTTTGTTACGTCAGGATAATGCCGATTTCAGATTGACACCAATGTCACATGAAATTGGTTTGGCTTCTGAAATGCGTTTGCGCAGAATGGAACACAAATTAAATGAGTCTGAAAAGATGGTTGCCTTTTTCAAAGAAACAAGTGTTTCGGTTGGAGAGGCAAATCCTATTTTAGAAGCGAAGGATACCGCATTGATTACACAAGGTGATAAAATGTTTAAAGTGTTCTCGCGTCCACAAATTGATTTGGAGGATATCATGAAATTTGAGAAAGTAAAAGAATACATCGCAGCAAACGATCTTGATCAGGAAATTTTAGAGCAAGCCGAAATTCAAGTGAAGTATTCCGGATACATCGAGAAGGAAAGAAATAACGCAGACAAATTGACAAGACTTGAAGAAGTGAAAATTCCAGAGAACTTTGACTACAACAAAATCAAATCAATGTCAATTGAAGCAAAACAAAAATTAAGCAAAATTCGTCCCGTAACCATTTCGCAAGCATCAAGAATCAGCGGCGTATCACCAAGTGATATTTCGGTGTTATTGATTTATATGGGAAGATAAAGGTATTTTAGATTGTGGATTTTAGATTTTAGATTGTTGAGCGTAGGAAGTAGATTTTAAATTTTCGATTTCGCGCAATGTAAAATCTAAAATCCACAATCTAAAATTATAATTGTTCCACGTGAAACTATTTTGTGATAGATTTTATTTAAGTTATTGTTTAGTCATGAAGATAATTGAGAAAGAAGTTTTATCATTGCAAGATACAGAAACGTTGTTGCAACTTTGGAATAACGAATATCCGGTGAAATTAAATTATCAGGCTATGCATGACTTTGATTTGTATCTGGATGCTTTGGCGGAAAAGAAGCATTATTTGTTGCTTGATGAGAATAGCAGGATCAAAGGCTGGGCTTTTACTTTTTTACGAGAGGAAGAGGATTGGTTTGTTATAATTTTGGATAGCGATATTCAAGGGAGTGGTAACGGCAGGCTTTTGATAAACGAATTAAAAAAGAATAAAAAAAGTTTGAATGGTTGGGTGATCGATCATGAGAATGACGTGAAACTAAATAAAGAGCCATACAAATCTCCATTGCCGTTTTATATTAAAAATGGATTTGTAGTGGTTGAAGACAAGAGATATGAAGGCGAGAAAATGTCTGCCGTCAAAATAAATTGGAAGTATTAAAAAAGTATATAAAATAGAATAAGCCCTAAAAGTGAATTTTTCATTTTTAGGGTTTGCTATGAAGTTAAATCAAAACCCCAATATTTATAAAATGAACGTTTTAAATAAAAAACACTTTCTTACGGTAAAAGATCATTCCGTTTCTAAAGAAATTTTCGAATTGTATTACGATGAAAACCTGGACATGTTAATTACGTCTCCACAACCGGATTTAGAAAATTTAGGAAGGTATTACGAAAGTGAAGATTATATTTCGCACACAGACAACAAACGTTCGTTATTTGAAAAAGCCTATCACTTTGTAAAAAATATAGCCTTAAAAAATAAGCTGAATTTGATTAATGCAGAGCAAGCTCAGAAAGGCAGAATTTTGGACATTGGTGCCGGAACTGGCGATTTTTTATTAACAGCAAAAAATGATGGTTGGGAAACGATTGGAGTAGAACCAAGCGCAAGAGCAAAAGAAATTGCAGTTAAAAAAGGAATTTCATTTGTGGACAAAATCAGTGCTCTGGAGAATAATTCGTTTGATGTAATTACAATGTGGCACGTTTTAGAACATGTTCCAAATTTGGAATTGCAAATTGCAGAATTGAAACGTTTATTAAAACCAACTGGAACATTAATTGTTGCGGTTCCAAATTTTAAATCATACGACGCAAAACATTACGATACATTTTGGGCAGCTTATGATGTGCCGATTCATTTTTGGCATTTCTCTAAAAAAGCCATTCAATCGCTTTTTGAAAAAGTGGATATGAAATTAGAAAAAGTGCTTCCGATGAAATTTGATTCTTTTTATGTGAGTTTATTATCGGAAAAATACAAAACAGGAAAAATGAACTACATCAGTGCTTTTTTGATCGGTTTGAAGTCAAATCTAAAAGCCAGACGTACGATGGAATATTCTTCGCACATTTACGTGCTAAAAAACAGCTAAAACTTATTTTTAGCGCGTTTTAGCGACGTTTTTAGGTAAGAAGGACTCTGAATATGTCTTTTTTTAGAAATTCGCTTAAAAACGAGCTATGAAATCCATTATTAATAACAGTAAATTATACATAACTTAAGTCCGATAACAAAAATTGATACAAGAAAAAAAGAGCATTTTTTAAACTTTATGTTGATGCTATTTATTTTTTTATATTTTTGTCTTCAACATTAAAAAAATAGAAATTAAAGAAATGAAAAAAGCATTAGTAATTATCGCGGTTTCAATTTTAGTTGTTTCATGTGGTAAAACAGCAGAAGTTAAAGAAGTAAAAACAGCTTACGTTGATACTTCGGTTTTAATGAAAGAGTACACTGAAGCAAAAGATCTTGAAGCAAAATACAAATCTCAAGCAGAAGAAAAAGGAAGACAACTGCAAGCTGAAATTACTCGTTTTAAACAAGACGCTGCTAATTTTCAAAGTCAAGCGCAAGCAAACGGTCAGGCATGGGCACAACAAAGGGGTGCTGAATTGCAAAAAAGAGAGCAACAATTGGGTTATGCTCAACAAGCTTTATCGCAACAATTGCAACAAGAAAGCGGAGTTGAAATGGATTCTCTTGTAAGCGGAGTGAAAAAATACATCAAAGAATACGGTAAGAAAAACGGTTATTCTTATATCTACGGAACAGGTGATGCTGCAACAGTATTATACGCTGAAGATAAATACGATATTACAAAAGTAATCGTTAAAGAATTGAACGATAAGTACAAATCTGCACCGAAAACAGAAGAAAAAGCTCCTGCTAAAGAGGGTGTGGAAGCTAAAAAATAAAACACAAAACAAACTAATTTCTAAAAACCTAAATCTACACGGATTTAGGTTTTTTCTTTTATAAAAAATACGATACTTTTAGTTTTTCAATACAAGCCATAATGCAAAACGTTTCAGAAGCAGCAGCTTACACCTTACAATTTATCAATCAAACGCAAAAGTCGATCTTTCTGACGGGTAAAGCTGGGACAGGAAAAACGACACTTTTGAGGGAAATTATTGCCACAACGCACAAGAATACTGTGGTGGTTGCCCCAACCGGAATTGCGGCTTTAAATGCGGGTGGCGTGACGATTCATTCGATGTTTCAGCTGCCATTTTCCGCTTTTATACCCTCTTTTGAGGCGAATTCGCAGTTTACCGAAACGGTGAAATTTGAGAATAAAGATACGTTGCGCAGGCACTTTAAAATGAACAGTCTGAAGCGTAATGTAATTCGCAATATGGAGTTACTGATTATTGATGAAGTAAGTATGTTGCGGGCCGATTTGCTTGATGCCATTGACTTTATGATGCAGACTGTTCGCAGAAATTCGTATGCTTTTGGTGGCGTTCAGGTGCTTTTTATAGGCGATTTATTGCAGTTGCCGCCTGTAATTAGGGATGAAGAATGGCGAACGCTACGCAATTATTACAAAGGAAAATTCTTTTTTCACTCGCACGTAATGCAGCAAAATCCGCCTTTGTACATTGAGTTATCTAAAATTTACCGTCAAACAGACGATGCTTTTATCTCGGTTTTGAATAACCTGCGTAACAATCAGATTTCAGCGGAAGATGTGCAGTTTTTGAACCAATATGTACAGCCTGATTTTGATTTAAAGAGTAATCCGGGTTATATTACTTTAACAACTCATAATGCCAAAGCAGATTCTATTAACGAGCAGGCGATAAACGATTTAGCGGGAAAAGAGTATTCTTTTCAACCCTTTATCGTAAGTGATTTTCCGGAGAAAATCTTTCCGGTAGAAGAAAATCTAAAGTTGAAAGTGGGAGCGCAGGTCATGTTTGTAAAAAACGATTTGAGCTTTGAAAAACGCTATTTTAATGGAAAAATGGGGATTATCAAGTCCCTTTCACCGGAGGAAATCTTTGTGCATTTCCCGGAAGAGAATAAAACAATTGAGGTAGAAAAGTACGAATGGAAAAACATCCGTTACAAAGTAAATGAGCTCACCAAGGAGATTGAAGAGGAAGTTTTGGGCACATTTGCGCATTATCCGATCAAATTGGCGTGGGCCATTACGGTACATAAGAGCCAGGGATTAACTTTTGACAAAGCTGCGCTTGATGTATCGCAAGTTTTTCTTCCCGGACAGGCATATGTAGCATTATCGCGTTTAAGGTCCTTAAATGGGCTTATTTTGCTTTCTCCGATGCGTATGAATGGGATTTCGAACGATCAGGATGTGATGGATTATGCTTTGAATAAAGCTACCGAGGACGTTTTAGAGAAATCGTTGCATTTTGAAACGAAAAACTTTATTCATAACTATTTGATTAACAGTTTTAATTGGTCAGATTTGGCACAAGAATGGCGCAATCACCGTTTTAGTTACAACGAAAATGCTGCTGCTTCAGAAAAAGCCAAACATGCTATTTGGGCGCAAAAGCGCTTAGAAACCATAGAGCAGCTGATAGATCCTTCGCAAAAGTTTATCCAACAACTCAACAAAATTTTCAATAAAGAAACAGTCGATTTGTATTTTGTTGAAGAAAGAATGGTGGCAGCATATGATTATTTTTTCGGTCCAATGGACAAATTAGTTGCGGATCTTCTGCAAAAAATGGCTGAAATTCAGAAGTTTAAAAAAGTAAAAGAGTTTTACGAAGAGCTGACTTTGCTGGATGATTTGCAAACAAAAGCGGTTTTACGCTTGATGAAAGCTAAGTTATTGATCGAAATTGTGGTTGCGGGAGAAACGATTTGCAAAGAAAAATTGACTTCATCGGCTATTAAAAACTTCAAAATAAATAAGCTGGAAAAGATTCGTGAAGAGTTTAAAATGAGCAACACGGATATCTTCAATGTGGAAGAACCGGTTGTACGTTACACTTCAAAAAAGCGCGACAATAATGAACCAAAAACGGTCAAAAAAACCACAATAGAAGAAACCTACGATCTATGGGTAGAAAAGAATTCGATTCAGGATATTGCCCGAATTCGAAAGCTGACGGTGCAGACAATTGAGATGCATTTAGTCAAACTAATTCAGACTAAAAAAGTGGATATTTCAGACGTATTGCCGTACGATAAAATACTGGCTCTGCAAGAGGCTTTTCAATTTTATCAAGAAGAATCGCTTAACCCATTGAAGGAAAAATATGGTGACGAATTTACCTGGGATGAACTTAAAATGTTTAAGGCAAGCATAAATTAGGGGAAATTCCAAATTCCAAATTCCAAATTCCAAATTCAAATTCCAAATTCCAAATTCAAGTTTCAAGTTTCAGGTTTCAAGTTTCAAGTTTCAGGTTTCAAGCTTGGGATAAATGGGTATTATTAGTTATTTAATGGTCAATTTTAGACGGGTGTCACCCTGAGCGAAGTCGAAGGCTGGGGAAGATATATTTTATTGAAATATTCGAAAATCAAAGTAATATGTTTGATAAAAATATAATTAGATAACGGTAAATTGTTGTTTTTTTGGTTTGATAACGCGATTTTATAGCATAAGAAAATCTAGCTGTGCTGTACTTAAAAAGAACGTTTTGTATTGCTTTCATTTTGTTTTTTGAATCGTTTTGAAAAATTAAGACGCTTTTGATTCGAAAATAGTTTCACGTGGAACATTTTGGATTCACTGAAACATTAGACTAATTACCTGTTTTTATGTTATTAATATATTGATTAACAATGTGTTAATTTTTATTTATGATTTTTTCACGAAAACTCGTTTGGTTTCTAAATGCCAAAACGACGGAAAAACAGTGGTAAAACACGATTCTTGAATCGATAATTTTTCCAATTTTTAAGATAAGTGAATCACTCGCGCAAACCCTGTGCAGGAATATTTTGGGTAGAAGTTGTGTGACCAGTTTAGATAAAACTCTTGAGATTTTTTTCAAAACGATTTGGTTGTGGAGTAGAGGCGGGGAGTTTGTTGTGAAACTTATTGAATTTTGCATCACTTCGAAGAGAGACCAAGACTTTGCTTAAATTCGAAAAAAAAAATCGGCGCCTTCGGCGTTTTTTAGCATTAATAACAACAAATAGTGATTGGATAAAAGTAAAATGGCTGTTTAGTTTGAAAACAGTCGCAAAACCATGCTTTTTAAGCCGTATTTTTTGTTTTTACAATAAAAAGCCATTCTTCCGCCTGAAACAAAAAACAAGCCTTTAAATCTCTTTATTTGTTCTTTGTAAAAGTAACTTTAAGATCAAAAGCCATTTTGCAATGTAATTTTCACGTGGAACGGCTAAGCTTTGCAAAAAGAATGCACATTAGTTTTGTACCTTCAAATCTCACTGATATACACTATGTCACCCTGAGCGAAGTCGAAGGCTGGTCTAGAGGATTAGTATCTATCAAATTCTAAACTTTAAGAAGCACAAAAAAACTGAAAAAAGGCGAAAATTTTCTTACGTAGCCTTCGACTTCGCTCAGGGTGACAGTTGGATTAAATCATAGGCCTAAGGGAAGGCCGTAGAAAAATAAAAAACTTCACGTGAAACAAAAAAACAATCCTTTGATCTCTTTATTTCGTTTTTGATAAAAGTAGCTCCATGATCTAAAGCCATTTTTGCAATGTAGTTTTCACGTGGAACGGATAAGCTTTACAGAATGATGTATGTTAGTTTTACACCTTCAAATCTCACTGATATACGTTATGTCACCCTGAGCGAAGTCGAAGGCTGGTCTAGGGATAAGTATCTAGTAAATTCTGAACTTTAGGAAGCGCAGAGAAAGTGAAAAAGGTGTAAATTTTCTAACGTAACCTTCGACTTCGCTCAGGGTGACAGTTGGATCAAATTAGAGACTTTAGGCAGTAGAAAAACTAAAATTTCACCTGACACAATAAAACGATCCTTTGATCTCTTTATTTCGTTTTTGATAAAAGTAACTCCAAGATCTAAATCCATTTTTGCAATGTAGTTTCCACGTGGAACGGCTAAGTTTTACAAAATAATGTGCGTTAGTTTTAAGCCTTCAAATCTCACTGATATACGTTATGTCACCCTGAGCGGAGTCGAAGGCTGGTCTAGGGATAAGTATCTATCAAATTCTAAACTTTAGGAAGTACAGAAAAACTGAAAAAAAGCGAAAATTTTGTAACGTAGCTTCGACTTCGCTCAGGGTGAGAGTTGGATTAAATCATAGATTTTAGGCAGTAATAATATAGGAAATTATGGAACTTATTTTAGGGATGTAATTTTTTTAGAAGTCAATTTTTTCAAAAAAAAATCGGCGCCTTCGGCGTTATTTGTGAATTAAATCGGGGAGTTTTTTGTCGAAATAAAAGGAGTTGCGGAACAAAATGACTAGGAGTAAAGGTCTTTGGCTGTGATAATTCGTTTTTTTTAAAACAGCGTCTTGCCAATATTTAAAAGTAATTGCTTAAAAAGTGTCATTTTCTTTTCAACAAACTTTCATAAATAATTAAACTTCTGAAGTCAAAAGTTATTTTCACGTGGAACAGATATACGAGAAGTAGATTTTGTAAAACTGACACGAGTATAAATAAAAAATCCTTTTTTCGGTTTAAGAAAAAAGGATTTAGTTAAGTAAGTGGCAATTGAAAATTTATAACGTTTCGACTAAAATCCAGGCATCCGGATTTTCTCCTTTTTGAATTTCTTTCTGTGCTTTTTGTGCTTCATTCATAGTGGCATAACTTCCGTATAAAACAGGAAACAGACCATGTTTGTTTTCGCCAAGCATTCTGGCTTTATAACCGTCTTTTACCAATTGGTTATAGGCTTTTCTGGCATTTTGTTCGCTTCTGAAAGCACCTGCCATGATGTGGTAAGGCATTGTTTTTATTTCTACTTCTTCAGTTGCAGTTTTAGCAGAATCTACAGAAAGCGTGACAGCCGGTAATGGACTTTGTATAAAAAAGGTCGCTTCCTGGATCTTGTTTTGTACTTTTTTCTGTACAGCACTTTCTACAATAAGAGTCTGACTTGCAATTTGATTCTGGTACAAAGGATATCCGATACTTCCGGTAATTCCTAAACCTAGAACAAAAATAGCAGCATATCTCAAGTATGGTTTTGAAGTTCTAACGTGCTCTTCATTATCGTATAAAGCAACCGTTTCTCTTTCTTCCATTTTTTCCAGTTTTTTCTCGAACAGCTCTCTTTTTACTACAGGAGAAACAAACGGACTTAATCCAAAAGAAGTAGATAAGAAGTTGGTCTGATCATTAGGTGTAAAAACCATGTTTTGGTCAGCGTTTAGACGAATATCACCAATGTTTTTAAAATTCAGAACGCCATGTTCGTCTAATATTTTTTTCCAATTTAGAACTTCATGTGTAATAGCACTTACGGCAAAACCATAAGAAGTATTTTCAGTCTGAGCGATATGATTGGCTAATAATCCGTCATTGTTTTTTAAAAGACTATTGAATGCGATCGTTTTCTTAGGTGGAGAAAACGAATTGGTGCTTTCATTAAGTCTTGCCGGGTGATTTTCGGTTAGAAATGCTCCAAACCCTGGAACCGTTACACACTGATAACGATACAATAACTGCGATATGTAAGTTTCGATTTTCATAGTAACAAAGTTAGGTAATGAATATAGTTATCAAAATTTTATTCACAATTGTTATTAACAATTCGCTTTATTTTATATACAATTAATTTTCAAATGGTTAAGTGTTTTTGCTTCATGTCGAGTAGGGTGCGAAAACGATTTATCTTATTTTTTATTAAGAAATTACTTTAATTTATGAATATTTGCTGCCTCAAATCGAATTTTTAACAGACTCTATTTTACATAATATTTTAGCAAGATGTCAGATCAGGAATTATTTTATTTATTAGCCTTACTTAAAGTGGATGGAGTTGGAGATATTTTGGCTAAAAGATTGTTGTTGCATTGTGGTAGTGCGGAGGCTTTTTTTAAAACGAAAACCAATCAGCTAGCTGCTATTGACGGAATCGGCTCTGTTTTATTAAAAAATAGTAAAGACAAAACCGTTTTTGAAAAGGCAAATGCCGAATTAGAATTTATAAAAGCAAATGCGATAAAGGTTTCTTTTTTTCAGGAAGAACAGTATCCGGAGCGTCTGAAACATTGTTTTGATGCGCCGGTTTTGATTTTTTCTGCGGGGAATATTGATTTAAAAAACAGAAAGATAATTAGTATAGTCGGAACACGCCAGATTACTTCCTATGGCCTGGAATTTTGTAGGACACTACTGGAAGATTTAGCACCATTAGATCCTGTAATTGTTAGCGGTTTTGCCTATGGAGTTGATATTGTTGCACATCAATTTGCAATGGACAACAACTTACAGACCATTGGTGTTTTAGCCCACGGATTAAATCAGGTTTACCCTAAATCGCACAAAAAGTATATCGCCCGAATGGAAGAAAAAGGGGGGTTTATCACCGAGTTTTGGAGCTCGTCTAATCCGGACAGGGAAAATTTTGTTCGCCGAAATCGTATTGTTGCCGGAATCTCGGAGGCCACAATTGTAATTGAATCTGCAGATCGGGGAGGGTCTCTCATTACGGCCCATTTTGCAAATGAGTACAACCGTGATGTTTTTGCTGTTCCGGGCCGCGTTACAGATGTGTACAGTAAGGGTTGCAATGATCTGATTAAAACCCAGAAGGCCAACGTGCTTACCAGTGCGGCCGATTTGATCTACATGCTGAACTGGGATATTGAAAATAAAGCAAAACCAATTCAAAAACAGCTGTTTGTAGCTTTAGATGCAGAGGAACAAAACATTTACGATTTTCTAATAAAAAACGGAAAAGAAGTACTGGATATCATTGCGCTTCGTTGTGATTTTCCTGTTTATAAAATTTCCGGAATCCTTTTAAAAATGGAGCTTAAGGGAGTAATAAGACCTTTACCGGGTAAATTGTTTGAGGCTATTTGATCTTTATTTTTAATTAGATTAGGTTTGAAATATTAAAATTTTATTTTTGCCCCTCACTTTTAACCCTTTTTTAATGAATATTATTGAATTATTCGAAAATGCCGGAATTTATAGAACAAATTTAAGAGAATTTAACCCTGAGGATATTGCAAAAATTCAGAAACAATTTGAAATTGAACGTGCACAGCATTCTAATTTAGATTCAAGTGTAGCTTCAAATTTGATTTTAGCAATGAATGAATTTCCAAATGAGCTTTTGTCTATTTCAAATAATCGAATACTTTATAATTTATTTTCTAAGAAAAATTATTCACGTAATAGATTTAGTTCTGATAATGCTGTCTCAGTTAGTTTAGAGGCCGTAAAAGTATTCATTATTAGATTTTTATCAGAAGCATTGACGTTGTTTATTGAGGAAAGAATGGCTCAGAACGATTTTGAAGCTATTGAAGACATTTTAATGGTCAAAGAATATTTGCCGGAAGAATCATTAGACCTTTTGCGTGAGAGAGTTACAGGTAAATTAGATTTTGTTTTAGACAAGTTAGATCAAAATTTTTCGATGGGGGATCACAATATTAAGTCTATTTATTTTATAAAATTCAGACCTTTTTATGCTTTGCTTGCAAATTTTAAATCAGTTGATACAGATATGAAAATTAGATTGCTGCAAAATAAAATAACCAGCCCCATTTTAAATCAAGAAATAAAATCGATTTTTACGGAAGCTACAATAATTGCGATGAGTAATTATAATGCCCTTAATCCGGAATTGGATAGTTTTTTAAAAGCAAACAGAGAAAAGCTTACGGAATCATATGAAACAACATCATCGTCAAGTGATTCAGGTATGTCGCCATGGGCAATAGTAGGAATAATTGTTCTTGTTTTAAGAGTGATTTTCTTTATAGCAAGATTAGCTAAGTAGTTATTTTTTTGAGTAAATTTTAATGTTTTATTAAGAATAACGTCTTTTCTGTTTCTCGTAAATATAAGTTAGAAAGAACATATATAAAATGCCGGATTTCGGTGATTTTTTCAAACAAAAATCCCTTTCCAAGCTTTCTGCTCGAAAAGGGATAAATAATGTCTTAAAACGGCTAATTATGATGGTTCAAAGCCAAGTTTAATGCGGGCGCGTTGTAAAACACCGTTCGCAATCAGGGCTGCTTTATCAGCTCCTTTTTTCAAAAGTAATTCTACTTCAGTAAGGTTCGTAATATAGTAATTGTATTTTTCTCTTTCGGTTTTGAATTTTTCTGTGATCAATTCAAACAAGGCTTGTTTGGCATGTCCATAACCATAGTTCCCGCCCAAATAATTGGCTCTCATTTCGGCAATTTGTGCTTCGGTGCCCAGTAAAGAATAAATAGCAAAGGCATTACAAGTGTCCGGATTTTTTGGATCTTCAAGTGGCGTACTGTCTGTCTCGATGCTCATTATCTGCCTGCGTAAGGTTTTATCGTCAAGGAAAATATTGATGATATTATTGGCAGATTTACTCATTTTTCCGCCATTAGTTCCAGGGATCAACATGCCGTCTTCCTGAATTATAGCTTCTGGAATTACAAAAGTTTCACCCATTTGGTGATTGAAACGAGAGGCTACATCACGAGTAATTTCCAAGTGCTGTAATTGGTCTTTTCCAACGGGAACAAATTGAGCGTCATACAATAAAATATCAGCGGCCATTAACATCGGATAAGTAAAAAGTCCGGCGTTTACATCGTCTAAACGATCTGCTTTATCTTTGAAAGAATGGGCCAATGTCAGACGTTGAAATGGAAAAAAACAGCTTAAATACCAGGTTAGTTCTGCTGTTTGAGCGACATCAGACTGTCTGTAAAAAGTAACTTTATCGGGATTTAAACCACAGGCCAACCAAGCTGCTGCTGTACTGTAGGTGTTTTCTCTTAATGTTTTACCATCTTTGATTTGTGTAATCGAATGTAAATCAGCGATAAACAAAAAAGATTCGTTTGCCGGATTGTTAGATAATTCAATTGCGGGAATAATTGCTCCCAATAAGTTGCCTAAATGTGGTGTTCCTGTACTTTGAACACCGGTAAGTATTTTTGCCATTCTAGTTTTCTCTTAACCGCAAAGATGCAAGGTTTTAACCGCAAAGTTCGCATGGTTTATTGTTGATTTTAACCCTAAATTTCGTATTTTTTAATTGGAAAGTTTGCCAGGTTTATTTTCCTGATCGCAAAGTTCGCAAAGTTTTTTGTAAAGTACACAAACTTTATTTGTTCTTTGGCGTAAAGTTGGCAAAGTTTTTACGAAAATAAATTCTTTTATAATAAATCACCTTCGATTTATTACTTTTGAAACCATGAAAGGAATAAAAATTGTTTTTTGGGTCATTTGGCGCATTTGGTTTTATATTTTAATGGCCATCCCGATATTGATTATGTTGCCGTTTTTACTGGCTTCCATTATAACCGAAAGTGGTTATCCGTATTTTTTCAGAATGGCGCGAATTTGGGCGAAATTCATCCTCTACGGAATGGGATTCTATTACAAAATCAAACGGGAACAAAAGCTTGAAAGAGGCAAAAGTTATATGATTGTGGCTAATCACACTTCAATGACAGACATTATGTTAATGCTGGCCATTATAAAAAATCCATTTGTTTTTGTTGGAAAAAAGGAGCTTGTAAAGATTCCGTTGTTCGGATTTTTCTATAAAAGAACTTGTATTTTGGTAGACAGAAATTCATCGAAGAGTAAAAATGATGTTTTCAAACGAGCTCAGGATCGTCTAAATCAGGGATTAAGCATCTGTATTTTTCCGGAAGGCGGAGTTCCAGATGATGAATCGATTTTACTGGACGAGTTTAAGGATGGGGCGTTTAGATTGGCGATAGAGCATCAAATTCCAATTGTTCCGATTGTTTTTGCGGATAATAAAGAACGATTTTCGTATACTTTTTTAAGCGGAAGTCCCGGTAAAATGAGAGGTAAGATATTATCATTTATTGAAACTAAAGGACTTACAGGCGAGAACAGAAAAGAGCTGAGAGATCAGGTCAGACAGGTGATTTACAATAAATTACTGGAATTTAAGAGCCTAAAGTAAAAGTAAAAAGAATTAAATATTAAACCCGGCATTGAGTATGAATCATGCCGGGTTTTCTTTTGAATTTAAAACCCCTTTTATATTCAAAATCTTATTTTATCAATACTTTTATCTGAATCAAAATCAATTGCTTTTTAGTTTTTTCCTTAATTGTTTTAAAGGAGATAACCTTGGTAATTAGATTTTTAACTTTTAACAAAAGTCACATGATAATGATTAGATGAACAAAAAGGAAAATGGTTGCGTCAAGAAGTAGATTTTTTTTCTTTTTTTTCAAAATAAAAAACCCGACCGCTTTTAGAACGGTCGGGTTTATAGTATAAGAATCTGCAACAATCAGATTTGTAACGTTTTATGCGTTAGCTAATTCTTTAATGTGCGCTTTAATTTTTGCTTCTAATTCGTCAGCTAGTTCCGGATTATCTTTAATTAAAGACTTAACGGCATCACGTCCCTGACCTAATTTAGTATCACCATAGCTGAACCATGATCCTGCTTTTTTAACGATCTCAAATTCAACAGCTAAATCTAAAATTTCTCCTGTTTTTGAAACCCCTTCGCCATACATGATGTCAAATTCGGCAGTTTTGAAAGGTGGAGCTACTTTATTTTTAACGATTTTTACTTTGGTTCTGTTTCCGATTACATTTTCTCCGTCTTTAATTTGTGAAGAACGACGAATATCAATACGTACCGAAGCGTAGAATTTTAGGGCGTTACCACCTGTTGTAGTTTCCGGATTTCCGAACATTACACCAATTTTCTCTCTCAACTGGTTGATGAAGAAAACCGTACAGTTTGTTTTGCTGATCGTTCCGGTTAATTTTCTTAAGGCCTGAGACATTAAACGAGCGTGAAGACCCATTTTTGAATCTCCCATTTCTCCTTCAATTTCACTTTTTGGGGTCAAGGCTGCAACCGAGTCAATTACCACAATATCAATTGCTCCTGAACGAATCAGGTTTTCTGCAATTTCTAAAGCTTGTTCTCCATTATCCGGTTGAGAAATAATTAAGTTTTCGATGTCAACGCCTAATTTTTCAGCATAATTTCTGTCAAAAGCATGCTCAGCATCTATAAAAGCAGCAATTCCGCCCGCTTTTTGAGCTTCGGCAATCGCGTGTAAGGTAAGTGTGGTTTTACCGGACGATTCTGGCCCGTAAATTTCAATGATCCTTCCTCTTGGGTAACCATTTACCCCAAGAGCTAAATCAACACCAAGAGAGCCGGAAGAAATAGTTTCTACCTCTACAATGGCTTTGTCGCCCATTTTCATTACGGTTCCTTTTCCGTAAGTTTTATCAAGTTTGTCAAGCGTAAGTTGTAGCGCTTTTAATTTGGCCTCTTTGTCTGAACTCATCTTTTCTTTCATCTAAATTGTTATAATTTTTTTCTTTTTCAAAGCCAATCAAAATCGGAAATAACGTCTTGATTTAGATTTGAAAGGGCTTGTAATTTTGTAAAAATACTTCTTTTTTTTGAAGTTACAACGTTGTTTTATTGCTATAAAAACAATGCTTTTAGTTCTGTAGCTTCCTCAGCTTTTATTTTACCGGCAAGCAACAAACTCAGTTGTTTACGACGTAAAGCAGCATCATAACGCTGTTTTTCTAGTTCCGTTTCAGGTTCGATCGCAGGAACTTCAACCGGTCTGCCGGTATCATCAACTGCAACAAAGGTGTAAATGGCTTCGTTGGCTTTTGTTCTGTTTCCAGATTCGCGGTCTTCTACCCAAACGTCTATAAAAACTTCCATAGAACTTTTGAAAGAACGGGATACTTTTGCTTCAACGGTAACAACGCTGCCTAAAGAAATAGCTCTGTTAAAAGCAACGTGATTTACAGAAGCTGTTACTACAATTCGACGCGAATGTCTTCGGGCTGCGATACTTGCCGCACGGTCCATTCGGGCCAAAAGTTCACCACCAAAAAGGTTATTCAAAGGATTTGTTTCACTTGGTAAAACTAAATCGGTTAAAATAGTTAGAGATTCTGCAGGATGTTTTGATTTCATTTTTTTAATGTAAAAATTTATTTTTTTGCCACGAATTTCACGAATTGGCACTAATTGTTTTTTTTTTGCCACTGAATTAAAAGGATTTACACAGATTATTTAATCATTTTAATCCATTAATCTGTGGCTTTTTTTCCTCATAGTTGAGCGAGGTTAGCAACTTTTGTCAAAGTGCATAAATGAGCTTTCTTAGATTTGATGCTTTATTTTACCTAATTTAAACATTATGTAAAATAGGATTTGACAGATTTAATTCAGCCAGTAAACCGCCATAACTGCCGGAATAAAATAGATAACAATGGTTCTTGCACCATCGTAATCTTTGGCTAATCGTTGACCGAAGAGCATCATTAACAAACAAATACAAGAGAAAATTGCGCCGTAGAAACCAAATTCACGACCGCTGTCTGTAAGCAACTGTATGACACCAACCACGCATAAAATTCCCGAAATTAATTCTAAAATTAAAAGGTGAAAGAGGGCTAGTGGTACTTGATTTTTTAAGATTGTTTTGGAAAAATGCTCCTTCAACCAGGAAACATTATCCTTCCAGTAGAAAACTTTTTCATAACCGGATTGCAAAAAAGTTAAGGCCAGAAAAACCAACAGTAAAATTGTGGCAGTATTGTTCATTAGCAAATTATTTTTTGTGAATTAAACGTGTGAGTTTTATAGATAGATCTGTTAAAATTATTTTTGCATTTCCATTCCGTTCAATGTGATACATCGCCTCCGAAAGTTCTTTAAAAATGTCATGTATGTTGTTTCCGTTAACAAATGGAGCAAAATTTTCGAGTTTAAATTTATCTACTTTCGGCTCAATGTAAACGAGGCTTGTTGCCTGATAATTAAGCAAAAGAGCTTGTCGGAACATTTCGATACAGTACTGGATAAATTTCTTCTGACTTTCACGTCCAAGAGCGGCTATTTCTTCGCTCCAGGAAATTAAATCCTGAATGGCAGCGGCATTACCTTTTGCTCTGAAAGCAGCACGAACCCAATTGACAAACCATTGTTCAAAAGGATATTCCGAGTCATCTTCTTTGAGTATAGAAAGTGCTTTACTAAAATTTCCCTGTGCCTGATGTGCGATTTTTAAAGCTAAATTTGAATCGATATTTTCTTTAGCAACCAAGGCTTCAGCGATTACCTTTTCGGGTAATCCGTTAAAATGAATCACCTGGCAACGAGACCGGATCGTTTGAATGATATCTTCTTCATTTTCAGAGATCAGTATAAAAATAGTTTTATCTGAAGGCTCTTCGAGAAGTTTTAATAATTTATTTGAAGCAGCGATATTCATTTTATCGGCCATCCAGATAATCATAATTTTATAACCGCCTTCGTACGATTTTAAGGCAAGTGATTTCAAAACTTCCTGTGCGTCTTCTACTCTGATTTCCCCTTGTTTGTTTTGAACACCCAAAATTTTATACCAATCGAATAAACCTCCGTAAGGCATTTCTTGTATAAAGGAGCGCCAGTCCTGAATAAAATCTAAACTTTTGGGTTTCGTTTTTACATCTTCGGTGGTGACGGTTGGATAAATAAAATGGAGATCGGGATGTGAAAGGTTTTGGAATTTGAGATTACAGGAATCATTTCCGTTTGAGTTTTCAGTGCCCGTATTGTTACATAAAATATATTGCGCGTAAGCAATAGCAGTTGATAGCGTACCACTTCCTTCTGGCCCGACAAATAATTGTGCGTGCGGAATTCTTCCGGAAGATGCACTTTGTATCAAGTGACTTTTGATGTAATCTTGACCTAAAATTTGAGAAAATTGCATGTAGCAAAGATAGAAGAAAATGATGTAGTCAAAAATTTTCGGAATTAAAGATTAATTATGTTTCTGTTTTTTTATTTTTAACAGGCAGCGTTTTGTTAAATTGTTTATTTTTTTTGGCTCGTCTTGGGTAAGTACTGGGTGTGATTTGGTGAGATATTAATGGTTTTTTGTTAATAGTTTTTATAAAAATATTTAAAACATATCTTTTTTTTACCTACAATAATGCGTAAAGAAGACCATATATAAAGTCAATTCCTACAAATATATATTTTAACAAAATTAACAAAAAACTCGCTAAAACGCATATTTTCTCGACATACGGCAGTTTTTCGGAGGATCTAAAAGCTTAATTTTTCAAAAAAGAAAATATTAAAGTTGCGTTTTAACATAATTTACATATTTTTGTTTTCATCAACAACCAATTTTAATAAGAATCTATGAAAGGGAAAATTATTTTTTTAAGTTTATTTTGTTTAATGACAACTGGAGCAATTTCTGCCCAGGCTAAGAATGCTCCTAGAAGTATAATCAGTACAACAGCGCTTATTCGCAAGTATCACGATCAAAAAGAATTGAGTGGTATGCAAAAAGGTGAACTTTTGGAACTGTATATCGAGCGTATTAAAGTACTAGTTAAAACTCTCCCTTACATTGCATTGGTGACTAAACCAGGTGTTACGATGGCAGACTTAGGTATTCCGGACGACAGTGAGCACAAAAAAGTATTGGATTCTCAGGCAACTGGAACTGCTACGTTTTTGGACACTACAGTTGAATTCCAAAGAAAAATGATGCCATATTCTGATAAAGGAAATCTAATCGCAGCCATTTTATTTTACGAAAGCACATTAAAGTCTTTACATGAGTTCAACGAATTGAACGAAATGTAATATTTTAAAATTTCTGAAACCTTTTTGTCAAAGTATTTTACTTGTTAAATGATTAATATGGTGACGAGTATAAACTATAACAACTTAGTTGTTTGTTTGTATAAGCTATGTATTGATTTTTTAAGTTCATTTGTAAAGAGAAAAAGAAGTGTTAAAGTACTGTAAAACAGTGTGCTTGAAGCTCTTATTCTAAGCGAGCGATAAAACAATGTAAATCTTTGATCTGTTAGAGTTTCATAAAATTTTAAAAGTAGAAGTACAAATAACAACTCGTTCTCGAAGCATCCTGATTACGATCAGATAATTCGAGATGAGTTTTTATCATATTACGCATACGCATACCCAAATTTATTATTAACCGTAATACCCCCTTATCATGAAAAAAATTACTCAAATCATCTGCATCCTTTTGACAGTAACCAGTATGAGTGCTCAGCAAGAGAAAGGAATTATGGGCTACAACAATTGGTTGAATAACTGGACCGAATTTAAGCCTAACAAAGTAGACTATGGAGAAGCAAATCAAATTTTAGCAGGAAACATTTCTGTTAATACAAAATTGATGAAAAGGAATGTTTATGTTTTACAAGGAAACGTTTATGTTACTAATAATGCTGTTTTAACTATTGAACCTGGTACGTTAATCATTGGTGATTTCGAAACTAAAGGAACATTGGTAGTTACAAAAGGTGCATCAATTATTGCAGACGGATTAGAAACTGATCCTATTGTATTTACTTCAAACCGTAGCCAGAAAAAAGCTGGTGATTGGGGAGGACTTGTAATTCTTGGTGATTCTCCAATTAATAAATTCGGAAACGCCGGTTCTTACAACCTTGATCTTGATCCTACTCTTACTACTTATGGTGGTGATAATGTTGCCGGTAACTCAGGAATTTTAAGATTCGTTAGAATCGAATTCGCAGGGAAAAAAGTAAAAGGTTTAGATTCTTTCAACGGATTAACTGTTGCAGGTGTTGGAAACAAAACAATAATTGAAAACGTAATGGTTAGCTACTCAGGTGGTAATTCATTTGCTTTCTATGGTGGAGACTTAAATGCAACTAAATTGGTTTCTTATAAATCAATCAATGATGATTTTAAATTCACACAAGGAGTTCAATGTCGTTTATACAACTCATTAGCAATCAGATCTTCTTATTTGTCTAGTACAAAAGACGGATCTCGTTGTATGGAGGTTAGAACATACGATAAGAAAAGCGAAACAGATTTTACTAAAAAACCTACTTTAGTAGTTGCTTCGAATATTACAATGCTTAACGATAGTGAAAATATTAAAGCTGACATTCAGTCTGGTTTAGTAAAAGAAGCTATTTATGTTGCAGAAACTGCATCACTTGAAATGAAACGTAGCGTGATCTCCGGATTTAATCCAGCTGTATTATTAGACAGTAAAACAGAGATTAATGATGCCAATCTTAAAAAAATCAGATTTGAAGAAATGTATTTCAACCTATGTAACGGAAATATCTTTACAGAATACAATTCTAACAATGAAGATTTAGAGAGCTGGTATGGTAATAGCGTATTCTTTAACGTGTATTCACAAAGTGATAACAAAGAGACATTTATTGACATCTTTAACCCAAAGAAACCTGATTTCAGACTACAATTAGGAAAGATTACGGCTTCTAGCGGAAACAGATAGATAAGACATAGATTTTTATTTTAGAGCGTAAATTTTATTAATTAAGTCCCCAGACACAATTTATGTATTCGTCTTAAATCGGACTCAAATAAAGATCATAATATAATGGCCCCAACAATAAAAAAATATTTTACTTGTATTATATTTTTGGCTTTGCCTATGACATTAAGTCTATATGCACAAAGTACAATAGAGGAACCTACTTTTTCTGTACTTAATAAATGTAAAAAGACAGCGTCAACGCTTGACCAAAACAAAGATATAGCTGAGCAACGTATCAGCCAATTAGATACTGATTCTAATCAGTTTATAGAAGGGCTATCCATCCCCAAGGATAGCCTTGCTACAACTGGTGAGTGTAATCTAATTACTTTTAAATGTGAAGAGAATTCATCAATAGCTGCTACTTATTCAGTACTTGCAAAAGATATTATTGAGAATTACAGATATGATTTTTCAGAATCATTTATAAACATTTTGTTTTTTGAAGATATAGATTTAGCCAGAACACGCACTATATGATTCAAAAAACTACTCTAATTTTTACCAAATTTTTTCTTTTATTTGGCATGTTATTCTGTGCCAACTTGAGTTTGTTTGCCCAAACGAAAGTTGTAAATCCGGAAATACTATCTTTTGATAGGATTTGTGCGGGTACGGTGCACAATGAATATAATGCTACTTTTACCTATAGCGGGTTTCCGGCAGGAACAGAGTTTACAGTTGAGTTATCTACCGATAATTTTGTAACGGTAATTCCTGCTGCTACAATTCTGCCTGTTATAAACGATACTCCTACTCAGAAAACAATAAAATTTGCGGTTCCTTCAACCCTTAAGGGATCGGATACTTATAGTCTTAGAGTTTCAACTGCCGGTTATGCAAGTCCTAAATTCACTTCGTTTGCTCATAAAACGGCTTTCCCAATTTATTTTAAAGCACATGACAATCAGTATACTATAAATAATTTTAAAGGAACTGCTACATTTTGTGCGGGAGGAAGTTATTTGTTAACGATTGATCCTGATCGAGCAGATCCTTTAAATGAATCTCCTTTAAAGTATGATTTTTTAACTTATAACTGGTACAAAGATAATGGCGTTTCTGTGCCTCCGACCTTAGTCGCTGCTGCGACCGGTCCTAGTTACAGCGTAACTGCGGAGGGAGTTTATTATGTAGAAACAAATTATGGAACTTGTAGCTCCGAATCGTATTCAAATCGTGTGACAGTTTCGTCATCAGGTTCCGGTTCAGCGGTTTCAGTAACCTCAAGTTTAGGGAATCCTTTTTGTTCCAGCGGAGCGGGTACAGTTTTGACTGCTACTTCAGGAAACAGTTATGTTTGGAGTAAAGATGGTAAAGTATTAGCAGGACAAACAACACGTTCTATCAATGCAAATGAAAGCGGATTATATTCGGTTGCAGTAGATTTTGGAGGATGTGTGGCTAATGGAACTATCGACTTAAAAAGCAATAGTTTTTCTGCCAGTATTGATGTTGCAGATACCTATAAACTTAAAGCAGGCGAAACTTTAAAAGTGTCTATAACTTCTGATGCGACCAATCCAACTTACGAGTGGTATCTAAACAACAATCTTATTGATGGTGCTAACACAGATACCTATCAGATAGCGGTAAGAGGTAGCTACAGAGCAAAAATTTCACAGTCTTCAGGCTGTATTTCTTCTAAAGAATTTGCATTCAGAGTTACTTCTGAAGAAGATGCAAAAACGAATGTTGTTCCAAATATTGTGAAACTAAGTAGTAGTTCTCCTTATTGGAATGTACCGGAAGTATACAAAACGCCTGATACAAAAATTACAATTTTGAGTTCAAACGGAGAAGTAATGTATGATGATGTTGGAAGTAATTACGATCCCGAATTCAATTCGTTTATAAAAGATTTTAAAAATGTTAATCCTGTCTATTACTACGTCATTAAATCCAGCTCGGGTGATAAAAAAGGATCAATAACTGTGATAAAATAATATGAAGAAAATTTACCTATTCATAACTTTATTTTACGGTTTTTCAAATGTACTCTATTCGCAGGACACAGCTGTCCCTGAGAATGGAGTTGTTTCGTTTTCGTTACCTATCAGAAATTCTTTAAAGTTTAATAGATACCTAATCAACCCTGCATTTAGCTTTGTTAGAGAGCAAAATGCTTATATAAGTTTTTATAACAAAAGACAGTGGACTCAGTTTGAGAACGCCCCAAATACCTATGTTTTCGGTTATTCGGGACGTTTTAGAGAAAATGAAGCTTTTGCTTTTAGTCTTTTTCAACAAAACTATGGTTTAATGACAGTGTTTGGCGGAGTTGGAAACTTTGCTCACAATATCGTTTTGGAGGAAGACAGCAATTTGACTTTTGGTTTAAACGCGGGCATTTATCAAAGCAGTTTGAATAAAGGAAAGATTGTATCTGATGATCAGGACGTTTTAAACGCAGATTATCCTTCAAATACCATGTTAACGATCAATCCCGGGATTAATTATGGTACTGCATTCCTTGATTTTGGATTGTCTGTGAATAATTTAGTGCTGTACAATTTTGGTTCAGGAGTAGTTAAAGAAGATCCGGAAAGAGCCATTCAGTTACATGCTATGTATACCGGTTATATTGATGCTTATGGTTTTTTTGACAGAAGTAAATTTTCGGGAATCTTAAAAACAGAAATCAAGCAAGATAAAACTATCATTTCTGGACTTGCTATGGTGGCGATTCCAAAAGGAGTTTGGGCACAGGCAGGATATAATTCATTATACGGTGTTTCAGCGGGTCTTGGTGTTAATATTTCACCAAGCATTGCTATTGAATATAACTATGAAAGAGGATTGGGTAATCTGTCTAATTTAGGAGGTTCTCATGAATTTGCTATTGCTTATAAATTTAAAAACAGAAATTATTATTATGGTGATGATGAAGAAGGTTCTCTTATAGATCCTGCACAATCAAAGCCGGTACCGTCTAAAAAGACTACTGCTTCTACAACTCCGGTAACAAGAGTGAGTGGTGCAGAAAAAGCGAAGTTAGCAGCTGATACGAAGGCTAAAACAGATGCAGAAGCGCAGCAAGCAAGACTTGCGGCAGCCGAAAAAGTTCGTGCAGATGCAGAAGCTGCCGCAAAAATAAGACTAGCAGCAGATACTAAAGCGAAAGCAGATGCAGAAGCTTTAAGAATAAGATTAGCAGCCGATGCCAAAGCCAAAGCCGATGCTGTAGCTGAAGCAAGAGCAAAAACTGCCGGAACCAGAACTGTAGCTAAACCAGCAGCACCTCAAAGAACAGCAGCACAATTAGCGGCTGATAAATCGAGAGCAGATGCTGAGGCTGTTGCGAAAGCAAGATTAGCAGCTGCAAAAGCAAAAGCTGACGCAGAAGGAGCGGCTAAAGCTAAAACAGCAACACCGGTAACACCTCAAAAAACACAAGCACAATTAGCGGCTGATAAATCTAAAGCAGACGCGGAAGCTGCTGCAAAAGCTAGACTAGCAGCAGATACTAAAGCGAAAGCAGATGCTGAAGCTTTAAGAATAAAATTAGCAGCAGATACTAAAGCCAAAGCTGACGCAGCTGAAGCGAAACGTAAAACTGATGCAAAAGCAAAAGCGGAAGAAGCGGATTTACAGTCCATCTTAGCTGCCGATGCTAAGGCCAAAGCTGATTCTGATGCACTTCAGGCAAGAATTGCTGCAGATGCAAAAGCAAAAGCTGCAGCAGCTGCAAAAACAAAAGCTAGCATTGATGCTGCAAACAAAGCAAAATTGGCAGCTGATGCCAAAGCTAAAGCAGCCGAAGAAGCAGCCTTAAAAGAAAAATTAGCGGCTGACGCAAAAGTTAAAGCCGATGCAGAAGCACTACAAGCAAGACTTGCAGCCGACGCCAAAGCTAAAGCCGATGCTGAAGCATTGAAAATAAAATTAGCAGCAGATGCTAAGGCTAAAGCCGACGCAGAAGCGTTACAAGCAAAATTAGCGGCAGACGCTAAAGTGAAAGCGGATGCAGAAGCATTACAAGCTAAGTTAGAAGCCGACGCCAAAGCGAAAGCCGATGCAGAGGCATTGAAAATAAAATTAGCAGCCGATGCAAAAGCGAAAGCCGACGCAGAAGCATTACAAGCAAAATTAGCAGCTGACGCAAAAGTTAAAGCGGATGCAGAGGCATTACAAGCTAAACTAGCAGCCGATGCAAAAGCAAAAGCTGATGCAGAAGCATTACAAGCAAAACTAGCAGCCGATGCAAAAGCCAAAGCGGATGCAGAAGCATTACAAGCTAAACTAGCAGCCGATGCTAAAGCGAAAGCCGACGCAGAAGCATTACAAGCAAAATTAGCAGCAGACGCAAAAGCCAAAGCTGATTCAGAAGCATTACAAGCAAAACTAGCAGCCGATGCAAAAGCCAAAGCTGATGCAGAAGCATTACAAGCGAAATTAGCAGCTGACGCAAAAGCCAAAGCAGATGCAGAAGCATTACAAGCAAAATTAGCAGCTGACGCAAAAGCCAAAGCCGACGCAGAAGCATTACAAGTGAAATTAGCAGCTGACGCCAAAGCGAAAGCCGATGCAGAAGCATTACAAGCGAAATTAGCAGCTGACGCAAAAGCAAAAGCAGATGCAGAAGCACTACAAGCAAAACTAGCAGCTGACGCCAAAGCGAAAGCGGATATGGAAGCATTACAAGCTAAGTTATTGGCAGATGCTAAAGTTAAGGCGGATGCAGAAGCTACTGCCAAAGCACAAGCTGATGCAGAAGCTAAAAAATTACAATTAGAAGAAGAAGAGCGCCAGGCAAAATTAGCAGCAGATGCCAAAGCGAAAGCCGATGCAGAAGCATTACAAGCTAAGTTAGCAGCAGACGCAAAAGCGAAAGCTGACGCAGAAGCACTACAAGCTAAGTTAGCAGCAGACGCCAAAGCGAAAGCTGATGCAGAAGCATTACAAGCTAAGTTAGCAGCCGATGCCAAAGCGAAAGCTGATGCAGAAGCGTTACAAGCAAAATTAGCAGCAGACGCAAAAGCAAAAGCTGATGCAGAAGCACTTCAGGCTAAATTAGCAGCCGATGTTAAAGCGAAAGCTGATGCAGAAGCATTACAAGCAAAATTAGCAGCCGATGCCAAAGCGAAAGCCGATGCAGAAGCACTTCAGGCGAAATTAGCAGCAGACGCAAAAGCGAAAGCCGATGCAGAAGCATTACAAGCAAAATTAGCAGCCGATGTTAAAGCGAAAGCGGATGCAGAAGCACTTCAGGCGAAATTAGCAGCAGACGCAAAAGCGAAAGCGGATGCAGAAGCATTACAAGCGAAATTAGAAGCTGATGCCAAATCTAAAGCCGATGCAGAAGCACTTCAGGCAAAACTAGCAGCAGATGCTAAAGCTAAAGCAGATATGGAAGCAGCGCAAGCTAAGTTATTAGCAGATGCCAGAGCTAAAGCGGATGCAGAAGCAAATGAAAAATTACAAGCTGAAGAAGAAACAAGACAATTAAAACTGGCTGAAGAAGCACGTGAAGCAAAATTATTAGCAGATGCCAAAGCCAAAGCTGATGCGGTAGCGCTACAAGCAAAACTAGCGGCAGATGCAGCAGCAGTAGCAGCAGCAAAAGCGGCTTCAGCACCGAAAGATGATACAGCAAGAGCGATTGACAATTTAACGCAGTCTTTAGATGCTTCAGGAAAAACACAAAGTGATTTATTGGAACAGTTTAATGCAACGGTAGCCAACAAACAAAAAGATTTGGACGACTTAAGAGAAGAGAATGACTTAAGCGATAAAGGGATCTACAAAGAGCCTAAACCGTTCAAAAGTGTTGCTGCTGAAAACAGTCAGTTAGAAGCTTTAAAATCACAATTGGCTGATGCAAACAGAATACAAAAAGACGAGATTGCTAAACTGACGAATTTATACAACGAAAGACTTAAAAAAGTGCCAAATAAAAATGATGCTTTAAACAAAGCTTATTTGGAGAAAATAAATCAGTTGAAAGCAGCACAGCTTAAAATGGAACAAGACAGTGCAGCTTTACTTGCCAATTTAGAACGTATTAAGGCAGAAACTGAAATTGAGAAAAAACGTAGAATTAAACGAGCTGCATACGAAAATGATCAAGGAAGATATGAACAGGATTTGGCTGCTCTTAAGCGTATAAAAGAAACAACAAAACTAAGTAATACACCACTAACAGCAAGTGATTTTGATTTTGGAGAAGATCAGTCAAACATGCAGATTATTAAGAATATTAAAAATTCTGACAATGGGTATTATTTAATTGTTGCTGTACACAGCAGTGTGGAGAAGAGAGATGAATTCCTTGCCAAAGCAGTAGCTTCAGGAGTTTCAAATGTGAATTTCTTTTATAATGTTACAACAAGTAAATATTACATTTATTACGATAAATTCGAAGGATTATCAGATGCTCAAAAAGCACTGGAAGCTAAAGGCAGTAAACCATACAATGGGAAAATGGTTATCGCTAAAGTGGAAAATTAATATCAATAAAAAGTTGTACCCTTCTTAATTTTTGGGAAGAGTCTGAATAATAAAATTTTAAAATACTAATTGTTTTTATTCTCTAATGCCCCTTAGAGAATAAAGTTTAAGTAAATAAAAAGGACTATGAAAAAACCTACTATTTTTAAAACGTTAATCGCAGTTGTACTGTTATTGCTAAGTTTTTCTTCTTATTCTCAGTTAAGAAAAAGCTTCAGTTCGCGATATACGACCAGTTTGAATGGAGATATTTTAGTTATTGGAAACAATATCTTAAATAGAGATAATGGAACTGGGCAAAAGCCAAATGATGCGTATAATGATGTTGGTAGTGGAAGCCAGTACAATGACCGATTCGATATGCGAAATATTGATATCGACAATGAAACCAGCTTTAATTCAAGTTCAGCAACATTAACAATTCCACAAGCCAGTAAAAGCTGTTTTGAAATTGTTTATGCTGCTTTATATTGGTCAGGAACCTATCAAGGATCTGATCGAAGCAAAATCAATCAAGTTAGATTAAAAACACCTGAAGCTGGTGCTGCTTATAAAGCGATTACCGGTACACTAATTTATGATGAAGGAGGTACGGGTGTTACTGGTGTATATAAATCAAAGCCCTATGCTTGTTTTAAAGAGATTACAGACGAGGTTAAAGCAGCGAAAGAAGGTGTTTACACGGTCGCTGATTTAGTATGTTCTGAGGGGATATTAAATGGTGACGGTGGTAATTCTGCCGGTTGGTCTATTTTTGTGATTTATAAAGATCCATTGCTCCCAAGTAAATATATTACGAGTTTTGATGGTTTTAGTATTATTAGAGATGCTGATCCGCCATTAGATATTCCTATTTCGGGTTTTAGAACGAATCCTTTTGGAGACGTAAATGTAAAATTAGCTTTTAGTGCATTAGAAGGGGATAATAGAATTACAGGTGATGGTCTTTTCATTAAAGGAGCAAAATCAGCTGCTTACGGACCGATTAAATCTCTAGTGAGACCAATTACGTCCAGTGAGCCAAACTTTTTTAACAGTACCATAACTGATGGAGATATTATTCTGGCGGGTCGACAACCAGCCAGTAGAAATACATTAGGTTATGATGCCGGTGTTATTAAGGTTGATAATGATAAGAATAAAATAATGCAGAATGATGAGACCAATGCTACGCTTAGGATTAGTACATCAGGAGACTCTTATTTTATGTTTTTTAATGCATTATCGGTAGAAATTATCGCTCCGAAAATAGTTCTTAAAAAGAATGTATTAGATGAAGATGATAATAATATCGGATCACAACCGGTAAAACTGGATCAGGAACTTAGATATGAAATTAAATTTAGAAATGAAGGTAATGACAATGCTAAAAGGTTTACTATTACCGACGTTCTTCCTAATAATGTAATTTTTAACGGTACAGCGGATATTTTAAAAACGTATCCGGGTATTACCGCTACCTATACAGCAGCAACAAGAACGCTGGTATTTAGTATACCGGATAGTTTTGTTCCTGCAGATGGAGCAGAGTACATTCTTAAGTTTAAAGTTAGAGTCGTAAAAGATTGTAATGAATTAGTGGATGCCTGTTCTAATGAAATAAAAAACACGGCTATTTCTAAATATTATGGAGATAAAAATACCAGTCCTGAAGGATTTGGTGAAGGTAGTTTTTCTACTATTTCTTCTTGTAATGTTGGAGAGCCTACATCGACCAATTTCTTAGTTGGTATTGACGAATGTTTGTTTAATAGAAACGTGTCATTATGTGATACTGCAACTTTAAAAGCAGCCAACGGTTATACCACTTATATATGGAAAGATCAAAACGGAGTTGTTTTTGGAGGCAATAACCAACAGGTAACGGTAACTAAAGCCGGGACTTATACCGTTGAAAATAGCGGAGCGGTAAATTGTAAACCGATCAAACAAACTTTTAACGTAGTTGATTATCTTACAGGAGCTAAGAAGAATCCAATAAAAGGAGACAACATTGATCCCCTAACAGGTGAGGTGATTACCTGCGTAAGAGATGGTAAACCTTTTCCTAAGATCTTTTTATGTGGTTTAAACGATAAAAGACCATTAGTGACCGGAATTATTGGAGCAGAAAGTATTGTTTGGCAAGAAACTAAAGATCTTCCGGCAACTCCAGGCCCGGATACCTGTCCTTATGAAGGAGCAACAAACTGGACAACTGTTAAAACCGGACCTGACTATATTGCCGACAGACCTGGTGTCTTTAGACTTGTAGTGAATTATGGTAATACTTGTATCGCTACTTATTATTTTAATGTATATCAAAATTTACTAGATCCAAAAGCAGATAAACAAGATATTATTTGTGATACTAAGGGATCGATCACGGTTACAAATCCACTTCCAAATACCGGATATTCTTATAGTCTTGACGGTGTAAACTACCAAGCTTCAAATGTATTTAATAATTTAGCGAAAGGGTTTTATGATGTTCAGATCAGACAGACTGTATTTGTAAACGGAGAAATTTCTTCTTGTCCGTTTCATGTTGAAGTGAATGTCGAAGAACTTATTTTTAGCACAGAAATTACAGCAACACATCCACGTTGTAATGGTGAACTAGGGACAGTAAAAGCGGTTATTAATAATGTACCGGGTCAATTCAGATTTATCTTAAGAGCAGTGGGAAGTGCGGTTGAGATTCAGAATTCAGGACTTATTGATAATAATTATGTCACATTTACAGGTGTTGCACCAGGTAAGTATGAGGTTTTAAGCGCAACAAATCATAATGGTTGTAACAAAATCGACGAAATAGAAGTTTTCGATTATCGTTTAACAGCTTCAGCAAATCTTACTAAACCACTCACGGCTTGTGCTAATGGTGAAATTTTAGTATCAGTAAGCGGTGGAACTCCAAGACCAGGACCACCACCTTATTATTTATACTATGTAAATGGTAGTACAGATTATGTTACAGATCCTAAAATTCCGGTAACAAGACCTTTACCGGCTAGTGGAGAATACAATATTGTGGTAGTAGATGATAAGGGATGTCGCGTTACAATACCACCAATAAAAGTTACGGATATTCTTAAACCTACTGTAACATTCAATACCAAAAATGGTAAATGTTATAATGATAACGGAGGTGAAATTTCAATGGTGGTTACGCCATCAAATTCTGGTTATACAGTTTCTTATAATGTAGATGGTGGTGCTTATACTACATCGCCTACTACTAACCTGAATCCGGGTAAATACAGTGTAATCGTTAAATATACTTATGGTACAGATGAATGTTTTGATCTGGCCAGAGAAGTAATTGTTGGAGGACCAGCATCAAAATTGACTGCATCAGCGGGAGTTGCCGAATTATCAGGTTGCGGACCAACTGGTCATGAAAACCAAGGATTGGTAAGAATTACAAATGCTCAGGGAGGTATTCCTTTCGCTGCGCCAAATTTATACCGTTATAGTTTTGATGGTGGAGGTACATGGATAACTTCAAATCAGGCTTATGTAGAGCCAAGAGCCACACCTTATGTTTTATTGATTAAGGATGCTGCAGATTGTATTTATGAAATGTCGGGTATTGTTTTAGACCCGAAACCGTCTGATCCGGTTTTCACTGTACAACCAACAGCCTATACTTGTGACGGAAAAGGAACCACTACGGTTACCGTAACAACCGATCCAAGTACAACTTATACCTATGAGTATTATTTAGGAACAACCTTAAATACTAATGTGCCACCAAATGTCTTTAAAGATGTTCCGGCTGGTACTTACGATATTATTGTAAAATATAAATTGGTATCTGCTCCAACTTTCAGTAATTTATTGAAAGAAGATTTTGGTAGCGGAGCCCCAACAACTTCGCCAGGTATTGCTTCTGCATATTGTTTTAATGATCAAAGAGTTTTAAAGCCTTATCAATGTCCTAACCCAACAAGGTCGGTTGAAGATAATCAATATTCTGTTGCAAGTTTCTTTTGGAGAGATGACGATTTGTTAAGCAATAATACAGGAGCATGGTTTCACTTTAAAGATCATACCACAAATCCAAATAATTTAAACAATACTGGAGATCCTAATGGACGATTTTTATTGGTAAATATTGGATCTGCAGCTGGAAAATATGGTGTTCTTTATAGTAAACCAATTGTAGACGTTATTCCTAATCAGGATATAATCGTAGATTTTTACGTCGGAAACTTATTAAATCCGGGTGTTGGCGATGCATCTAAAGCTCCATATATTAAAGTTGAATTAGTTAATTCTTCAGGACAAGTTGTTGCAACAGATAATACTGGGGCAATTGCACCTGGTACTTATGATGTAAACAGGAGAAAATGGGTTCCAATTAGTATAAAAATGAACCCTGGTAATAATACAAACTTAACTTTTGTCGTACGTTCAGGAAGTGAAGTTTATGATGGTAATGACTTAGTTATTGATGATATTTGGGTCCGTCAACTACCAAAATCATGTTTGTCTGAGCAGAAGCTTAAACTTATTATTCAAGATAAAAAAGCATTTACAGCTACTGTAAAAGGAATTAAAAATATAAAATGTAACGGGGACAAAGATGGTGGTTTCAGTATTGTTGCTGAAAATTTCGATACAGCGAAAGGTTACTTTTATTCCATAGATGGAGGAGCGACATGGGCTAAATCAACAACTGCTCAAGTTGATATTTCAGGTAAAGCAGCTGGTGACTATGATGTTCGTGTGAGATACGACAATCCTGCAGCACCATCTGGAATACTTTGTAGTGTTACGATACTTACAAAAATTACGACACCTACTTCATTTGTTTTAACTGCTAAAGCAAGTATTGCAAATTGTAAAACCAATGCAACCGTTACTGTAACGGCGGCCGGAGGGGTTGAACCTTATGTTGTAACACTAAAAGATAAAAATTCACCGTTTACTAAAACTTTCCCGGCGGATGGAATATTAACGAATATCCCACCGGGAACTTATACGGTAACCGGAACAGACGGAAATTTATGTCCGGGTACCACAGGTACAGATTTAATTATTGATAAACCGGTAAAACCTACAGCAGAAGTTGTAGCCAATACAGGTTTGTGTTTTGATAATAATAAAGCGGAAATTACGGTTACTATTAAGGGTGGTATAGGACCATATACCTACCAGGTAAAAGTTAACGGCGGAACTTACAGCGATCCTAGTCCTAGTTTTGCAGGGCCAAGTTTTAAGTACACGGCAACTGCTACAGGAACGTATGACTTCTTAATTACAGATGATAATAATTGCGAAGCCCTTGCGGTAAGTCAAAAAATTGACGCCAAAATTACGGCTAAAACAGAAATTAAAAATACACTAAGCTGTGACCCGGTTGCGCCAAATGCTACTATAGAAGTTACTATAGAAGGTGGTACTGCACCGTATAAGTATGTGGTTAAAAGAGGTGCTACTACTTTATTTACAAGTGGTGCTATTACAGGACCAACCTTTACCTATTCTGCAGATACAGCCGGAACATATACTTTTGATATAGAAGATGCTAACAAATGTACTTTTAGTATTGACAGAAAAGTTGATGATAAAGTAGCTGTAACAGGAAAAGAAGAAGTAGAAAATGTAACTTGTTTTGGCGCTAACGATGGTAAAGTTAAACTTATAGGTTTAACAGGAGTAGCTCCGTTTACTTTTCAATTTGATGGTAAGGGACTTTTTATTAGTAAAGATACTTATGGTCCTTTAGTTGGTTCAGTTGCCGGTACTGAATATACTTATATTGTTAAAGATGCTAAAGGTTGTCAGATACAAAATAAATTTAAGGTTTTCCAACCTGAAGATTTAACAGGTACAGCCTCAATAACGACCCCATATACCTGCGATAATCCTGCTACTATTACAGTTGCAAGTGCAAGTCTTTTTGGTGGAAATGGTTCTTATAAGTTTACATTGTATAAAGATGGAGTAGCAGTAGCCGGTCCACAATCAACATATGTATTTAGTGGTTTAACAGCAGCGGGTGTTTATACCGTAACTATTACAGATGCCAAATCATGTCCTAAAACAATTCCTGCGGGAACTATAGTAGCGTTAAACCCGCCTAAGGGAATGACACTTACTCCTACAGCAGTAACTTGTCCAACTAATAAAGCGAATGTAACCATTTCAAATGTTGTCAATGCAGCTGGAATTGCTGTGCCAACTACAGGGTTAAAATATAGAATGCTTTTACCTACAGTTGGTACTTATCAGCCAAGTAACGTATTCGCTGGTTTAGATGCCGGTATTACTTATAAGTTTGAAGTAGCAGATGCCAATAATTGTAAATTCGAGAAAGAAATTTCTATTGCCTCATTGCCAACTATTTCGGTAACAGTTAAATCACAAATCAATGTGATGTGTTTGGGAGATTCTAAAGGATCAGCCATATTTACTGTTTCAGGAATGGGGAATAGTGTAGCTTATAGTTATACAGTAGATTCTGGGGCAGTTCAAACCGGAACATCTCCGGCAGCAGGAACTTCATTTGAGATCTCTGTACCAAATTTAAATGCAGGTACACATTCAATTACTGTTACTAATACAGCAACTACTTGTTTTGCTACGCAAACGGTAAATATTTTAGCACCGACAGCAGCTTTAGCTTTAAATTTACCAACATTAACGCATGTTACTTGTAAGGAAAAAGGAACCGCTATTATAAACGCAGTTGGAGGTTGGTTGCCATACACTTATGTAGTTACACCAACTGCTCCCGCAGGTACTGCTATTACGCAAACGGTTAAAACGTTTAGTAATTTAACAGCAGGAACGTATTCTGTTGTCGTAACCGATTTAAATGGCTGTTCAAAAACTCAAGATTTCACGATCAATGATAAAGTAGCTATAGACGTAAAAATAGATGTAACCTCAGATTTTTGTGCTAAAGGAGCCGGAGCTACCATAAGAGTATCTCCTAATGCAGCACCAAACTATGTCTATAAGTTAGACAACGGAACCACTCAGAATCATGGAACGTTTACAAATGTAACTCCTGGGGATCATAAAATACTTGTAACAGATACTTTTACAGGGTGTTATGAAACCTTAACAGTACCGACGATTGCTTCACCAATAACAGCAAGTATCAAGATAGATAAAGATTTGGATTGTTCTCTTGGTTCACCGGATGCAGTAATTAGTGTATTTAATATTGCGGGCGGTTATCCAAATTATAAATACAGAGTTAATACAACAGGTACATTTACTTCGGAACCTTTCACGACACTTTCGACGGGACAAACATCGTTTACGCATCCGGTTAGTAGTGCTGCTACTTATTATTTTGAGATTTCAGACACTAAAACTTGTTCAGCAGTTGTAAATCAAAAGATAAACACATTGGTAAAACCGATTGTTACTTCTGCAACTCCTACTGCTATAAAATGTAAAGGAGGCGCTACAGGAACAATTACGGTAGTAACAAATCCTGTTGCAGGAAGTTATACCTATGTTTTAACACCAACTGCACCAACAACAGGTTCAGTAGTTTCACAAACAACAAGTAATGTATTTACAAATGTAAAAGCAGGAACATATAGTGTTACTGTGATAGATGCAAAAAGCTGTCCTTCTCTACCTGTATCCGTTACAGTTACAGAACCTGCGATTGCTTTGAGTGCTACTGCTAATGCAACAAAATTAAAATGTGGGCCGGCAAATGCACCAGAAGCTGCTACAGTTACCGTAACGGCAATTAATGGTACTCCATTTACAGGAGGAAAATATAAATATGATTATGGTGATGGAAGAGGGTTTGTAGATTCAAATACATTTACAACCGATAAGCCTGGTTTGGTAACAATTACAGTAAAAGACGCCAATGATTGTACAACAACAGCAACTACTACTATACTTGCATTAAAACCACCAAGTGCTTTGATTTTTGCACAGCAACAAGTAATCAGTTGTGATCCTACGAAATTAGATACTGATTTAACAGTAACAATAACGAATGGTATATCACCATTTAAATTCGAAATCACTAGTACAACAGCTGCAATTGCACCGGCAAGACCTGTTGAAACAGGAATTGTTGCGCAGTCGCACACCTTTACAGATTTAGCCCCTGGTAAATACTACTTTACTATTACAGATGCTAACGGTTGTACAGTAAGTGATAATTTTGAAATTATCAATGTAACACCAATTAATGTGAACGGTGTAGTTGATACAAACGTAAGTTGTAATGGAGTAAGCGATGGTAAAATTAAGTTTACTGTTGGAGGAAACATTGCAGGTGGCTATACCTATACTTTAACAGGAAGCGTATCAGGTGCAATTACCGGAGGTGTGAAAACAGGAGATACTGTTCTTTACTCCGGATTAAAAGGGAATGAAACCTATACTTTTTTAGTAATCAATAGTGCGACTAAATGTAAAGATTCCGATAGTGTTGTATTATCACAACCTGCTGCAATTATTAATTTGAAAGCTACTGCTTCAAAGGTTTTCTGTTCACCGACAGTAGAATCCAGAATCGAAGTTACCGCTTCGGGTGGGGTAGCACCATTGCAATTTGCTGTTGTAAAATTGGGAGTTACTCCTGTGGCAGCAGATTACAATACTTCAGGTATTTTTACTAAAAATACGACTGTTGATGGTTTAGCCTATGTTGCTTATGTAAAAGATAAAAACGGAAATTGTTCTCAGAATATTCCGGTAAATGTAGTACGCGATGCAGCACCAACAATAGATCCAATAGGAACAACTTGTTATACAGGTGGTACCTTAAATATAACAATGTCAGGAACTGTTTACGCAGGTTCAGGTATTTTATATGGTGTTGACGGAAACTATTCTTCAAATCCAATTAAAAATATTCCGGGACCGGGTTCTTATAATTTGACTATTAAAGATGATAACGGCTGTATATCGCCGGTTTTTGTTTTAAATGTCAACAATCAATTAAAACTTACAGTAACACCGGTTAAAGATGTTACTTGTAGTATAGTTGCTCCTTTTACAACTACAAATGCGCAGGTTACATTGTCTGCTGTTGGTGGTGGAGCTACTTATGCATATGAGGTTAGAAAAGCACCTTCAATGGTTTATACACCAATTGCTGGTAATGTTTATACTACATCAGCTGCCGGTGACTATTATTTCAGAGTTATTTCTGGCGGATGTGAGGCAGAAAGTACAGTTGCGGTAACCGTTACAACGCCTATACTTCCTGTTATTACTGCAGTAGCGACAGGAACAAAATGTACTTCTTCTAAAGAAGGAACCATTCAAATTTCGGTTACTTCTGGTGGAGTTCTTCCGTTTACTTATACAATCGATAATTGGGTTACAAGTAATACTACGGGGTATTTTACAGATTTAGCCGGAGCAACAGGAACTGGTTTAGGATACACCTATCAGGTTCGTGATGCTAAAGGTTGCGTGGTGTCAGGAGCGGCGCAAGTATTTGTTGTGGCTCCGGATCCTATTGATTTTGATACTATTGTGGCAAATATAGAATGTGATCCAACGTCAACACCTCCGGGATCGACTTTAGGTTCCATTACAGTAATTAGCGCTACGGGTGGAACAGGACAATATACCTACTATATTAGTAATAATTTTGGGTATAAGGCTTCTCATACCACTACTACCCGAGAAAATCACAAGTTTGATATTATCAATTTTGGTGTTTATACGGTGGAAGTGAAAGACCAAAACGACTGTTCGGTATCGGTAGAGAAAGTTATGGCATCACCGCCAAACGATTTACAAATTGATATTTCTACTGCTTCTGATTGTACTTCAGGAGGAACTGCGATTGTTAAGGCTGTTGCGTCAGTTGGTAGTGGAAATTATGCGTTTGGAATACTAGAATTTAATACGCCTCCATATACGAATAACTATTCAGGACCAGATGTTGTTAATGGTAATACCAAAACATTTAATCCTCTTATACCTGGTGTAACTTATACCTTTGTGGTACATGATTTAACTACAAATTGTTATTTCTTAAAAACGGCAAGTGGTCCTATAGCTCCAGCTTCTAGTTTAGTTGGAACTCCAACTGCTCAGAACGTTACTTGTAACGGAGCTGGTGATGGTAAAGTAACATTTACAGTTACCGGATATGCTGCAGGGACAACTTCTGTTGATTACCAAATTTTCAGAGATCAGGATAATGCAGTAATAAGCCCTGTATTAAACGAAGTAATTACAGGTACATCATTTACTAAAACATATCCTGCAACAGGGCCTGGAACATTAATTCCGGGAAGATATTATATCGTATTCACAGAAAAGAACGGAGCTGTTATTGGATGTAAAGCTGCTTCAACTATGTTTGAAATAAAAGAAGCAACAATACCTTTAACATTACTGGCGTCTTCTCTTAAAAATGATAACTGTAATCCAAAGGCTGGTATTGTTAGTGCTCAGGCTTCTGGTGGAGCGGGTTCTTATTTATACCAAATTGTTACGGATAACGGATCAATTGGTTTTAACGCTGCTGATGATACTAAGCCAACTGTAGCTTCATTTTTACCTACTCATAACACAGGTACATTCTATGTGGAGTCAGGAGATTATTTGGTTTGGGTTAAAGACGCCAATAACTGTATTACAGAAAAAACAGTTAAAGTTCTTTTAGATCCAAATCCGGTATTTGCTTTAAGTGTAGTGAATCATTGTGCTTTAGAAGGAGCATTTGCTGTTACGGTTACAGTAACAGACCCAACACCTTCAATGGCGCCATATAAAGTAAGTGTTAATGGTGGAAATCCAATTCCACTTACCACATTAATTTATACAGCTTCTGGTCTTAATTCCGGAATGCAAACGATTATTATTACGGACAAAAATGGTTGTCCAATTACACATACTATAAACATAAATGCAACACCAATTGCGGTGGCTACTATCGACAAAGTCTTGGCTTGTTCTGTGACAGGAGCTGTTGTTGAAGATGCTGTTATTCATGTTGAAGTTAAAAACGGAACAACTCCATATACGTACCAGGTTAAGAAAGGCCTTGGTGGTTTTGCAGCATTTACTCCTGTAACAACTGTTGTTGCCGGTGTAACCTCATTTGATTATACGGTTCCTGCAGCTGCTGCAGATACGTATGTATTCAGAATTACAGATTTAAATGGTTGTCCTATTGACACAAATCCTATAACTATTGACGCCATTGTACCAATTGTACCGGCTTCAAACCCTATTCAACCCTTATGTTTTGGTGGTACAGGAAGTGTTAAGTTATCGGCTACAGGTGGAAAAGGACCTTATACATATAGTTTTGATGGATCATTATTCACAACAAAAACTATTTATGACGTTGCGGCCGGAACTTATAATTACATTGTAAAAGATAATTTAGGTTGTGAAGCTCCAGGTTCTGTAATTTTAGGTCAGCCAACAGAAGTATTTATTTCTGCTCCGGTTATTGACCCATTAACTTGCGGCCCTGCAAATGTTGGACAAGACGCTAAAGTTGTTTTGTCTGCAACAGGAGGTAGCGGTAGTTATGAATATAGTTTTAACAATAGTGCGTTCACTACTAAAAACACTTATTACGTTATTGATACTAAAGCGGATCAATTAAATATTCCATTTAGTGTAAGAGATACAAATGGTTGTGCTAAGTCAGGTACTGTTGATATCCTTAAATTAAACCCTCCATCGGATTTTGATTTGACACCAGGAGTAGCCATTACATGTACACAATTGACAACAACTGTTGTTGTTTCAGGAGTTGATAATGGTGTTGGTGCCCTTACGTATCAAATTGTTTCACCTGTTAGTGAAATGATTGACAATGGTCCAGTTGCTACTTTCGGAAATATTAAACCGAATATAGATTACGTATTCCAGGTTAAAGATGCAAATGGTTGTATTTTCCAAAGACCATTGCGTATCAATGACGTTACAAAAATTAATATTGTTGTACAATCTACAACAGGTATCACTTGTTCTACAGCCATAGACGGGAAAGCTTCTTTCTTCGTATCAGGTTTTGGTTCAGTGGTAGGAGGAACTTATCGTTATGAATTAGATGGTTTAGCTGCCGTAACAGGTTTAACTGCAGCAAAAATTGATCTGACAGGATTAGCTGCTGGTCCGCATTCTATAAGAGTGTACGATGATGTAACAAATTGTGAAATGACTAAGCCATTTACAATTACTGCTCCACCGGCTGCACTTACGATGAGTAAAGTGGTTACGCCATTAGGTTGTACTACTTTTGGTGGGGTTGTTATAACAGCTCTGAATGGTTGGGGTAATTACACCTTTAGCGTGACGCAACCTGATACAGTTGTTTTGACAAATACCAACGGAACTTTTAGTGGTCTTACACAAACAGGAACTTATGCTATTGCTGTAAGAGATGCTAACGGTTGCGTGCTAACAGATTCATTTACGTTAACAGCACCGGTTAAGCCAACTATTACAATAGATGCTTCAAATTACTGTTATATAAGTGATAATTCAACAACTATAAACGTTAGTGCTACTTCTGTAGGTGCGCCACATGCGGTAACACCATACGAGTTTAGTATTGATGGTACAAACTGGCAAACTAGTGGTTCATTCCCAGGTTTAAAACCAGGTGATTACACCATTACAGTTAGAGATATATTTGGTTGTACAGCTACTGCAACAACTAAGATCAATGGTCAGCTTTTTGCTTCGGTAGAAAACAGAAAAGACCTTTATTGTACAGGTGTTCTTGACGGAACAATCAGAGTAAAAGCTGTTGGAGGTTATCCTGCTTACAGCTACACAGTAGCAATAAACGGAGGACTTCCTTCTGCACCGGTAGCATTTGCTAATGCCGCTGCTACTTTTGCTGACTATACGGTAACTGCTGCAGGTAGTTATGTATTTACAGTATACGATACTAAAGGATGTTCTTACCCAATTCCGGCGATTGTTATGACAGCTCCAACTCCGGTTGTGTTTACTGCTACTCCAACTTCGCCAAGTTGTTCAGGTACTCAGGGTATTACAGGAGACGGTTCAATTTTAATTAATTTGGCTGCTTCTAATAATAATCCGGATTATACCTACACTATTCAGCGTACAGCGCCAACGGTTGGTACTGTCGTTACTCAGGTGAATAATCCATTATTTACAGATTTAATTGCAGGTACGTATTCAATTACGGTGACTTCTGCCAGAGGTTGTTCAGATTCTGATAACGTGGTAATTAATGAACCAAATCCGGTTGTAGCTTCGGCTGTTGCTTCGCCATTTACATGTTCTGCTACAAATACTGTTAACACAACAATTGTTACCGTTACTGGTGCAGGTGGTGTAGGAGCAGGTTTAGTTTCAGATTATACGTATAGCGATATCGCAACTGGTAATTGGAAGACTACGAACGTATTCAACGTAGACAACAAATCTGCTCAGACTCTTACATTCTATGTGAAAGATGCAAACGGATGTGTTGATGATGTTCAAATTTCAATAAATGCATTCCCTACATTGATTTCTGCTACAACTAGTTTAGATACTAAAGCAGATTGTACCAATGCAGGTGAAATTATAAACGTAGTTATTGCTGGTGGTACTGCTAATTTTGAATACCAGGTATATAAAGATGGTGTATTGTTTGGTGGCGTAGTTCAGGTTCCGGTTGGAACAAGTACGTTCAAATACATAGCCGCAGATGCCGGTCATTCATACCAGTTCTTAATCAAAGATAAAACGACTTTATGTACTGTTCTTTCTGATGTTTATAACGTTCCGTTATTTAATATTATGAAAGTAATTGCAAATGCTTCTTCAATGGTAACCTGTGACGGGTTTAGTGATGGAAAAATTACTATTACTATTGAAAATTATACAGGAACTTACAACTACAGAGTGCTTCTTGCAGGAGCCCCTGTAGCTTCAGGAACAGCTATAAATGCAGGTACTAACAATCCGTATATCATTACAGGATTAGCAGCAGGAAAAGATTATGAAGTTGAGGTTACACAAACAGCATACCCTGCTTGTACCGTACTTTCAAATAAAGTAACTCTTACACAACCACCGGTATTAAATATTAGTGGATTGAAAGTAAATGTTGCTAATCAGAATTGTAATACAAAAGGAGCAGTGCTTACGGTAGATAAAACAACTATTGTGGGTGGTACACCGGATTATATCTTTGCTTTTGTACCTGCAGGAACTTTACCGGTTGCTACAGACTACGATGCATCAGGAACTAAAACAATTGCAACGACTAAGATCGCTCCATTGTTTGATGCGTGGGATGTTTATGTGAAAGACCTTAACGGTTGTTTTGCTTTCCAAACCGTACAGATTTCTGTTGACCCTCTACCGGTAATTACCGATGTAAAAGTGGCCAGCCAATGTGCAAGCGTTGCAGGATATAGAATTGATGTTACTGCAAACGGAGTTGGTCCTTTAAAATACAGTTTAGACGGAAAACAATTCCAGGACGGTAGTTTCTTTACTGTTTTAGCAGCAGGAAACTACACCGTAACGGTAATGGATGCAAACCAATGTAAAACAACAGCAGCTGCTCCGGTTACGATTTTAAATCCGCTTGAGTTGCGTGCAAGAGTTAGTATCATGCCGGTTTGTAATGCTACGAATGGTGAGATTACACTAGAAGCTTTGGGTGGTACAGTTACACCTCCAAACAGTTATGTATATACGAAAGACAATTGGGCTACAAGTCAGGTTCAACCTAACTTTACAAATCTTGCTCCGGGAGTTTATACTTTTAAAGTAAGAGATATTGTTACATTATGTGAAAAAGAAGTAGTAAAAGAAATTGAGGTTCCTACATTGGTAACCGGAATTAAGTTGGCTCCAACAGCTGTTTCTTGTAATGGTGGTTCAGACGGAACTATTACAGTAACGTTAGCTGCATCAAATAATAATCCTAAATATACGTACAGTTTAACTGGTCCAGCCGGATTTACTCCAAGACCAGCTCAGGATTCACCAATTTTCAATGACTTACCATTCGGATTATATACCGTAAGTGTATTGTCAGGAAGAGGATGTCCTGGTACAGCAACTGTTACAGTGCCTCAACCGCAACCTATTACAGTATTGTTGCCAACAGTTACGCAATACCTTTGTACTGCGGGTACTAATGACGCAAACAATGCTACAATCACGGTAACCCCGGGTTCTGTTGCAGGAGGTTCAGGTAAATATGTGATTTACGAATTCTTTAGAAATGGAGTTTCTGTTCAAAAAGACGGCAGAAATACCTTTACAGAATTTGATTATTTAGGTGGTACATACACCGTAACTGTTTTTGATTCTAACAATTGTCAAGGTCAGTCTAACAGTGTTGTTATTGCTCCATATGCTAACATCAGTGATTTAAAAATTGATGTTACTACAATTACTTGTAAAGACGATGAGTCGATTCGTGTTTCGGCAATCTCGACAATAGGAACATTACCAACGTTAACGTATACCCTAGAAGGTGTTGACGGTACGGTTTACCCTATTACATCTAGTCCTACAGGATTGTTTACAGGATTAAAAGTTGGTCTATATAAAATTATCGTGACTAACACGGTAACGGGATGTAGCATCGAAAAATTCCATAAAGTGAATGAGCCAAATACATTCAAAATCGTAGCTTCTAATGTGAAAAATGTTATTTGTTTTGGTGAGGCTAACGGTAGCGCTACTTTAACATTGGTTGACAACATTGTTCCAACAGATGAAGCAGGTATCTTTACTTATGTGATTACACATAAAGAATCAGGTGCAACTCGTAATGGAGTTACTACTTCGGCTAAATTAGATCTTACTAATTTGGTAAGTGGTACTTATACAGTAGATGCTACATTAAACAGCACTCCGTTCTGTCCAGTTCAAACTGAATTTAGTATTGAAGGACCAACAGCGGAATTAACAATTTTAGCGTCTAAAGATGATATCACTTGTGCTGTAGGGAATAAAGACGGTAGAATTTCAGCTTCTGCTGAAGGTGGATGGCCAGGTGGTTATGAGTTTAAATTGGTAGGACCTGTAAATGTGGCTTACTCTTCAGATAGAATTTTCCCAGGATTAATTCCGGGATCTTATACGGTATTTGTGAGAGACAGTAAAGGATGTGAAGTTTCTACACCAGTGGTGTTAGAGATTCCAAAACCAATTGACGTTGTGATCAGCGCTACACCATTACTTGCTTGTTATGATGACGAAAATGGAGTGGTTACGATTAATACAGTAACAGGTGGTTCAGGTAACTATACGTATACTTTGAACGGAACTTTAGTAGACGGAACAGTAATCAGCCAACAATCACAAGGAGCCCTGCAATTTACAGGACTTAAAGCCGGAACGTATTCTGTAACGGTTAATGATAGCTGGACTTGTAAAGGAGTTTCTAATACAGTGACTATTGCTGAGCCTACAAAAGTTAAGGCTTCACTAGATACGAAAACGAACGAAACTTGTAAAGTTTTCCCAGTTCTTACACTTAGTGCTACAGGAGGTACTGCACCTTATTTCTATAGTGAAGATGGTACCAACTATATTTCAATGACAGGTTCGTCAATTGATATAACGTTACCATTTATAACTACTAAAACGACTTACAAGTATTTTGTAAAAGATGCAAACGGATGTACAAGTTCGGAGTCTAATTATGTAGAAATGCCTGTAATTCCAGCGTTAACATTTGACAAGTTAGTTGATATCGATATCATGTGTAGTGGAAGTGCTACGGGTGCTATTACCGCGATTGCTAAAGGAGGTTTAGGAAACTATATCTATACTTTACAAGATGCTGCAGGAAAAGATATTATACCAGCTCCGATTCAGCTTACACCAGGTGTCTTTACCGATTTAAAAGTTGGAAGATATATCGTGAAGGTAAGCAGTGTAGATTGTGAGCAACCTTCGGCTGTAATCGATATTACAGAACCAAAAGCACCTTTAACGGCAGTAGCAATTGCTACAGATATAAGCTGTAACGGTTACAATAACGGAGTGATAACAGTAAATGCACAAGGAGGAACAGGAGTTTATAAATATGCTATAGAGCCTGAGTTCAAACAGTTCTTTGATGATAATAAATTCGTAAACTTGAAACCAGGATTCTACGATGTTATGGTTCAGGATGAAAATGGTTGTTATATCATCATCAAAGATGTTGAGGTTAAACAACCGGATCCAATTGTAATTACTGAAATTGTAGCCAACACAGTACCTGAGCGTTGTAAAGGTGATAAAGATGGTTCTTTTGAAGTTGAAGTAAAAGGAGGAACAGGACCATATAGCTATAGTTTAGTAAGTGAAAATGGACCATTTACACTTGGAGCAGTTGGACAAATTCGTTTTATTTTCCCTGGTGTTAGTGGTGGTGCACATACTGTTTACATAAAGGATAGTAAGGATTGTTCAGATGAAGAAGTAATAACATTGCCAAATGCAGTTATACTTGACCCGATAGTTGAAATATTCTATGATTGTGTTGATAATGCACAGGCAAATAGAGTAATTGTGAAAGTAGATCCTAGTAATTATGATTTATCACTTATTACTTACCAACTTGATGGAAATCCTGCAACAAAAACTAATGATCCGGTTTTCAAAGATGTTGCTCCGGGCTTGCATTGGATTTTGGTAAGTCACGCAAACGGATGTGAGGATAAGACTAATGATTTCACAATAAAAGCCTATACTAAATTGACTTTAGCTGAGACTACCGGTCAACAGGAAATGAATGTAATTTCTGTTACGGCTAGCGGTGGAGCTCCTGCTTACGAATACAGTTTTGAAGGAGGACCGTTTACATCTTCTAACAAATTTAAATTCTACAAAACAGGAACTTATAAAATTATAGTTAGAGATCAGAATGGTTGTGAAGCTGAATTAAATCTTTACAGAGAATTTGTAGACGTTTGTCTTGACAATTATTTTACACCAAACGGTAGTTATACCGAATGGGGTCCTGGTTGTACCAATATTTACAACAATCTAACGTTCTCTATTTTTGATAGATACGGTCGTGAAGTTGGTAAATACCGTTACGGTCAAAAATGGGACGGTAAATACAATGGTATAGAATTACCTTCTGGTGATTACTGGTATGTTCTTAAACTAAATGATGAGAGAGATATGAGAGAGTTTGTTGGACATTTCACTTTATACAGATAACAAAATAATAGCCCCTATGATGTTATCTAAAAAAAATATTACAATGAAAAAATTAATTTTATCCTTAGTACTTATGGCTGTAACGACAAGTTACAGCCAGGAGTTAAACCTACCGGTATTTACGCAGTATCTTGCCGACAACCCTTTTGTTCTTTCTCCTGCCTATGCAGGTATTGGCGACAATCTTAGAATTAGGGCCAATGGACTTACACAATGGGTTGGTGTCAAAGATGCTCCTCAAAACCAGTCTGTGTATGCAGATTTCAGGATTCTCGATCGTTCGGGAGTTGGTATTTCGATGTATAATGATAAAAATGGATACACCAGACAAACCGGTGCTAAAGTCTCTTTTGCACACCATTTGATCTTAGATTATTATTCTAAACAATATTTATCATTTGGTATTTCATATAACTTCAATACTTTCCGAATTGATGTTAATGAGTTCGATAGTTCGACCGATAGACCGTTGGATGCCTATGTTACAGACGACCGATATACAGCAAACAATAACTTTGATGTCAGTGCCTTATATCGTTTCAAAGATTTTTATGTTAGTTTTAATGCCAATAACCTCTTAAAGAAAAATATCGACAAGTTTGGTGTTACCGGCAAGGATGCCAGCAGAGCACTTGAACCACGATTGTTATCCAATTATCAGGTATATACCGGATATGTATTTAGAGATTCAGAAAACAGTCGAATAGAATACGAACCATCTGTGTACTACCAGTATTTTGCAAATGATAAACGTTCCAGTACCGATTTTAACTTCAAGTACAGACATTACAACCGTTACGAAGACTATTACTGGGTTGGGGTTTCGTATAGATTCCTAAACGATCAGTTTGGAAAACCTTTGGCAGTAGGACCAATGGCCGGATTTATGAAATCTAAGTTCTACTTCGGGTATTCGTATCAGGTGATGTTCAATGATCTTGGAGCTTACAACTCAGGAACGCACATGGTCACTATCGGATTCGATTTCTTAGGATCTATTAGTAGCTGTCCTTGTACACAAAGTCCGGTTCACGATTAATAAAATTTACAGTTGAGGTATACTGCAAACTAATTTTCTGACAAGATCAGGAGTTTTAGTTTGCAGTATGTTTTAACGGTTAGTATATAAATAAGCATTTTTATCTTTTTTAAATATAAATTTGTTTTTTTTCATAATTTACAACGTTTTCGTTTTCATAGACCCGCTATTTTTGTTTTTTTCGAATTTAATACTACTTTAAAAGTTCTATATTTGTTTTTCTTTCAAAATATTAAATAAGTATCAAATGAAAACTTTAAACAATTTCGATTTTAAAAATAAAAAAGCAATAATCCGTGTTGACTTTAATGTGCCGCTGGATGAAAAATTTAATGTAACGGATGCTACGCGTATCGAAGCTGCAAAACCAACTATTGATGCTATTTTGGCACAAGGCGGAAGTGTAATTTTAATGTCGCACTTAGGAAGACCAACTGGTGTTGAAGAGAAATACTCATTAAAACATATTTTAAAGACAGCTTCCGAAATTTTAGGAGTTCCTGTTCAGTTCGCTGAAAACTGTGTTGGAGATGTTGCTCAGACTGCTTCAAAGAATCTTAAAGCGGGAGAAGTACTATTATTGGAAAATTTGCGTTTTCATAAAGAAGAAGAAGCTGGAGATGTGGCTTTTGCGAAAGAATTAGCGTCACTTGGAGACATCTATGTAAATGATGCCTTCGGAACAGCACACAGAGCGCATGCTTCTACGACTATTATTGCCCAATTCTTTCCAACCGAAAAATGTTTTGGAACCTTATTGGCTAAAGAAATAGAAAGCTTAAACAAAGTACTTAAAAACAGTGAAAAACCGGTAACGGCTATCTTAGGTGGATCTAAAGTATCTTCTAAAATTACGGTTATCGAAAATATTTTGGACAAAGTAGATCACATGATCATTGGAGGCGGAATGACTTTTACGTTCGTTAAAGCCCTTGGTGGTAAAATTGGAAAATCTATTTGTGAAGATGATAAACAAGAATTAGCGCTTGAAATCCTAAGATTAGCTAAAGAAAAAGGGGTACAGGTTCACATTCCTGTTGATGTTGTCGCTGCTGATGACTTCTCTAATACGGCGAATACGCAAGTGGTAGATGTTACAGCAATTCCTGATGGATGGCAAGGTCTTGATGCAGGTCCTAAATCTTTAGAAAGCTTCAAAAAAGTAATTTTAGAGTCAAAAACTATTTTATGGAATGGTCCATTAGGTGTTTTTGAAATGGAATCTTTTGCTAAAGGTACAATTGCCCTTGGTGATTATATCGCAGAAGCTACAGAAAACGGAGCTTTCTCTTTAGTTGGAGGAGGTGATTCTGTTGCGGCAGTAAAGCAATTTGGTTTCGAAGATAAAATGAGTTATGTGTCTACAGGTGGTGGTGCTATGCTTGAAATGTTAGAAGGAAAAGTACTTCCGGGAATCGCTGCGATTTTAGATTAAATCGTAGTTTTAACATTTTTTTAGATAGTTTTCAGCTGTAAACCATTTAAGTTTGCAAAATGATGGTGTTATAATGCTTTGAATTATAGCCTATTGAAATAAATGTTCTATGATTGTAAAAAAAATTTCCTTAGCGGTTTCAGCTTTTTTTTCGATCGCTGCTTTTGCACAAGATGTTGCAAATACAGACGCTCCAATTAAGCCTGAAGTAAAAATATCGTATTTAGATTCGGTTAAGAGTACTTTCAAAAAAGATGAACTGGCTACACGTGTAGACAGTCTCTGGATGAATGAATTAGTGAGCCTGGATATATACGACGATTTAACAAAAGACATTCAAACCATCAATTCAGATGTGTCGGTCAATGAAGAATTGCCAACCGAGTTGCTCAAGCAGCGACTGCAGGCCATGAATGGGAAATCGCCTTTTGAAATTGAATACAATCAAGGACTTGAGAATATTATAAAATCGTTCTTAAAAAACAGGAAAAAATCGTTTTCACGATTGATGTCCTTATCAGAATACTATTTTCCAATTTTTGAGGACGCCTTTGCCAAGCAAAATGTCCCGTTGGAAATTAAATATTTAGCCGTTGTAGAATCTGCTTTAAACCCTAAAGCAGTTTCTAAAATGGGTGCCACAGGAATTTGGCAATTCATGTACGGAACCGGAAAGCAATACGCCCTTAAAATCGATTCCTATATTGACGAACGCAGTGATCCTCTAAAAGCAACTGCAGCCTGTTCAGAATACATGACCAAGATGTTTAACATCTTTGGCAATTGGGAACTTGTTTTAGCCTCTTACAATTCAGGACCCGGAAATGTTACTAAAGCAATTCGTCGTTCGGGCGGAAAAACAAAATACTGGGACATTCGCAATCACCTTCCAAAAGAAACACAAGGGTATGTTCCTGCTTTCCTGGCTACCATGTATCTTTTTGAATACCATAAAGAACACGGTATTAATCCACAAAGAGCTGTAGTAAAAAACTTCGAAACCGATACGGTTCAGGTTAAGTCGCAAATGTCATTCAAACAAATAGCTGATTTGTTAGATATGCCACAAGCACAGATTCAACTTTTAAATCCTTCATACAAATTAAATATAGTACCGTTTTATCAAAACGAAGCGCATTATCTGCGTTTACCAAAAGATAAAGTAGCAACTTTTGTTTCAAATGAGGATAAAATTTACGCATACGTAAAACACGATTCTGAATTTAAAGGTCTTCCTACCCAACTAGCTATGAAGGTTGCGCCTAAAGCGAAAGCGAAAGTAAAAGTCGATGCGAAAGTAGAAAAAGACATACAAGATATCCAATTTTATAAAGTTCGTAAAGGAGACAATCTAGGTTCAATTGCAAGTAAATATGATGTTTCGATTCCGGAATTAAAAAAATGGAACAATATCAAAACGAACACGGTAGCTTACGGTAAAACGTTAAAAATCAAAGCAAATGATCCGATAGCTAAAAATTCGAAAGAGCTAAAAACTCCGGATTTGGATAGAAAAGCGAATGAAGAAGCTATTGCAGCTGCAGATCATAAAGAAAAAGCAACGGAGCAGTCTCAGGAGTATATTGTGGCAAGCGGAGATAATTTAGGTAGTATTGCTAAAAAATTCGGTACGACTATTGCTGACTTAAAAGAACTAAATAGTCTGACTTCAAATAATATTGTTTTAGGAAAAACTTTGGTAGTTTCTAAAAACACAGCTGTTATTGAAGAGGTTACTGTAGAAACGAAAGCAATTGCTTCAAATTCTGTTGATTCGTTCAAAAAGAAAACAGTATCAAAAGACTTAGGTAAAGACTATTACGTTAAAAAGGGAGATTCATTGTATAGCATTTCTAAAAAGTATCCTGGAGTAACAATTTCAGATATTAAAAAGTGGAATGGAATTAAAGATGATGATTTAAAACCGGGAATGAAACTTAAAATAAACGGATAATAAAAAATCTTAACTAAATTTGGGTTTTATTTCATAAATTAAAAAAATGAATAAAACCCATTTTTTATTGCTTTTACTTTCGTGTTTGTTCGTTTCTTGTTTTAAAAACGACAAACATCCTGAGCCTGTATCAGGCAAAACAAACACCATTTCTGTTATCATCGATGATCAGTTGTGGTATGGCGAAGTGGGCGACAGCGTCAGAAATAAATTTGCCTCTCCGGTTCTTGGTCTTACACAGGAAGAACCTTTGTTTACGATTAATCAATATCCTGCCAAACTTCTTGAAGGCTTCGTTACCGACAGCCGAAGTATTATTGTCATAAAAAAAGGCACGATCGATAAGTTCGAGATAAAACACAATCCCCATTCTTTACCGCACAACACCTTTCGGATTTATGCAAAATCGGTCGATGACATCATTTGCAGCATCGAATTAAATTCGGCTGAAATGATCAAAATGATTCGCGATGCCGAAATTCAGAAAATTCAGGAAGATAATAGCAAATCACTTTTGCATCCGACTATTATAAAGAATAAATTCCATATCGATTTGCAAATTCCCAGCGGATACGAATACATGTTGCATAAAAAGAATTTTATCTGGCTAAAGAAGGAGATCATTAGTGGCAGTACAAGTTTGCTGATCTATCAAGTTCCCTTAAAAAAACTTAAACGAGGGTCTAATGTTGTAGAGGATATCGTGAAAATGAGAGATTCTGTTGGCCGATATATAAAAGGACGGGAAACCAATACACAAATGATAACGGGTGAAGCCTATGCACCCTATTTTTTAGTGACGGAATTAAACGGAAAGAAGACTTTTGAGACCAAAGGAACCTGGGAACTAAAAAATGATTTCATGACCGGCCCTTTTATCAATTATGCTATTATTGACGAGGCATACAATAGAATTTTGGTTATTGAAGGATTTTGTTATTCCCCATCCGATGAAGAACGTGATTTAATGCTGGATCTTGAAGCGATCATAAAATCAGTTAAAGTAGATAAAAGATAGCTTCTGTTTTTTCGTTACTTTTGTTTAATAAACTTTAAATGAGATAATTATGAAAAGAATTTATGTGATAGTATCGATGTCCGTATTTTGTTTTTCTTCTTGTAAAAAGGATGGGAAAACCGAAGCCGATAATGCTAAAGTTGCGGACAGTATAAAAACAGAAGAAGCAATTGCAGAACGACCTCTCGATTCTGCGGCACAAGAAAAAGCATGGATTGCTTACGGAACCCCCGGAACTCCACACAAAATGATGGCTGACGAAAATGGTACCTGGAAGTGTGACATGACTTTTTGGATGGAACCGAACGGCAAACCTCAAAAAGCCAGTTCTACAGCAGTCATTAAAATGATACTTGGCGGTCGTTATCAGGAATCTAGTTACAAAGGAATGATGATGGGACAATCCTTTGAGGGTAAAAGCACCTTAGCCTACAATAATGCCAGTAAAGAATACACTACAACTTTCATTGATAACATGGGAACCGGTATGTTGGTAGCCATAGGCAAGTACGATGAAAAAAGTAAAAGTATAGAATTTAAAGGCGACATGATAAACCCATTAAACGGCAAAAAAACACCGTACAGAGAATTATACACTTTCGTAGACGCCACGACTCGTAAAATGGAAATGTTTGAAGTCAAAAAAGGGGAGGAATTCAAGAGTATGGAAATCCTGATGAAGAAACAGTAACCCTATTTCTACAAGGCAAAAAAGTGGCCGTCTCAAATTATTGGGACGGCCACTTTTTTTAAACCTTGTGATCCTTGCGCAAAGTTTTTCAGATCAAGCTTTGCGAACTTCGCGTTTTTTACAAAGCCCCACATATCAAAAAAAACCTTGCGATCCTTGCGGTTGAAAACAAGTTCTCACAAAATAACAATCAATTTCTACTTCATACTACTGTCACCCTGAGCGAAGTCGAAGGCTAGTTAAATAAAAAGGAGGGCTTCGACTTCGCTCAGCCTGACATACGGGGAAAAAAAACTTAGCGAAACTTGCGTAACCTCTTTGCGCCCCTTGCGGTTAAATCAGTCTTAAGATATTTTTACCACACTTTGTAAGAGTTTCGTACATTTGAAGTTACATGTAACTACCTAACGTTTAACCTATGAGAACACTTCGAAGTAAATATTTAAGCAACATCCCAATTAGCGAGGATAACTATAAAGTTGATTTTATAATTTTAGAGAAGTATCAAAGTTTTTCGTCAGAGATATTGAGGCTTTCATTACTTGGTTTAACGATATATGGATTTTTAATTACCAATGTATTATTTAAAGTTACAGATGATGGAAAGAAAAATATATTTATTGATCCATTTTCCGAAAATAAAATACTTCTGTTTCTTGGCGCATTAACATTAATAGTTGCAGCACTCGTAGCATTAATTCACCGTTACTTTTCGACCCATTGTATGACTCATTTTATAAGGGGTTTTCGTATGCGACAAAAATTGTCTGAAATGGAAGAGAAAGTAATAAATAACAGACCCGAACTTATCCGACTTGGAGAATCTATAAAAAGGGAAGGATTAAGCTTTGAGAAAGATTTAAATTATTGTGGATTGTTGTTGTTTGCTTCCTGCTTTTTTTTAATTGCGGGTATTTTATTAATCATAATTGCATTAGCAAGCTCGTTTAATAGTCTGTTGGCATAAGGACAACTATAGTTTGAAACCCGAGAACTTTTCGCAGGGCTATTCAAGGATATGAACTTTGTCTACACCTTCAGATATTAATTCAAGCAATTTGCAATTAACATTTTCAAGCAGATGAGCTTCGCCTATTGAGTGTCGTTCGGTTTGTTAGCCTCCCCAATAAAACAATCCGCAAAATCTGCAAGATCTGCGAGCAAAAAAACTTTGCAACCCATACATTTTGATTCTTTAATGATCGTATTCAGCTTTTATCATTGAAGTAATAAGACTCCTTCGTCGAAAGTGACAAATTAACGATATTGTTTAAATTAGGGGGAGTAGACAAACTAAATTTTAATATTCATTTTTGTTACTGCTCCATAGGTTTTGGGCTTGATATCATTTAACCGTTAAGCGACCCATTAAGTCTGTAAAATTAATTTAGTTCTTTAACACTACTCTAAAGAATAATTTTTCTATGTTTGAAATATAGAAAAGATGGAATCCATTTTTACAATAGTACAAAAACAGAATCAGATGGAAATAAAATGGAAAATAAAGCCCTTTGAGGCATTAACAGCACATGAGGTATATGATTTGCTCAAACTAAGGAGTGAGATCTTTGTAGTCGAGCAAAACTGCGTTTATTTAGATCCTGACGGTAAAGACAAGCTCGCTTTGCACCTAATTGGTGAGTACGATGGAAAAGTAGTCGCTTATTCGCGATTATTTGATGCCGGAATTAGTTTTGACTATGCGTCAATCGGCAGAGTAGTGGTCGATGCCAATTATAGAGATAAGAAATGGGGACACGATTTAATGCGTGAGGCCATTGCAGGCATAAAAGCCAATTTTGGCACCGATAAAATCACGATTGGAGCGCAGTTGTATCTAAAGAAATTCTACGAAAGTCACGGTTTTGTTCCAACTAGTGAAATGTATCTGGAAGATGATATCCCGCATATTGAAATGCAACGGACTTAAGTTAAAATCAAACTTTGGTAATCACAAACTCCACGCGTCGGTCTAAGTTGTCTCCTTTGCCCAGTGGATATTTATTGCCACAACCTTGATACATCATGCGACTTTTGGATATTTTTCGACCCATCAAATAGATAAAAACGGTTTTGGCCCGGTTCCAGGAAAGTCTCCTTTCCTTAGTAACTTTGTCAATTCCGTCGCTATAAATTTCAGGCGTGCAACAGACATGTCCTCGAATTTCGAACTCAAGGGTTTTCTTTTGCTCAAGAATTTTGGCGATTTTGTCTAATTCTTTTTTGGAGTTATTTGTGAGTTTAGAACTTCCTAAATCAAATAGAATATTGTCTAAATAGATTTTATCGCCCACTTTTAAGCGGTTTTTAAACGAAGTATGAATCCCTTTTCCGAACGAGTTCTTTTTTACGGCGATCAAATCGACACGACGGTTTTGCGAACGGGTTTCGTGTAGGTTTTCTACCGTATCGGGTTTGATGATCACCCGGCCTTTTCCTTCAAGGATGATTATTTTACTTTGGTTAAAACCATTTTCTATTAATAATTTCTGAATGGTATTTACACGATTATTAGACAATCGAAAATTGTATTCATCATTTCCGCGATCGTCACAATACCCGTAGATCTGTACCGATTCGATTTTTGAAGTGTCGATGGTTTTTATAAATTTTGTAATAACGTCTGTTTGTCTTTCTGTAAGATCATATTTGTCAAAATCAAAATAAACCGTTTCAACGGGTTTCTTTTGAGCTGACAGGTGGATGAAAATAAAGAAAAGAAACAGTGTTTTACAAAATTTCATTTTTTACATTTTTAAAATCGTTTTATATTCAGTCTGATTGTTTAAAACGTTTACGGCCTTTTTAATTTCTGAATTGTTTTTAATGTAAAATTGATACAAACCTTCCTGATATTGGTACCTTTTGATAAGTTCCTCCTGAATCAGGTTTTTAATTTCTTTCTGGTTTTTATCTAGCAAAGTAGTTTCGCTTTTCTCAAGGGCGTTTAATAATTGTTGGTATTCAGGCGCAATTGTTTCGTCTATTTTTTCGTTTTTGGCTGCAGCCAAAGTATTTTTCAAAGCCACTTCTGTTTCGGTGTCAAAAGTAATTTTGTTGGTTTTTAAATACTGTTTAAAACCGGTGTAATCAGCATCGGTTACAACAGGGATTTTATCACCCAGATTCGGATTTTTATAGTAGTAAGTTGTAGCATAGTCAAAGATACCGTCGTTTTTTAATAACGCAGTAGTGATCGGACTCATTTTGGCCTCGTCTAATTCAATATCCGGTAAAACGCCACCACCATCATATACGATTCTGCCTTTTCGGGTTTTAAAAGCAGTAAAGTTTTTGGAATCCGTTTTTTGTGCCACACCATTTTTGTCTTTATGCGCATAATCCAAAGCCTGTATGCAACGACCGGAAGGGGTGTAATAACGTGAAATAGTCACTTTTAGCTGTGTTCCGTAGGTCAGATCAACAGAACGTTGTACCAGACCTTTTCCAAAACTGCGACTACCGAGAATTACAGCACGATCTAAATCCTGCAAAGCTCCTGAGACAATTTCTGATGCCGAGGCACTTCTCCCGTTTACCAAGATGGCTAACGGAATCTCTGTATCTACAGGGTCTCTTTGTGTTTTGTAAATGTTGTTGTGTTTTTCAATTCTTGATTTTGTAGTCACAATAACCTCATTTTTTGGAACAAACAAATTACAAATATCGATGGCTTCGTTTAGTAAACCTCCGGGATTTCCGCGTAGATCAAGTACAATTTGTTTGGCACCGTCCGCTTTTAATTTTTCTAAAGCCTCTTTGACTTCCGCCGCAGCTTTTCTGCTAAAATGGGCCAAGACGATATAACCGGTTTTATCATCGATTTTTCCGTAAAAGGGCACCGATTTAATATCGACCTCGTCTAAAACCAATTCTGTTGTAAATGGTTTTCCCTGACGCAGGTATTTTATGGTGATTTTAGTGTTTTTTGCTCCTTTTAATAATTGCGAAGCATCATCTTGAAAATCGGCGATTAAGACATCCCCAATCTGGATAATTTCATCTCCCGCTTTTAGTCCGGCTTTGTCAGCTGGATAATTTTTATAAGGTTCACGAACAATCAGACGGTCTTTTTTTCGGGCGATCAGAGCACCAATTCCGGTATACTCACCTGTGTTGTTGATTTTGAAGTTGACAACATCCTGTTCATTAAAATAAACCGTGTACGGATCTAAGCTGCCCAACATGCTTTTAATGGCTTTATCCATCAAATCTCCCGGATTAGTGTCGTCCACATAATTGGTGTTCACCGCTTTGAATAAGGTGGTGAAAATTTCGATTTGTTTGGCTATTTCGAAAAAATCGTCTTTGAAACTGGTTCCGATAAATAAAAACCCGGCCGCAACGACAGGAATGACAAACTTCTTTTTGAAATAAGGATACATGATTATATTTTTTTTCTTTTAAATCTTCTTCTAATGTAATAACCCAACACGCCAAATAATAGTATAAACGGCCAGACACTTATGATCCAGATAAATAAACCGGATAATTCGAAAAAACCGGATTTTATAGCGTTTAGTATTTTTGAACCGTAGGAAACCTTAACGCCTTCTCTTTCGGCTGTTGTTTTATAAAACTCAATATAAAAAGTGCTTTCCGAAACACGACTTTCTAAGTATTTTAATTGCCCTTCTTTTGCTTCAATTTCTTCGCGGATAGCAGAAATCTGTTTTTCTATTTCTAATATCTCACTGATTTTAGTGGCTCTTTGAAGGATCTCGAGATAGCGGCTTTCTAATTTGCGTTTTGTTTTTAATCGCGAATCCAGGTCGATATATTCTGTCGTTACATCGTCACTGGAAATCTGTTTGGTATCAAAATAAGAAACTCCTTTTGAAATGGATTGCAGGAAAGCATCAAAATTCTGACTGGGAACACGAACGGTTATGTTTCTGGATGCCGTACTATATCCTTTTTCTTCTGTATCATTCTGTACAGTTCCTTTGTTGTCTTTTATCGCTTTTTGGATTTGTTCAAAAGTGCTTTCTAAATCACTCGTTTCAAATCGCAAAGTGGCTTGTCGGATTATTTTTTGTGGAATTTCAGGTGGCGGCGGAACTTCTTTGTCATAACTTACATCCGATTCCATTTTTGCGGCAGGCAGTTTTATAGCCGAAATCTTAATGTCGTTATTAACTTCATCTTGTTGTTCCTTTCCACAACCCGCTAAAAACAATACAAAAAAGAATACGTAAAAAATATGTCGCATAAAATTTCAATTTAGAGCTAAAACTACAATTTTTTTAGAATTTTTTATCTAATTTGATAAATTAAGTTGTCTTTCGAATCTTATAACTCAGTTTTGCTCTCAGAATCGTTCGTTTTGTTTAGCTGCAGAAGGAATTTTTCAAACAACTGGATTGTTTTGGTATTAATTTCTTCGTACGATAATCGGTCTTTAGTTTGGTAAAAAAGCATAAAAGAATAGTTTCCTTCCAGATTGTCCCAAAGTAAGTGTTTGTTGAGGCGATAGGTTTCCCTTAAAACACGTTTGAAGTAATTGCGGTCGACGGCCTTTTTGAAGTACTTTTTTGAGACCGAAACGCCAACTTTGATTTTTTCTTCAGCTTCCACTTCTCCAACATGATAAACCAAACGCAACGGGTATTTTGAAACTGATTTTCCTTCAGAAAACAGTAAACCAATTGTTGTTTTGCTTTTTAAACGTTCATTTTTGGGATAGGTAAAGTTCATTTAGTTCAGAAAAAATTTGCAAAATTATCAGGCAAAGGTACAATTAAACCAGAAATACGGTTATTGTTTTTAATTTTAATAGCGCTAAAAATTTATTTATTACTTTTGGCCTTTAATTTTTTCAAGCATGCAAAAGATAATTTCGTATCCCATATCCGTAATTTATTATTTATGTTTTGGATTGTGTCTGGTTGTTTTTCACCCAATTCAATGGATCTGCCTAAACGTTTTTGGTTATCAGGCTCATAAAAAAAGCGTTGATTATTTAAACTTCTTCCTTTTAAGATGTACTAATCTTGCGGGAACAACGTATAAAATAGAGAACAGGGAGATAATTCCTACCGGAGTTCCCTTAATATTTGTGTCGAATCACCAAAGTATGTACGATATCGTGGCAATGATTTGGTACTTTAGACGATTTCATTGTAAATTTGTCAGTAAGAAAGAGTTAGGTAGTGGAATTCCAAGTGTCTCATTCAATTTGCGACATGGAGGATCTGTGCTAATTGACCGTAAAGACCCTAAACAGGCGATCCCGGTAATCAAGGGTCTGTCTGAATATATTGAAAAAAACACGAGATCTGCCGTTATTTTCCCCGAAGGCACAAGAAGCAAAACCGGAAAACCGAAAGAATTTGCCCAAAGTGGATTAAAAATCTTATGTAAATATGCACCATCAGCCTATGTGGTACCGATAAGTATCAACAATTCATGGAAAATGGTACGTTTTGGTTTTTTTCCTGTTGGTTTAGGAAATCACCTTACCTTTACAGCTCATAAAGCGATGGCGGTAAAGGATTATGATTTTGCCGAGTTAATGGCGCTTACAGAAAAGGCAGTTGTAGAAGGAGTAAATGAATATAAATAGATTTTTGCTTGTAGTGTATGCTAAAGCTTAAATCCCAAATCTAAAATAAGTAATGTCTATAAAAAACATTAGATTAGAAGTAATGCAGTTTTTGGAAAAAAACGTGGACAGCTTCGTTGAGCAGTATTTAATTCCAGTGGAAAAAATTTGGCAACCGTCTGATTTTTTGCCTAATTCTGAAGGAGATAACTTCTTTGAAGAGGTAAGAGAATTGCGCGAGATTGCTAAAGAATTGCCATATGATTTCTGGGTAACACTTGTTGGTGATACGATCACAGAAGAAGCTTTACCAACTTACGAATCCTGGTTGATGGATGTAGAGGGAATAAATCAGGTAGAAAATGGTGGAAATGGTTGGTCAAAATGGATCCGTCAATGGACGGGAGAAGAAAACCGCCACGGAGATTTACTAAATAAATACTTGTATTTGTCAGGTCGTGTGAACATGCGTGAAATCGAAATGACCACACAGCATTTAATTAACGACGGTTTTGATATCGGAACGGGATCTGATCCGTATAAAAACTTTGTATACACCAGTTTTCAGGAATTAGCAACGTATGTTTCGCACAATAGAGTAGCTCAAATGGCGAAGAAGTTTGGTGACAATAAGTTGTCTAAAATGTGTAAAATGATTGCGGGTGACGAAATGCGTCATCATCATGCTTACAGCGAATTTGTAACTAGAATTTTCCAGGTTGATCCAAGCGAAATGATGTTGGCGTTTCAATATATGATGAAACAAAAAATCGTTATGCCGGCGCATTTCCTAAGAGAATCAGGTCAAAAGATTAGTTCTGCTTTTGAACAATTTTCAGATTCAGCACAACGTATCGGTGTTTACACAGCAAACGATTATGTAGATATCATGCAAAAACTAATCGATAAATGGGAAATTGATAAGATTTCTAATTTAACAGATGAAGCCGAAAAAGCACGTGATTATTTAATGAAATTACCGGCTCGTATGGCAAGAATCTCGGAGAGATTGGTTATTCCACAGGAGTCACATATCTTCAAATGGGTAGAACCGGCTAGATTGTAATCTTAGATTTTAGATTTTTTGGCGAGGCTTGAATTTCTGATTTTGATTGATTTTTGATATTGCAATTAAGTTGCATTTAATAAAAGCAAATAAATTAATGTTGATTATTGAAGCTAACAAGTCTTTGATAATCAACATTTTTTATAAGGTTAATTTCAGTTAAGATTTAAATGAAAATAAAGGAACTCAAGTAAATCTTTGTACCGATACGAAACATAAATAGAATTCGTTTAACAGTAAAAAGTTATGAATATTACAGACCTAATAAACAAAACGATAGTTTTTGTAAAAGAAAAATTGAACGATGCTGAAGGAGGACACGATTGGTTTCATATCGAGCGTGTGTATAAAAATGCGCTTTTAATTGCTAAAAACACAGCTTGTGATCTTACAGTAGTGCAATTAGGAGCTTTGCTTCATGATATTGCCGACAGTAAATTTCATAACGGAGATGAAACGATTGGACCAAAAACAGCTCGTTTGTTTCTGGAATCAGAAAATGTTTCTGAAGAGCTTATTGTACACGTGATAAAAATCATTGAAAACATCTCTTACAAAGGCGGTAACTTCGAAAAGAAGTTTTCTTCTATAGAGCTAGATATTGTCCAGGATGCGGATCGTTTAGATGCCATTGGTGCCATTGGAGTGGCCAGAGCTTTTAACTACGGAGGCTTTAAAAACAGAGCATTGTATAATCCCGAAATCGCTCCGGTTACAAACATGACCAAAGAGGAGTACAAGAATAACAATGCACCCACAATAAATCATTTCTACGAAAAGCTTTTACTCCTAAAAGACAAAATGAATACCGAAACCGGAAAACAAATCGCCACCGAAAGACATCATTTTATGGAGTTGTTCCTGTCGCAGTTCTATGCTGAGTGGGAAGGGGTTAAGTAGTTTTTTTAGTTTTCGGTCTCAGTCTCAGTCTCAGTTTTCGGTCTCAGTTTTCAGTTTTGGTTTCGATGACCGTCTTTCTGTTTTCATGAGTGAAAGTGAACTTTGCGGAAAAACTTTGTGAACCGTGTCTTTACTGTGTAATTAAAAAATTAACCAAGGCTCGAAAAGATTTTCTTTTGCACGTAGATTTTCTTCGCCAGTTCGCTATCACTCGGATAGCAGATTGCACACATTTTTTATAAAAGGTAAATAAGATCAGCCTAATCTGCTAAAGCTGCGTGCAGAAAAAATAGGGTATAAAAGTAAAAAGGAGTCGTAATGTTATGCTCAAACTTTGCGTTGCTTGCAGTTAAATCTCAAGGGAAATATAGTTGCTAAGTTTAAAATCTCAGAATCTTAGCAACTCAGAACCTCAGAGCCTTTAGAAAAAAATCACCCACACCCGCAATTGTCATCACCACAATCTTTCTTCTTCTTAGATTTCCAGAAGAATTTTTTGATCAGAAAGGCAACCGCGAATCCTAATATGGCGAAGGCAATAATTTCTTGTACCATGGTGCTTTATTTTAAAATTTGGAAAGCAATTAATGCAGCAAAATAAGCCAAAGCACTCATAAGGAATAGCTGCATAGCCGGCCATTTCCACGAATTGGTTTCTTTTTTTGTGATGGCAAGTGTACTGGCACATTGCATCGCAAAGGCATAGAATAACAAGAGTGAAATTCCCGAAGCAAAATTAAAGATCTTTTCACCGGTTTGGGAATTAACTTCTTGTTGCATCTTACTTTTTATAGTGTCTTCGTTTTCACTGTCACCCACACTGTAGATCGTTGCTAAAGTTCCCACAAAAACCTCGCGGGCAGCAAAAGAGCTGATTAGTGCGATTCCTATTTTCCAATCGTAACCCAATGGTGCAATTGCCGGTTCGATGGCTCTTCCCATCAATCCGATATACGAATTCTCTAGTTTTTGAGAGTTTACCTCGTTTTGAAATTCAACCTCATTCAAATGCTTTTCAGCGGTTCTTTCTTTTACGATAGCTTCTGCGTCGTTAAAATTCTTTCCTGGTCCGTAAGACGCCAAAAACCACAAAATAACCGATATGGCTAAAATGATTTTACCTGCACCTACAACAAACGCTTTGGTTTTTTCAACAACATTGATGGCAACATTCTTAAATAGAGGCAATTTATAACTCGGCATTTCGACAACGAAATACGTTTTAGTGTTTAATTTTAGAACTTTATTTAAAATATAGGCCGAAATAATCGCACCCGCAAATCCTAAAACATACAGAAGCATTAGCGTTAAACCTTGAAGATTCAGGATTCCGAATACTCGTTTACTTGGTATTACTAAAGAGATAATAATCGCATAAACCGGTAATCTTGCGGAACAGGTTGTAAATGGTGTTACTAAAATGGTAATGAGACGTTCTTTCCAGTTTTCGATATTACGGGTTGCCATGATCGCCGGAATAGCACAAGCTGTTCCCGATATTAAAGGTACCACACTTTTTCCTGAAAGCCCAAATCTGCGCATGATTTTATCCATCAAAAAGACGACGCGACTCATATAACCGCTTTCTTCTAAAATCGAAATGAATAAAAACAGAAAGGCAATTTGAGGAATAAAAATGATTACGCCGCCTATTCCCGGAATTATTCCTTCAGAGAGTAAGTCTGTTAGAATACCACTTGGTAATGTTTCGGCTGTCCAGGCACTTAATGCCGCAAAACTACCATCAATAAAGTCCATTGGAATGGTAGACCACGAAAAAATAGATTGGAAAATAAGAAATAAAATCCCAAGAAAAATAGCATATCCCCATACTTTGTGGGTCAATACACGATCTAATTTGGCTCTGATGTCTTTTGCCATTGAGGCATCGACTTTCAATCCTTCTTTTAAAACATTATTTATAAATTGATAACGTTTTATGGTTTCCTGCTGCTGCAGACGTTTTAATTCAGAATGTGATTTTGTAAACGTATTGCGAATTTCATGTCGATCTAAATTCGAAAAGTTTACATCCTGGGTAATAACCAGCCACAATTTATATAACAATTGATTCGGGAATGCCTGTTGTAAGCTTTCAAAATAAGCTTTATCCATAACCGATGCATTCAGGCAAGGTTCTGTTGGAAGTGTTTTGTACGAAACAATTAATTCTTTTAATGCATCAATTCCGTGCCCTTTGCGCGAACTAACCAAAGCAATTTTAGTCTTAAGTTGCGCTTCAAGTAGCGGAATGTCAAGCGTAATTCCTTTTGTTTCCATACGATCGGCCATGTTGATGACTAATATCGTTGGAATTTCAAGGTCTTTTATTTGGGTATAAATAAGGAGATTTCGTTTTAAATTCTCTACATCCGTAATAACAATGGCAACATCGGGATATAATTTGTCGTTTTTGTTAAGCAAAAGCTCAATCACAACACTTTCATCCATAGAACTTGCGTTCAGACTATACGTTCCTGGAAGATCCAGTATGTTTGCTTTGATGTTTTGAGACAGTTTGCAGAAACCCATTTTTTTCTCAACGGTAATTCCCGGATAGTTCCCAACGTGTTGGTTTAGTCCGGTAAGTTGATTGAATACTGAAGTTTTTCCTGTATTTGGATTCCCAATAAGGGCAACATTGATATTTTGAACACTCATTACAAATTGGTTTTGATAAGTTCAACTTCAATTTCACGAGCAGTTTCTATGCGAATAGCCACATGAGAACCATTAATGTCCAAGTACAAAGGATCTCCAAAAGGGGCAATCTGAAGTAATTCTACTATGCTGCCCGGCAAACAACCCATTTCTAATAATTTGAGAGGAATAACATCGATATCAAAATCTTTGATAATGGCTTTCTCGCCTTTTTTCAGAGTGTGGATAGTATTTTGCAAGCTTATTTAGATTGAATTTAGATTGCAAAAATAGGTAATTATTCTGTATTTAATGGCGTTTAATGCTTACACAAATGCTAAATGTTTCTAAAAATTGAGAGATTTTACTCTTCGCAAAGGAAATTGATGTCTTCTATCAGACGTTTTACATCTTCTTTATTGGTTCCGTCGTAGAAACCTCTAACGCGGCGTTTTTGATCTACCAAAACAAAATTCTCAGTATGAACCATATCGTATAGTTGATCGGGTCTGCCTAATTTTACTGCCAGATAGGATTTTCTGGCCATGGTGTAAATCTCTTTTTTGTCTCCGGTTACCAAATTCCATTTGCTGTCTACTACACCATGTTTTATGGCGTAAGCCTTTAAAACAGGAATGCTGTCCACTTCAGGAAAAACAGTATGAGACAATAACATCACTTTTGGATTATTCAGAACGGCCTTTTGAACATCGGCCAGATTGGTTGTCATTTTAGGACAGATAGAACCACAAGTTGTAAAGAAAAAATCGGCTACATATACTTTACCTTCATAGTTTTTCTGTGTGATAGTATCTCCGTTTTGGTTTACAAAAGAGAAATCGGCAATGGTGTGGTACTTACTTTTGTATTGAACCGTACTGTCGACCATTTCCGGATTTACATCGGCGGGATTGTAAATCGGTAATGTTTTTTGCGGTTTTAAAGCAGAATAAAACAAAGAAAGAGTTATAACAGAAAATACAGTTAATACGATAAAGAATTTGCGGTATTTGTAAAGTAAGGATTTCATAAACTTGATTTGGCGCAAAAATACAAAAAGCAGTTTTTAAAACCCTTATTCCTTGTTTTTTTAACTTTGGTGATGTACTATTTTATATTATTTTTTTAATTTTCGAATCGATTTGTTTACGAGATACAGTCCTATCAATGTTACGATTACTCCAATTGTAATGGCCTGTGTAAGCATTTCCCCAAAAATAAAGGAGCCTAATAAAATAGCTACAACCGGATTGATATACGCATAAATGCTGCTAACTTCAGTTGGAAGATGTTGCAAAGAATATATAAAAGCAATAAAAGTTAATACAGAACCAATGATTACCAAATAGGCAATCGCCCACCAGGAAGTTGTTGGTATTTGACTGTAAGGGATATTAATTCCGGAAAGCTCTGTTACACTCAAAAGGATAAAACTTGAAATCAGCATTTGTAATCCCAAACTAAAATAGGGATTAAAACTGGCTGCTTTTTTCTTGGTATGTAAAATCCCGAAAGCCCACGTAATGGTTGATGCGACAGACAGAAAGATTCCAAATTGAAAATCCGGTCGCAAAAAATCACCCAAATGATCCATAAAAATAATACAGATTCCCCCAAAACAAATTAAAAGTCCGGTTACGGCCAGTTTTGCTATTCGCTCCCCTTTAAAAAAACAAATCACAACAATCCAAATCGGGAAGATCGCACCGATGATGGCGCCAAGTCCGCTGCTTATGTATTTTACTCCCCAGGTACTTAAACCATTACTGCAAACAAAATTTAAGATGGCCAGGATCAAAATCGTTGTCCATTGTTTGCCTTTGGGCCAAGGTTCTTTTTTATATAAGAAATAACCAACATAGAGTATCCCTCCTAAAAACTGACGAATGGTTGCCAGTTGTAAAGCAGGCATATGTTTTACACCTTCTTTTGAGGCCAGCCAAGTAGTTCCCCAAAAGAAACTTACCCAACATAAGGCGAGAATTGGTAGTCCGATAGCTTCAACTCTACCGGATAATGCGGCTTGTATTCTTGCTTTCACTTTTGTTTGAATTGGTTTGGTAAATATTCCAAAAACAATTTCAAATAGAAGGTAAAAAAGGGAATATATATTCATGAAATTTTTAGCTTATTGTGATGAAATATTTGCATTAAAAAAGCTGTGGCAGATTATTGTTCAATTTTAACATAAAGTTTGAAATAATAACAATATGTTTGTGTTAAACCTTAAATAATAAATTATAATGATTAAACAGCTAAACAAGCCTATGTTTTGTGTTGTTTCTGCAATGTTTACATTTTTAGCTGCGCAGGCTCAGGATGCAAAACCAAAGGAACCGGGTATCAATGTTTCGTACATGAATACCAAAATTAGTCCAAGTGAAGATTTTTTTCGCTACGTAAACGGAAGTTGGTTAGACAAAACGGAAATTCCTAGTGACAGAAATTCATGGGGAAGTTTTAACGAATTGAGACAAAGAACGGATGATAATTCGCTTGCTATATTAAAAGAAGCTTCGAAAGATCCAAAGTACAAATCAAACACAGATCAAGGTAAGGCAATTGCTTTATACAATTCTATTTTAGATACTGTTGGAAGAAACAAACAAGGTATAAAACCGATTGAGCCTATTTTAAAGAAAATTGAGGCTATTAAAAACGTAGCGGATTTACAAAATTTCCTTATCGAAATGGAGCCTCAGGGTGGTGTTGGTTTTTTTGGAGTTGGAGTTAGTGCTGATGCGAAAAACAGTAATGTGAATTCGGTAAGTATGGGTCCAGGACGCTTAGGTTTATCGGATAAAGATTACTACAATGCTGATGATAAAGATTCTAAAGAAAAACGTGCGAAATATGAACTTCATATTGCCAGAATGATGCAGTTTATTGGCGAGTCTCCTGCAAAAGCAAAACAAAGTGCAGCTCAGATTTTAGCTTTAGAAACCGCTATGTCTGCACCAAGATTAGATCGTGTAGAACGCAGAGACCGCAGAAAACAATACAACCCAACTGCTGTTGCGGATTTAAAAAAGACAGTTCCTTCTATTCAATGGGATAAATATTTTGCCGGAATCGGAATGGCAAAAGTTGATACTGTTATTGTAACTCAACCCCGTTACATGGCCGATCTGGAAAAGATTTTTACAGCAAAAAAAGTAGAAGAGTGGAAAGAATACCTAAAATGGTCTGTTCTTAACGGATCAGCTTCTTTGTTATCGACTGATATCGAAAATGCTAATTTTGATTTCTACGGAAAAACATTAACCGGAACGTTAAAACAACGTCCACGTGAAGAAAGAGCTTTGCAGGTAGTTAATAATACTGTTGGAGAAGCGTTAGGGAAATTATATGTTGAAAAATTATTTCCTGCTGAAGCAAAAGTGAAAGCGCAGAAAATGATCCAAAATGTGATTTTGGCATACGAAAACAGAATCAATGCTTTGGCATGGATGTCGGCTGAGACAAAAGTAAAAGCAATTGAAAAATTGAAGAAACTTACCGTTAAAATTGGTTATCCGGACAAATGGAAAGATTATTCGGCTTTGACAATTAAAAATGTTGCTGAAGGAGGAACGTATTTCTCTAACATGCAAACGTTCTCTAAATGGGATTTCAAAGAAGATTTAGCTAAATTGGGCAAACCGGTTGACAAAACAGAATGGGGAATGTCTCCACAAACGGTAAATGCTTATTTTAATCCTTCTTATAACGAAATTGTTTTCCCTGCAGCTATTCTGCAACCTCCATTTTACAACTACCAAGCTGATGAAGCAGTAAATTATGGTGGAATCGGAGCGGTAATTGGTCACGAAATTTCACACGGATTTGATGATTCAGGTGCTCGTTACAACGCTGACGGAAATTTAGTTGACTGGTGGACTGCTGATGACTTGAAACAATTTACAGCACTTGGTGGGGCACTTGCAGCACAATACAGTGCTTTAGAGCCGTTACCTGGAATTCACGTAGATGGTAAATTTACTTTAGGCGAGAATATTGGAGATTTAGGTGGAATAAACGCTGCTTACGATGGATTACAATTGTATTTAAAAGCAAACGGAAATCCTGGTTTAATTGATGGATTTACACCGGAGCAACGTTTCTTTATTTCTTGGGCTACTGTTTGGAGAACAAAATCAAGAGACGAAGCAATCAAAAGTCAGGTGAAAACAGATCCGCACTCTCCTGGAATGTACAGAGCGTATGTGCCAATTCAGAATGTAGATGCTTTTTATGATGCTTTCGGAATTAAGAAAGGGGATAAAATGTATGTTGACCCGGACAAACGAGTTAAAATCTGGTAATCAGAAACTTGACTAGTCCTAAATAATCGATACAGATTATTAGATAAAAATATTTTAATTAAACACCTGCAAAAACGTTTTTGCAGGTGTTTTTTGTTTTATAAGTTCTCATTTCAACTTTACTTTGTTCGTGC